>CAMKQH010000007.1 GCA_946414885.1 uncultured Lachnospiraceae bacterium
CCTCCCTTGCCGACGGCTTCCGCCTCCCTTGCCGACGGCTTCCGCCTCCCTTGCCGACGGCTTCCGCCTCCCTTGCCACGTTGCCAGCATCCCCTCGCGGCACCAACGGCATACCCCCTTCGGGAACGGCACGGACGGCACTAAGTTCGCCAGCCGTCTTCATGGAGTGGAAAATTTCGAGAAAAACTCGGAGCTAAAGCTCCTCAAACATTTCTCGAAATTTTCCATTCAGCCGACTGGTTTACTAAGTGCCGCCGGCTAATTGTTCCCGAAGGGGGTATGCCGTCGGTGCCGTGGAGGGGATGTCGCAGGCGTGGAAGGCAGATGCCATCGGTGCCGTGGTGAGAATGTCGTAGGCGTGGAAGGCAGATGCCATCGGTGCCGTGGCGAGAATGTCGTAGGCGCGGTTGACGGATGTTGTCAGCGCGGTGGATTTAGTCGATAATTTGTATGTCTATGTGGTTCTCTTGGAGAAAGTCTTTGATTTTAGCGAACTGGGCTCTGTCGATGGTGATCATGATTTCGGAGACGTCATTGGGGAAGAAGCAGACGACGTGCTGAAATGCCCGGACAAAAGAAATATTCTTCCAGAAAAGCTTGAGTTTCTTGGTGCCATGGTCATCATAGCCCACGCCTTCTTCATCTAGAGTGATGGTAACGCGATCATTTGCTTGATTGATCAAATCCAGGTACAGCTTGCGCATGCTTCTGTAGTATACGAAAACTATGAGAAGCATGGCAATCATCACGCCCATGCATAAGATCACGTAGAGATCCGCGTCGCCAAAGATGATGAGCAGGATGCAAAGAACTAGCCCAATGACACCAAAAATACAGGCTTTCAGGCAAAATGAAAACACGTCCGACAGTTTTTTCATTGGATCTCTCATCAACTGTCTGGCATTAGCCATTAATATGGTGATTTCCCTCGCTTCCTCATTCGTGATCTTTTCATACTTTTCAATTACCATGCCGTTCCTCCCGCCTTAGTTTTTAGGCGTCTTCTTTTGCTTTGCCCAGGTATTCCGTTCCCAGAAAACTCCGTCCCGATACCCTTGGATGGAAGGATCTTCCTCTGCCATCTCCAGGCGCTTTTGCGCCCAGGCACAATATAGTTCATTCTGTTCAACCGTCACAAAACGTCGTCCCAGCTTCTTTGCCGTTACGGCCGTGGTGCCTGATCCGGCAAAGGGATCAAACACAACGTCGCCCTCCCTGCTGCTTGCCAAAATGAGCTTTGCCATAAGCTTTTCCGGCTTTTGCGTCGGATGCGCCGTATTCTCCGGCATGGACCAATAAGGGATGGACACGTCATCCCAGAAATTGGAGGGACAGGTGTTTCGATAGTTCCCCTCCTCCGTCTCCTCCCAATCTTTCGGCACGCCGTCAATCTTGTATGGCGCGATCACTTTCCTGCGGATCTTGACGGCATCCAGGTTAAAGGTATAAGTTTTTCCAACTGTTGCAAACCATACGTCTTCCATGCCATTTTTCCAGTTTGCCTGGGCGCCGCGCCCCTTTTCCCTTTGCCAGGTAATGCGGTTTTGCACCTTTAGCATCTCGTGCAACGTTTCACCGATCACCAGGGAACTCTTCCAGTCACAACATACGTAAACGGATGCCGTCGGCTTTAAGAGTGGCAGAGCTTTTTCCATCCAGCCCTTTGTGTAGGCCTTGTATGCTTCATGGCTCTCCGCCTTAAATTTATTGCCGTGATAATCCTTTTCCAGATTGTAGGGCGGATCCACGATCAGAAGGTCCACAAAGCCGCGTGGCAACCTGTCCATGACCGTAAAGCTGTCCCCGCAAATGGTCTGGTCCAAAACTGTCTTTAATTCCACGGCATCCTTTGGCATTTCCATGATCCGCTTCCGGTATTTCTTACCCTCCGCACTGTCCAGGGAAAAATCAATGGTTTTGTTTCTAGGCGCTTTCTCCTTGCCTTCCTTCATGTAACGCTTCACCCTTCTGACACATCGTCACCAGTCTTATCTTCTTGCTCTGCCTTTGACTATCAAAAACTTTTTGCTTTCCGTCAAAAGCATTCTGCCATATTATAGCATGTTTTGGTCATCATGACAATTCTCCCCTTAGTCCAGCTTGACGATATCTCCCCAATGGTCAGGCCTCCCGCCTTCCGGCTGCAGGAGCTTCCCCGTCGCCGGAACAGTTGCCAAGCATTGGAATACGTGTTATATTTTGTTTGTTCCATTTTACCCTTCGAGGAGGTTTCTTCCGTGAAATACGTTCGAAAAATCATTACCTGGGGGCTGAACGACAAGCTCCACGCCATATTTCTCACGCTGATCCTTTTGACCTGTCTTGTGCCGCTTTACGCGCTGACGCAGTATGCTATCCCGTTTTATGATGATTACAATTACGCAAGACCCGTTTGGGTGACCTATACCTGGGGCGGTTCCACGCTCAAGGCTGCCATCTCGGGCGCGATCCAAAACGCCATCACCTGCCATTACTCCTGGCAGGGAACCTATGGTTCCATCTTTATGATGGGCCTGGTGCCAATGATCTTTGGCGAAGGGTATTATTTCCTGGGGCCCGTGTTTTTGATCACTGTGCTGACTGCTTCCATCTTCACCTTTGTCGGAGTCATTGTCAGAAAGGTATTCAAAGGTGACGTCTGGACCATGCTGGGGATGCAGTCCGGCACCGCCACCATCGTCATTCTTTTGCTCTACACGCCGCAGCAAGGCTTTTATTGGTATAACGGCGGCGTCCACTACGTGGGAATGTTTTCCTTTAAGCTCTTTTACCTGTCGCTGCTACTGGCAATTCTCTATGGCGGCGGGAAGAAATGGCTGTCCGTTCTTGGCGTTGCGGTCAGCATGCCCTTAGCTTTCTTTATTGCGGGTGCCAATTTTATCACCGCCTTGCAGACGCCGCTCATTGTTCTAACGGTTTTTGCACTCGCCTTGATCTTCAAGAACAAAAGGGCCCTTCTGTGGCTGCCCTCCATGTTGGCTTATTGCATAGGCTTTTATCTCAACGTATCCGCCCCCGGCAATCAGGTCCGGGCTGCCTACTACGTCGGCCGTGCATTGCCGCCCTTCAAGGCGATCCTTCGTTCCTTCCCCGAAGCCATTCGCTTTGCGCGTGAATTTCTGGATTGGCGTACGTTGCTTTTGTATGCCTTACTGATCCCCGTCGTATGGCGTCTGGTCAAGACGGACCGGATCAAGTTCCGACTTTGGGTCTTCCCCCTTGTTGTCCTTTGGTCCTTCTGCCTGTATGCTTCCACCTGCACGCCAGGCCTTTACGGAACTGGTGCGAACGATCTTTCCCGCAGCATCAACCTGATCAAGATCACGTTCCAGTTTGTGCTTCTTCTCAACATGATCTATGCCTTCGGAGTCATCCGTACGATGCTTCCAAAGATACCGGATTTCCGCATTCCCTGGTACGTCCTGATCTGTTGGTTTCTCGTCTGGTCCTTCTTCTTTAAGATCTCGCCGGACCGCATCGGACAGTATTCCGCCTACGGCGCGCATTACTATCTCACCTCGGGCGAGGCCAAGACCTTCCACGAGGAATATGAGGAAAGGTTGCGCCTGTTGCATTCTGAGCAGGCTGACGTCGTGCTAAAGCAGTATTCCATTAGGCCTTGGTTCCTCGGCTGGAAGGATCTGACGGATGATCCCAATGCCGAAGAAAATAAAGCCATCAGCACTTATTACGGAAAAAGAAGCGTGATCACGGAACCATAACCGTGACCACGCTTTTTCTTCTTGCTTTATTCTTTCTGCTTATTCTATTCGGGCATTATGCCTGCTGCCCCATCTGTTGCATGGAATAACGAACCGTTGCCATTGCATCCTTCGCATAATAATCCGCACCGATGCTGTCCGCATATTCCTGCGTCAATACGGCGCCTCCGACAATGACCTTCGCCCAGGGTGCCTTCTCACGGAGCTGCTTGATCGTCTCCTCCATCGCGGGCACCGTCGTCGTCATGAGCGCGCTTAACCCTACCAATGGCGCATGCTGTTCTACCACTACGTCCACCACGGTCTCAGGCGGCACGTCCTTTCCAAGATCATACACCTCAAACCCGTAGTTTTCCAAGATCAGTTTAACAATGTTTTTCCCAATGTCATGAATGTCTCCGTGAACGGTTGCGATCACGAATTTTCCGCGGCTGACGGATTCCGAAGAACTGCTGGCCATCTTATTCTTGATCTGCTCAAAAGCACACTGTGATGCCTCAGCACTCATCAAAAGCTGGGGAAGATACATGGTCTTCTTCTCAAATCCCTTTCCCACAATATCCAGCGCGGGAATGATCTGAGAAGTCACTATGTCAAGAGGCTCTTCCGTCTTTAACCGCTCTATGGTCAGTGCCGCGGCCTGCTCCTTAAGGCCCTTTACAATGGCTCTCTGCAGGTCACTCTGGAATTCGGAATCCTTTGCGCCCTCCGCCGTTGCTCCGGCCGTCTGCGCGGGTGCAGCTGCAACGGAAGCATACTTTCCAATGTTCTCGATGTAATCCGTGCAGTTTTCGTCAAGTCCGTGCAATGCCCGGAAGGAATAATAACTCTTCATCATCTCCGCCGCATTCGGATTCATGATCGCGGCTGACAGGCCGTTTTCCAAAGCCAGGGAGAAGAATGCTGCCGTGATGATCTCACGGTTCGGTAAGCCAAAGGATACGTTGGACACGCCAAGGGACGTATGACATCCCAGCTCATGCTTGATGACGTTCAAAGCCTGTAACGTCGCCAGTGCTGCGTGACTGTCCGCGCTGACCGTCATGGCAAGCGTGTCAAAGATCAAATCTTTCTTCTCAATGCCATATTCCTTAGCCACCCGGATGATGTTTTTCGCGATCTCAACGCGCTTTTCCGCCTCCGCGGGAATGCCGTCCTCGTCCAGGGTAAGGCATACCACCAGTCCGCCATATTTCTTGA
The DNA here is from genome assembly GCA_946414885.1 of uncultured Lachnospiraceae bacterium. GTDB lineage: Bacteria > Bacillota > Clostridia > Lachnospirales > Lachnospiraceae > Acetatifactor. The sequence continues at coordinate 4,923 of CAMKQH010000007.1, forward strand.
CAAGAGGGAAGATTTCACGCATCACTTCTTCCTTCCCGTTTACGGAATTGATCATGGCCTTGCCGTTGTAACGGCGAAGCGCCGTCTCCATCGCAGTCACGTTTGTGGTGTCGATCTGCAGCGGAAGGTCGATGATGGCCTGCAATTCAAAGGCAACCCTCTTCAGCATCTCAACCTCATCGATCTCCGGAAGACCCACGTTCACGTCCAGTACGTGCGCGCCCTTTTCCTGCTGCGTCAGGCCTTCGCCCAAAATATAGTCTATGTCATTGTTTCTAAGTGCTTCCTTAAACCGTTTCTTACCCGTGGGATTGATCCTCTCTCCGATCAGGATCGGGGAATCCTTGAATTCCACCACGTGGGTATAGGAACTGATCAGCGTGCGGTTCTTGGGTACGATCTCCTTCGGCGCAAGATCCTTTGTCTTTGCCACCGTTGCGGCGATGTAATCCGGAGTGGTACCACAGCATCCGCCAGCAATGCGGATACCTGCCTCCACGTATCCCTTCATGACGTCAGAGAATTCTTCCGGGAAGACATCGTATACCGTCTGGCCGTTTTCACTTCTCGGAAGACCCGCATTTGGCTTTAGCAAAACGGGAACGGATGCATAGGCTAGATACTCTTCCACGACGCCCCTAAGCTGCTCTGGTCCAAGGGAACAGTTTGCGCCGATCGCATCCGCGTGCATGCCCTCGAGCATTGCCACCATGGCCGCCGGAGTGGCGCCAGTCATGAGCTTTCCGTCCTCGCCGTACGCGTTGGATACAAACACTGGCAGATCACAATTTTCCTTCGCCGCCAAAAGTGCCGCCTTCGTGTCGTAGCTGTCGTTCATGGTCTCAATATAGATCAGGTCCACGCCGCAGGCAGCGCCGATCCTCACGGTCTTTGCGTAAACCTCCACGGCATCCTCAAATTCAAAATCGCCATAAGGCTTTAAAAGCTTTCCCATGGAGCCAATGTCCAATGCAACGAATTTCTCCTGCATTCCGGAACTGAGCTCCCTTGCTTTCTTGGCATTTTCCACGGCCGCGCTGATCAGGGTTTGAAGCTCCTCATCATCAAATTTCAGGGAATTCGCGCCAAAGGTATTGGTGCAAATGATATTGGTTCCTGCGTCAAAATATGCCTTTTGAATCTCAACGATCACGTCCGCGTGCGATACGTTCCAGCGCTCCGGCAATTCTCCCGGCTGCAGGCCGCGCTTTTGCAAAAGCGTTCCCATGCCGCCGTCCAAATATGTTACGTGATCCTTTAGATAATCCAATACTTTCATGCTTTGTCCTCTTATGCTCTCACGTCGTCACTGCGAAATTCGCAATCCTTTTTTTCGCAAGATTCACATTTATGCTCTTGCCCCGGGCAAACGCCAGCCCCCATTCCAAACAGTGCCGTCACGGATTTCGACGGCGTCATCAGCAGGCTTTCATTCAGCGAGATGCCAATCTTGCGGTTGCAATCCAATAACCGAAACACGTCTCTTTGCGCCTCCAGCGGAAGATCCCCGTATCCGGGAGAAAACCTGGCCGTGCATTGCAATCCTTCTGCTTCCGCCTGTCGTTTCATTTCGTCGCAAAACGCATTGCAAAGCGTCTCCACGCGCTCCGCGCCGTACGCCTGCATAAGCAGTGCCTTCGTCGGGGAAAAACGCTGATGTTTTGCAATGCGCCTGTCAATCTCAAGGCCCACCGTGGCGGCAAAGAGGATCACCTCCCTGCTTCCGTTTAAGCACTTCGCCAGGTCCTTCGACTGCGTCTGCAAAGAAAACTGGGGCATGCCATCCTCCCAGGTGACGTCCATCCTGCGGTAGCAGACCTGATAGGAAAACGCTCCCTTCAGTTCCTCCACGACCTGGGAGAAAACCTCTCTCAGCGTTTCGTCCATGGTCTCCGGAAGTCCCAAATATCCCGCATAACGAAGAACTTCCCGCTCGTTGACGGCAAGTGCCTTATCTGCCTCATCATATTTTTTAACAAAAATCACGTTCTCTGACATGAACCATCTAACTCCTAAAAAACGTTCCCCAGGATCTTTGAGAGATTTTGGTGAATACCGCTTGCGATCTCCGGCTTGTTCATCGAATATACGTGAACGTTCGTGATGCCGTTTGCGTACAGGTCGATGATCTGATCGGTGGCGTATGCGATGCCAGCCTGCTTCATGGCGTCCGGATTGGATCCAAACTTGTCGACCATGGCCTTAAACCTCTGGGGCATGAAGGCTCCGGAAAGCTTGATCGCGCGCTCCACCTGATTGGCATTCGTGATCGGCATGATGCCTGGCAGGATCGGAACCGTGATCCCCGCTTCGCGGATCTTATACAGGAAATTGTAGAATAAATTATTGTCAAAAACCATCTGCGTCGTCAGGAAATCCGCGCCTGCGTCCACCTTTTCCTTCAGATATTTGATGTCCTCCCGCTGATTCGCGCTCTCCGGATGAACCTCGGGATAACATGCGGCGCCAATGCAAAAATCTCCCCTTGCCTTGATCTCAGCGATCAAGTCCACTGCATGACGGTAATCCCACGTGCTGCGATCCGTCTGCTCCAGTTCCGGCGTCAAGTCGCCGCGAAGGGCCATCACGTTCAGAATCCCACATTCCTTCATCGCCTCGATCCGCTGATGCACCATGTCCTTGCTTGAAGACACGCACGTCAAATGCGCCAGCATCGGAACGTCATATTTCTCCTTGATGTTCTTGGCAACGGCAAGGGTATACTCGCTGGTTCCGCCGCCTGCGCCATAGGTCACGCTCATGAACGAAGGTCTAAGCTCCGCAATTCTCTCCGTGGCCTCACGAACGCTCTCAAAGGAAGTTTCCTTCTTTGGCGGGAATACCTCGAATGACAATGACATTTGTTCCTGCTTCAGTATGTCGATGATCCTCATGAATGATTGATTCCTTCCTGTCAGTGATTCAAATAATGCTTATCGTTTCCATTATCGCATATTGCGGCAAAAACGCAATCTTTTTTTATTATTGGGCCGCAAAAAAGACCGTGCATCGGAATTTCATCCAATACACGGTCTTTATGATTCCATATGCAGTTAAGAACTTCTTACTTTACGGTTGCTGCGGTGATGTGGGGATTTACGCCCTCATACCAGTAAAGGAAACCTTCGAGATCAACAACGTCACCCTTCTTGAGAGCCTTAACGGTCTTGTAAACCTCGGTGTCAGCGCCGCACAGATAAGACTCAACGGTGAAGGTGTAGGTGTTGCCGTTTACGGATACGTTGAAGTAAAGGTCATCGCCTTCCTTACCGGAACCATCCCACTTGTAAAGAGCCTCGCTCTCAACGGTCATGCCCTTGAAGGCAACCTTCTGGTTCTGCTTCTCGATCAGTGCATCCGTTCCAAGAAGCTCGGTTACGTCAACGGGCTCTGCAACATAGGTGTCACCTGCGATGATCTCGTAAGTAGCATCCTCTGCGATCTCAACCTCGCCAGCCCACTCAGCCTTGTAACCGGTAACGCGGATCTTGGTACCGGGAACCAGCTTGTCAGCATCTTCCTGGGAAGCACATGCCATATTGTAGATGAAATAAGCGCCGTCCTTGTCCTGAGCGTAAACGGTAAGCTTTCCGTCCCACCAGCTCTGGTTTGCCTGAACGTATGCTTCGATCACAACGGGATCATCAACCTCAGCTGCCGCATACTCGGCATAGGTCATTGCCTTTACTTCGGGCTCAACAACCTCAGTGCTCTCCTCTACGGAGCTCTCTGCTACGGAACTCTCCTCTACGGAGCTTTCTGCTACGGAACTCTCTGCTACGGAGCTCTCTACGCTCTGGGAAGACTCTGCGGAGCTCTCCTTCCCATTCTGATCTGCAGAATTACAAGCTGCAAATAATAAAAGACCCATGGAAGCGGCAAGTACAACTGCCAAAACTTTCTTTCTCATTTTTCTCCCTTTCCGACACTTGAAAAAAAAGTGTCATGCAAATTCAATTTCCTCGTTATTTTACAAGGCATTGATGAAGAATGCAATCTCAGTTTTATAGAAATTTCACAGTACGAGTGCCCTATTTTTGAACGTTTTCCATAATTTCTTAGGGTTTTCACCCTCATTTTGCGTTTTTCTTTGCATCCTTTGCCTTATTTTTTAGCACTCGGGCCACGGAAACCGTGATGATGCAGATCCAAACCAAAGCCAACGTTCCAAGCAAAAGTTTCGCCGTAACCGGGAGCGGTCCGAGGTCTTTCTTTGTCTCCGTCGTCCCTCCGATCTGGTCTAACCGGTACAGACTGATCACGTCCTGATATAGCTTGTCGATAAACTTGTCATCCACGGTCTGCTTTCTTCTCACGGACTTAACGACGTTCTCGATCAGCTGTCCCGCCGCGTCACGCAGGGATGCCGAACCGTTAAATACCGGCGTGACAAAGGTATGCTGCGTATTCTCCAAAAGAAGCTTGGTTGCCTTGATCTTGACGTCGTAATGCTCCTTGCGGTCCTGTCCCTCTTTCGCGAGATAATCTTGATATTCCTGCGTGTTCCTTGCCTTTAAGGTTACCGGTACGTAGCCCTCGGTTCCGGAGTAGGCGATCTGGACGTCGTCCGTGAGGAGATACTGCGCAAAGAGCCACGATGCGAGCACTTCCTGCGGATCTGCCTTATTAAAGACACAAACGGAAGGACCCTGCGAGATCATCTGCGGGTGTTCCGGATCAAACTGTGGCACCATTCTGACTGCCGTCTTGAAGGAAACCACTTTATCAGCGCTAATGTCCATCAGCGGCGCCTCAGAGCCCATCCAAGTTGCGCCGGCGGTGGAATCCACGGCAAAGATGCACTGTCCCGCGTTCAGGAAGTTTGCAGGATAGCTAGAGATCTTGAAGGTGGAAAACGCCTTCGTCTTTCCATGTTCAGCGATCGTTTTTAAGAGACTTGCCGTCTGATCGTTAAATATCTGGATTTCTCCGCTTTCGTCGGAATATCCCCAATCCTTTTGCCTCAGCATCTGTATCATCATGTTGTCCGTGGACTTGTAGATAAACGGGATCATCACGTTCTGGCCGTTCACGACGAAATTTCCCTTGGCGTCCTTTTTCATGGCTGCCTCGGAAACCTCCCAGACAAAATCCCAGGTCAAAACGTCGGGAAGCTCATATCCCAGCTTTTCCACGTAGGTCTGATTAACGTAACACGCCTCCGTCGACCTCATAAAGGGAATCGCATAGATGTTTTCACCGATGGTGCATTCCTCCAAGAATTCCGGAACGATCTCTTCCCTCTTTACGGATTCGAACGCAACCTTCTTGCCGCCAAGCCCATAGCGGGAATCCTCAAACAGGGAATCCAGCGGCACCACGGTGTTGCTTCCCGTGAGATAGGTGGCAATGTGATCCGGATAGGTAATGCAAACGTTCGGCGTGGTCTCCGTCGCAATGTTGGTGATGACATCGTTATAAATGTCACCGTAGTTCGTATACAGTCGGACGTTCACGTGGATGTTGGGGTAATACTCCTCAAACCTGCGGACCGCCTCCTGATAGATCTCCGTCTGCGTCTTATTGGTATCATTCTTTGCCCAAAAAGTAATCTCAAAGGTACGGCTTTCATCCAGTTCCTTCGGCACTTCAAACTCTGCCCGCCCCTTTGAGCCATGGCACCCCGTCAGCGAAAGCAGGCTTAGGGATACGGCCGCCATCAGGATCGTCAGGCGAATTTTTCCAGACTTACGCTTTCCGGTCATCCCTTGGTACCTCCTCTTGACACGCCTGTCATAATTTTCTCCCTAAACGCCAGGAACAATACCACCAAAGGCACGGAGATCACCACTACCGCAGCCATCATGGCTGGCACGTTCTCTCGTCCAAAACCATTTTCCCGGATCTCCTGAATGCCGTTTGACACAAGGAAATAGGCCTCTTCATCCGTGATCAGTCTGGGCCATACGTAGGAATTCCAACACTCAATGACCTTCAAGATCCCAACGGTGATCAGCGTCGGCCGGCAGATGGGTAGCATCACCTTCCACAGATACTTTAAGTCGGAAGTTCCGTCCACCTTTGCCGCATAATATAAGGCATCCGGCACCTGCGCGAAATTCTCCTTTAGAAGGTAAATATAAAAGACGGAGGTGACGGACGGCAGGATCAAACCTGGGAAGGAGTTCCTCATGTGCAGGTTCGTGATCGTCGCGAAATTCGTGATGACCACCAACTCATTCGGAATCATCATCAGCGCCAAAAAACAGGTAAACACAAGATCCTTTCCCGGGAAAGAAAGCCTTGCAAACCCATAGGCGGCAAGGGTCACCACAAACAGCATGATCGCCGTCGTGATCACGGTAAAGATCAACGTATTCAACAGATAGCGTCCCAGCGGAACCGTGCTGAACGCATCCAGAAAATTCTGCATGGTGGGCGAGCTGCTATAGAATTTCGGCACGTACTCCGAGTTATATTCGCTGTAACTCTTCACGGACGTCAGGATCATCCAGTAAAACGGAAACAGAACCATGATCGCCCATACGCCAAGTCCCGCGTAAGTTACGCCCTTCCGAACCTTCTCTCCCACCTTCATCCCTTTATTACCATTCCTCACTTCTTCCCTGGAATCTCCCATGATTCATTCCTCTCCCAACATGTCAACCGGAATCCCTTATACCCCAGAATCCCTTATCCTTCAGACTCTTTTATCCTCTATGATTCCTTTTATCTCATCGCCAAATACGTAATATTATAATCCCGTGGCATCCGTGGCTTTACGAAACCTCGAGGGGGATGGCTTGGTGGTCCCTCTCAGGCATGTGTTCCAAGCGTCGGTACTTAGGTGGCGTATACGGGCGAACCAGTCATGCGTGACGGGTTCGTCCGTGACACCTTAGTACCGATACGCTGAACTCATAGCGCGAGCGTGCCTGAGAGAGACCATCAAGCCACGCCCCCGAGTCTTTCAATAGTACGTATGCCTCTTACTGATGGTCAGATTGATATACGTGATCGTCAGCACGATGCAGAACAGTATGATCGCCGCGGCTGACGCGTAAGAAGGATATCCTCCGCTGTCCCCGTATAGCATGTCATACACGTAACCCACGATCGTGTTCATCTCCGCGGCATTCAAGTCCGTTCCAAAAAGAGCGACCGCATTGCTGTACTCCTTGAACGCGCCAATAAATCCCGTGATGATCAGATAAAACAGCGTCGGCGAGATCATCGGCAGCGTGATCTTATAAAAAATCCGGAACGGCGTGGTTCCGTCCACGCGCGCCGCATTATAGTAATTGGGATTAACGGAAGAAATGGCGCTCGTCAGCAACAGGATCTTAAAGGGCATGACCACCCAAATGACGTAAAGACACATGACAAACATCTTGGCAGGATAGGGACCGTCGATAAAGTCCACGGATTCCCCTCCGAACCAGCCGATCAGAAGGTTCACGAGTCCGTCCGAGTATGCCGTCTTTTTAAAGAGCACCATGAACACAAGACCTACGGCCAGCGTGTTGGTCACGTAGGGCAGAAAATAGATGGTCTGGAATAATTTTCTTAATGGCGTGATGGAACTAAGTCCCACGGAGATCAAAAGCGCAATGCCGGTGGAAAGCGGCACGGTGATCACCACCATCAAAAACGTATTTTTCACGGCCTGCAGGAAATAGGGGTCATGCAGAACATAGGAAAAATTGTAGGTGCCCATGCCGAAGCTCTTCTGGGAGGCAAAATTATAGCCCTCCTCCATGGAGTAAATAAACACGTCCACCAGGGGATACACAAGAAATGCGGCCAAAAACAACGCCGCAGGCAAAAGATAGAGCCAGCCCTTATACTGATTCTTTTCCATTGTCATTCCTCCCGTTACCGTCTCCGTATTTGATCCTCTGGACCATCTCACGGATCTTCGCACCATTCATGTACAGGGTATCCTCGCAGAGATGCTTTTGCTGAAGTGCTTTTAGGATGCCTGGCTTCGCTTCCGAAGAAATGACAATTGTGTCAATAAAGTATGACATGGGCACGCCTTCCTTCTCCAGGATCTTTTCAAAGGCACTTTCATCCCTTCCCCAAAGCAGGAACAATCCCTTCTGCATGGAAAGACGGTCAAACTGTCTCGTGGCGTCGATAAAGATCGGCATGTCCACGCCGCGCTTTCCCATCGCCGTAGGCTCCTTGTCAATGTACTTCTGAAGCCACTCATAAAGGAATTTGTTGTTCCGTATCATTTGACTGGATAACTTGCCGGCATCCTTCAGATATTTCTCATATCTGCTCTTGTTAAAAATATAAACCTTCCCGTCGTTTTCCATGTAGCGGCCTTTTTCATCATGACAGGCAAAGAAAAGTGCCACGTCAAACGAATAGGAAAAATCCAGCATTCTTGTCGGAAGTGCAAAGTGCTGGGCAATCTCGATGCAGGTTAATTCATCAAAATCAAACAGATTCTTCATCTCGTCCACGAAGCGGAACATCTGATCATCCGCCGTGGCCACGTGATCTCCGCGAAGTCCCGAAGGGATCAGGACGAAATCGCTGTTCGCCTGACCGCGAAATACGATGACATCTCCCCTTCCGTCAAGCTGCTCAATATATTGGTCATAGGACTGTACTTTTTCCATTTTTGTCATTCCGTCATTACTTAATAACGGATCCTCTCTCCCGTATCCTTTTGGAATAAAAGAACCTTTGCCTTTTTCAGTGTAAACCGTATTTCCTTCGCGGAAAGGTCGATGGCGTTCTCTGCCTGAATGATGGACCTTATGGTCTTTCCCTGGCACTTTTCGTGCGTGGAAACCACGCTGACGTCACGTCCCATCACTTCCACTCTGGACAACTGACACGTAAATGCCCCGTTGGGATCAAGCACAAAGCCCTCTGGCCGGATGCCCACCGTCACGTCCTGATCGGCAACGCCCGGCGCGTCAAGCACCGCTTCCTCGCCAACGCAAAGCTTGCCCGACTGCACTTTTCCGTCAAACACGTTGATTGGCGGCGTTCCAAGGAACTTAGCGACAAACAAGTCCACGGGATCATCATATACGTCCTGAGGTTTTCCGATCTGGTGTACTCTTCCTGCCTCCATCACCACGATCCTGTCGGTGATGCTCATGGCTTCCTCCTGATCGTGGGTGACAAAGATCGTCGTGATCTTCGTCTCCTGCTGGATCCTTCTGATCTCTTCCCTGGTCTGAAGGCGCAGTCTCGCGTCCAGGTTTGACAAAGGCTCGTCCAAGAGAAGCACCTTAGGGCGTTTTACCAATGCCCTGGCGATCGCCACTCTCTGCTGCTGTCCGCCGGAAAGCTCGCTGGGCTTTCTCTCCATCAGCTCCTCGATCTGCACCAGCTTCGCCGCCTCATAAGCCTTTTCCTTCATCTGCTCCTTGGTGAGCTTTTCCTCACCCTTTAGGTTCTCCAACGGAAAAGTAATGTTCTGAAGCACGGTCAGGTGCGGATACAGCGCGTAATTCTGGAATACAACGCCAACGCCGCGCTCTTCCGGAGGAAGATTGGTCACTTCCTGCTCGCCAAAAAATATCTTTCCTTCCGTCGGCTTTTGCAGACCGCAGATCATAAACAGCGCCGTGCTCTTGCCACAGCCGGAGGGCCCTAACAGTCCCACCAGTTCTCCGTCCGGGATCTCAAAGCAAAAATGATCTACCGCCACCACGTCGCCGCCGGCTTTCTTGTTACGGTTCGGAAATTTCTTTGTCAGATTCTCCAACAGTACTTTCATGCTTCTTCTCTCCAATTACTTTTCTTTTATGCTCTGTTTCACGGTTCTCCTTCAAAATCTCATTTATTTGACGCAAGCAGGTCCTTTATGACTTCTCCCGCAATGATCAGGCCGGCAACGGAAGGCACAAACGCGATGCTTCCCGGGATTGCCCTTTTTCCGGCGGGCATTTCTTCTCCAAGGTCAGCGCCACTCCGTTCAAGACCGTCCTGCACGGCTCCTGACGGCTTCAAAGCCTCCTCCGTGGAATAAACCACCTTCAGCTTCTTCACGCCGCGTTTTTTCAGTTCCCTGCGCATCACCTTTGCCAACGGACAGACGCTGGTCTTGTATACGTCTGCCACCTGGAATTTTGTGGGATCCATCTTATTTCCCGCCCCCATGGAACTCATCACGGGCACGCCGCACTTTTGGGCCTGCAGGATCACGTCAATCTTTGCAGTTACCGTGTCCACGGCGTCCACCACGTAATCATATTGCGAAAAATCAAATTCCCCCGCCGTCTCTGGCAGGTAAAAACATTTATAAACGTGCACGACCGCTTCCGGATTGATGGAAAGGATTCTCTCCCTCATCACGTCCACCTTATGCCGGCCGACGGAGTCTAAGGTTGCAATGATCTGGCGGTTGAGATTGGACAGGCTGACCGTATCATTGTCGATCAGGTCAAACTCTCCCACGCCGCTTCGCGCCAGTGCCTCCACGACGTAACCGCCCACGCCGCCAATGCCAAACACGGCCACGCGCGCCTTCGCAAGTTTTTCCACTCCGACCGCTCCAATTAAAAGCTCCGTCCTCGAAAACTGCTCTAACATGGTATTTCATGCCTTTCTTTCAAGTCAACTCAAAACGAAATACTGTTGCATGGTGTTATTATATTCGCTTCTCCATAGGTTTTCAACAGGAAGTTAGTGAACCAGCTTTAATCCAAATTCCCTCCACTCCCAGACTCTGGTGTTCCCCGTGCGGTCCGTAACGTCCAAGTAGCTTTTTTCGCCGTCGGAAATGGATTCGATCTCATACGTAATCTGTGAGGACATCCAGATTGCCCTGACTCTCGTCTCCCGCTTCACATCGTACTTATAGATATAAATATGTTGCTTTAAGTCCTTGTCATTTTTCTTTACCCAAAAGGGTCTGTGGTTTCCATAGCTTCCATGCTTCCAAACCAGGAGGATCATTTCATCTTTGCCATCCTGATCTACGTCCTTGATGACAAGGTCTTGAACAAACCAATCCCCCTGCGTCTTCCAAACCACGGCTCCGTCTTTTCCGCCGTCACGTACCGTGATCCTCCTGCCTTCCAGAGTCACGTAAGCCTGGTCGAACTCCGCTTCCTTCGTTTCCCACTTGATCCAGCCCGGCAGGAAAAAACCGTACCACCATAAAAAGGAGGCGGCGACCGCAACGATCGCCACCATCCCTAGACTGAAAATTATGATTTTAAAAATTTTCTTTTTTCTCCTAGTATCCATAGTCTTCAGCTTTCCAATGATACCTGTAAGATTCCATCCACTCGGGGCTGTCCACCCATTCACCCCTGTACCAGCCGTCATCGTCCACCTGCAGGCCAAGCTTGATGCGCCATTCACTGTCCGTCATGCGGTCAGAGATCGGCTGCACAAACTGATAATAATTGAATACGCCGCCAACGCCAATGTGGAGTTCTCCGTCAATCGGAAAGATCACGTAAATCCTTGATGCACCGCCAACTGCCTCCTCCAGACATACGCCATTGGGATCCGTTGCAACGTCCGTAATCAGCGCCATGGGAAACTCTGCAGCATCAGCATAACCATTGGTCGCCTCATCCTTCACCGTGTCATACCACAAGTGTTCCAAAGATCCGCCGTAACCTCTGATCAGCTCATACTCATCATCCGTGAGCTTTTCATTCTGGAGCTCTTTCACGGAAATATCACGAAGTTTCGATGACAATTCGCCAAGCTTCTCAAGACCTTCCTTTTCGTCTTTCCCAAGATATCCCATTTTTTTAAGGCCATCCATCGTCGTCTTGGTCAAGGCGTACAACCTGGAATAAAGCTCCGGCTGAGGTTCCACGTAACCTCTGTCATCGTAAATATAATCATCATCGCCGCCCATCTCGGCTATGATCTGCTTTGCATAGAGGACGGTGTCATGCTTCAGCTCCGTCCAGCTTGCGAGATAACCTTCAAGGCTCTTTTTCTGCCAATTTTCGTTGGTCATGAAGGAAGGATATCCTTCTCCCCGCTCTGCAAGAAGAGGCATCAGCACGTACAGCCAGCCGCCATAGACGGAGGATGACCAATATTCATCGGCACTTTGGATCTTGCCGCGCACCTTCTCCATGTTTTCGAGATAATTGGGATATTTGTCATTTCCCTGCTCGACCAGGAGATTTAGGGCAAGATCGCTGCCCATGGCCGCCGGAACGTCAAGTCCGTCCGGAAGCAATCTCTTACTGCCGTCGCTGGCTTCCTTTACCCTACCGTAGGTAAGCTGCGTAAATGCCGCCGCATCCAGCGTAAATCTCTGTCCCATAAATCGGAATCCCTTTGACTCCAAACGCTTGTCAGTCGCGCCTCCGTCATCCTCAAAGACCACGGAATTGATCTCAGGAATGCGAAGGTCCAGGATGCCGTCAACGTAATTATTAAAAGCCGTTTTATTTCCGATCAGGTCCTTTACCGAGGCATCCTTGCCATAGGCTTGTTCGATCACGGGAAGATATTCAAAATATCCCAGGTCATCGCTTTGGCCCACCAGGAATGCAGTCACGTCATAAACGTTGGCCCACTCCGTTCTGCATGCCTCGTCTTCCTTCATGGCCATCGTGATCAACAAGGCACATTGATTCATGAGCTCAGATTCCTGAACGTAATTGATCCGTCCGTAAAGTATCATCGCGCGGAAGTATTTTTCCAGTTGCGCGTCCCCGTCATAATATCCTCTGGGTTTAAACTGGGAATAGTCCTCATAGGTACCCGTGATCAGGGACGTCTCTATTCCGGATGCATCCATGATCTTGCGAAGCTCTTCATTCACGATGGACGAAGCATACTCAGGGATCTGGTCATTTGAGCCAAACAGGCGGGTTGCAATGCCAAAGTATGCTACGTTGAGCTTTGCGGCCTCTTCCCATTCACTGCCCTTAAGCGCCTCATACTGCTTCTTGGAATTCTCCAGCATCAAGGAGGACATTTTCTCCACGGCACTGCAAAGCGCCCCCTTTTCCACCTTCTTTTGCAACATTGCAAAATACAGATGATAGGTGTGCATCATGGAATCCGCCGTGATAAAGCTAGGAGTCTGGGTATAGCGATTGGATTCATAGATGTCAAAGAACTCCGCGCTTTGACTTTCGAATACGACAAAATTATTTGCCACAAGCTTTTGCAGCATTTTTTCGGAGAAAGTATATCTGTCCGCGTCTTTCACGTTGCTCAGGTCTGCATTTGCCTGATAGGAAGCAACGGACGGAGAATACTTCACCTCTGCCTTGTCATAATCCACGCTAAAAGCCGCGTTGACTAGTCTCCCGCTTTCGATTCCCGTCGCCGGGTTGTTGCCGGGACCTTCCCGGCCCCCTTGGGCCTTCTGCGAGTCCGGGCTTTTTCCGGAACCGAGCTTCAGCCCTATGGAAACTCCAACCAAAACCACCACTGCTGCGGCCATGGTCGCGGCGATGGCTACCCAGCCATGCCTTTTGCGCTTCTTTGCTTTTTTCTTCGCTGCGTTGTTTACGTATTTGGGATCAATGCCGCCAACGGCATCCAAAAGATCATGCTCATTCATACCTCGTAACCTCCTTTTTCCAAATGCCTTTTAAGATCCTCTCGCATCCTAAAAAGCGTGGTCTTTACCTTACTCTGCGAAAAACCATAAGCCTCAGCGATCTCCGAGATGGATTCGAAATACCAATATCTTCTCACGAAAAGATTTTGTTGTTCCTCCGTGCAGGTTTTCAGAAACTCATCAATGTAAGTGCTCAGAAAATCTGCTTCGATCTCAGCTTCCGTATCATTGTCAGCCGGAATGCATTCCTGCATTTCCTGCGTCAGCTCACAATATAATGCAAGCCTCTTCTGACGATGATTCATCCTGTAAGTATCCAATGCAACGTGCCGGATGATCCTGCCGACAAATGCAAATAAATACTCCCTTGGCTCATGGGGCGGAATGGACTCCCAGGTTTCAAAATACGCGCTGTTCTCACATTCCTCAGCCGTGTCATAGTCGTCCAATATTCTAAATGCTATCTTTCTAAGTCTTGCACCGTATTTTAGTGCCGTCTGGTTGATGGCTTCTTCGTTTCTGGATAAGTAGAGCTCTACTATTTCGTTGTCGTTCACGAATCGCAACTCCTTTCAGCATTTTTAAGGCCTTCAACCTATATAGCATCTTTTTCCGCCGGATGGTTACAAAATATTATGTTTTTTTCAAAAAAATTTTTCTCTCAATTATTTTCTTCCCCTCGAGCGTCCTCCTTTTCAGGGGAATCAGAAATGTTCAAAACGGAATCGCGGCATACCATTTTACAAGGCAGCCTGACCGGTTCGTAGCTTTCTGCCTTTTCCGTTCCTATAATGTTTTGGATCAGAAAATCCGCCGCCTGTCGTCCAATCTCCCTGAGCGGCAATTCACAGGTGGTCAGCTTGGGATAAAGATACTCCGTCACCACCTGATCGTCATAACCTACAATGGAAAAATCCTTTCCGACCACAAGATTGTTTTCATGCGCGTAATCATATACGCCCCCTGCCATCAAGTCATTCATGCAAAGGATCGCCGTAACGCCTTTTTTGAGTAATGCTTCGGCTCCAAGCACTCCTGAAGGTTTTTCCCAGTCCCCGTAATATACCCATTCCGGGTGAAAGGGAATTCCCGCCTCGGCCAGTGCCTTTTGGCAACCGAGAAGGCGCGCCCTTGCATGCAGGTTATCCTCAACGCCCGACAGGATGCCAACGCGCTTGTGCCCTTGTGAGATCAGATATTTCATCATCTCATAGCCTCCCGCAACGTCATCGGGGACTACGGAGGGAAAACGATTCCCGGAGGACCAGCCGTAAGCAATGACCGTGGGGATCTTGAAGTTTTCGGGAATGCAGTTGATCGACCTTCCGTGGCCTGCAATGTAAACCAGCCCGTCAACGTGGATGGCCTGCAATTCACTTAAAATGGGATTCATGACGTTCTGGAGTTTTTGCTCGTCATTATACCAGGTATCCGCCCATTTGTCATACATGCGCAGATTAATGATGACCGCCCGGTAGCCATGCTCCTCACAGCATGCCATGGCCGACTCCAAAATGTCAGCCGTGCTAAACTGTCCGATATCTTCTGCAATAATGCCAATGGTTTTCGTATTCTGCTTTCTGATGCTGGAAGCAAAATAGTTGGGCTGATAACCCATTTTCTCAATGCAGTCCAATATTTTATTTCTTGTTTGCTCACTGATGTTCGATTTTCCGTTTATGGCATTGGACACCGTGCTTGGCGAAACGCCACACATTTTTGCGATCTCTTTCACTGTCATAATCGATTTCCTCCAACAACTGACCTGCCTAACCAATTCCTTATTTCATTTTATCTCATTCCCGAAAGAAAATCAATCAGTCATGACGTGCCTAGATCAGTTGATCAAGCTTTTCTTTCTGGCATTTTAATGCAGTTACGTATTCCGTATAATCCATCTGCGTTCTTCCCCGGAGGAGTTCGGTGAGTTCCGAAACCGGCTGGTACAAAGGCGTCAGCGCAAGATTTCCGTAAACTCCCTTGAGAGCATGCGCTGCCTCAAAGGCTTCATCCAGCTGACCCGCCTCAATCGCCGCCGTGAGTTTCCCAAACGTCTGATCCCCAGCCGCCTTCTCAACCATCTTAAGGTAAAAGGCCTGATTGTTCACACATCTCTTCAGTCCCTCGTCTACGTCTGCGCCATAATCCTTTAATCCTTCGATCGTCAACATCTTTCCTTCTCCTTACGTCAAATTACTTTTCCAACTCGTTTTGTATAAACTGCTTAAATTCATCAGGAGGAACCGGTTTTGAAAAATAGTATCCCTGAATGATGCTGCATCCCATCTTCCGGAGGGTTTCCACCTGGCGCGCTTCCTCAACGCCTTCTGCCACAAGCGGTACGCCCAGGAATTCCGCGATCTCAACGACAAGCTCCACCAGCTTCCGGCACTTTTCGTCACGGTTCATGTTGCGAATGAATTTCATGTCCATTTTAAGGACGTCAATCGGAATGGTCGTCAGCATGTTGAGCGAGGAATAACCCGAGCCAAAGTCATCCATCTCGATCTTAAATCCCTTTTGACGGAGCTTTTCCACCGCTTCCGTAAGGCCCTTTGCGTCATCCGCATATGCTGATTCCGTGATCTCAAGCATGAGTTCCTCCGGCGTCAGCTGATTACTCTGAACCAGATCCAAAAGTCTTTTTTCCAGACCTGCATCATAAATATCCACCCGGGAGACGTTCACCGATACGGGTACGGTTTTTCCGTACTCCTCCTTCCACTTGCGGATCTGCGAAGCGGCCTCGCTCCATACGTAATGATCCAGCTTTTGGATCAGACCATTGCTTTCAAAGAGCGGGATAAAATCGCCCGGACTGATCATGCCAAGCTCCGGATGTTTCCAGCGGATCAATGCTTCCGCGCTCCGCAGTCTGGGCTGTTCGGACGTAACATCATACTTGGGCTGATAGTAAACGATCAGATTCTTATTTTCCATTGCGGCGTCCATGTCATTGATCAGACGCTCATGATATAGGTCAATGTCATTTTGTTCCTTGCTGTAGAAGGATACGTTCTTCGTGTAATCGCCACGGATCCTGTCACACGCAAGCTTTGCGTGATCGAACCGCTCCTCCACCGTACTTTGCTTATCTGCGTTCTGGTAGATGCCCGCGCGGATACGGATCCTGGGAATCTGGGAAAATTGCTTTAGCTCCTCCTGCAATCCAAGGAACACGTCCTCATAGCTCTCGCGATGCTCCACGTAAACATAGAAATAGTCAGCATTGGGACGGCAACCGATCCAAATGCTACCGCTAAAGATCGTATCCAGCATGTCAGCGATCTTCCGCAGAACTTCGTCGCCCACGTGTCTTCCAAACAATTCATTGACCGTGTGGAAATGCTCGATGTTAAGAACAATGGCATCCATGTCCGAAACGGCTTTATTTCCGTCAATCTGGCGGACGTATTCCTTGAAAAACTCGCGCGTGTACAGACTTGTCAACGGATCCTTTTCCGCTGATTTCATGACGCTTCTGGTCTCATAGAGTCCGATGATGCGCTCGCATCTTGCAAGGATCACCTCAGGCATGTCATAGGGCTTTGCAATGAAATCATCGGCGCCCAGCTTGATGCTCTGCACCTCCGCCGGTTTTTCTGAGGTCATCACGATCACGGGAATATTCGTCATGGTTTCATCCTGTCTGATCTTGCCCAGGAGCGTAAATCCATCCATGACAGGCATCAAAAGATCCATGAGGATCAAGGAAAACCTTACCTTGCGCTCCGTAAGCATCTCCAATGCCCGTGCTCCATTCTCTGCATAAAAGATCTCATAATTCTCCTCGAGAATGTTGCCAAGGATCATCCGATTGATCTCTTCGTCATCCACGATCAAGACGCTTCTCTTTAGTTTTCCGGGATAATTGAAATCGCCCATATCTCTTCTCCTTTGCTTGAAAAACACTATATCCGGTACTCTCCGATGAGTTCTTCCATCGTCTGGAATAATTTCTCAGGTTCCACGGGTTTGGAAAGGTGTGCATTCATGCCGGCCTGCAGTGACCTTTGCACGTCCTCGTCAAAAGCATTTGCCGTCATGGCTATGATCGGGATGCGCTTGGCATCCGCCCTGTCAAGGCTACGGATCTTTCTTGTTGCCTCCAGGCCATCCATCTCCGGCATCCGCACGTCCATAAGAATCACGTCATAGTAGCCTTCCCCGCTTTGCACAAATTTATCAACGGCAGCTTTGCCGTTCATCGCGTGGTCCACCTTGGCGTCCTTACTTGACAGAAGCTCCTTCATGATCTCCGCATTGATCTCCACGTCCTCCGCCATCAAAACGATCCTTCCGGAAAGCTCTGCCATTTTCTTTTCCTCTTGCGCGGAGGGTTCCTGGCCCGGTTTGATCTCCTCACGGTTCTTTAGCGTAAGGGTCACGGTGAATTCCGTGCCTTCGCCCTGCTTCGAAATAACGTTGATCGTTCCGTTCATGAGATCCACGATATTCTTGGTGATGGCCATGCCAAGGCCCGTGCTGCCGTATTTATTGCTTCTGTCATTATTCTCCTGGGTGAAGGCATCAAAGATCTTCGGCAAAAATGCCTCTGACATGCCGATGCCCGTATCGCGTATCACGAAACGGAACGTCGTCTGATCCCCGTACAGTGCGACCCTTTCAATCGCGAGCGAAACGTTTCCGGGCGCTTCCGTAAACTTGATCGCATTGCTAAGGATATTGATCAGAATCTGCTTGAGCTTCGTGTCGTCACCGATATAGTGATCGCCGATCTCTCCGATCACCTTGCACTCATACTTGAGTCCCTTTTCTTCACACTGCGACGTGACCATGGTGTTGATCTGCCCGATCATCTCCCGGAAGGAAAATTCCTCGCGATGGAGGACCATGCGGCCAGACTCGATCCGGCTCATGTCGAGTATGTCATTGATGAGACTGAGAAGGTGATTTGCGCTGTCACCGATCTTTTCAAGATACTCCTTCGTCTCCTTCGGCAGGCTTTCATTGCGAAGCGCCAGGGAATCCAATCCAATGATCGCATTCATCGGCGTTCGAATCTCATGGCTCATGCTGGACAGGAACGCCGTCTTCGCCTTATTTGCGTCCTCCGCGGCCTCCAGGGCCTCGCTGAGCATCTGGTTCTTTGCCATGCTCTCTCGGACTTCCTTATCGATCACGGTAAGGCCTAATCCAATCGCATGCACGATATGGTCGTCGCGGTCCTCCGGGTGGCGCACTCCTGCCACGCGGATCATTTCGTAGTATTCGTTTCCATCTCTCTTTACCAGATAACGATAGCTGACAAGGGAATTCTCAGCCAATGCCTTGCGCACGTTGTCGGGTTCAATGAATTCCAAAAATCCCTTGCGGTAGCTCTCATCCACAAAGCTTTCCCCATACCACCGGAAGCGCTCCCGATACGCGAAATGAACGCCTTGCCCGCTTTGGTCCGGGTCATCCGGATCCTCCCTGTAGCAGACGGCATCATCCTTGTCGAGATCCACGTGGTACACGCATCTATAATCCGATGCCATGGCCGTGATCATTCTGTCCTGATCCTCACGGCGCTTTTGCTGCTCGATCAGCTGCTCAGACAGGGCAAGCCTCTCTTCCATCTCCTTCTTCTTTCTGCGATTGTTTGTCACAAGGAAGAAAATTACCAATCCGGCACCGATCAGCATCACGACTGCGATCGGGATCGTATTGTCTCTCACAAAATCAATCACCGTGTATGTAAACAGCGCGTCCATGTAGCGATAAGGGAGATTCTGCAGATATTCATCCCCCACGATGCTGATCGCGCGGTTGATCAGCTTAAGGAGTCCCTCGTTGCCGATCTTTACGCCAAAGCATCTGTCATCCACGTGACCCAGCTGACGCATGGACAAGTCATTGTAACGGCTGCTCTTGATGATGTCATTTGCCCGCAGTCCGTTCAGCGTCGTTGCGGTCACCTTCCCGGCGTTCACGGCCTCAAGACAGGCCTCGATCGAAGGATAATAGGTGATCTTCGCCTCTGGGAAATAGGTACTCACGTAGTAGTATTGCATGCGGTTATTCTCATTCACCGCAAAGTGTGTCTCCGTGTTTTGATCGTAGTCGCCCTTATAGATGATCTCCGTTGCCGAAGACTCCACCGTGCTCGACTGATAGATGCCATTTTGCTCGGAATAATACAGGCCGCCGCCCACGGGAAACGCCAGATCGATCTGCTCCGCATTCATCGCCGCGATCACGTCGTCATAATTGTCAAAGCCCTGATAGGTAACGCGGAGCCCTTCAACGCCAAGCTCCGTAAGCATCTTGGGCAAAAGTTCTCCGATCAGTCCCGTGACCCCGCCATTTTTATCGGTATCAGAATAGGGCAGGTAATGGTTTAGGTATCCAACCCTTAACTCGTTATTGTTCCGGAGCCATTCCTTTTCCTCCGCAGACATGCTCCTGCTGGAAATGCTGGCGGAGTAATATTTGATGCTTAAGGAGTTAATGTAATTGGGCTCCTCGATCATCAGCTGCTCCTGTGCCTGATCGAGTTCCGCCAAAAGGTCCGCCCTTCCTTTTGTGACGCAAAGATAATAATCCGAAGATCCAAAGGCATAAAGCAGTTCCGCGTTGTTCCGGTCCTGGGTGCCGTCACTTTCCGCCACAAGCGCGTCGATCGCGTTTTGATCGAAGGCATCCAGCAGGCTCTGATGATCCGGATACTTCTGCACGGTTGCACGGATGCCATGTTCGCCAAGGAACCGCTCCAAAACGCCAACCATCGCGCTGTCGAGAACGCCGATCCGCTTTCCGGACAGCGTATCGTATGAAATGGTAATGCTGTCGTCAGAGGCATGCTTTACCATGTTGTAGGTCTCGCTTCCCATGGGTTTTCCCGGGTAACCGATGATGGACTCGCGCTCCTTCGTGCGGGCAAGGCCGGCCAAAAGATCCACCTCGCCGTCTAAGAGCATCTGGTAGAGCTCCGAAAAACCGCCGTAGACGTATTCATAACGCCAGCCCGTGTACTCAGAGAGCTTGCGATAGTATTCATATGCATATCCAGTTTTGACTTCGCCCTCGCCTGCCCCTTCCTGGAAGATCTCGTTCTCAAAATATCCGACCCTCACTGTTTTCTGGTCCTGGGCTTTTGAGACCGGGGCAAAAGGGATCATTACCATCAACGCGATCGCAAGGATCCCTGAAAGCACTCTCTTCATACTGTCGTCACCCCCTTTGCCAACATATGGCGTGACCTATTATTCCAACGAACCAAAGGCTTTTACCGCTTCATCAACCGTCATGTTAAAATTGCTCACCTGCCAGCCTGCCCTGCGCACCTGGGAATCAGGTTCGTCCGCAAGACCAAGCTCCGAAAGATTCACAATACGCTTTGCATCCAACTCGCCAAATGCGGCATATACTCCGTCGAGCGACATGTCTCTGCAGGGCGTCACCATGCGCTTTGCCTGTGCCATTCTGTTCAACTCCTGCGTAGTGATGAGGAAACGCATAAACTCATTGGTCACGTCAAGGTTTGCGCTGTTCTTGTTCACGGCAAAGCTGAGCGAAATGGCATTGAGGAAATATCCGCCCTTTTCGGTGGAAGGAACGGGATGGAAGCTGTACTTGAAAGGATTTGCAGAAAATTTTTCCGATTGGCTCTCGCGCTTTTCCGTACCGGAAACAGTATTTCCTGAGGCAAACATCATCGGCACGTCTCCTTCGAAGAATCGCATGATCACGGCCTGATAATCATTTTCAAGCGCATTGCAGCTCTCCAGATCCACGTATCCGCGTCCCATAAAATCGGCTGCCTTTTCCAAGGTATCCCGCACGTACTCTCCGGCTCCTGCCTTCATGTCATTCATCTCCTGAATGGCCTTTTCATTTCCTTGGATCTGCGCGCAAAAATACGGATAATACAGCGGGAACAGCATGAAGCTTCCCCTGTTGTAAGCCATGACCGGACTGGAATATCCGGCTTTTTTCAATGCGTCGCAGACGGAAGTGAGCTCGTCATAGGTTTTGGGGATCGCAAGCCCCTCCTTCTCAAAAATACTCTCATTAACCATCATGCCGTAGGTTGTCGTATAGACGGGCACCGTCGGAACGTGACCGGCATCATCCTTGTACAACAGATTGTCGCGGATACAGGACAGGTTGATCCCAAGTGCCGGATCGGAAAGGTCTTCCGCCACGTCAAAGACGGTGGCATATTCCTTTTGGTTCGCCATCCAGGGATAGGTAAAAAAGACGTCCGGCGCCTCGTCACTGGTTAGCGCGGTGACAATAATGCCGTTATAATTATCCAGAAAAACATACTTCATCTTCACGTTGGGATAATATTCCGTGAACAAATTGAATTCCGCCTCCAGTGCCTCAAAATTGTTATAATGCCCTGCGACCGTGATCTCGCACTCCGTCTGGGTATCCAGCCTTGGCACAAAGGGCCCTTCCGCATCCTTGGAAGCCTTTCCGCCCTTGCCGTCACAGCCCGTCAACAGAACCGTGAGCGACAAACCCAGTAACAATGCTTTCCATCCTCTTTTTAACATTTTCATGCTTTCATTTCCCCCTTGATCTTTCTGATCTCCTTCAAGACCAATTTCACGTCAATCGGTTTTGCGATATGTCCGTTCATTCCCGCTGCAAAGCATTCCGCCACGTTCTCAGAAAAAGCATCCGCCGTCATGGCAATGATGGGAATGCCGGATGCCCACGGATCATCCAGCGCCCTTATGGCCTTCGCCGCCTCAAGACCGTTCATCACGGGCATTTGGATGTCCATGAAGATTAGCTGATAGTCGCCCTTCTTTGCCTGCTTCATGCGCTCTACCGCGAGCTGGCCGTTCTCAGCCCTCTCGCTGTCCACGCCATACATCTGAAGCAACATGGATATGATCTCCCAGTTAACGTCATTGTCCTCTGCCACTAGTATGCGCATTCCGGCAATGTCCGCATACGTATCTTCCCGATCGGTCCCGTCGCTTTCGTTGCCCAGTGCCTCACTGATCTTTTTATATAGCGTGGAACGGAACAGGGGCTTGCTGATAAAGCCATTGACTCCCGCTTCCTTCGCTGCTTCTTCCAGTTCAGACCAATCATAAGCTGAGATCATAAGGATCGGCACTTCCTCGCCGATCTTGGCGCGGAGCTCCCTTGCCACGTCAATCCCATTCATGTCAGGCATCTGCAAATCCAAGAGTACGACCTGATACCCTGCGTTCCCTGCCACCTTTTCAAGCGCCTGCGCCCCGCTGGAAGCAACGTCCGCCTGAACGCCGATGGACGCCAAGGTATCCTTTGCCGTCTCCAATAATATTTCATCGTCATCCACAAGAAGCGCCTTGACGTTTGGCAGCTTTCTTGCGTCCTCTTTGACGTCCGCCAAAGGGACGTCCAAAACCACGCTAAAGGTCGTTCCCTTTCCGACCTCGCTTTGACAGTCAATGGTTCCGTGCATAAGATCGATCATTTTCTTTGTAATGGTCAGTCCCAGTCCAGTACCCTGAACCAGATTCACGCGGCTGTCCGTCTGCCGGGAGAACGGCTGATACATACGCTCCATGTATTCCTTCGTCATGCCAATTCCAGTGTCTGCCACGACGTAGTTGAGACGTACGGTCTTTTCCTTCTCGCCAGGCTCCTCCCAGATATCAACGCTCACCTTGCCGCCCGGCTCGGTATATTTGATCGCATTCGACAGAAGATTGATAAATATCTGATTCACGCGAAGCTGATCCGAATAGAGATACTCATGATCGAAATGCTTCACGCGGAAATTAAAGTCAATGTTCTTTTCCTTCACCATGGGTTGGGAAATGTTAAATAGATTCTCGGCACACTCCACGATGGAAAACGTCACGGGAGACAACGTAAGCTTGCCGCTTTCCACCTTGGAGATGTCAAGAATGTCATTAATGAGCGTCAACAGATGATTGCTGGCAAGATTGATCTTATGCAGGCTGTCGCGGACCACCGTCTTGTCATCCATGCTCTTGCTTGCTATGGTTGTAAGACCAACGATGGCATTCATGGGCGTGCGGATGTCATGGGACATGGTGGACAAGAAATCCGTCTTTGCCTGGTTCGCGCGGTCCGCCTCCTTCGCCGTTGCCAAAAGCTGGCGGTTTAGGTAGACAAGGTTCGCCAGATTAAAAAGGAGCAACAGCAAAAGACCCGCCGAGATAATACCGACAAGCGTCCAGTTTGTTGCCGACTGCTTCAGCTCCGTCATTGGGATCATGGTCACGATGATCCAATCATCCGTGGAGTTTACGCGGGTATGACCGACCAGGCAGCGCACCCCTGAAGAATTGCGGATCTCAAAGGATCCAGGCGCGCCAAGGATCTGCGCCTCCAGCTCGTCCCGGACGGTCTGGTTATAGTCATTATAGGATTGATAAAATTCATAGAAATTGGAATTTTTGAAGGAATGGCCTTTAATGACGTAGTCACCGGTAACGTCGATCAGGGAAATCTCCGCATTTTGATAGTCCTTTGTCGGGAAAGCCCATCGTTTCTCAAAAGCCGACACGGGAATAATGCGCAGTAAGGCAGCCTCTCTCATCTGACCGCTCTGACTGTCCCTGACGTGGATCAGACAGCAGAATGCGATGGATTGAATGGCGTTTACCGGATTGGTATAGGCACGCGTCACGTTCACCGTACCGTTTTCACTAAAAAGATCATCAAAACCATTGTTAAAAATAGCAACGTTCTTGTAAGAGACAGCATAATTATCCGGGTTGGCGGCGCTGGCCATGGTGGACAGACCGGAGAACTCCCCGTTCTCCAGGAACAAGACGTGCGCCATGACTCCCGGAGTGCTTACGGAATCACGCACGTAGGCGATCGCTTCCTCTTCGGTCATCTGATTCGCATTGATGTAGTTTGCCCAGCTGTTACAGACCTGCTGCTCTCCCAAAAGATAATTCGTAGTCACGCTCTCCATGGCCACGGTCATATTCTCAAAGGCTTCCGTTTTGGATGCAAGCATCCTCTGCCGTTCACTTTCGACGTCCAGCAAAACAAAAGCCAAAATCGCAATAAAAATCACGATGTTTCCAATGATCATCATGCCTTTTTTCATTTTGTCTCACTCTTTCATTCGTTCACTCTGATGCGCTGGCGTAAAACACATTTAAAATACGCCCTAATTTATCATACCACGTTTTCTTACTTTTTCCGACAATTTTTTTCATTTTCTGATAGATTTCATGGCGATCGTTTTCAGCAAATAAAAAAAGCATGGATTCTTTGCCATTCCTTTGGCTCTGAATCCATGCAAACGTTATAAAACCTGCAATTCCTTACGTTCCATCGGCAGGTCAAATTGTGTTCCGCGAACGGATTTCCGTCACTGACGGCGGAAAAGCATCTCCCTGTATTCGCTTGGCGAGGTGCCCGTAATGCGCCTAAATACTTTTGCAAAATAGCTGGAATCGCGAAATCCCACTCGTTGCCCCACGTCCCTTACGTTCACCGCAACGTCCGCGAGCAGCTCCTTTGCTTTCTCTACCCTAAGTTCCGTCAGATAGGTAATAAAATTTTTGTCGAAGCACTGTTTGAATATCTTACAAAAATATGGATCAGAATAATTCAGACGCGACGCTGCGTCCTGCAGGGAAACGTCCTCCATGTAATGACGTTCGAGAAATTCGTAAATCTGCTTTTTTATGATCTGGGTTTTGAAGGAATCCGGTCTTGCGTCCCCTGCGTCTGCATCCGCCGTGGCTGCCTCGAACCGTTTCCCGGCACAAACCGCGTTACCCGTTACTCTTTTCTCTCCCCGCACCCTTAGGATTGCTTCCTCTAAGACGGCAATCAGTTCCTCCTTCGTTCCCGGCTTTAGGAGATAATCCAGTGCCTGCACGCGGATCGCACGCTGCGCAAATTCAAATTCATCATAGGCCGTCAGAAAAATGATGCTGCAATCAGGATCTGCCCTGCGAATGGCTTCCGCAGCATCAAGACCATTCATGCCCGGCATCGTAATGTCAAGCAATGCCACCTGGCAATGCCCCCCGGTAAAGGCGCTGACTGCCTCTATGCCGTTGGCAGCCTGAAAAATCTCCACTTCATCTTCAAAATAACTCTGTATGGTTTTACAGAGCACTCTTCTTTCTATCGGCTCATCATCTGCAACGACAATTCGACACTTCTCCATGATGCTCATCCTTTCAAGGCATAAGCCTTGCAATCTTTTCGATCGTATCCATGTAGGGCTCACAGTATTTCACGTACACTCCGGAGAGAGCCTCGCGAAAGCGCGCCCTCTCCTCAGGCGTAAGCTCCGTCACCTGCGTTCCGTGCTCCAGCGCAATCTGCCTTGAGGATTCTTCCCTCTCCTTCCACAGCTCTCTTTCATATAATGCAGACTCCCTGGCACATTCCTTAATAATCTCTCTGTCCTCTTCGCTGAGGGAACGCCAGACGGCCGCTGAACAAATCTGCATTTCAGGCACCCTGGTATGTTCATCCACCAGATAGTATTTCGCCACTTCATAGTGCCTCATGGTTTCATAAGAGGGCCAGTTGTTTTCGGCACCGTCAGCCAGGCCCCTTTGCAAATACGAATACACGTCGGAATAGGTTACCTTCAACGCCGTGGCTCCAAGGGCCTCCACCATGTCCGCCATCATGTCGGACTCCTGCACGCGGATCCGCATGCCCGCAAAATCCTCCAAACGCGAAATCGGTTTTTCGACGGAATAAAAATTCCTTGCTCCCGCATCATACCAGGAAAGTCCTACAAGATCATATTCCTCCGTCCTCTTTAGAAAATCCTCTCCAATCTCTCCGTCGAGAACGTTCCACATGTGCTCCGCATTATTGTATAAATACGGCAATTGCAGGACATTCATGTCCGGAATGAGCTCTGCCAGCTGAGACAGGGAAATCCGCGCGAACCCAATCCCCCCATATCTCATTTGTTTGATGACTTCGCTCTCGAGCCCGAGCTCCCCGTCACTTTTTAATAAAATCTTGATCCTTCCATCCGTCTTCTCATAAACCAGCTCCGCAAAACGTTTTCCGCCCAGCGTGGTCGGATAGTCTGCCGTCTGGTTGTCCGCATAAAAGAAAACATAGTCCGGAGCCTTCCTGCCCGCCGACCTTGTCTTCCACGTCACCACCCCGAAAACAATGACGGCGAGCAGGCAAAGGATCACGATCATGATTCTCTTTTTCTTCATTTCGCATCCCTTCCTTTCCCGTCACGTTCTTCGTTTCCGTCTTCTGCCGCAAGGCTTCCGCCTTCGTCCGACTCCACAAGCTTCCCGCTCCCGTCTTCCGTTGCAAGATCCCCGCTTTCATCTTCTTTTTCCGCAAGGTCCGTCTCGCGGCGCAGTGGCACAAAAAGCTGAAGGGTGGTTCCTTCGCCCTCCCTGCTTTGGATCGTCAGCTCCGCATGATCATACATTGTCGCGATCCTTCGGTGAATATTGCCGATACCGATTCCCACCTGATCATAGTTTCTGTTTTTCAGATGCTCCCGAAGCTGATTTAATTCCTCCTCGCTCATTCCGATCCCCGTGTCTTGAATGGTAATGCAAAGCCTACCGTCCACCTCGTCAAACTGCGTTCTTACCACGCCTCCCTCAATCTTTGGCGACAGACCGTGAACCACGGCATTTTCCAAAAGCGGCTGAAGCGTGAATGTGGGAATCAAAACCTCCTGCGCCTTTACGTTACACCGTACCTCATATTCCACCCGGTCTCCAAACCGCATTTTCTGGAGATACATGTAGTCCTCCGCCACCTTCAGTTCCCGGGCAAGTAAAACCTCCGTCGTCTGGTTCTTTAGGTTATAGCGGAAAATCGAACTGAGGGCTTCGATCATCTTTTCCGTAGTCTGCGCCTCTTCCAGGTTTGCCATTCCCTCGATTACGTTGAGCGTGTTAAACAAAAAGTGGGGATTGATCTGATTTCGTAAGAGCTCCAGATTCATAATCTCCAGCTGTTTTTCCACCTCAAGGGTCTCAATTTCCTGTAAATGTAATTTTTCCAGTACCTCCCGTTTCTCCTCCAACGCGCTGATATATTCACCCGTGGCATATTTCATCTTATTGAACACGCTGACAAGCTCCCCCAATTCATCTTTCCGGTCCGTCTCCACGTCTGCAATGTAAAAATCATTGGCGGCGATTCTTCTTGCAGCCTTTGTCAAATGCATGATCGGGGAAATAATTCCGCGATTTAAGGCTCTGGTGCTCCAGGCAGCAGTCACCAGCAACAAGAGGCAGATAATGATTGCCAGCGCAGGCGCCAGATAGAAAAAAGGCAGATAGGACCGATACCGCAGATTCCCCTCGGCCACGGTCGTCGTGGAAAAACGCTTTGCGTAGGTCAAAAGATAGTCCTGCATCTCATAGATTTCATAGAGCTGATCGACGTATTCGCCTCCCGCCGGGTTCCCTTCCGCAAGGAATTGATCCCGGCGCGTGCAATAAATGTCATAGCTTGATCTTAATGCCTGGAGCTGTGCAAGACGCTCTTCCCCGAGCTTTGGGTCCTCGGGCGAAATACCGCGGATTGAGGCGCGGGTTGCGTTAATCTGCGTCTCCAGCGCCTTTTTGTTTTCCTCCGTTCTCTCATGCACGTACAGGGCAAACTTGTCCTTCTCTGCAGACAGCTTTTCCGTCATCTCGCCGCCCCTGGCGTTTTCCTCCATAATCTGGCTCAGATCCACCGTCAGGAACTTAACCACCCAAAGATCAAACGCCACCAACGTCAGCACGATCAATAAGACCACGCAGGCAAGGACTGCAGTTTTATTTTTTATGGTTAATCTCTGCCACAGTTCATTGATTTTTTTCATTGGGATCCATCTTTCGTCTTTTCTAATACTTCTCTTGTTTTTTCATCATATCACAATCGGATCGAAAAGACAGCAGTTTTCCCTTAAGATACCGGAAGAAATCCTCCTTTTGATCTCCAAGCACCTGATTAGTCAATACGTATCCATGAACGTCGTCCGAAAAAATAATGATGGAATCACGTCTCCGGATGGCATTTCGTATGCGATTCCAGGTGAGTTGCTCATGTTTTTCCCCGGCCGTTACGCGGATACCATCGTCGTTCACCAAAAGCTCAACGGCCTTAGGGCCGTCCTCCAAAAGCTTCGCGCACCTTCCGAGAATCGCCAGGGGTTGGATCAGCGGGAAAAAAGCGCAGCCGAAAACCAAGAGTCCCCTTGCAAAGCTCCCTGCAACGTTCCAGAACCGGAAGGCCGCGCAAAATGCAGCAACCGTAAACGTGACGTTCACTATCCCCGCCAAGGACCTGTAGGTGGCAGACATCGCCATCTTCCACAGGTCCGTCGCCCTTACCTTACAACAAAACTGATATTCCACGCACCCCGCTCCTTTCTCTTAAATCCATTTCCAAAAAACGGCCCCTTATTTCATCAGCAAATTGGGGAGGAACATGCTGATCTCAGGTATAAAGGTGATCATCATAAGAACTACGACCATACACGCATAAAATGGCAACGTAGCCTTGACTACTCTTTCCATTTTTACCTTTCCTACGGCTGATCCGATAAAAAGAACCGCACCCACGGGAGGCGTTAATAGACCAATGCCACAGTTAAGCACGATCATGATTCCAAACTGCACCGGATCAATTCCGATGGACGTGGCGATGGGCAGCAGGATGGGCGTTGCAATCAGAATAATGGGTGCCATGTCCATGATGCACCCCAGGAACAGCAAAATCACGTTCAAAAGCAATGCGATCAGAATCGGGTTATCCGTCAGCCCTATGATGGCATTTGCCGCCAAATCCGGCACGTGCAGCGTCGTAAGACAATATCCAAAAATGCTTGAAGAAGAGATCAGAATGAGCACAATGGAAAGCGTGTCGACGCACTGCTCCAGATTCTTCCAGACGCCCTTCCAATCCAGTCCCTTATAGATAAATACGCTGACTATGAGACTGTAGATTACGGCAATGGCTGCAGATTCCGTGGCAGTGAACCAGCCGCCGACCACGCCCACAACGACTATGATGACTGCTGCAAGAGCCCAGAAGGATTCCGCGAGCTGCTTTGCCAGTCTTTTCAGGCTAAATCTCTCCCCTTTAGGATAATGTCTTCTCTTTGAAATCACGTAGGAGCCGATCATGAGAGAGGCAGCCAACAGAGCTCCCGGCGCATAACCTGCCAAAAATAGACTCCCGACCGACACGCCGCCGGCGCTCATGGCATAGATGACCATGTTATGGCTCGGCGGAACCAGCAAGCCTTCACAGGACGAAGTGATGGTCACTGCCGTGGAAAAATCATCGTCATATCCCTGATCCACCATCATGGGAATCAGAATGCTTCCAAGGGAAGCGGTATCTGCTGAGGCGGAGCCGGAAATTCCGCCGAAAAAGTATGATGCCACAATGTTTACCATAGCCATTCCGCCAGTCATCCATCCGACGCAGGCATCCGCCAGTTTGATGAGTTTATCCGAAATTCCTCCGCTCCCCATTAGACATCCCATGGTGATGAAAAAGGGAACCGCCATCAGGCTAAAGGAACTGATGCCCTTCACCATCTGCTGACAGACCGTCGTAAGGGGCAACCCCTGATATAACAGGCAAAATATGGATGACAGTGCCACGGCATAAGCGATGGGAAACCGCAGCAGGATCATGATCAAAAAACTAATGAGTAAAACGGCAATCGCCGCACCGTTAACGCTCATGCTTTCTTCTCCTCCTTGATGAACATGCTTTTTACGTGACCGTACAGGGCTTCCAGTTCAAACACGATCATGGCAAAGCCGGCCACGGGAATGGGAAAATACATCCAGAATCTTGAGAGCTTTGGCATGCTGACGTAGGTTCCCTTGGCTCCTATTTTCACGGCATAGTTCCACCCCACCACCAGCATCACCACGGCAAGACCCATAACGCACAAATCTGCCATAAGATCCAGAAATCTCAGCAGTTTTTTGGGAAGATAAGCATCCAAGGCCGTCATGCGTATGTGTGCGCCGCGCCTGATCGCCAGGGCCGCTGAGAGCACTGCCATGTATGCCATCAGCGTAAGGACCACCTCCTCACTCCATGCGGGATCCGGAATAAACGGCACGTACCTGCCCAGCACGCTCATGCCGGTGATTAGAATGTCTGCAATGAGAAGAAGCTTGCAGATCAAAAGCACGGCTTGATAGGTAACGTCATAAATGGGTTTCAGGCGGTCTATCTTTTGAAATATTGTTTTCATGCGTCCTCTTTTCTGCCGCCAAAGGGCAGCCTATATTTCTTTTCCAAACAATGCTTCAGGGAGCCGACGTGCCGTTTCCGGCTTCCTGCTCCCTGCGCATTTTAGGTATTTTGTGATGCCATCGGCTTTCAAAGTCGATGCCTTCTTTGAGCAGGCACAAACGGCATTTTTACTTCAGGCCCTGACGTTATTTCATGTCAAGGATCTGCTGGTACAGCTTTTCCTGTCCCTTAATGTTTTCGTCAATGACCGATTTTACGGCATTCTGCCAAGGTGTCTTGTCCGTGACCTCGATGACGTGAACCCCGTCCTTCTTAAGCTGATCGAGAACCTCTTTTTCCTTCTCTTCGGAGATGGAGCGATTGTACTCAGAGGCCGCTTTTCCGGCTTCGATCAAAATCTTTTGCTGCTCTTCGGAAAGCTTGTTCCATGCCGCATCCGTGATGATGACCTGAATGGCTCCCAGAGTATGTCCGTCGAGGATCATATAGGGCGCAACCTCCGGAAAGGCATTGGATTTATAGTTTGCGATCGGCTGTTCCGCACCGTCCACCACCTTCGTCTGCAGTGCCGAATACAGCTCGCCAAAGCTTACCACTGTAGGGGATGCGCCAAGGCCCTGCACCAGGCCGTTCATGATGGGATCGTTGGACACTCTCAGCTTCATTCCCTTGAAGGAATCGATGCCGGAAATCTCATTCACGGTAAAGAAATGCCGGAAACCCTCTTCTCCATAGAACAAGCCTCTTACGCCGCTGCCATTTTCTGAAGGCTCCCTCAGGAATTCGCTTGCCAGATCAGAGGTCGCAAAATTCCAAAAATGATCGCGGCTCACAAAGGTGTAAGGCAGGGAAAGAAGCATGGATTTTTTCCCGCCATAGCTCGTCAGGGCAAATGCGGAAATACGGGAAATATCGATGGTTCCGCCCTCTCCAAGCATGGTGTCGAGCACGTCGTTTTCTGATCCGAGCACTCCGCCTGCCTGAAGGTCGATCACGATCGAACCGTTGGATCTCTTTTCCACCTCTTCCTTAAACTTCTGGTCCGTCATGCCAACAATGGTGTCCAGCGGATTAACCTCCGCCATAACCAGCTTGACGGTCGCAGCTGAATTAGCTCCGCCGCCGGAGGCATCATTCTTTGCCGCAGATGCCTTCTCAGGCGCGGCTACGCCGCACGCTGCCATGGAAACTGTCATGATTGCCGCCATAATTACTGCCAAGACTTTCTTTCTCATTTACGTAACCTCCCTTTTTTCGATCGGGGCTTTCTCTCCCCACGTTTTTATTATAAAAGCTTCGATTTTCGGGAAATAGCGTAAATTTTTAACAATCCAGTGAAATTTTTAAGATATGGACTGCCTATCGCGACCTACCTTCCCCGCAGGCGGTTATAATAAGCGGTCTGCACTTCGTAAACGGAGGATTTTTCAAATTCGGTTTGTTGTTTGCCCCTGATATCGAAAACGGCAAACTCACCCGCCTGATTCTTAACAACGTAGAACTGATGCTCCGTATCCGAACCGAACGTTGTGATCTTTTTGTAGACGGGCTCAATGACAACATGTAAGTTTTCATCAAGCACCCCGCAGAATATATCTTTTTCATCCCATACGGAGAATTGTAATTGACGCGCATAGGTTTGCGTGAAGCTGCTCATGGAATCTGAAATCCAACCCTCCATCTCGCCGGACAGGGCATTTCCCTTGGCATCGACCAGCTTCATCTTGGAATCTGCCAGCCCGGCGGAACCGTTCCCCTGCATCGTAACGAGGAAACAATTTTCAGAGACGTAATAAATTGTCCGGTACTCCGGTTGCAGGATAAAATGATACTGCTCGTCCAAAAGCGCAGTTCCCTGATCTCCGATCGCTTTGTAATAGATGCGCAGCGAATCCGCCCCTGCATGATCATACACATAAATCGGGTACCTCGTGATGAGGTTGTACGCAATGGGAACAATGACGGTGAGTTTTTCATCCACAATACCGTACCGGCTCATCACGCGGATCATGCCGCCGTCATAAGGAGCATACTCACGATTTTCTACCATCAGCTGATCAAAAGCACGATCCAGCTTGAGAATACATCCGCAGTAACTGACGTCTGGCTCGCACCCCATATTTTCATACTCTTTGATCTCCTTCGAGACTGAAATGCACAGCTTCCTGCCTTGTACTACTTTCTTAACGTCGTCCACCTTTTTCAGAAAGGCGCCGTAATCCTCGTACACGTACAGAAATACAAGGTATGTTTCTCCATCTTTCTCCAAAACAAAATACTTGTCATTCTCAAGAAGAAGCAGATCAAAGTAAGCATCAAAAGCTCCCGCGTCGTTGCACTCGCTGTATTTGAGAAAATCCTTTGTAAGCGTCATATACTGCGATACGTCAGCAAAGCACTTTGCATCTGCCAGCGCCGCGTTCTCAATCTTTCGTTCGTTTTCAATCTTTTGCCCGTTCTCAACCCTTTTGGTCTCGATTCTTTTCGCATTCATCGGAACCGCCACAAGTATTGCCAATAACGTTATCAGAAATCGATACATAAAAAATCCCGCCTTTCTTCGTAAGTCCTATTCCATAAGACGACGAAAAAGACGGGATGTTCTTGTGAAAAGTATCAAATTCGCCTATGGCAGGAAGTAATTCCACAAATCAGGACATTCCCCGGGGGACTGCCCTACAATAAAAAGGAGCCTAAAGAGGCAAAGTTGTGTCTCTTTAGGCTCTTAGTGACAGGGAAGAAGGGCTGTATGAAGTTCTTTTTAGTGCGTGTCATAGAAACAAGCGATTTCCCATCGATTAATAGTCATTATGCGTTTTCTCGTTTGAATAAGTACCGACAGACTTCAGTTTTTTGCCTGTAAAGTCATCATTCACGCTCACGTGCACTTCCTCATAGACTTGCAGGCAATAAGGACAACGAACCGACGCCCTGATGCGGTCGTGCCTTACGTTCTCATAGGTACGAACCTCTCCATAAACATGATCCGTCGTAGTCGAGCTCAGAAGCTGTCCTCCCTGAAAGACTCTCTTCGTCGTCTTATACTTTCCTTCCGGGACAGATACGCTTGCATCAGCGTAAAACGTTTCCGACACCTTGAACTCCTGATTCATCATGCTTGAGATCACGTGGCAAGTATAGCACCGAATGACGCTCCCATTCACCTTTAGGCAGGCAAACAGATTGACTATCGCAATAATCCCCGCCGTGATCCCCAGATCAACGGAAAGGGGCATTTCATGCCAATTCTTTTTCAGGACCAGAGATGCAACGAAATGCGCAGCCGTCAAAAACAACGCAAAAAACAGAGTTGAGAAAAACACGCTTCCCTTACGTACGTCTGCATTGGGAAAGCTTTGCTTTGGAAGAGGGAACGCCTCCTTTTTCTTTACGCGTTTCGCCTTGATGAAGGTGACTCTAAGCCAAAATATCACTGCCGTGAGCGCCGCAAAGGCAACCGTGGCAAGGATCGTCCTTAGCTCGATAAACGTACGCAAAAAATCGGTCGTCGAATCGGGGTTTAATATTCTTATGGAAAAATACTTGTACTTTCCATTTGCCTGATTCCAGAAAAAGATGCCTGCAGCGCCCCAAAAGCAAAGCACGTCAAGAATCCTTGGAAGTAAAAGAACCAAAGCGCACTTAGCCGGAAAAACCTTTGGATTATCTGCGTTCGGCCCATCATACTTATGATTAACCTGCGTCAGGAGCGTATGTCCCAGGACCTCGGGATTGTCTATTTCATTCGCGATATTATTTTCTGTTTGATTATCCATGTTTCATCCTCCGAAAGCTTTCCTTCTCACGTAGCCCTTCCTCTTATGCATTCTCTAGGAGATAGAACATTCTCGCGTACGCCTTTTCCATGCGGAAGCCCAGCTTTTGTGCGCAATAGATCGCGTCATAATTGTTCGCCGGGATAAGGCAGGTGAATACGTTCCTTCCCGCTTTATGTTCTCTCTCGATCATGTACAGCAAAAGATCATGCGCGAAATATTTGCGCCGCTCGTCCTCCGCCGTAAACAAGTTCGAAATCTCGACCGTTTCCTCGGGGCAGGTCACAAACGAGCAGACAGTTTTTTCATGGCGCTTTGCAACATAGAGGCTCCCGCCGCGACTGATCTTGTCTACAATGCTCTCTTTGAATCCATCTTTCTCATAGAACTCAATATTGTCCGGCAAAGACTTCTCTTTCGTACGCGTCCCTTTCACAAGGGAAACGCAAAAGCCACTCTCTTTGCAGTATTTTGTGCGCTGAATCGGTCTCATCTCGTCATAATCCAGCCGCATTTTGTACCATACGCCGTCGAAAGCATAGCCCAAGTCATACGCGCTATCAAGCAGTTCCACGTTCGCCATATCGATGGATAAGTCTGATTCGCCGAGCTGTCCTTTCTTGTCGACAAGCTGTTTCATTTTATAATGCCAAGTAAAGAGCTGGCGTCTGAAATCGTCCACGCCGCAGTCTTCTTTCAGACGTAGTTCATACTTGTTTCTGGGGCCCTTTTCCCCCATGATGATGCCTTCATAAGTCACGTAGGCATTCTTCTCGTTTAATACGACATAGGAGCCATCGCATTTGATTTTCTTGCGCGCAGAAGGTTTTGGGATGACGGGCGCTTCCGTTTCCTTTTTTGCAGGTTTTCCCTTATCCTTCAAATACTTCTTTGCCTTTTCCCCTTCGTCCCAGAGTGCCTCTGGCGCACTGATGCATTCGCCGTTTACGCATCCATCTTTCGTCTCATATACCGGCGCGATTAGGATTTCATTCAGCTGCCCTTCCTTGGAAAAAATAAACTGTACCTCACCAGACACGTAGGAATCATCCTTTTTCCCATCGTCGTTTACGGGTACTTCCTTTGTGTTCTTGAAGATCTTTGCAAGGTCTTCCTTGGAAATCTCCGCATACACTTCATCGTGATCACTTAACTCCGTCATTACTTCCGTAAACTCTAATTTCACCCTCTATTTCCCCCGATTTTATCATGAATCACATTGCCATTGCTCCCGCACTCGTAACGTAATTCTCCATTTCGAATGACACGATTCCATTATATCATTACTCTGCTTGCAGTGAAATAGTTTTTACGAAACTTATCCCAGCCAGGCTGCAACTCACCCGCCTGCTTCCCGGCAACGCAGAACTAATCTATCACGTTTGTCATACTCCCGGATTTCCTTCGAGAACGATAAGCACAAAATCCCGCCTTTCTTAGTTCGTCCTATTCTCTAAGACAACAAAAAAGGCGGGAGAGATTCCGCAGCGTCACATAAAGGACAAAGGATCATAACATTCCAAAAGAAATAATGGCACATACTAATAATTTATTTTTGATCTGTAACCTTTTCCCGAAAGCTTTCTTTTCCATGGTTAATCCTCCTTCGCCATTCATTACTCTATGACTTGCATAAAAACATTAACAATAATCCATCTATATGCGACATTTATTTTTATTAACCCCCATATAATTTTGTCATTTATGTCGCATCAGTTGGGTCATAGAATGCAAAAAAATCCCGCGAGCCCTTATTTTATAAGGGTTCGCGGGAAGTTGGCACTATTCCCACTCGATGGTTCCGGTGGGCTTGGGAGTCAGATCATACAGAACTCTGTTGATGCCAGGCACTTCGCTGGTGATGCGGCTTACGATCTTGCCGAGGAGGGCGTAGGGAATCTCCTCGATGGTGGCGGTCATGGCGTCCTTCGTGTTGACGGCGCGGATGATGCAGGGCCACTCGAAGCTGCGGAGGCCATTCTTTACGCCAACGGATTTATAATCGGGAACGATGGTGAAGTACTGCCATACCTTGCCTTCTAAGCCAGCTTTTGCAAACTCCTCGCGAAGGATGGCGTCGGACTCGCGAAGGGCGGTAAGACGGTCTCTGGTAATGGCACCAGTGCAGCGAACGCCAAGTCCGGGGCCGGGGAAGGGTTGACGCTCAACCATGCCTACGGGAAGTCCAAGGGCACGGCCGATCACGCGAACCTCATCCTTGAATAGGAGCTTAATGGGCTCTACGAGACCTTCAAAGTGAATGTCCTCAGGAAGTCCGCCCACGTTGTGATGTGCCTTAACGGGACCGGATTCAAGAATGTCGGGATAGATGGTTCCCTGTGCAAGGAAATCTACGTCGTCAAGCTTGCGGGCCTCTTCCTCAAATACGCGGATGAATTCCTCGCCAATGATCTTACGCTTCTTCTCAGGCTCAGCAACGCCTGCGAGCTTGTCCAGGAAGCGATCCGTTGCATCAATGTAGATCAGGTTTGCGTCCATCTGATTCTTAAATACTTCGATAACCTGCTCAGGCTCACCCTTGCGAAGCAAACCGTGATTTACGTGTACGCAAACCAGGTTCTTGCCAATGGCTTTGATGAGGAGCGCTGCCACAACGGAGGAGTCAACGCCTCCGGAAAGGGCCAGGAGCACCTTCTTGTCACCAACCTGTTTTTTCACTGCTTCTACCTGCTCAGCGATAAAAGCGTTTGCCTGTTCGGGCGTGGTAATTCTTTCCATTGATTCCGGTCTTACGTCTGCCATGTCATCCTCCTTAAATTGTTTTTATTCTTGTATTACTAATTTCAATCCCTATTGGTAGTATAGCATGTGGACTCAAAATCCGCAATCACGAGTCACCGGATGCATCCCCGTGACTCGTTAAATAGTCCATTTGGGGTTCCGTGATGCAATCGGAATACAAGCCGCCAACTTCTTTTAGATAGCGCGCTGCCGCCTCGGGATCGTCCACCGTGTGGAGATAGACCTTAAATTTCTTATCCTTGAGCTCTTCCCGTATTCTGGCAGTCCCTGCCCAAGTGTCCGCAGGCATCGTTAAGACCCCGATCCCTTTTTCCTCCATAAACTTTAGCATGGACGCACTGTCTTCCGGATACCCGGTATAATAGATTGTCAACAGATAATTCTCAAAGGGATAAACCGCATTCACTTCATCGTACATTTCCTGATAATAGAGCTGAACGATCACGCGGTCCAACACGCTTTCCCTGTGACTGTTTTTCGCCGTATCCACAAAGATCTGCATGTCTTTCGAAACGGTGGGACTGTACTTCGTATCGGTCACAAACCATACGTCAGGATACTCTTCCATGATGCCAAACCAGTCCTCAAGCGTGAGCGGCGTATACTTTCCGTAGATGGGCGCCGCCTTAAATTCCTTTGACGTGGGAACGGGCCGTGCGTCATCCGTCCATCCAAACGCTGCATCCTGGCCCAGACTGCTTTCCCAATCATGCCGCAGCACCATAACGCCGTCCGCCGCGATCTGGACGTCTGCCTCAAATACTCTCTGTCCCAATTGGTAATTGTACAGGAATGCTTCCAGCGAGTTCGTCATAACGTCTCCCTCACCCGTCATTCCCAGCGCATGCGTGACGGACGCGTATTCCTCATACCATTTCCCGCCCTTCTGGACTCCGCCCGTCTTTTCCGGACTTTTATCCCGATAGGATTTGGGTGTGAAGGTTTCTTCCGTAACCTTCGACGAAAACATTCCGTCATAAGCAAACGTCCAATAATCCCTTAACGCCTGCAGATCATTCTTCTTGAGATCGTCATGCTTTATTCCGCCTGCGTCAGACAATTGTCTCGCAGATAAAATGGGATATTCCCTGCGAAGCTCAGATTGAAACATCCGGAATTGCGACAGCGGAAGTCCCAGTTCTTCCATGAGAATGCCGCCCAGATAGTTTGCGCTCACGTCACCCGGATGGAAGAAATCCGCATCGTAATTGGCCCAGATCAAGTAGGGAACACTGTATTTTAATTGCGTTTTACTCTCTTCAGGCAATTCCCTGCCTCCATAGATCGCAGAATAAAACTCATCTGAAAGCATGGCCTGATGATCTCCAAAAAAGCAGATCACGGTTGGCTCTTCCACCGTCTCAAAATATGCCAGCAATTCCCGCAGCGCGTCATCCGACTGTCTTAACAAGCTCAAGTAGGATTCTTCCATGCAGTACTCATCTTTCACCTGGCTTTCCACGCCGCCTATGCTCAGGATCCTCTGCGGGCGCTTTGCATCCCAGTAAGGAGAATGATTTTGAATGGTTACGTCAAACGCGAAGAGCGGCTTTGAAGCATCCCTGTTCTCATACCTGTAGATCAGTTCCTGATAATTGGAACGGTCCGAAACGTAATTCCCGACGTATTCCACCTCCGTTTCGAAGGTAAGCAGATCGACAAACTGATCAAATCCAAAATACTGATACACCCTGTCGCGGTCATAGGCATTCTTTACGTTGGGATGAATGGCCATGCTGGAATAACCAAGGGCTTCAAATTCAGAAACAAGGGAAGGCATTTCCCTGTCAACGCCGCTGGAATAAGGAATCATGGTATAGGGCAAAAACCTCATGGAATTCCCCGTCAACACTTCAAACTCACTGTTGACGGTCAGTCCCCCGAGAATTGACATATAGAGCTTTCCACGAATGGCATTTTCTGCCGAATAGAGGGAATCCAAAAACGGCATAATGGGTTCCTTGGTTTCAAAGTCGCCCAATACGCGCGGATCGCCAAAGGCCTCGTTCATGATCACAATAACGTTGGGTCTTTGATCACTTTCCTCCTTAAGGGGAACAAATTTCTCTTCCGCCGCTTTTCCAATCTGGAGAACGGTCTCCGCTGAATAATCCTTCGGGACTTCTATCTTATTGCAGCTATACTCTACAAACGGATAGAGCAAACACCCGTGCAGGGTATCCGTCCGGTAATACAGCCACAGGCTGTCATCTATGCCGTGGTCCTTCAGGAAGGATGTCCCCATCAGAATGAAAAAGAAGGAAAAAACACAGACCGCGGACGCAATGCTTGCGATGACGTGGACGAGCAACGCACGATATTTCGGATGCTTTGCTTGAATGCTTTTCCAATGAATGTCTAACTTGAGAATAAAGACGGTAAAGAAAATAAACCAGATCAAACTATAGATCAGTTCGCTGGAAGGCGTATAATCATAGTTGCCCATGACCATCGCGGCAGTATTGATCACGCGAAGGTCTTCAAAGCTGATCGCCTGTCCGCGAAAAGAGATCACGTAAAACTCGGCAATGGTCACGATAGTCAAAAACACGTTGCCGAGAGCGATTGCCAAGGGAATTCTCTGCGTAAACAGGAAGAAGAAAAGATAGATGACGTAGATCATCGCAACGCAAAGGAGCGTGGATTTCCGGTACAAAATGGTTACGTCCGTGATCGGAAATTCCATTCTTTGAAACAGCTTATACGGTACAATGATCAGATAAACGCCCAGTGCGATCCAGGCTGGCCAAACAGGCAGTTTTTTGCAGTTGACCAAAATGCCGCTTAACGCGGCGAACCCGCATCCCAACAGCAGATGCTTAAACCCGTTGGGCTTGAAATACAGAAAAACGCCAATCATCGAAAGGGAAAGCAGGATGCCAAGGATCAATCGCACCTTGCTTTTGACAAAGATCAATTGGGAGTATTTTTTTATGCACTTCATCAGAGAAGCATTTTCTTTCATCACTTATTTACTCCTGCGCCACGTTCATTTTCCAATTTGCGAATTCTCGCATCCTTACGCACAAAGAACACCGTGCCGCTCATGGGAAAGACCCATTCGTTGGAGAGCGCGATGCTGTATACGCCATTCTCCTCTTCCAGCGTGTTATCATAGGAGGAGGCATCTCCCTTATTCAGGAAGGAATACATCTCCACGTCCATGGCATCCTCGTTGTAGCTGATGGAGATCTGAGGATCCTTTGTCGGCTCCACCAGCGCCACCTCGATGATGCTGTCCCAGCGCTTTGGCATGTGGAAAATCAGCGATACGTCATGTTCCATGGCAGTTTGATCATGCGCCACCTTGAAGGTAAAGAGCAGGCCGTAATCGCGGCCTTTGTAAGAGCCAACCTGCACGTCGTACAGTTCTCCCTTCGTGCGATCGATGGTGAGATGCGGGCGGAACATTCTATGTGCCAGGGCGAGCAGCTCTCCTTTATGATCCTGATCCTGTAATTCCTTGAAGATTGCCTTATCTTCCGCGTCAATGTCAAGGATCTCGCGGAAAATGCAATTCTTAAACACTTCTCTCTCTTCTCCGTTTTTACTGCTGCGGAGAAAGGCATCCAAGCCGCCGTTGTCATAGATCAGACCGATTTTGACAAACTCGCTGTTCATGTTATTTCCCTTGGGATCAAGGTATTTTACGGTATAATTCAGTTCTTCCTGCACGTAGAAATATGGATCACGGCTTGCGTCCGTCCGAAGGGACTGGAATGCCTGCGTGCGTTCCGTCTCCAGCACAAAGCGATAAGAAAACGCTGTCTTTATGCGGCAGTCCCCCGCCGTCAGATTAGATTTTTGTTTAAAGTCTTCCGGCGTGAGCAGATACGTCTCCAAATGATTCTCGATCATGTCCGCCGCGTCCTTGTCATTTACGATGGACCCAATAAATGCATTGACGAACACCTTTTTCTGATCATTCTCGTAAAGCTCCATGGCCTCAGGATGATACATGAGCGTGTCCAAAATCTGCTCCGAAATCTCGGAGGCATAGCTCTCTTTTGACATCCATTCATGCGCAATGTCGAATACCAGAAATGCCGCGAGCACGCCCATGAGATTCCCTACGGTATCCTTCAAAAGATCCATCAGCGACGCGTCCGGATCACTTAGGAACAAAAAAATCTCGCCGAAAACAATCAGTAGCAAAACGCCTACGTAAAGAAGAACGTAACCCAGCTTTTTATTCTGCTTGTTAATCTTCTTTTGCCGCTCGGAATCATGCGCATTCACGCGCTTATCATTTGCGGAATTGTCCATAACCTCCGATTTCCTCCTTTGTAAAAACGCCGCCGTAGATTGCACTCTTTCCCTTAAAATCTGCCCAGAACCTGTCGCCGTAATCAAAGTGCCACCACTCCGAAGGGAGATTCGTAAATCCCTCCTTCAGCATCACGCGGCAAAGAAGTCTTCTGTTCTCGCGGATCGTCCGGAGCGGTTCCTTGTCCGCCTGTTCGAAAAAGTTCGTCTTTGTCTTTTCCGTAAAGGCATCAAAGGCGGTCCCCATGTCCAGTTCCTTCCCGCTTGCATCCAATATGGTCAGGTCCACGGCGCCACCCGTCGTATGTACCGGCGGCGTCTCCCTGTCCTCCACGGGTTCTGACACAAACCCGCGGATCACGGCATCCCGCTCTGATTCCGAAACCTGATCCAAACCAAAGTCACGGATGATGTTCATGGAATAGGTCTCATATAATTCTTGCTGCAAGGCAAAGGGTCTCCAGGCATCCCAGATCCGGAAGCGATACCCTGCGGGGAGCCTTTTGGCCGCGTGATAAAGCCTTTCAGCCACCTCCCTGCGCATCAGGCAGTTCTTTTCCGCATGCGTCATGCCCAGAACGGGATATTGCATCGCAACGTCTATTCTTTGATCCGAAACGATCTCAACAAAATCGGATTTTTTGTCTTTTCCAAACATGTTTCCGACCCCCTGTTCCAACTTGATGCCTTTGTATTTTTGGTGCATCTGCGCTTACCTTTACGGCCGCGCGGCGCATCCTCATTTGCGTCTTACAGCTTCGCTCCGCCCTTGCTTCCGCCAAAGCTTGCGGAATTTAAGATATTGGTGTCAAAAGTAAAGGTCAGGGCCGAATCGGTTCTTTGTCTCTTGAAGGCAAGCTGGATCATGCGGTCAAGCAGTTCCTTGTAAGGAATGCCGATGGGCTCCCAGAGATAAAAAGCAAGGGATCCGGGGATCGTGTTGATCTCGTTGAAATAAAGCTTTCCCGTATCCTCGTCGATCATGAAGTCAATTCTTGCAACGCCGTTACAGCCCAGTGCCTTGAAGGAACGGACTGCAAGCTCGCGTACCTCTTCGCGCTGCTCGGGCGTAAGGTCTGCGGGAATTTTTCTTGCAACGCTTGCCATGCCCTTCGAACCGCTTCCCTTGGCATTGCTAACGTACTTATCCTCATAACTCAGAATGTCCTTGGTGTGCAAGGGTTCTTCGCACTCCGAAGCAATGGCCTCGTTCTCATCGCCGAGCACGGAACAGTTGATCTCGCGAAGGTTGGAGATCGCATGCTCCACAAGGATCTTCGTGCTGTAACGGAAGGCATCGTCGATGGAATTAGCAAGTTCCACCCGCGTCTTTGCGATGCTGATGCCCACGGAGGAACCAAGGTTCACGGGCTTGATAATCACGGGATAACCGAACTTCTTTTCAATCTTGTCCATGAGGCCTTCCATGTCGGCATAATCAGCCAGGACGTAAAGTGCCGCGTCAAGGATCGGAACGTCATACTCCTTGAGGATGGTCTTCATGATGAACTTGTCCATGCCGACTGCAGATGCCGTAACGTCGCATCCAACAAACGGAACGCCAAGGGTCTTAAAGAATCCCTGCAGTGCGCCGTCCTCTACGTTTGTGCCATGCACCACCGGGAACACAATGTCAACGTCGATAGGCGTGTTCTTGCCGAATTTCTTGGGCGGATGCGGCACCAGCGAAACCTTGTCGTTCTCGTTCAGCATGATCACGCGCTGGGAATTTTTCAGCAGTTCGTCAATATTCTTATAGGACTCGATCTGACCGATCTTCTCGCCCACGTAGATTTCGTTTTTCTTCGTGAGATATACGGGGATCACGTCATACTTCTCGGTATCCATGCTCAGGTACGCCTGAATGCCGGAGATGACGGAAACCTCATGCTCCACGCTCTTTCCACCAAACATCAATGCAACTCTTGTCTTCATTTCTTACTTCCTCCATCTATGTCTCAAGTTTTATTTATTTTAATTCTTTCACAAGACACAACGTTAATTCATCATCGTTTTTGCAAGCCTCGTTGTTTGCCAATACATGCTCCATGTAATAAAGCCCTTTTCCATCGGGAACATAACCTCGCAGAGCATAGAAGCGTTGCGCAGGGCCATAATCCGCATTTAGGCAAACATCCAGATAAACCCTTCCATTCACTTGGCGCGCCTGCTCCTCAGCCAGATCCATAAGCCGCGTGGCAATCCCCTTGCGTCGATATTTTTCGAATACTACCAAGTCACAGATCCCTGGCAGGCCTTGGTTCTTCATCGAGCCCCATTTGCACTGATAATACAGAAATACGTATCCCGCAAACTGATCACCATAAAGCGCCAGCAAGGCTGAACACTCATTCTTTTCTTGTGCGTCAAGTTGC
This sequence comes from uncultured Lachnospiraceae bacterium, assembly GCA_946414885.1. Lineage (GTDB taxonomy): Bacteria > Bacillota > Clostridia > Lachnospirales > Lachnospiraceae > Acetatifactor. Next base: position 48,743 of record CAMKQH010000007.1, read on the forward strand.
CTGCGAAGATAATCAGCAAACACTTCCGTTTCGTCATTATCCGCTTTGCAAATGGCCGGAATGTCCGCATAGGTCATTTGTCGTATTTCAATCCCATTCATTACTTGTTCCCTATCCATATATCTTTACGGTTTCACCTTCGTCCGTGAATGAAATGCTTACGGAACTGGCTTTCGGTTCTATGGAAACGCCGTTCCATGTGGGCTTTTCAAGGCCTAACTCCGCTGGCGTCACAGCCTCATATTCGGCCTGCATGCCCTCGATGCGAACCTGTAACGTTTCTATCGTCACCACGGCGCTGAGTGCCCTGTCGTAGGGCACGTAGCCGTAGAGATACGCATATTTTTCTTTTATCACGGGATCGTCATTGGGTACGCCAATCCAGGGTCCAAACGCCGAATTCATGGTGTAGTAGGGCACGTGATCCAACAGCTTAAAATCTTCGCCGTGGTCATGTCCGTTCATACACAGAAGAACCCGCTTGCCTTTGAATAACTCAAAAACCTCCTGCCGGTTCCAAACGGCACGATTGCGGAATTCGTTGGTCAGGCTGTGATGGGAAAAGATCACATACTTCATCCCGTCAGACAATTCCTTCTTCAGCCATGCCAGTTCCTCCCGGGGGATCAAGGGATATTTCACGTTCTCTCCCCTGGTTTCCGGGAAGGAAACCTCCTTGTCCCCACGCTTTTCATAGCAGGAATCCAAGAAGATAAATTTCACGCCGTCTTTCACGAAGGAATACCAGGGGCTCTCCAATCCAAGGAAATTCATGGTATCCTTGAGGTTCACCTTCACGTCATGATTTCCAAGCACGTGGTAAACCGGCACGCCGGCATTACGAAATGCTTCAATGACGTGGGCATACTGCGGAAACGGTGCGACGACGTCGCCGAGGGAAACAATGAATTCCACGTTCTCGTTCCTTGCCCTCGTCAGAATCTCCCGGATCCGCTCATCGCCCTTTGTTGCGTAATCATAATGCAGGTCGCCAAAAACCAAAAATTTTACCATGAAACGTATTTCACTCCCTTTGTCTGCTGAGGGTATCCTTCAGACCGTCTCATTTTCAAGAAGTTCTTTCCGGCAGTTAACTAGTAGTTATCCGGCAGGTCATTTTCCAACAATATGAATTTATGCCCCTGACCTTTGATGGCATAGGCGTAGGAAAGGGCATCCTCGAGTTTGTCAACGCAAACGCATTTGTCCTCAGGATAGTTCTTGCTAAGAACGCCTGCACGAATGGATTCACGGTTCTTCTTGCCGACGATCAGAATATAATCGCAGCAATCTGCCGCGTAAGTGCCGAATTTGAAGTTATATTCATCCTCTTTTGCGCCAAGCTCCACCATGCCCGGGGTGATGAGAATCCGGATGCCGTCAAACATGGCAAGGGTCTCCACGGCCGCCTTGGAGCCGACGGGATTGGAATTGTAGGCGTCATCAATGATGGTAACGTTGCCCTGCTCGCGCATCTGCATGCGATGTTCCACGGGCTGGATGCGGCGCACCGGAATCTTCAGTTCCTTGAGGGACATGCCAAACTTGTTGGCAACGGCAATGGCGCCAACCACGTTGATCACGTTGTGCGCTCCGATGAGCTTCATCTGGAAGCGCTCTTCCTCGCCGCTTGGCGTTACCACCGTGAACTCCGTCCCGAGCTGGGAAACCGTGACGTCCTTCGCCTGGTAGCCTGCTGCCCGCTCCGCTTCCGTTGCATGATGCACTGCACTGTTTTCCTTTTCCTTGCCAGCCGCATCTGCCGCAGCGTCGGAATAATAGAAAATCTTATTCTGATAACCCACTGCCTGTTGCTGGATATACTCGTTGTCGCCGTTTAGGAAAAGCATGCCGTCCTCAGGGAGACAGTCCGCCAGCTCAAACTTCGTCTTCTGGATGTTCTCCATGCTGTGGAAGGTCTCCAGATGCTGCGGTCCCACGGAGGTGATCACGCCGTGATGAGGATGCACAATGTCGGTATCCTCCTTAATGTCGCCAACGTGGCGTGCGCCCATCTCACAGATGAACAGCTCGTGGGTGGGCTTTAAGGATCCTCTGATGGTCTTTACGATGCCCATGGGAGTGTTGTAGCTCTCCGGGGTCACCAGCACGTTATACTTGCCCTGCAGGAGCGTCTGCAGGTAGAACTTCACGCTCGTCTTTCCGTAGCTTCCCGTCACGCCAATGATCTGGAGCCCCGGAACGCTCTTTAGCTTCTTCTTTGCGTCATTGATATAATACTGATTCACCGCCTTTTCGATCGGACGGTTGATCACGTTCGAAATCAGGTTAAACACAAGCTGAAGGGAGATCAGGATCAGGAACGTCCCCGTAAGGAATCCCGGAAAGCCTTCCTGTGCGTTGTTGGAAAACAGATCCCAATGGATCTCAGAGAATCCGCCTGCCATGCAGACTGGCACGATCAGGCTAACCAAAAGAACAATGCCTGTGATGACTGCGATCGTGGTGATCATGCGCTTTACGCGGGGCGTGTAATTGAATTTGGATTTGGTGTTTAGGCGCTTCATGGCCCGATATACCAGGCGCACCAGAAGAAGCGTCAAGATGGCGAGAACGTCCGTGGTCCAAAGGGCGATGCCCCGTCCGATGCCATCGGGAAGAAGGCTTGCAAGGATCCGGAGGATTCCAAGGATTCCCGTAAAAACAAGGAGCCACTGCTGCCTTAGATTCTTTTTCAGCCACTTCGGGTGTTCATCGTTCTTGTACCCGTTTAGCTGGAACATGTGCATGTTGTATCGTAGCGCGTAACAATAGGCCGGAATGGCCAAGATTGCCGCAATGACGGTTCTAATGATCATGATACCTCCTGGCGGGAATCTGCGAAAGTCCGCGCGTTCCCAGCCTTAGCTTTTGGCTTTATGCTTCAAAATACGCCCGCATCACGTTGCGGAATACCTGAGGTTGCTCGAGGTAGGAGAAATGACCGGCTCCCGTCAGCACCACGAGACCGTTATGCGGAAGCTTTTCCTCCATGATCTTCGCGTCACTGATCGGCGTCGCCGTATCCTTGTCGCCCCAGATGAGCAACGTGTCTTGCTGAATCTTTGGAAGCAGCCCGGTTAAGTCTTCGTTCACCGCCATGACCAGGCACTTGCGCATCATGGGTGAGGCTGCGCGGTAGTCTGCGGAACCCTGGCGGTTTCGCCAGTCATCGATCAGCTCAGGGAACAGCGCATATACCACCTTCATGTTCAGGATTCCCTTGAGCATCTTATACTTGCGGATCTTCACCTTCTGCTTAAAAGTTTTCTTTGGCAGGATGCCCGCGCTGTCGATCAGGACGATCCTCGTGATCTCGAAAGGAAGGTTCTCCCTTGCGGCAAGCTTAATGATCACGCGGCCGCCGTAGGAATGTCCGATCAGGGTTGCCTTTTTGATCCCCAGGGCTTCCATGAATTTCAAGAAGAAATCCGCGTAGGCATCCACGTTCCAAGCCTCTCTCGGCTCATCGCTCGCGCCAAATCCGGGCAGGTCAAACTGGACGAAGCGGACCTTGTCATTGATCGCATTCGCCACGCTGTCATACATGCCGAGATGTGTCCCCCAGCCCTGCAGCATGACGACGGTCTCCTCGCCCTCGCCCGTGATCTTATAACTGATATTGTATCCGTCAACAATAATGTTCATAGTGATAGTTTATTCGGGAAGTCCCGCTCCCATTCTAAATATACAGGCAAATGCAACTTTCCTCTGGCGTAAAAACAGCGCCGCGAAGAATCTCGCAGCGCCATCTTCACATCATAACATTATAAGCTTTTTAGCTCTTCATAGCAAGAAATTTCTAAATTTCAGGCATTATTCGAACTCATATAGATTATATGCTTCACCCGCATGCGTTATGATTGCCCGGGCGTTGTTGTTATAATAGGTTCCCTCCACGTCCAGTCTGGTTCTCTCTTTGGTCTCAAGGTCAACCACGTAGATTTCGTCCTTCGCCTTATTGGCATATTCAATCACGCATTTGTCATTGAGGGGCTTCATATCGTAGACCGCCTGGTCACTTTCATAAATCACGTTCAGATTCTCGTCAAAAACCTGATTCTTCCTGTTCTGGGTGGCGATCAGGTATCTTCCGTTTGGCGATTCATATTTCAAGGCAATATACTCGTCATCCGCGCCTTCATAGGTCTTTCCGTTCATAAGGCTGACGATCACGTTGACGTTGTGCTCGCCGGATGCGTCCGTTTTGGTGATTCCTCCGCACACAAAACGGGTATCCTGCGGTAAGCCATAGGTTTCGATGGATCCAGCCGCCGTTCTGCCGCTAAGCAGCTTCATGACCGTTCCGTCACCAAAGAAAATGGCATCTGCCCCCACGTAGCTTGAGTCTCCCATCTTGAAACAATTCCGCGCGTAAAATACGTCATCAGGTCCAAACGTCTTATACGCCGTCATAAGCTCATCCGACTTGGAAGCGGCAGCGTACTTAAACCCATCCATTTCCCAGACAACGTTTAGGTCATGATCCATTGCGTAATACTTTTTCGCCCCGTCACGCACCACGATCAGCCCGGTTGTCGTAATTCCCGCATATTCGTAGTAATGATCCGCTTCCGGTTTCAGGGACAACTCATTGATCTTCTTGCTGCCGTCATAAACTTCAATTCTGTCGCCGTGATATTCCACGTAGAAATACTGGGTATTCGTTGGTCTTACGTAAACATTACCCGCCGGATCCGCAAACAAAACGTTGCCATCAAAATCCAAAACACACTGCCAGTTCATAAACTGATCAATGCCGCAAATAATATAACCGGAACCCGGCTCGTAGATCGGGGAATTTCCCTTTACCTTCCAAAGCTCCTTCTTGTTCTCAAGGTCATAAGCCACCAGGTATTTTACGTTATCCTCCTCTGCATCATAGACTACAACCCCGTCATGATACGTCAAAACACAATCCGAATCACGCTGCACTCTCGGGAACGTAAGGATCTCCCGATCGTCTTTCACGATGGTGACAAAGGTATTGTCCCCGTCCGTAATGCCATAATAGCCATCACCCAAAAGCTCCACGTGGGAACTTCCTGCAAATGCCAGGCGCTTCCCCTTCTCGTCAACAACTTCTTTGTTTTCCTTATCCGTGGTAACAAACGTGCTGTCAGAGCCCTCCACCGTTAATAATCCGCTGGTGAAAGCTTTTCTGAACGTAACCTTCGTGATGACTCTTTCCTCCAGCTTAGGCAAAGCTTCCCGTCCTTCTTCCTTACCTTCTTCGCCTTTGCGGTCTCCGTCTTCCTGCTTGCCTGACTGGGACTTCGAAGTGGATGCCGACGCAACCTCTCCCTCCTTGTCCGGATTCTTTGTGCCGCCAAGCTTCGGGATCACAACGATCAATGCGATCACTGCGGCAAGTGCTGCCACGCCTACAATGATCCACTTTAAGAGATTAGCTTCCGCAGCCCGGCCTGCCTTACCGGCAACGCCGGCAGCCGAATTAGCCGCTGAAGAGGCGATCGTGCCGGCCTGCATGGCATTAGCCCCGGCAAGCGCATTTGTAATGCTCCCGTAAACCGCCTCGCTCTCTGCAAAGCTGCAGCACTTTGCGCTTTCCGAGAAGATAAGCGCCAAAATGGGTACGCCTGCAAACGAATAAAGCTTGACGCCTTTCTTTTCCTCCAGGCGAAGAATCTCTTCCTTCAGCTTTGCCCTGGATACGCTCAGGCGGTTCTTTACCGCATTCTCGTTGCATCCCATCTGCAGCGCCACTTCGCTGATGGACAAATTGCTGAAATAATAAAGCAACACCGTCTGATATTGATTAACGCTGAGAACGTCCCGCATGATTTGGAACAGGATCTCTCTTTTTTCTTCCTGCAAAACATAATCCTCAGGAAGTTGGAAATCCGTCTCCTCGTTGACCAGATCCTCCAGGATCTCGCCGTCGACCGGCGTCGGAATTCTTTTCCGATACAAATCCTTGCACTTATTCGTTGCAATTGTCTCGATCCATGCAGGGAATCTCTCCGGAGCGTTAAGCATGGAAATACTCTTCCATGCAGTTACGTAAGCCTCCTGCACAACGTCCCTTGCATCCTCTTCATTTCCCAAAAAGCTCTTTGCCAAAAAGTAAACCCTGTTACAGGTCCCTTCGTACAGCGTGCGGAATGCACTCGCATCCCCTTCCTTTGTCATTCTTACCAGTTCGGAATAATTCATCTCTCTCATTCATTTTTCCTGCGCCAAGCGCATTCTCCTCCTCTTTCCATATTGTCGACCAAATCAAAAATTTTGGTCTTTCAATAGGTTAGACGAAGCAACTTTTCATCAGGTTAGATAAAATGCAAAAAAATTTTTAGTCACTTTCCAAACCATCCAAAGCCTCTCCCATCTCCATGTCGAAAATGGTTTCCTCCACGACCTTCACGCATTCGTCTGCGTGCTTTAGGATGTCCTTTCCCCAAAAGCGGATCACGGTCCAGCCGAGGTACAAAAGTTTCTTGTTGGCCTCGTCGTCACGCCTCTTTGTGTTCGTGATCTTTTGGATCCAAAACTCCGCGTTATTGCCGCGTTCCAGCTGGGGCTTTAGGACCTCCCAATCCTTTCCGTGAAAGAATTCGCTGTCGCAGAAAATTGCGATCTTATATTTTGTCAGAACAATGTCCGGCACTCCCGGAAGGGTCCTTACGTTCTTCCGATAGCGGTAACCCTTTGCCCATAAAGCCTTGCGGAGCTTTAGCTCAATGGAAGTGTCCTTGCTCTTGATGCGCTGCATGTTGTAGTGCCGCGCCTCTTTTGCGCTTCCCTTCTTCGCAGGGCCGGGGCATCTTTTCTCACGATTCCCCATATTCATATCCTCATCCGTCATGGCCCGTGTTTTCCAAGGTTTCTATGCCCTGAAAAGGAATCCTGCCACCAAATAGAATGCAGCTGCGATTCCCGTGATCACAAAGCTGTATCTCACGCGAACCCGAAGGACCGCATAAGGATCGCATCCTATGGCCGTTCCAACGTTCATGCTGTCTGCGGTAAACATACAGTTCTTTTCGCCCGCAATGCCCGCGCCCGCGATGGCACCCACGCAAAGCGCGAGATTCACGCCAAGAAGGGGTGCAAAGTGTACGGCGATCGGGAAAACGATTGCGTACATGGACCAAGAGGAACCCAAGGCAACGGTCAGGAACATGGCGAGTAAAAACATGACCATCGGGAAGATGGGACCAAACTTGCCAAATGCTTCCAGGGCGTCAACAAAGTATTCCGTCAGTTGGAGCGTGCTGAGAAGCGTGGAAAAACAAATCGTCAAAAGGTACAAAAGAATTGCAAGCGTGGAATTTGCAATGCCCACCACCAGGTGCTCCACAAACTGCTCCGGCGTGAGCAATCCCTGCCAACAGTAGAACAAAAACATGAAGATCAGCGTCGCCGTCAGTCCTACCGCGCTGTCCACCATAAATCCCCCGGCAACGACGGAACGGATCGCCAGTGAAGTTACGGCAAGAACAAGGATCGGAAGCATGATGTTTATGATCTTTCCCCACATTTCCGGCTCATTTAAGCTCAAATACTTTTCTGAACCGTCCGGCCACAGCTTTCCGCCTTCCTTCACTCGCCTGTCGGCGTTCTTGAGCCTTTTCGTCAGGGGAAGCTTGCCAAAACAGTATAACAACATAAAGATCACTACCAAAATGGAGAAAAAGTTAAACGGAATGGACTGACAGAACAGTCCAACGGGATTCTCCTTGATCGAGGCGCTGAGCGTACCAATAACGAAAATGCCCCAAAGGGAAAGGGGGATAAAGGAGCTGAGCACCGTAGGCAACAGGCTGTAAAGAAGGGAAGTCTTCTCTCTCGGAATGGCCTGTTCCTTGGCAACGGCGTTCGTGGAATTGGCCGCGCAGGACATGTTCAGGCCGTCATCAATGCAGGTTGCCGCCATGATGCCATATGCCGTGAGCATCATTCCCCGCTGGCTTTTGACCTTGCTGTCCGCGAGTTTTTTGAAGGCCGTCACCGCGCCAGACGCCTCGATGAGCTGGACCACGCCTCCCATCAACGCCATCACGTATACCGTCCATACGTTATCATATGCCATCATGGTCTCTATCATGGCGTCAGAGTAACTGGCCGCGATGCCGTTCCGGTAAACGAGAAGTGCCGCCAGCATGCCTGAGACGATCAGGGATTCCACGGTACGCTTTGTCACAAGAACGTAGACCAGCATGAGGATCAACGGAAGCAAGAAGACCGGCGCATTCGCGTCCTTTGGCACAAAGATCCACGCCAAAACGTAAACCAATGCAAGTATGCCGTATTGGATCACCATGCGACGCTTTGAAAGCGGCGTCTGGTTCTTCGGATGCTGCAGAATACCCTTGCGCATGCCGGACAGAGCCAGAATCTGCGAATGTTTGCCGGAAACCTGACCGTACACGCGCTTCATCATCTCGCCGTACAGGTCCGGATGATGCGACAAAATGTCCATCATGTCATCTGCATCCAGGCGGTACACAATGGTACGTCCCAGGGAACGCACGGTGGAAAGGCGCTTTTGCTTTGACAAAACGCCGTATTCGCCGAAATATTGTCCCTCGTGCATGATGTTGATCTGCTCGCCCTCGCGGCTTAAAACAATGGCTGTTCCAGACTCCAGGAAATACATGCAATCCGGTTCTCCGTCAATGACGCAAATGTCCTTACCGTTCTCAAATTGCTGGCGCTTTAATTTCTTCTTGATCTCCTCTAATTCCTGCTTGTCCTCTTCACTGTCGCCTATCTTAAAAAAGTCCTGTATGAACTTGTCGTCAATCCGATTCTTGGGCATAAATATCCCCCCATAACGAAAATCCGTGAATTTGATCCGTCCTTTTATGACAAACCATCACTTTCATTTTATCGTTACGGAGGGATTTCGTCAATTCTTATTCCCCGCGCGGCCGGTGAAAATTACCCGATGCCCATGCATTCGTAGCAGATCCGGATGGCTTTGTTCTTCAGATCGTTAAAACCATTGTCCTTTAGGCCGATCAACAAAAGCACGATGGCCGCTGCGATCAAGAGCGTGCGCAGAACGATCCGCGCCATGCTTCTTTTCCTTACGGCATCTTTACAATTTGCGCCGGGATTCTTCCTGCCGTTGGCAACTCCGTAATGGATCGCAGACGCGGGGCAACGTCCAATGCATTCGCCGCACTGGATGCATTCCCTGTCACAGACCTTTCTTACGTCCATTTTGCAGTGGCGCACGCAGGCATCACAGTGAATGCATTTCGCCTGATCCACCTTGATCCCAAAGAAGGAGACGGGATTGAAGAAAGAATATATGGCGCCAAGGGGACACAGGAAACGGCAAAAGGCACGGAAACAAAAGACGCAGGTCAACAGAATCAAGATTAGAACGGCAGCCTTCCACGTAAACAGTGCTCCCGTCATGGCGCGCAGCCTTTCCTGCAAAAGCGTTAAGAGAATGCCGGCCTCCAAAGTGCCGGCGGGGCAAAGATACTTACAAAAGCCCGGTGCCAGCGTGATCAGCGGGACCGCAATGACAAAGATCAGGAGAATGCCATATTTCAGATAAGACAGCCCCCGGGTCACACTACTTTTTTGGATCTTTGGAGTGGGGATCTTATGCAGAAGCTCCTGCAGGAATCCAAAGGGACAAAAGAATCCACAGATGAATCTTCCCAAAAACAGACCAAGCAAAAGAAAAGTTCCCAATACGTAATATGGGAACTTGTATTTCGATGAAAGGAGCGCCGTCTGAAGGCTTCCCAGCGGGCAGGCGGCGACTGCGCCCGGGCAGGAGTAGCAGTTCAGTCCGGGAACGCATACGCCCTTTGTGTTTCCCTGCCAGATCTTGCCCGTGGCAAATCCTTTGAAATTACAGTTGTACAATACCGCCGCAAGGAGCTGCACGTAGCGCCTTGCAAAGCGCCGAAAATGATTCTTCTTCATGTAAATGATCTTTCCGTGAATACCACGCGGGACACGCTCTTCAAGCACTGGTCAGGCATTGATTTTATGCATCCGCCTGACGTTATTTTGCAAGACACTCGTCAATGGCACCCTTGTATTCCTTATACTGCGTCTCGGCATCCATTGCGCCAAGATAAACCTTGAAGATAACGCCTTGGTCGATCACAAGCGTATACGGAATGCCGTCCGTGGGGTAATATGCTTCGATTATGCCCTCTTCATCATAGGCAATGGGAAACGTATATCCCTTCTCCTTCACCAGGGCATCCACGGTCTTTTTCTCTTCCATGCAGTCGACGCACAGGATCGCCACGCCGTCAAGCCCGTCGTCCTTCAGCATTTCAAAGGCAGGCATCTCGCGCATACAGGGGCCGCACCAAGTGGCAAAGAAATTTAAGAGCACCACGTCCTCATCATGCTCGGACAAAGTGAAGGTGCTGCCGTCCGCCAGCGTTGCCGTAAAGTCTGGCGCCACGTCACCCTCTTCAAGCGCCTTGACTTTTCCCTCCTTCAAAGTCGCGTTCGCGCGGTCCGGAAAACGGTTCTTCTTTTCTTCCTCCGAAGAACTCTCCTTCGCCGCTTCACTCTCCGACTCTTGAGTGGAGGCGCTTTCCTGCTCCTTCGATGCGCTTGTTTCACTTTCCTGCGTTTGCTTCGTTTCCTTATCGCCCACGCCTGCGCATCCGGTCACGCCGCCTGCAAGCATTACGGCCGCCAGCGCAACACAGACGGCCTTGATCATTCCTTTACGTCTCATCTTTCAATCCTTTCAACCCAGTCGTCAGCGCGATCTACGCGATGACTTTATTCTTTCCGGTAGTCTTCCCAAGATAAAGCTTTTTATCCGCTTCCTGCACCCATTCATCAATGGAACAGCCGCGTTTTCTCTCTTCCACGCCAACGGTGATGGTGACGTTGATCCACTGATCATCAAACGTAATGGGCTCCGCCTCGATCTTTTTTCTCAGGCGCTCCATCAGATCCACGCCGTCCTTCACGGACGTTTGCTCCGCATCATTTCCAGATTCGTCCGCGCTAACCACAAAGATCAGGAATTCCTCACCGCCCCAGCGGGCAAGCTCGCAACCCGTACAGAGTTCGCGCATCTTGTCAGCGATCGAGCGCAAAATGGCATCGCCCGCATTATGTCCATAGGTATCGTTGATCTTCTTAAAGTTGTCAATGTCCGCCATGGCGAGGAATCCTTGCGCTTCCTCCGGCAGATTCTCCAGGCGGTTGATCACGTAATGCCTGTTATAAAGCCCCGTCAGGCGGTCCACCTGCGCCATGTCACGTAGCTTGTCTTCTGACTGAACAACCATTCTGAGCATGTAATCCGTATAAAAGATCAAAAAACTAAACACGATCAGGGCATTGGTGATCCAAAACAGCGCCGCATAATTTTGATTCCTCTCATAGATTGGTCCAAAATAAGCAACGTAACCCGTACAGATCAGATAAAACAGCGCAATAAAAAGACTTACCGGTCTGGCCTTTAAGCTCTTTTGCCTTTTCCCCTCGCGATTGATCCGTATGGAAAGGTATTCCGTTACGAACATGACGGGAATCATGGAAAAGCAGTATAAATGGAATCCATAGCCGTATCCCAAAAAAACCGTGGAAATTCCCATGTAAAACGTGAGCCAAAGGTATACAATCCACACGTAGGCGTCCAACCGTTCCTTATGGATCAGGAAATATCCCAGCACGTAGACTCCCGCCGTCGGGATGCTAAAATAAGTCAAAAAGGGCGCGTCAACCATGTGAAAGAATGCCATCAGTCCAAACACCAACAGCAAGATCACGGTATTTACCGCATACGTCATCTTTTTCGCTTTGAAAAACATCATGGCCGCGCCTCCTTGTGTATAGTATTATCATACTTTTTTTTGCGGCCGTTTGCAAGTGATTCTAAAATCCCGTTTTTTGAAACAGAGCCTCCAGTACGCGAACGCTTCCGCCGCAATCCTTGACGTCTTGCCCAAGGAACTCGGTTGCGTCCTTTGCCGTGATCGTCCTTTCCATCTTCTCACCGCCCACGGTATATTCGAAGGTCACGTGATCCAGATTGCCCACCACGCCGATCAACACGCAGGCCAGGGATTCCATGTCGCTTTCCATTTGGATGACGTATGGATCTTTCCCTTCCCCTGACGAAGGCAAGTTCTCCTTCAGCCGGATGATCCATCCGTAGGGCTCCTGTGCAGTCTCAAGTTGATTCTCATAATCTCCGATCCGTGAACGGGCATTCAACGCATTCATTGTTCGCTGGTTTGCGGACGCGTCACCCACGTATGCGTGCCTTGTAGCGTAAACTGCGGCCGTCAAAGACGAAATGCCGGCACCGTCCTCCCAGATGATTTTGTTTCCAAGCCAAATCTGCTTTAGGTTTTTCTCATCTTTTAATTTGTACGTGTATTCTTTTCCGGCAGAATGAAAGAAACTTACGATTGCCGCTTTTGGGCGGATCACCACAATGTCATTTTCCTCCTCAAACCGGACTTTGGAAAGTACGTGTGCGCTGTCCAGGGAAGTCGCCTGAAAATGCAGTTCTCCGTCTTGAACGAAAAGCTTCTCCACGGCAAAACTCGCCCCGTCAAAGGTGATGCCTACGACAAACGTTCTGAGCACCATAAAAAGCAAAAACAGAATGACGGTAATGAGGCTGCTGCAGATTGCGATCCTTTGCATCAGGCGCGTCTTTTTCAGAAAATCAATTTCCTTAACGTCTCTTTCCGTCGGCCGGATTTCCTCTTCCGCCTCACCCTTCACGTCCTTCAGTATCTTTGCGCACGCAGCGCAGGATTTTAAATGCTCCCTGATTACCTCGTTGGTCTTCTCACTCGTTAATCCGTCAACGTAAGACGGAAACAGATCTTGTATTACTTCACATGGAACGTTAGCCATCGTTTTCTACTTCCTTTCTCAATTTTTCTTTCCCGCGGTAGAATGTCACCCGGGCCCAGTTTTCCGTTTTTCCAAGGACCTCTCCAATCTCTGCGAATGACAATCCTCCAAAGACCCGGAGATACGTTACCTCGCGATACGGTTCCTCAAGACCGTGGAATTTCCGAAGAAGCTCCACCTTCCCAAGGGCTTGCATCACTTCGTTCTCCGCAGATCCGACTTGGATCTCCGTTTCATCCACGTCCTCATGTTCCTTATGCTTTCGAAGGTAACTGAGATAAAGATTTTTTGCGATGGCACACAGCCAAGTGGAAATCTTGCACTTTCCGTCGAAGCGGTCTATGGATTGGATTGCCTGATAAAAGGTCTCCTGGGTGAGATCCTCCGCAAGGTCTTCACTATGCGTGATGGAGATTAAATATTTGTAAACCGTCTGGGCGTATTGCTGATAGATTTTGTCCATGGACTCCAAGACCTCACCGCCTCCTTTCTTGCCCTTCTATATGGTTAGTGCAAAAAATCATGCTTTTGTTACAACCAAATTTCATTTTATCATAAAATTTTAAAAATAGGGCCGCGACTTAAGCCGCGACCCAAACTTCTTAAATATGCTTTTATTTCTTGAATGCCACTGCCTTCCGGCTGCGATAGATCGCGCCGATCAATTTCTGCGGCGCCGTAGCGTCTGCGTTATCCAACGCCAGCAAACCGATCAGTCCAGTCTTCTTTGCATCCGCAAATAATTCTCCCACGTTCGGAAGATCCACTGCGATCATGGGAACAAACAGGAATAACGTCTGCCATAGGATTGGCGCGGTCTCTTCCCTGTCTGCCTGATGGAAGTCGATCTTTTCCTTCCCCTTCTTCCAGTAGCCCCAAACCTGTGCAAGCGTTGCCAGATTGGCATTACAGCACTCTGAAGCACCGACAAACGCATGATGAAGTTCAACGGCAAGGGTAAAGAGCTTTTCCCGCTCCTTCTCATATTTCTGGCTAAACCAAGGATTCTGGGCCACCCGCTTTTCGGAAACCTTCGCGTCCTTTGACAACAGCTCCTTCACGAAATCCAGATCCAAAAGAATTCTCTGGTCTTCACCCTTTTCCTTCGACCACTTCTCCAACAGTTCCTTCCGCTCTTTCTCAACGGCCTCAAGATGGAATTTCGCCTGCTCTCTTTCTTCTTCTTTGAGCGTCATCTGCTGCTTTGCAGCGTTGATGGCCTTGGTCAGCTTCGTGATCTTGTCGGTGACGGTGGTCTGATTGTTCCGGATCGTTTCCTGCACCTCCGTCAGCTCCTGATACTGGCCGGCAAGTTCCTTCATCTTCTTCTCTGCCGCGGGAGCCTTCTCCTGGGCTTCAATTGCTTCCTTCGAGCATTGATCTGCCTGCTCCAGTACGGCATCATACTTCTTCTTCTGAAGAATCTTCATCATCGGATTAACGGAAGCACGGAGCTCTCTCTCCTTGTCAAAGCCCGTGCGGATCACGTCATTATACTTGGTCCATTCGTTCTTTGCCTGTTGGGCTGCCGCGCCAACCTCTTCCAAATGCTGGAGAAGCTCTTCATGATCGGCATTGTGCTTATCTCTCTGCTCCATCAGGGGCTTCTTCGTATTCTCGGCATTCTCAATCTCACGCTTACAGTGCTCAATTGCGGCCTCTGCTTCCTTGAGATTCTTCTGCGCAAGCTTTTCTTCCTTGTAGTTCTTGAGAAAGGCCTTCTGAAGCCCGCCAAGCTCTGCCTGAAGGTCCTGTACGACCTTTAGCTGCGCCAAGAATGCTTCCCTGGCCTTTGCATATTTCGGAAGACGGTCTCCCGCCACGTCTACCTTGCGGAACTCCTCCACTTCCGGCAACAGGACCTTCTCATAAAAGGCCTTTCGCTCTGCGTCACTGCCAAGCGTTGCCGCCAGTCTTCCCAGGGTCTTCTCATGATCCTTTAAGTCCTTGCAAAGCTTTTCCAAAGCCACACAGTCATCTGAGGAAAGCATCATGGAATAATTATTGAGTGCGTCATTCCTTAGCATGTACCACTTTGACGGATACTCCGCGTAGGCATTGTTCGTCTCCTCACCATGATAGAACTTAAAGCCCTCGAAAGCGTCGTCCGGCTTGTCATAATTTGCAAGAAGAACCGCCCTTTCAACCACGTTGCCGGCAAGAAGCTCCTTCAAAACGGCAACCTTGTCTGCTTCCGTCTTTTCCTTTGCGGCGACAAGCCTTCCCGTCTCCTCGAATGCCACGCCTTCCCCCTTCGCAACGGAAAGATTTACGTCAATCTGTTGCCAAACGGTATTCCCGGTCTTTGCGGGCCATTTCCCCAAAGGCGCGTTCTCCAATGACAAAATCTCGTTTAAGCTCAAAAAATCAGCATCCAGATCCTCCCCGTCCAGAACCACGTTACGTCCGGGCATGGGTGCCTTACCGCTCTCGGGATCCACCTGCTCCAAATACCTGTATAGATCATCGCAAAGATAATCCCGCCTGGAGAACTTACCCTGCTGCACGTTCTCATGAACGTAACTCACGTCCTCCAGGAATTTTCCCTTTACTGCCGTCTCCTTTTCAAATAAGCTTTTTAAAATTTCCTCGGTGTCAACAATCTTTTCCTCTGCCATAGTTCCTCCCTTGTTTTCCCCCCGCTTGAAATTTAAAGCCACCATAAAATATATCGTCAAAAAGAGGCCGTTATTTTACCATGTTTTCCACGCTTTTTGCCATTTTTTCCTGTCCGTCAAAGAGCGCTTCGATCCATTTTCCGTCTACTCTTGTAAGCGTTTCCACGAATTCATCGTATAGCTTCCGATACTCTCCATTTTCGCTTCCATAGTTTCCGGAAACTTCCGTAAAGCGGAATTTCAAATTCGGCTTGGAATAGAAAACAATGTTGAGTTCCCTGCTCAGCGCGTCCACCTCGCTAGCGGGCGCCTGCTCCGGTCCCTTCGCCTCAACGATCTTCGCCACGGCATCCCTGGCCTTTCCGGAATAATGATTCCAGATCAGTAAAATCGCACCGGCGGCAACCAACAATAATGTGAGGAAACCGATCAGATTCTTCTTCGCGTCCTTGGTGAAACACTCAACGCAGACAACGCACCAAACTGCCAAAATGGCCGTCATGCAGATTGCCGTAAGCGGCATGAGACTCCCCTTGTTATAAAAGTACAGGCAGAAGCCAAAGTACTCCAGTACGTAAGGAATGCCGAAAGCATATTGTCTTTTTTTATCATGCGTTGCTCTCGTAATAAGCGTTACGCAAAAAAGGAGTAGCATCAGGGGAAGGACGGAATAGACCGCCGGAAGCCTGAAGCTATAGTTCACAATGTGAATGCCGAGTCCATAAATCGCGGATTTCACGATATCCAACAGGATCACGACCCTCGGGTCTCTTTCTTTTTCTACTACGTCTTCCCTAAACATTTTCTTCCTCTCCTACTCGCAAGGTCTTATTTTATCATGAATTTAGCCTTATTATACGATAAGTTTTCCTTGTTTGCAATTCCATTCAAAAGGTCAAAAAAGCATAGAGGAAAAGGGAGAGCCCACGCTCCCCCTCTTTGAAAACTCTGTCCCGCGTCCGCGCTGCGGATAACTTACAGGACGCACCCCTTCTGCAGAATCACGTTCGCGTACTGACTTCTCTCAGAAGTCGCAATGATCGCATATGCTTTCTTGGATTCTTCATAGAACGCAAAGCGCTCCAGCTTTTGGATCACGCCCGTGCCTCTCGGCTCTGCGGCTTCGATCAGCTTGTCATACGTCTTCCAGATGGAGACGTCAGCATTGTCTCCGGGCACGCGCTCCATCAGGCTTACGGGCTGATCCACGTACTGATCCAGCGGAAATACCTGCAGGATCGCTTCCAAAATCTCCGGCACGCCGTGGCCGTCCATGCGGATCACAATGCCATTTTTTCCCATGGACTGCGCAGGGAAATTACCGTCTGCGATGACGATGGAGTCGCCATGACCCATCTCGCAGAGAACCTTTAATAATTCTGGGGAAAGCATCGGAGAAATTCCTTTTAACATTTTGTACCTCCTCATAATATGAAATACTCGAGGATTTGTTTGGGTCATGCCTCGAGTTACTCAAAATTTGAAGTTTGCATTTTCAAAGTGTTACAACATATTTTCGATAACCGTAAGCGGAGTTAATCCATTAAATCCATAGAAGCGGGCTGCGTTCTGGCCAAGGAAGGCATCCTTTTCGGTCTCAGTAAGGCGGGGCGTTTCGGCAAGGAAACGGACGGCGCTTTTATAAGTAATGTCTGTCATGGTTCGGGGGTAGTCGCTTCCCCACATGAGCTTTTCTATGCCGCAGATGGAGGCAGCCTCTTTGATCGCCTCAACTGCAGAGGGATAGGGATAGAATTCCTTGTGGAACAGCCAGGTCAGACCGCCGCTCTCCACATAGACATTCTTGTTTTTTGCAAGCTCGATCTGGCGTTGCCAGCCAGGCGTCGTCACCATGCCAAAATGCCCGATGGCGATCCTAAGATCAGGAAATTCATTGATGATCCATTGCAGGTCGTCCACCTGCGTGTCCCCATCCGCCATGTCAATGGATACAAACTTTCCGGCATCGCAAATCCTTTTGAAAACGGGACGAAGCTTTTTCAGATCCTGATCCGCAAGGCGTCCCGCGCAGATCTTCACGCCGTCAAAACCGTCAAGTCCAAAGCCTTCCTTCTCCTCATAGAGGGAGCAGATCCGGAACCTGTCAGGATATTTGTCCTTCACCCTCAGGAGATATTCATCCTGATTGCCGTCCATGTATTCCTGGGTGACCACGCAGGCGTTCACCTGAGCGTAATCCATGTTGGCAAGAAGGCGCTCCGCCGTGTTTTTCCCGTCCGCAAGATAGGGCGGCATCATCTGCCGGATTTCCCCCATAAACATACTCTTTCCATTGCCAATGGAATACACGGGTTTTCCCCCGATCTCACCCTGCTGCCGCTCCCAAAGATGCAAGTGCGCGTCAATCATGATCCTGTTCCCCATGCTGTTACCTCCGTCTTCCATCAAACCCCACGTTTCCGCTTCCCATCGCAAGCATACGCTTTCAACAACCTCACCCCGAGTCTTTCTTCGCGCTTATGCTTCTGCCGAAACCTCGATCAGCACCTTGGACAGGCCGCCGTCATTGTGCACCAGCGCGTCAAAGGCATCCGCCACCTTGTCCACCGGATAAACGGCGCTGACCATGTCATCCACTTTTGCTTCGCCGGATGCGATCAGATCGATCACTGCCTGGAAATCCCTTGCGTAGGAATTGCGGCTGCCGAATACGTTCAGCTCCTTCTTTAGCAGAATAGAATGCAGGAAGGTCGTCTCCTTCTTGCCGTTGCCGATCAAAATGATGTTTGCCGCAAATGCCGCGCAGTCAATGCAGCTGAGGAACGTCACGTCCTGACCGCATGCCTCCACGCAGACGTCAAAGCCATTGCCGTTCGTGATCTTCATGGCTTCCTCGCGTATGTCGCTGGTCTTGGAATTGATGACGTGCCCAGCGCCAAAATGCTTTGCCTTTTCCAGTCTTCCGTCAAGGATGTCGGCAACCGTCACCTCCGCGCCCTGTGCCTTTGCAGCGATCAGCGCGAACAGACCGATGGGGCCTGCGCCTACCACCAGCACCTTGTCTCCCTTGTTGATCTTTGCGCGGTGAAGGGCGTGATAGCTGATCGTAAAGGGCTCGACCAGTGCAAGCTGCTTTGCGGAAAGACCCTTACCGTCATAGATTCTTTCCACGGGCATCACGATATACTCGCGGAAGCACCCGTCTCTCTGCACGCCCATGGTCTGATTGTCCGTGCAGCAGTTCACAAAGCCCCTCTGACAGGAATAGCAGTGACCGCAGTTGAAATAAGGATTCGCGGTCACTATGTCGCCAGCCTTCAGCCCCTTGTCATTTTCCGGAATGGAAATGATCTGGGCACTGAATTCATGTCCGGGAATGCGGGGATAGGTCGTGAACGGCTGGTTGCCGGTAAAGCTTGCCACGTCCGATCCGCAGATGCCGCAATACAAAATCTTCAGAAGCGCCTCGCCCTCCTTCGGCACGGGCATTTCGGTTGATCTTACGTCAATTTCAAAGGGCTTGTCTATAAATACCGTTTTCATAAGGTTCCTCCAATAAATCTATTTATTTTTTTGCAATTTACGTACAGTTAACAGTACGTTGTTACTCCACGTACTTCGGGTTCCAAATAACCGCCGTCTTCATGGGCGCGTTCTTGGAATAAATCTTATTCTTATAAGCTCCCATGGGATCTGCGGTGAATTCGTCCTTGTCGATCAGTTCCACGATCTCGTCGTAGCTGCTCTCCGCAAGCATCTGGATCGCTTTCTCCATGTGATCCTGACGGAAATTGATGCTGCCAAGGATCAGATGATTTTCGAAGCCGAAGGGCATCGTGTCAAAGGTGATCTTCGGTCCAAGGGAGAAGCTGTTGTAAATGCCGTTGCAGCCAAGCGCGCCGTGTTCAAAGGCCACGCGATGCTCCACGTTGCTTCCGCTGACGCCGATAAAGGTCGTCGCCCTGCCGCCAAGCGCTTCCACAATGGCCTTTGAGAGCTCTGCCTCGGAATCAAACGTATTCTGCAGATAGGCCGCGCCCGTCTGTTTCAGGGCGTAGGTCACCTTCGCGGAATCCTTAGGACTTCTCGCCACAAAGAGCACCTTTGCGTTCTTGTGGCTCCGAAGGATCAGGTCACCGATGAACATGCCCGTGGTTCCCAGTCCGAAAATAACGGTGCGGTCGAAGATCTCTTCCTTTGCGATCTCGCGTGCCTTCTGCTCGTCGCATTTGTACTTGCGCATGCAAACGCGGAAATTGTGGGCACTGCCGAGATCCTCCATGCGCTCTAACTGGAACAGCATGCAGGCAAAGGGATCCGGGAAGACCATCTTCTTCGCAAAGGAACGGTCAAGCTTTCCATTGTGAACGTATCCGTCAGGAATGCGAAGAAGCATGTCGGGATGGAAATACTGCTGATCGCAGAATAGTCCGTCTGCCTTGTCGCAGCCGTATTCAAAATAGGTTTCGTCCTCCGTGTAACGGGTGGGATCGTAGCTGTCACCGCCGCGGATCAATACGATGGCAAAGCGATTCTCTGACGGCACCCATACAATGCCCTCGTGGCCATTGACGAGACGGTTTTTCCCTTCCGGGAATTTCGCGCCAAGGCGCCCTTCGCTGCCCATGCGCATAAGTTCATTGTCCGTGCCGCAAAAGCCGATCATAACTGGCTCGCAAAGGATCCCCTCCTTCAATTCCTCACCGCGAAGTCTTTGCCTCTTTACGTTCGTGATCTCCACGTCGCCGTATACCAGCGGCTTTTCGGCATCATTTTGAAAATATGTTCCTTTGACGATCATAGATGAACTTCCTTTCTGCACAGCGTGCGCTAATCATCACTCCATAATTTTATTATAATCCGTTTCTTCCCCGGAACAATATTCAGAAGTGACGCATTTTTGAAATCAACGTCGTATTTTCGAAGATTATAAGCATGCGCAAATACATGCACTACCATGACATTGCTTGATACGTAAAAAGGACCGTCTCCTGAATGGGGAGACGGTCCCAAAGTTCATTTACGTTATCTGCCACTAGCCGACATACCTGCTGCCGGGATCAACTGCTTCCTTGACCTCGCAGATGGTCATAAGTCCAAATCTCACGGCATCTATTTTCTCGTCAAGTTCCTCATTGGCCTTCTGCGGGTCTACTACCGGCTTGGCGAAGTAGAAATTATTATTTCCTAAGCTCCGGAAAGTTTCGTTGTCAATGGCTACTGTTATGACATTGCCCTTGAAACACAGGGAAAAGAAACAGTCCTTTCGAAGTTCCAACAACGACTCCATCACTGCGGGCGTCAAATAGCGATATGCTTCATCCTCGAAGGTTGCCGCCACGTCAAAGTTTTCATCGAATTCACGATTTCCTGATTCGATCAGAGCCAGTTCCCAGTCCTTGATTTTCTTAAAAGGATTTTTCTTCTTTTCCCCGCCAAGTAATGACCTTTTTGACGTGATGCTCATAACGTGGATGCTTCCGTTCACGGCAAAGCTTGTCCGGAACTTCAGGACGTGCCCGTTAAAGTACGACGTCACGTCCTCGCGATCGGTTTCCGAATCCCTGGTGACGTAATACAAGTATGTTCTAACATACTCAAACGCATCCAGATTGCTCGCATTTTCCCAGTCATAAGAACACCAGCCGTAAATCGACTGCTCGCACCGTTTACCGAAAGGCTTGACCAAACGGGCTTCCGCAAGGGCATTCTGGTAGGGCATTTTTTCATCGACCAGATCCGTGCTGTCGTCGTGATAACCCAGAGTCAGCTTATCATCAAAGAGGTGAAGCGTCGGTTCGGCGATCCTCTCAAGGTAGTCGTACTCCTTGTATTCCCGCTTCGCGAGCTTTGGCTTAAGCACGTTTAAGTAGAAAAGCAGAAGCAAAAATGCGACAAAAAAGATTTTCACGTACACCAACGCAATAAACAACAGAAGCACTCCCAAAAATGCCAACAGCAACACGGCTACGGGATGCTTCCCGCTCCGCAATTTTTCCCGGATGCCGTGTAAAAACGGCCTTGGCGCAACGGAAGCAAAGTACTCGCGTTCCCGCAAAATGTCTTGTTTTTGATTTGGATCAATTTCACCAATATTCAGTTTCCGCCTGAAATCCTCGTAATTCATGCGCACCTCCCATCCCCGTTTCCAGTTACGTATTCATTATAACACGTTCGCAATCTGCGCCGCAAAGGAAACTAACAAACGATAACGCCTTTTATCGTGCGATCACTTGTCAAAAGATGGAATTCATTCCCGTTTTATGTTATTCTTATCGTGGAAGAGCAATAAGAACTGCTCCGTTCATGATACGTGAAAACGAGAGGTAAGTGCATGAAATACCGGAATCTGAAATTGTCATTTACAATTGAGCATACGGAATTTACCGTGCTGAGCATCAGCTTGGAAAAAATGGTCACGCCGATCCCACGGCACAGCCACAGCAAGAACAGCTACGAGCTGCACTATGTTTCCTTTGGGCATGGGAAGCTGCTCGCGGGCGAGCAGACCTATGAGGTTGTCCCGGGGACCTTTTTTGTGACGGGTCCCGGAGTTTTTCACGAGCAAATTTCGGATCCTGACGACCCCATGACGGAGTACGGCGTTTATCTCCAAGTGAATCCGGAGGGGACTGCTGCCGCAAAGAAGGTGCAGCTGATCCGTGAGTTCC
The DNA here is from genome assembly GCA_946414885.1 of uncultured Lachnospiraceae bacterium. GTDB lineage: Bacteria > Bacillota > Clostridia > Lachnospirales > Lachnospiraceae > Acetatifactor. The sequence goes on from CAMKQH010000007.1 coordinate 70,833, forward strand.
TGGAGCGGAAATTCTGGTTCGGCGAGGCCGCGCCCGGCATGCACGAGCTCATGAAGCAGATCCACAATGAGCTGGAGCAACGCTCCATCGGTTACGAACTAGTGTTGCCAACGCTCCTGCAGCAGCTCATTCTTTTGATCTCAAGGGAATACTATCGCAAAGACTACCTGCAGGGTGAGGGTTCGGCCGCGCCTTCTTTTGAAATGCCCGCCGACCAGACTTACCTCACCATCGAGGAAGCCTTTTTGTATAACTACAAGGACTTGACCTTGCCAAAATTGGCCTCCATGGTGAATCTCGGGATCCGCCAGACGGAGCGCCTTCTTCTAAAGCACTATAACAAGACGTTCGCGCAGAAAAAAACGGAGGCACGCATGTCCGCCGCCTGCCTTTTACTGCAGGATCCGTCGAACAGCATTGCCTCCGTCTCCGCTACTCTGGGATATTCCTCCCCGGAGCATTTTTCGAATGCGTTCCAAAAATTCCATCACGCGTCGCCGTCAGCATACCGCAAATTACGCGGTACCAACCTTTGATTTATTTTTTCACGTATTCCACCCAATCTTCTCCGTTTTCCTTAACCTTTAAAACGTCTCCCTCCAGCACGTACTCATAGTCGTGATCGTCGAACTTGATTTTATTTTCGTCCCACGTAAACTCCACCACGTCCTGAATGCTGACTTCCCCGGTGTGGTCGTCACGAAAGGCATAATAGATTTCCGAACTGACTTCCTCTCCTGCAAACTCCTCCGTATAAATCCTGGCATACGTTCCAGAAGGACTGGCCGGCTTCCCGCTCTCTTCTCCGCCTTGGTTACCGACTTCCTTCTGCGCTGCTGTCCCGTCCTCGTTTTCGCTTACGATTTTTGTTGCCTCGATCTGCGCCTTAGAAGAAGCGTCTTCTGCTTCCGTTCCGCATGCGGCGCCAAACGTCAAAGCCGTCATTACCATTGCACAAGCAAATAATTTCACGATCATTTTTTTCTTCATTTTCATGAGCTCCTTTTGCTAATAAGTATTTGAAAATTCATCCTTCACCCTTATTAGCCTCCAAAAGCCCACCGCGCGTTACAAAAATCTGAAAAAAATTTGCATCGCCTTATTCCGTGTCCGCCGGCAACAGCTCCTGATTGATCTCACTTACGTCCTTCCGAAGCTTCTTGTAGGCCATGGTGATCATGATCACGTGCGTCAGGCCGTAGCAGGCCAGCGTTAAAAAGAGCCCCAGGGGATAGCGCTGAAGTTGCCACAAAAGCATGGTGATCACTAGGCACGCCACGCTGGTGGTCAGAAAATAGATGATGCTCTGGATCACAAAACCAATCCGTTCCACGTCATAGATAAAAGTCATAATGGCAAAGGATGCGCTGATACATCCATACAAAAGCACGTTGACGTAGGCCGCCATGACAGACGTTGGAAACAGTGCCTGAAAGCTCGGTGAGATGGAGCAATAATCCTCAGCGCCCAACGCGTTCGCCACCGCGTCTATGATCAAATTTACGATGAGCCCCGAAAGAGAACCGATGACAAAACTGATGGCTCCGTTTTTTAATGCGTTCTTTATCATAATCAATCCCAACCTTTCCCTGCGGATTCCCGCATGGCTGCTTATTTCCTTTATGGATTATTTCCTTTATGGCTTATTTCCTTTATGTTTTTCTTCCCCGGCGGCTTACGGCTTCTTTCCCCGTAGCAGCAGTTCCTTGAGCTTTGCTACGTTTCTTCTGGAGGTATAGGTCTCGTATCCGTTTTTCATGATCACCTTGATCGTTCCCGTGAGACTCACGTCGAGGCTTCGGATCTTCTTGTAATTCACGATCTCTGACTTGGAAATCCGGACGAAACATAAGGGTTCATACTCCTTTTCCAGCTCATAGAGCTTTTTGGAAATGACGTACTTCTTCTTGTCATCCATGGCCATGACGCGCTGTCCCTCCGCATAGAAGGAAATGACTTCCGCCAGTTGGATCACGCAGCGGTTTCCAACCTCGTCGGTACCCGTCAGCGACGCGTCAAAAAGGGCATGTAGCTGCCCCATGACGCTTTTCACTTCCTCGTTCATCACATCGTGACATACATGGACTTCCAATTCCTTATATTTTTCATTCAACTCAGATTTGATCTGCACCCTGATACCTCACCTTATGCGACGACGCCGAATTCTAAAGAGCCGCGCAGTCCTCTCATAACTTAGATTCCTTCACGTCTAAGTATAGAGTATTTGCGCGGCTTTTACAATTACATATTCACTGATCTGCCTTCATTCTGCTGCGGAAGGTCAAAACGGCAAGCGCCGCCATCGCAATCGCCGTAAGGGATACAATGAGTAGGGACTTTCCAAAGGTCTCCCAATGAAAATCCATTTGGATGGTACTTCTTGCCACCCTTGTGCAATACAGGAACGGCAGGCAGTTGCAGACCTTGAGGATCGGTCCGCCAACGCCTTCCGCGTCAAAGAACACGCCGCCCAAAAACGTTCCGGCAGAGACAATGACGGAGCAGACGCCGGGAGCTGATTTCTCGTTGAGGAGGGACCCAAAGATCAAGCCAATGGACAAAAACATGATGGCTGACGGAATGCTAAGCAGGATCACCAAGAGGAGTCCTCCCACCTTTAATTCCACACCCGAGATCTTTGCAACCACGCAGGAGGAAAGCATGAGCACAATGGCCTGAACGATGCTGATGAGAATCATCGGAAACATATATCCATTCGTAAAATCCCTGCTCTTCATCGGGGAAGCATACAGCCGCAAAAGGAAGGAAGTGCTCCTGTCCGTCGCCACCAAAATGGCGGTAAACAGCATGACAAAGGTCTGTCCAAAGATAAGGATCCCGCCCGACAGATTGTCAATGCGAAAGGTCATCATGCCCGCCTCCTTGGGAATGCTCTCGTTGACCACCGACATGACGATCAGCATCAAGATCGGAAATGCGATGCAGAAAATATATCCCAGCACGTCCCTGGAAAGCTCGATCAGATTTCTTTTTGCAAATTGTAACGTCCTATTCATGTTTTTCTTCTCCTTCCACCACTGACACAAACACGTTCTCCAGACCCTTCTGACCCGTCTTTTCCTCAAGCTCACCAAGAGTTCCCGTCATAATGATCTTTCCTTTGATCATGATCGCGATCCTGTCAGACAGGGCCTCAGCCTCCTCCATGTAATGCGTCGTCAGGATGATCGTCCTGTTCTTTTTGATTTTCTCTATCTCGCGCCAAAGCTCTCTTCTTGCAAGCACGTCCAGCCCTAGCGTCGGTTCGTCCAGAAGAAGCACCTTGGGGTTGCCGATCATGGCCATCGCAATGGAAAGGCGTCTTTGCCAGCCGCCCGAAAGCTTGCCGGATTTGGTTCGGCGAACCTCTTCCAGCTTAAAATCCCGAAGGATTTCCTCCACCCGCTCCTCCCTCTTTTTCTTGTCAAATGCCTTGGGATCAAGGTAAATCCCCGCCATAAAGGAAAGATTTTCCTCCACCGTAAGGTTCCTCGCGATGGCGGTGTCCTGAGTGGAGATGCCAACGATCTCCTTCACCCGGTCCCGCTCCTTTACCACGTCCCGCCCGTCAATCTTGGCAGTCCCGCCGCTTGGCTTTGTCAGACAGGACAGCATTTTGATCGTAGTCGACTTGCCCGCCCCGTTTACGCCAAGAAGCGAGAGCATCTCTCCTTCCTTGACGGTTAGATTGATATCGTCAACAGCCTTCTTCACTCCATAGTTCTTCGAGAGATTCTCTAAGACGATCATATTTTTCATTTTTCCCATTCCTTTCTTCTCCATGTCCTTCTTTTTTACGTTCTTTTCTATTACGTTCTTTTCTATTACGTTCTTTTCTATTATGTTCTTCTCTATTATGTTCTTTTCTATTATGTTCTTTTCTATTATGTTCTTCTCTATTATGTTCTTTTCTATTATGTTCTTCTCTATTATGTTCTTCTCTATTATGTTCTTCTCTATTATGTTCTTCTCCGTTAGGTTACTTTCTATCGTCCACCACATTTCCTGATACCTTACGGGCGTTTTCCCCGTTTTTATGTTTTCGCCCGTAGTCTTCTCCAATTCCTTACGGGCGGTTTTCACATTTTCCTCTTTCTACCCGTAGTCTTCTCCAATTCCTTACGGGCGGTTTTCACATTTTCCTCTTTCTACCCGTAATCTTTTCCAATTCCTTACGGGTGATTTTCGCATTTTCTTCTTTTCGCCCGTAGTCTTTTCCAATTCCTTACGGGTGGTTTTCACATTTTCCTCTTTCTACCCGTAATCTTTTCCAATTCCTTACGGGTGATTTTCGCATTTTCTTCTTTCCACCCGTAATCTTTTCCAATGATTCGTTCCCGCGAAGGGAAGATATGTTTTCTTACGCGATCAACCAGGTTTCCTTTTCTGTTTTCTTGATCTGAGATCACTATATATCACCCTGCTTCACAAGAAAATGGTTTTGACGTAAGCGGCAGTTTTCGGCGAACAAACGGTAAAAAAACACCCTGCAAACCGTTCTTTTTCACGGTTAGCAGGGTATCAATGACCGTATAATCTTATTTGACGTTTTAATGAAGCTCCTTATTGTAGTTACTAATTAAGTCTTCTTACTAGGATTTCTTATTGGGATTTCTTATTGGGATTTCTTATTGGGATTTCTTATTGGGATTTCTTATTAAGTCTTCTTATTGGGATTTCTTATCGAAGTTTTTTGAAGTTTTATTAAGGCTTCCTACTCGGACTTCTTTTTTATTCTCCATGAATTTTCTTCTCGCGGTTTACCATCTGGCAGATGAGGAGCGTGATCACGCCGGAGGCCAGAATGACCAGCACGTCGGCCGGTGCAACCACAGCTTTTCCCAAGCCCTGGAACAGAAAACCTTTTCCAAAGCGGTACAGGCTGCCGTTTAACAAAATGGTCTCGCCCACGTACATGACGATGGTAACCGCCATGGCGATGACCGAGGGAATGATCACGGAAACAAGCTTCCTTTTCCCGAGCGCGAAGGAGCCTGTAAACAAGCCCATGGTAACTCCAAGAAGCGCAAAGAATACCATCATGAGCGATGCGGAGATGGGAGAAACGATCAGCTCGCCCGTGCGATAGAACGCCGTGAAGCATGCCCAGATGCACATTGCCAGAAAGATGACGGCAGCCACCGCCTGCAGGATCAGCGCTTTCTTTCTGCCATAATTCCCCGTGCGGATCATCTTCGCGAAACCGTAAAAACAATTCAAAAGCGAGGCAATGAGCACGACGGAGATCAGATAAAAGTGTAGCTTGAAGGCCGGATTATAACCGCCAAGCAGCACGTCAACCGCCTCCCAAGTTCTTGTCTGGTATCCTTCCGGCGGCACGTAGCAAAGGGACATTTGCCAGCTGGCCAGCGAGATCTTTGTCGTCTGCACCAGAACCTTTGTCTCCATCACATGCTCACAGACAAAGAAGATTATCACGGAGATAGCGACTCCAAACACAAAATCCAATTTCTTGAAAAAGGCCTGCAACACTGGGATCAAAAGGACGCCAGCGATGAGCGCCACTGCGATCGGCGTGTATGGGATAACGTATTTCGGATACTCATCCTTAGGGATCAATCCGTCCTGCATCATTTTTACGAGCACGTGGATTCCCATGTAAATTGGATAAGCCGACAACAATGCGACCAGGAGCAGTGCAAACACATAATATCTTCGATAATTCCGATCTTTCATAAGCTTCCTTTCCTCAGCCTGCATTTGTCAACAGAACGTACAGCAGGGCGATGATAAGCGCCGCAAAACCGGCAGCTGACAGTATCGTCATTTTTCGATAGGACAGTACGTTTTCAATGCGGGTGCGGACCTTTGCGCCGCCGAACGCTGACACAAACAAGCTTTTCCCCTGCGCGCAGTCAAGGAGCGTCCGCGCATATTCCTTGCGGTCTTTTTCCTCATATTTCGCGATCGCAGCCTCGTCGCAAGCCATCTCCACGTCCCCAAGAAAAGCCTTCAGGAAGATCCATGAAAAGGGATTGAACCAATGCACGACGGCAAGGAAAAAGCCAAGCATTCTCCACAGATTGTCATGGCGAAGAATATGTGTATTCTCATGTTGCAACACGTATTTTAAGGCCTTGTCGTCACGGAAAGGATGCGCGTCATCGGCCCTCTGGCCTTCGATAAATGCCACCGGCAGAATGATCCGGGGCCTTAGGATCCCGTATACCGCCGGTCCCAATACCTTTTCGGAAACATAATACCCTTTTCCTGACGGTTTTGCATCCCTAACCTCGCGTTTCGTCGTGACGTACAGGATCGCAAGAGTGATCAGGAGTGCCGCAGCGATAACGATCCAAAGAAACGACGCGACCTCAAAGATCACCTCTAGGCGGTTTTCCTTATAGGTGATGGGAAAATAGGAATCCGCTGCCATGACCGCGTTTGTCATGGATAACTTGATCTCTTCCGTGGGCTGAAACACCGTGATGGTCCTTGTGGTCAGCCTTGAGATCAGGGACATCAGGCTGTAACGGCTACTGATCCCGAATGGAATGCACGCGCGCACTGCCGGAATGATCCACAGGAACACAAGACCCCTTTTCGGAAGCAGGTTTGTTTTCCTAATTACCATAACCAGCAATCCCATGAGGGATGCGATAATGCTCATGTTGAAGATCCAATAGAATATCTCACCAAGCATGTGACTCACCTTTCATTGATCAATTTCCGCAGCTCCTCGATCTCTTTGTCCGTCAGTTTCTCATCCTCCAAAAGTGCGGAAAAGAGTGCTTTTCTGGAACCTCCAAACACCTTGTTCAGCAGGCTTGTTGCAGCCTTTTTCTGCATTTCTTCCCTCGTAACTAACGGGGTGCAAAGAAACCCTGGCTCATCGCGCCGAAGGAAGCCCTTCGCCTCCAGCTTCTTGATCACGGTATAGGTCGTATTCTTGTTCCATCCGATGGAATCTGCCGCGATCAGGCTGACCTCCTTTGCGGAAAGCGGTCCCCTCTCCCATAAGATCTCCATTACCTTTTCTTCACTGTCAAACAGCTTCTCTTTCATCACGCCGCCTCCAAACGTTATGCTTTTGCTTCCACCCATCACTTTGTACGTGCAACTCTTGATGGTTCTATTGTTGTTCTTGCAGACTATTATAATAGTCCGTACTATTCTTGTAGTCCATACTATCATAATAGTCTGTCAATGTCAACCATTTTTACGAGACGCCTTTGACCTATATTAGATTCTTCTCTATCTTCTTTATAATCTGCTTTACGTTCAGTGGACTCTCATCTGATTCCATGGAAAAAAGCAAATCCCGCCCAACAGTCACCCCACTTGCCTCATATTGAATTAATTTATGGATGGTCTTTTGAGCATATTCTACATCGGTAACTAACCCAAAATGCTCCCAATAAATAGTTTTCCTTTTCCTAAGATGAAGAAGCGCAAAATCAGGATAGACAATCATTTTTCTTCCCCCATTCTCTATGCTTCTTCCGCTCTACTCCAAAGCATTCTCTGTTTCAGCTCCATTGTTTCTGCTCCTTCCTTAGCATCTTTCTATTCCTTTATTTTTCTTCTAGAACTCCACCTCCGCTTTCCATCCTTCGTTAATCTTCCTCTCACTCCATGATCACCATGTCCATGTCTGTATCCTCAATTAAATGCATGCGATCACAAACATTTTGAATTATCGCGTGTATGCCATTTTATCTCGACACGCAAAATTCGAAATAATCATGTTACGCGTGTAGCCTTTTTTTCATTTCGACACGCAAATATTGAAATACTATTATTTTGCGTGTAGCAGATTTATCGCGCCGACACGCAAACAAACAAATACAAGAATTTCTCGTGTCAGACGACAAAAATGGAATACACTAAAAATCCAATGTATCGTAATCACGCGTGTATTTTTGAAAAATACCTCTTCAACATCAAATAATTATACACGCCAAAACACATCAATCTTTAATCTGCGTGTCATGTTCAAAAAAAGCATACACGCGAAACAAAAGAAATCTCTTCCTCACATGTACTTAACTCAATTGGGACTTTTTTTCTTGCTTTTGGAAATGGTGCGACAGAAATATCCGCGTCGCAAGACAAAGAATTTCAGAAGATACCACTAATATAAAGCCATACAAAGAATAAATCAAGAAAAAAGAGTTCTTTTAACATTTCATATGACAAAAAAGCGGTGGCCGCGCGGCCACCGCCTATAAAAAACTATATATGCAGGAATCTCTTCATTGTAGAAACAGTCTCTTTCTTTAGCAACTGCTGCTCCTTTACAATCCCTTCACGGCCGCGTAAATTATCCCATCCCTTATCGTCCAGTCACCTGGAATCTGTTGTAAACCCATCCGCCCACGGCGATCAGTGCGGCTGACAGCGCAAGGTAGGTGATCGGTGAAACAAGGTATCCGGTGCAGTAATGGCCTCCGAAGTTGAACAGATGATACTCCATCAATGACCACACGCTAACTTGATTGGAGGGAAGCATGGCCCTAAGCTTCAGTAACAAAAGATATTTGGGCGGAATGATCTCGAGCTGGCCAAAGATGAAAAGACCCACCATGATCCCCATTACCGCAAGGCTGTTCTTCAAAAGTTCCGAAACGGCCATGGCAAAGGCCGCAAACAGAACGCCTGCCGTGATCATGACCACTCCCTGCACTGCGATGAATTGTCCCATTGTAAAAGCGTAAGGCGATGCCGGAATTTCCAGCTGCACGACGGCATTAAAACCATTCAAACCATAGAGAACGGCGGTCAGCAGCGCAAGCAATCCCGTCGCCAGCAGGCAGCATGCAACGACAACGGAAAGTCCTGCCGCAATCTTCACAAAATAGGTTCTTCCGCGTCCGTTTTTGCAGCTGAGCACAAGCTGGTCGGTGCGCTGCCGGTGTTCCACCGTAAACACGGTGGACAGACACAGGGCTGACAAAAGCATAATGCACAAAAGAACGCCCACCAGTCCCTGGGAAAGGATCAATGCACCGTTATAATCGTAATACGTAAACGGCGTCTCATCCTCCATCTGGTTCTTCCACCATGCGATCTCGCCATCGCTAAGCCCTTCCTCTTCCATCATCGAAAGGATGCTCTCATCCCTGATCTGATATAACTCCTCCGCCGAATACTCGACGGCAACCTCCTCATTGCTCCCCAAAATATTGCGTTTCAGTCTCGCGATGGCGTTGTATTTTCCGGCATCGCCGTTCCAAGCGCCTCCGTTCTCCGCCAGTTTTCCCTGTAATTCCATTAAGAGCGCGTCATCTATTACCCGGCCCTCCAGGCTCCTGGGATCCTCACCTGCGACGTTCGCCATCCCTGGCGCCACCGCTTCGACTACGATAAAGAAGACCGTTATCACCAGCATGACGATCGTCAGGCGGTTTTTCAATATTTTCTTAAGCTCAAAGCCATAAAGCATTCCTATGTTATTCACGTCACTCAAACTCCTCCATGTAGAATTTCTCAAGGTCACCCTTCTGCTCGCTCCAAGCCCCTTCGTAGATAAGCTTTCCCTCTCTCATCATCAAAAGATTGCTTGCGATATGCTCAACGTCAGAGACAATGTGCGTAGAGAACAGAACGATCGTATCCTTTCCAATCTCCGCGATCAAGTTCCGGAAACGGACTCTCTCCTTCGGGTCAAGGCCTGCCGTCGGCTCATCCAAAATCAAAATCTTCGGATCATTCACCAACGCCTGTGCGATTCCCACCCTTTGTTTCATGCCTCCCGAGTAGGTGCGGATCCGCTTTCCCGCCACGTCTGAAAGTCCCACAAGCTCCAGGATCTCCTCCGTTTTCTTCTTTGCCTTCTTCTTTTCGATTCCCTTTAAGGCGGCAACATACTGCACAAATTCTCTCGCCGTGAACTCCGGATAATATCCGAAATCCTGGGGGAGATAGCCGAGCAGCGCGCGATACTCCTCCGTATCCACCGGTATGCCGTCCGCATCCACGCTGCCGCTCGTCGGCGTAAGGATGCCGGAAGCCATGCGCATCAACGTGGTTTTCCCCGCTCCGTTTGCCCCCAAAAGTCCCGTGACGCCTTCCGTCAGCTGAAAGCTGATTTGGTCCACCGCCGTTTTGTTTTTATATTGTTTTGTAATTCCGTTAACCGTTAATTTCATGCAAATGCCTCCACGCCATTGATTGTTTTCCATTGTTCCACTGCCGTAAACGCCATGAGTCCCAGGGCGATCATAATTCCCCAGCTATCGATCATGCCAAGATACTTTGCAACCATGTTTGGTTCGTAGTTGTCGATCCAGTAAATGATGATCGAAACGCCGGATGCGATCGCCAGCGAGGCGTATCCGGTCTTTCTTCCCAGCGGACTTCTTTCCGCCAAAAGGCTGATGCTCATCGTGATGAGATAAGGGATCAAGATCCGCACTGCCGTCAAAACCGTCCCTGCGTCAAATGCCGCGGCGATCATGGGGGATGAGATGCAAAGGATCAAAAACGAAACGATTCCCAAGATCATCATGCGAGCCAGAACAACGCTCCGCAAGGAAAAACGGGTCGTCATTTCCAGTTCCGCCATGCCGCATCTTTCTGAACGCCTGGTTTCCAAGACGGCGATCGCGGCGGAGAAAGGCATGAGCATGGTTAGAACGTTTACCGTCGTCTCGACTCTCATCAGAGACCCAACAATGGCAATGGCAACCAGCGCCAGTGCAAACAGCCAGATCGCAGGCCGTACGTACGCTACCTGCTGCAAAAGCATTTCAGGCATGCTCACTTCCCGTGCGCGCAGATTCCGTAAAAACTCTTTTTTATGCTTTGGCTGCGGGGCCTGGAATTCATCGCTCAGCAAAGTCTTCCAATCCTCTTTCATCCCTCATTCACCTCCAAACTTTCGCGCATCTTGTCTTCTGCGCTTTTTAACCGCCGATATGCGGCAAACCTAGAAATGCCAAGTGCCTTGCAGATCGTGCCGACGGCTTCACCGTTCACGTGCCGGAGTAAAAGGATCTCCTGATCCTCCTGCGGCAGTTTCGCCAATGCCTCCCGCACCATCATACGCTCCTCCCGGCGGTCGTCAAACGGCGCCGGGGCATCGTAATCCTCCGGCAACGGATCCGCTTTCACCCTTCTGTACTCATCGATGCAAAGATTCCTGGCGATCACGTAAAGATACTTGATCTCATACTCGTGAACGCTGCCCTTTTGGCTGATAAATCTAAGGAAGGTCTCCTGCGTGACGTCTTCCGCAACGGACTGGTTATTTAGTTTGAAATACGCATAACGGTATATTTTGTCATAAGCTTCTTCTAAATCCATGGATCCGATCTTGACCTCCCTTCATTAGGATTAACGGATGAGGTCCGTAAAACGTGCGGTCAAAATATAATTTTTTTCATCTTGATGCGTTTTCTCGTTATTTTTCATCTTATCACCTCTAACTGCTCGCGGCAACCTGCTTCCTCCGCATGCATCCGCCCGCAACGGCTTTGAATCTGCGCTCCCATGGAAAAATGGCGAAAAAAAGAGAGCCGCGTTGGCTCTCTTTTCGCTCCAATTAATAAACAATCTTATCCAAGATCACGTGAATCTGTTCTTCATCTAAGCCGTTAAAACTTATAATGACGTTCGTATTTCCAAAGGAAATGATCGTTTGTGTCATAGTTGGTATATATTCTATTTCACCCGAAGATAATTCATTTCCCCAACTGTTATCCCACAACTCAAATTCCGCACCGGATTCAGATACGTAGGATCTTTTATTCTCATATTTCACTTCACCTGCTGAAGCCATCGTAAAGCCTTCTTCATCATTCACAAAATACTGAATGTTGAACATTCCTCCCTTAAATCCCATCTCACTCCATAACATTTTCCTTTCCGGATCGGTGGAGTCATCTGCCAACTTATAAACCTGGCAATAGGTTTCATAAGCTCCCATTCCTCTTTGTATGAATCCTTCCGTATCCTTAAAGAGATGTTCAAATCCTTCAGCCTCTTCCGCCTTCATATAATCGTCATACCAGTACTTTTCAATAGTATTTTCACGGGAACCAAACTTTTGCACAATCTCTTTTTTCTTAGTCCACAGATCTCCCTCGCCCGGTTTTTCTTCTTTTATTACTTCTTCTGAGAATTCAAATGCTTCTTCAAACAGTTCTTTTGCTTCGTCCGCACTTAAAGCCTTGACGCTGTCCGGATTGATATTATCTGTTGTGACCTTAAAATCAGACACGTTTACTTTTCTGAATAAATGCGTTGCCGCATAGACCGAAATTGCTCCGCCCAGGGAACAGATCAATGCAAACACGGCAACTCTTGGAAGAAGTCTCATTGTCTTGATCTTCTTTCCATTCCTTTTGACTGCCTTCCCGTTGTTATTCTCACATGCCTTAAAAATGCTCTGATTTAACTGACTTGATGCCGTTACGGATGGAACTAACGCACTGTTTAACAAATCGTCCAATTCTTTATTTCCCATGTTTTAATCTCTCCTTTAACGCGCTCTTGGCACTGCTCATTCGGCTTTTCACCGTTCCGGTTGGAATTTTCAGTGCAGAGGCAATTTCTTCGATGGACATGTTTTCCATGTAAAACATGAGGATCACAACCCGTAGCTTTTCAGGAAGATTCAACACTTCTCTTCTGACGTTTGCCTCTTCCTGTCTTTTTACCACTTCCTCTTCCACAGACTTTCCGCCAACCGCTATCTGTAACAGTTCTTCCTCTTCCACAAAAGACACGTCAACGATCTTTTTTCTCCAGAGGATCTTCCTGATGCGGTTTTTCCAAATATTCATGGCAACCGTGATCAGATATGCTTTCGGATTTTCATCGATTCGCACGTCTTCCTTCTCCATCACGGTCAAAAACGTCTGCTGATACAGATCGTCTGCAGTTTCACGATCTTTCGTGGTATACAGGCAAAAAGAATACAGGTTTTTACCATATTCCGTTACCAATTTCCCCACTTTTACCCTATCCATCTTTTTCTCCGCACTAAATATTTTTTCTGCAAAGCTTCGAAATTTGACGTCACGTTTTGTTGCTTTCACTTATATAATTTCATGAGCGTGAAAAAGGTTCGAAATTATTTTTTCTAGATTTTGATCTTTACCCATTTTCCCATTCGGTAGCGAATGCTTGCGAAGGCGAATCTGGAAATCTGATCCGCGAGGACGCCAAGCCAGATGCCAACGATGCCAAGGCCAAACACAAAGCCTCCGAGCCAGGATACCAGGGTACGGATGACGGTGACGGACATGGTCGCCGCAAAAGCAGTGTAGAGCGTGTCTCCCGCACCTCTAAGACATCCCATGTAGATCACCTGAATGATCTGGAACAGCACCACAAAGATGATGACTCTCATGATGGACACGCCGATCTTGATGATGTGTTCCTCCTCAAAGAACATGGACATCAGCCATCTTGCGCCGAAGAAATAAAGCAGGATCAGGACCACGGCGATCATCATGCCCACCGCCTTGCAGGTCCGGCCATACGTCTTAGCAAGCTCCGGCTCTCCCTGGCCAAGGGACCTGCCGATCAGTGCCACTGCTGCCGCCTGCAGACCGTCGCCAAAGCTGAAGGTCAGTCCCATCAGGTTCATGCCCACCTGATGCGCCGCCATGGCATCCATGCCCATCTTGGCCGCCATGACGGCAGTGGCCATGAAGCCAATTCTCATCAGGATTTGCTCAAAAAAGATCCCGTAGCCTATGCGAACCAGGCTCTTGAAGGACTCAAGGGAAGCCTTCATCTTATTGGCAAGCAAGAACGGCAAACTGATAAACGTGCTCTTTTTTGCGATGGAAAGGAGGCTCATCACGCAGGAGACCACCGTTCCAAGAACCGTCGCAAGCGCGGCGCCGGCGATGCCGAGTGCCGGAAAACCAAAATGTCCCTCGATCAGAAGGTAATTCAGTATGACGTTCACCACGTTCGAGGTCACGTTCGTCCTCATGGTGATCTTCGTATTGCCGGCACCTCTCTGGGCCGAATTGACCACCATCTGTATGCAGTTGAAGATCATGCCGCCCATGATGATCCGAAAGTAAGTGACGGCCGCATTGTGCGTCGCTATGTCTTCCGGGGTTGCATCCGAGGAACCGCAGAGCCGGATGATCGGATCCGCAAGGGCAACAAACAGTATGCTCAGGATCACGGCCGCCGCGATCACGAAATAAAAGGCCGTGAGAAATACCCGGTTTGCATCCTCCCGCTCCTTTTCGCCAAAGCGCCTTGCAACCAAGGCCGAAACGGAGACGTTGACCGCAAAAAACATGGCGAGTCCGACAAACTTCGGCTGCGTGGTCAGTCCCACCGCAGCCACCGCATAGGAGCCAAGGCGGCTTACCATTAGGGAATCCACGAGGCCTACTAGCGCGACAAAAAAGGATTCGATGATGGCAGGCCCTGCCATGGCAAGGACAATCCTAAAATTCTCTTTATTGTATCCACTCTTACTAAGTTCTTTCATTTTTCTCCCAAAATCCAGGCGCTTCTCTTCCGCTTCCCGGCCTGTTTTCGCTGTGTCACGGTCCGTTATTCCCCAGCCCGCTTTCGCCTGTGATCCCCCGGCCCGCTTTCGCCTTGCCGTATCACGTAATTATAACAAAACGGGTGGTCAGCGTCCACCCGTTTTCTTACTTATGTCATGCAATTATTTTACTCAGAGAGGTAATCCCTCGCGTTAAAGCTTTCGCTCGTCCGCTCTTCCTCCTCGGTGATACCGGGCACGAATTCCGTGACGTAGGTCTCGCCGGTCACCGGATCAATATAGTAACGGATCTGCGCTCCCGTGTAGGCCACGTACAAGACAACGATCTCCTGCGCGCTGCTGGAAGCGATCTCCCAGTTAACCGGATACTCTCCTGCATTTTCGATCTCCTTCAAAGAAGGGTTACCGGCGTAGCAATAGTTCTTGATCGCCGTGAGTGCCTGATCGTCCGAAAGTTTGGCAGCTTCCTTTCTGCCGATCACCTCAAGGGTATTCATGATGGCTGAAAAGCGGGTTCCAAACCCGTCAGCGCTCTCAAACGTATAATGTGCCGCCGCGATAAGGCAACCATCAACGGCAGGGACCACGTATACCGTCTGTAGAAGATCCGGCGTTCCGCCATTCCCCTTGGCGTTGGAGGCGTCAATATTCACACATTTGCCGGCGCGATTCAGCTGGATGGAGTTCTGGTTAAGATCATACTCCTTTGAAAGCTCCTCTCTGATGGAGGCCACGGCATTGTCAACGTCCTTAGAACTATACTTCACTTCAAGGTAAATCTGAGGATTCTCAGAGTTATCATAAACCGAACGGAAAATCTCCGCATTTGATTTTTGGGTTCTTACAAACATCTCATAATCATAATCCAGTTCAAATCCGATCTCCTCGTTTCTGACATGCTCGTATTTGACCGTCTCTTCCATTCCCTCGATCATGATGGTATCTTCAAAGCGCTCGCCGTCCTTCCTTCCGCCGTTCGCTTCGGCTGAGGTTTCCGTTTGCGCTTTGGCGCCGTCATCTGCCTGACTCTCAGGCTTGCTCTCCGCTTCAGACTTGCTCTCAGTTTCGCTTTCTGACGATCCCGCTTCCTCGCTTGAACCAATCGGTTCACCAGAAAAAACAGTCTCGGTCTGCTCTTTCTCATTGTTTTTGCCATCGCATCCGCCAAGCATCGTCATGGGCAAAAGCGTCAACGCAAGCGCTGCGATCGTGGTACAAATCGCTTTCTTCTTCATTTTCTATACTCCTTTTCATTTTTCATCCACCCAGTATAGCAGAACCGTGCGCTTCCGTCAAATTCATTTTTTCTAAAGAGCCCCATATGCTTCCAGGAGCTTTTGTACCCGGCCGATCTCCTCCGGAACGTACAGATGCCGCTCACAATCCTTCATGCAGACCTGTTCCGTGCAGGCCCTGCAGTGCTGATAGGTCAGGTCCGCGTCCATCTTTAGCTTGTTGATCGCCCAGAATTCCTTCCCCAGATGGAAGTAATTAAACTGGCGGAATGTGGTGTGAAGTTCATGTCCGTGGGGACAAACGCATCTCTCGCATCGGTCACAGCCAATGGGTTCAAAGTCCTTCCGAAGCCGGTCCAACACTTCCTCAAAAGAAAAATGCATGGTAGGATATTCCTTTGCGAAGGCCACCTCCGCCTGTTCAAAAGTACCGATCCCCAAAAGGGCACAGGAGAAAGGATATTCCAGAATTCCGCCGATGAGCTCCTCCGGGATAAACGGTCCGATCAAAAGTCCTGCGGCATAGACCTTATTCAGGATCAGGCCCTTTTCCCGGAAAGCCTCTTCCTTCCGGATCCTGTCCAGCATGCCTCTTTCCAGGATATTGCCGCTCCCTTGTAGCACGTCCACCCTCGGATCCTTCGCGCCGCGATACAACACGTCATAATAATGGGATGCGATCCCCACAAAGCCGATCTTGCCCTCTCTTTTCAAGTCATACAAGGCCTCCACGGCGCCATTTTTCCCGAAGACTTCATCAGCATTGTCCTCATCCACCTGATGGACAAAATAGAGATCCGGCTTCGTTCCCAGATGCTCCGTCGACCGCAGCACCTCCCGGTAAATCTCTGCCCCGTCATAGAATCTGGCCTTGTCCGAGATGATGATCTGATTTCTGTCTATGGTTTTTGCAAATTCTCCCAGCTTGATCTCCGCGTCCCCGTATTCCTCCAGGATCGCGGTGTCATAGAAATTACACCCGTAGTCAAAGGCCTTTCTCATGATGGCCACGGCCGTCTCCTGATCCGGGCTGTAAAACTTTGGCAACACGGGCACGTGGCCGCTCAGGATCGGAATGGTTCCAAAACCAATCTCCGATACCCGCAGTCCCGTCCTGCCAAGATCTCGATATCTCATGATACTCCTTTCAGCAAACCTAAGGGGCTCATCCCCTTACGGCTGCAGAAAACTTATGGTTCAATACCTTTGCATGGTAACGTGGTCACAATATGCAAAAGCTCTCTCGCCAAGCTGCGTCTCTTCAGGAATCAAGACTTCCTCCAGCTGATCGCAGAATGCGAAGGCCTCCGGCCCGATCACTTTCACGGACTTCGGAATCACAAGCTTTTGCAGGGACTTGCAGCGGAAGAAGGCTCTTTCGGGGATTGCTTCCAGTTGGTTGGAAAGGTGAATCTCCGTAAGGCTTCCGCAGTGTTCAAAGCATCGTTTTCCCAGCTCCCGCAGGCAATCTGACAGGTCGATGGATTCTAAGGACTGGCAGCCTGAAAATGCCTGGGCGCCAATCTCAGTAACGTGCCCCGCTTTTGTGACGCGCTTTAGCCACTTGCTGTTTTCAAAGGCAGACTTTCCAATTCGTTCCGTACCGCTGGAAAGATCGATTGTCTCCAGCAGGTGGCAATCTTTATAGACGCCGTCACCGACGGACCTAATGCCCTCTGGGAACGTCAGTCTCGTGATGTTTCCGGTACTTTCCACCAGGTTCTTATTTTCGTCCAGTTTGAAACAGTTGATGCACTCAGAAAAAATTCTCTGGATCAGTTCCGGATACCCCTTCGTCTCCAGGTCCGAGACGTCCGTCAGCACGTATTCCTTCTGATCCCAGTCCGTGATCTTCTTTAAGTTCAGGCAATTCCGGAAGGAAAGGCTCTCAATGCCAATCCTGTCGGACGGAATCACCAGCTCCGTGACGTTCACGTTCCCCGCAAAGCACCAGCTTGCAACGCGCCTTATGCCGGAAGGCAGCACCACCTTTCCCTTGCAGAGCGCGCCGTCCAAAAGGACTCCGTTTACCACGACCATTTCGGATTTCGTTCGTTGTTCCTCCAGCCACGCAGTCATGGAAAATGCATGACTTCCAAAGAGCTTTACGCTCTCCGGGATATGAATGGTGCGAAGCCGCACGTGATCCCTAAACACATCCTGACCGATCTCTTCCACGTCCCGCGGTATGGTGATCTCCGTGCCATCCTGCGCATAGCCAGCCAGTATTTTCCGCTCCCGCACGTCAAAGCAGGAATAGATCGAGGCGATCACTTCCCGGACGGGCAGGGGATAGGGATTGCCCACGTGGTTTAAGCCGTCCGTGAATCTTGAAAATTCATAGGTCTTTCCTTCGAAGGTGATGGTTTTCACCTGGGTGCTGCCAATAAAGGCTCCGCTCTTTAGAACCGTATCCTTTGACAGCGCCACGGCCTCCAGGGAGGCACAGTCCGCGAAGGCGTGATATCCGCACTCCACTTCCTGCAGTTCCACTCTCTTTAAGGAATCACAGCGTTCAAAGGCACGTTCGCCGATGGACCGGATGCCGGAAAAATCAAAGGCATCCAAGGCCGTGCACTCATCAAAGCACCGCGCCTCCATCTGCGTGACTTCCTTCGCTTCAAATTTCGACAACCGGTAACATCCGGCAAAGCTCTCCGCCTGCAGGACGGAACCCCCGGACAGCCGGACTTCTTCCAGATTCCTGCAGTAGGAAAAAATGCCTTTCCCCATCTCCTTAACGCGAAGGTGCACCCTTCTAAGCTTCGGACAGTTTGAAAATGCATTCCGCTCGATCACGCAGTCCGGTGCGTCGATGACGATCTCCTCTAAGTCAGGACAAGCGGAATAGGCATATTTGCCAATCCACCGGATCCCCGACAGTTCCAAGACCTTGAGTCCCTCCTGCCTTGCATGGGCATAGGACGGAATCACCTGGGGTCCTTCCTGCAACTTGCAAAGCGCAGACGAGGTTCCTTCCTGCAATGCGCTGGGCGCAATGCCGTCATCCACGCTTTGAATGGTTTCTTTCATTCCTGCAAATTGTTTTGCCAGATAAAAGGCATGGGAATGAACCCTCGCGTTCTCCGGCCAGGGCTCAAAGGGCTTAAGCGTAAGGCAGCGCCGGAACGCATATTCCCCAATATATTCCACGGATCCGGGAAGATTACATTTCAAAAGCTTTTTGCACTCTGCAAACGCTTCCCGCTCTATTCTTTTTAGCTTGTCCGAAAGCATGACGTTCTGAAGGGTAACGCAGCCCGCAAAGGCCTGCTCCCGGATCTCCAGAAGGCTGTCGGGGCAAAATACGATCTTGAGCCTCTCTTTGCCAAAAAAGCAACGCTCGCCGATGATCTCCACTCCCTTAGGGATCTGGATCTGCTCCTCGTCTCCCATATAGCGGACCAGGGTTCTTCCGCTGACGTAGAAATCCCCGAGCACCTGATCCCGGATGCGGCTGATCAGTTCATGGGACGTTTCATCCTCCAAAAGGAATGCCTCATCCTTTAGGTAGATCCTTTTCAGATTACAGCACCCGCGAAAGGCCCTGTCATCCAGCAACACGTTTTCATTCCGGAAGGTAATCTCCTCCAGGCTGCTGCAATTCAAAAACGCGTTTGCCTTGATCTCCTGAAGGGATTCCGGAAGTGAGATGCTCACGATCCCTCGTTTGTCAAAAAAACAGCTCTTTCCGATGGAAGTGATCCCTTCCGGCAAAAAGATGGACTTTAGATTGATGTGGAACTTGCTCAGCGCGCCGTCCTCGATCTCCATGGAATGGTATACGCCCCGGGCGATGGACTTTATGATCCCGGGATAAGCCGAGTGGGAATTCATGGCCTCGATCAGATTGCTGATCTCGTAGGTTTCACCAGACAGCGTGATCTTCCGGAGATGCACGCAGCCCTCAAACACTTCCTCGCTAAAGTTGGAATCATCCACGTTCTTGTTTAGGGTGACCTCTTCCAGCGAAAGATTGTGGGAGAAAACGGCCTTTCCAAGGCGCTCCGGCCCTTCCATCACGACTCTCCTTAAACCGTCGCAATATAGGAATGCATAGCCCTCCACCTTCGTCAGGGACTTGGGGAAGATCAGCTCTTCTATCTGATGACATCTGTGAAATGCGTATTCCCCAATCTCCGAAAGGCCCTCCGGGAAGTTAATCTCCTTTAACTGTCGGCAACCCTTAAACGCCGTTGCCCCAATTCTTTTTATGGAGGATGGCAGCGTCACCTTCAGAAGCCACGCCATGCCCTTGAAGGCACCGTCTCCGATCGTATGCACGCCTTCCGGGACCTGCGCCTCGGCGCCCGCTCCCAAGTAGGCCTTCAGGACCCCCTCTTCTATTTCAAATTGATTTTCCGTCAACATGTTCACTCACTCCAAATTCTCGTTATGCAACGTCACGTCGCTCTCCCGCGGCATCTGTCCTCATTCCCCCGGCGCTGTAAAAATCTCGCCAAGAATGGTCCGAAGCTCCGGAATGCTGCCGCACCGGTACAGCGCCAGCTTGTACTGCTTGGTTCCCGGAAGCTTTTTCATAAAATAGGAGGCCAGCTTCTTGACGTACGAGAGCACGTACAGCTCGTCATAGCATTCCTCCGCGATCTCCAGCTGCTCCATAAGCAAACTGTATTTCGTGTCATTGCACTGCGTTCCCGTCAGTTCCGCAAAGATCAGCGGATTCTCAAAGCCATATCTGGCAAGCATGACGCCGTCCGCCCCGGTCTTCTCCATCATTTCCAGGGCCTTTGCCTTCGAATCGATCCCGCCGTTTGCAAACACGGGGATCTTCACGGACTCCTTTGCCTTCTTGATAAATTCATACAGTGGCTCGCCGTCATACATCATGTCCCTGGTCCTGCCATGCACCGTGATCATGTCCGCCCCCGACTGCTCACACATCCTCGCGAATTCTTCGATCACGATCTTTTGCCTGTTTAGTCCGATCCGGCATTTCACCGAGACCACCTTGCCGCTTCTCTTGCATGCCTCTATGATCTTGGAAGCCCTCGGCAGGTCTTCCAGCAGCGCGCTCCCCTCACCTGCTTTGATGACGTTGGGAACGGGACATCCCATGTTTACGTCGATGACGTCAAACTTCTCCAGCCTCTCACTCTTTGCCGCCCGCTCAAAGACGGCAGGGATGGAGCCCAAGAGCTGTACGCATTTTAACTTCTCACGGTCGTCCGTATACAAGAGCTTCGACGTCGCCCTGTCGTTATATTTCAGCCCGTCCGAGCTCACCATTTCCGTATAAGCGCTTCCCGCGCCCAGCCTCTCGGCCATCAGGCGAAAGGGAAAGCAGGTATATCCTGCAAGGGGTGCCATCAGCACGTTGGACTTGAATCGGATCCCGCCCACCATGATCTCCGTCCCTAATTTATTTGTTATGGTATCTGGCATTTCCGCATACCTCCCGCGCATTCTGCCACAATCATTCTCTCTCAAAAAAAGCGCAGTAACCGCAAGCAATTACCGCGCTTTTCAGCCTCATAAATTATTCTTCCAAAAGTTCTTCCTTGATCAGACGCATTGCCACGTCCGCGATCTTCGGATCAAACTGCTTACCCTTGTGCGTTTCAATCTCCTGAAGAATGCATTCGCCGCCAAGAGTTCCTGTCCTGCAAAGGTGACAAAGTGCTCAGCCTGATTAAATATCCAAGTTTTGATAATGCTCAGACCAAAGATCGTCAGAGCAGCGATCAGCGCGATCACAAAAAACGTGATGGCGAGCTTTTTATTATTTTGACTCTTCAATGTAATCGCTCCCGTCTCCCCCTCTTTTTTTAGTATATCAAAAGAGAAAAGAACGGTCAACCGCTTGACCATTTCCGCTTGTTTCGGTATAGTCAGATTATAGGGAACGTTTCCATCCGGAGGCACGCGTTACGGAGACATGCAAAATCACATAAGGGGATAAACGTATGACAATACAAGAATTGATCATCAGATTAGCTACGGTGGCAGTGATCGGACTATTGATCGGATTTGAAAGACAGATTGGCGGCCACCACATAGAGATCAAGACGACTTTCCTGATCGCAGTCGGCACGTTCTCCTTTTGCCTGATCGAGATATTGCTCGGTTATCCCGACATCCGAATGTCCGCAAACATCGTAACGGGCATCGGTTTCCTGTGCAGCGGCGTAATCTTCAAGAATGGCTTCACCGTCAACGGCCTCAACACCAGCGCCACCTTGTGGAGCACCGCCGGCATCAGCATTCTCGTCGCCTACGGCTACTTCAAATATGCCTTTGTCATCACGCTATTTTTGATCCTGCTCAACATGCTCCTCAACGTTACCGCCAAGAAGATCAAGCCCATTCCCATTCTCGTGGACAACGACAGCAATTCTTATCTCATCAACGTCGTCTGCATGAAGGAACAGGTCCCTGAGATCAAGGAAGCCATCTACAAAAAGGTCACCGATGACAAAAACGTTGTGACCTCCATCGCCGTCAACAGCATCACTCCTGACAAATTCCGGATCAACGTCAAGGTCGGCACAGGCCTCGATGACGATTACTTCGTAAAACTGACCAATGAAATCTTTGGGATGAACGTTCTGTCCGTGTCCTATGAAAAGTTGGAGCAGTAAAGGGGTATGCCGGTAACCCATCACGCCGGCCTGGCAAGATAATACCCCTGAAACAGATCGATTCCCAGACCCACAAGGTATTCAAACTCTTCTTTCTCTTCAATTCCTTCCGCCACGATCAGAAAATTCTTGGAATGGAAAAGGGATACCAGATTCTTCACGTTCTCCTGTTTCTCACGGATATGATCAATTCCCGAGATCAGTTCTCTGTCGAGTTTTACGACGTGCGGAGACATGAGCTCTATCAGTTCAAGCGTGTTGATCCCCGTGCCAAAATCATCTGCTGCCAACATATTTTCCATAAATCTGACGGATCTGTTCTTTTCTTTCCAGTGTTCCTCGGAGAAATAGGGATATTCCAGATTCTCAATGATCATCCTGCCCCGGATGTCGTCTCCAAAATAATCCAGAAAAACATCAGCTTCCTCTTGCTTCATGCAATCACACGGAAACGAATTGATCGCAACTTTCTCCTCATATCCTCTTAGGAAATACGCCTGCATCGCTCCAAAAAAGGTAGCCACTTCAAGGACGTGCAGTTTATCTCTTTTTTTGTATTCCGCGATAAGGTCGGTTACCGTCACGTCCGTAGGGCGCATCAGGGCCTCCCATGCATAGACGGTTTTGCCGTCCGGCAGAAATATCGGCTGGAACACGTAATTGATCGACAATTCCCTGAGAGCCGTCATGATGTCTTTATCTAATGGCAAATGGTCGTAATAGATCATTCCGTAATCTCCTATCTCTTCAGTTCCGGATGCTGATCATAAAAGCGGCGTTTATCCTCATACATCAGCTCGTCTGCAATTCTCAAAGCGCGTCTCACGTTCGACCGGCTGGCCTCGTAGCACTGACCAATGGCAAAACACACGTGTTCGTATTTCTGAGAAACATTCCTTAAGGCTTCCACCCGCTTGTTGAGCTCTTCTTCCGTTATGCCGGTTACAATGATCGCAAACTCATCTCCGCCTGCCCGGTAAATCACGTCCGGATCAAAGACTTCCTCAATCGCTTTGGCGGCATCTTTCAAGAGTTTATCGCCCTTATTATGCCCATATTGATCATTTACGCGTTTCAATCCGTTAAGGTCAGCAAAAACCACTCCCACGGAAACGTCGGATGCGGCGTTATCCATGCTTATCTTATCGACGTAATTATTCATTTCATTTCTGTTCAAGACTCCCGTCAGGATGTCTTTTGAACTCAGCACCTTCAAACGCTCCATCAGCAGATAGTTACTTATGGCAGAGGCAAGAATGGAAGCCGTGGTCTCAAAGGTTTCTTTGATGCTGGTAGCTCTTGCCACGTCATAGTTGAGCGCCCATATGTAACCCAGAAGCTTTTCCCTGAACTTTAGCGGAAACAGAACGATGTTTTTTCCATGGGCGGAAGTGATCGACTTATGCCATATGGGATTCCGCTCCCGGACAACTTCCATGTCCTGCTCGTCTTTTACGACGATGCAGTTGCTGCCCGCGATCAGGTCTTTCCAGCTGTCAGCGATGTCATAAAACCCGTCATCATTATATTTGTTCATTGTCGTCAGAACCGTGTTATCCGAAAGCGCTTCGCACAGGACCGTGCACTTCCTTTCGATTGAGTCCATAAGAAGAATGCAGCAGTGCTCGGCATCAAACATATTTCTGATATCGCGTATGACGTCATTCATCATTTCATGAAACTCTTTTGCACTTCTGAGCTGTAAGCATATCTTGATAACGTTCGCCGTAACGTCAGCAGGAAGCGACGACAATCTGTCCAGATTAGCCTCAAAGTTGATCTCCATGGTATACGTACAATAGCAGAGATTCCCTTCTTCATAAGCCACCGGGAGAAACGTCATGTTAAACCATACGCCCTGTATCCTGTCCGCTGTGGCGTACGAATTAAGACACCGTTTTTCAACCGCTGCCCGATAGCAGTAATCTTCAAAGTTAAGATCCCTGGTAAGATAGTTTGTATATTCCTGATTGGGAGTGAACTTTTGGACCAGCAGTTCTGCTCCCGGCGCAGGATGTTCTATGGAGTCGATATACGGTTTGTTTCCAGTGACAATGCGGAATTTCCCGCGCTTTCCGTTTCCGAGATTCTCAACGGATACGATGCACGTCATAGCGCCAAAACCATCCACGTATTTTTGCAAATCCATATGCTCTTTCCTCCTATTTGCATTTCCAGCCTGTAAATCAGTTCCGGAAGTCCGTAACGAAACGTATTTTATTGTTCCATGCCTTCTTTCCAAACATATTCACCATATACTTCCTGATGTTGGATATAACCTGAAACAGAACTTAACGTGGATTGTTGCAATTCTTTCCACGTCACCTGATCATTATTAGTCAACACGTATTTATCATAGGATACGTAGCTCGTAAAAGCATTTTCCGCTTCGTCCGCATAATGCATGAGACAGGAATACGTTCTCTCCGGACTGTCAATCTGCGGCTTCTCATAAATCACGTATTCCTCTCCCAGCTTGTGAACGGGACTGAGCGTAAAACTGCTGCCATCATAATATAGCTGTTGTAAGAAAAGGCACGGAAAGTCCGCTTTCTCGGCTTCCCTGAGTTCCTCAGACATATTGCGCTTTTCCAAGGTATAATAATATCCCAATCGCACCACTGCCGGCTGCCCCTGTGCTACCTTCCCGCAAAACGCCTGCCAGAGTTCCTTTCCGCTAATCACGCTGCCATTTTTCCGAATGACAAAGTCATTCTCCTGCGCATCCTCCAATTCACCATCCCGTATCCTCTGGGCCGGCGCATGGGAAAGAATAATGCTGCCATGCCCAACACAATTTGCAAGCAACAAATCCTTATCAGGATATGCCTTTAGAGAGTAGATCTCATAATCATAATTCTCACTGATCCCATTCTCCGTACAGGTAAAGATCAGCTCGTCCGTCGCTAAGCTGATTCCCTGAGCGGTCATGGCTTCATCGGAAGAGGAATACTCTTTATATCGGTAAATACCGCCGTCCATGGGGATAAGGAAATAACCTCCCACGCAGCCGGTCATTTCCGTATCATAGGGCTCTCTTTCCACCACTTCCTCCGGCCACGCATCCACCTTCGAAAGGAGAGGAAGGTCGGCAGCAATGTCCGTTTTTGCCGCAGTGCTTCCGTCTCTCTTCACGACGTTCTCAGAAATATAGAGAGGACTGTGTTCCCTTTCCGCATTCTCCCCATTAGGATCTGCGTCGCTCTTTGAAGCTTCCATGGAATCCGACTCGCCGTCCTGCGCAGAACTCTCCACGGGAGTTGCCGCTGTCTCTCCCGCATCCGTGGCACTGCCGCAACCGCTGATCACCGTAATGCCGATCAAGCTTACGAGAAACATACCCAATGTCGTTCGCTTCATCCATGCTTTCCCACGCATGCGCGGCCCTCCTTTTTTACTCGCTTCTAACAGCATGATACTTAAGATGTTTTTATATAATAATCCTATATATATTATACCGTAAATGGCATTAATTTTCAACGTTGACTGCCAAGGGCATCCGTAAGCACTTTTCTTCATTTGCCGATGGCCGGCGTAACTAACCAAAATACCTCTTTATGATCCCCTTAATTTCATTCGTTCCCAACGGATTAGTGCTCGTCTCCTCGGAGATAATCAATTCTTTTCCCAAACAGATCCCGCTTTGCAGGTAGCTTTTCATTTTTAGGATGGCATTCCTTGCATAGTCTTTGTCATCCATCATCCCCCTGTGTTCCCAATACCAAACCTTTCTCCGCTTAACGTCAAGTACAAGTGCATTGGCAATATTTAGCTCGGACTTTGAACGGACTCTTTCCCTTCGGTTTGTCTCCAGGATCGGCAGATACTCCGGTATTGCCTTGCCTTCATAAGGAATGCTTAACCAACTGCGAATAAAATCCTCATCAGCGACGTCTATTGGTGTTATGAAATTTTTTACTTCTTGGGGGAAATTTGAATATGCACGCTGGATATTGTTTACAGAATTTTCTGAATTGCTGAGAAGCCTTTTCAAACTTTGGATTTCTTGTGAAACAAGCTTTAGGATCTTTTCATCATATGCTTTTTGCAGATATTGTTTAATGGTTGAAGTCTCAGATTTTGGAATATATTTCCCTGTTTTTTCCGTACTGTCTTGTCATTAACGTAGATTTTTGCTTTTTCACGTTCATTCCCCCTTGTCTAATCTTGATTTTTCCTTGTATTTCGGCGCTTAGGCAGCGGGATTTGTTATTTTGGGTTTTTCGCTGTCGTATTTGATTCTTTTGCCTGCTGGGTGACAGCGGGATTTGTAAAAATGGGAAATTTGACGTTCAGAAGTGATAATGGTTTCCGCAAGAACAACGGGATTTGAAAGAAGAAGAATTCCGATGCCCCGCAACGGGGCATCGGGAATGATTGATATTAAATGAGGATTTGACTTATTCGAATTCCCTAACTTAACCTGTACCTTAAACATTTTTGTTAGGGTTCTCTGTTACGATTTGATTCCATTTGGTTTCAGCCGTCCATACCGCACGGACTGTATCAGCTAATGTTATCAAATTGTTATCACGGAAGTGTTATCAAGTCGCCTAATAGCAATTCTATTCCCTTTTTAATGTATACCAAACATCTATTTCATCTTTAGTGGGTTCTTCCCACATAGACAATAATTTTCCCATAAGCCCTTCATCCAGATAATAATCTGAACCACCTTCACCGTTTAATACCCTGCAGTTTCGTTCTTCAATGTTTTTATTCCATGTTTGGTCATCAACCTCAATGTAATGCCATTCACAATGAACATTCTGAGAGTGGCAAAAATCGGTCAAGCTTCTTCTGTTTTCTAATCTCCAAAATCCCCAATCTAAGATAACAGTACAACCTACGTTCACTAATTCCACCGATTTTTTCTTAAAATAACTCCAAATTCTTAACGCCATTTCGTCATGTTTCTCACCCAAATCATTATCAAACAAATCTTTTGTCAATTCATCACATGATAAAACAACCGCTTTCTCTTTTTCTTTTATTTGATTGGCGTAATAGGTTTTTCCACAACATATTTTCCCACAGATCGCTATTATCTTCGCCATAAGTATTTCTCCTTTTTGATTGTATGATACCCTATGGAAACAACTATCGCATTGGACTGTTAGTCCAAAATGAGTTACTTCGATTACTATCCAATCGTTTAATTACGATTTCATTCTATCAAACAATGCCAAGGCCAGCAATAAAAATTGATTAAATAAGCACAAATGGCAAGCAATCCAAAGATTACCTGCCATTTGTGTTACTGTTATTTGAAAACCACATGATACTACTCGAGTTCGATGGTTCCGGGGGGTTTGGAGCTAATGTCATAAAGTACGCGGTTGACGCCCCGGACTTCATTGATGATGCGGCTCATGGACTTCTGGAGAACTTCCCAGGGAAGGCAGGAGCACTCGGCAGTCATGAAGTCGATGGTCTGTACGGCGCGGAGCGCAATGGCGTAGTCGTAGGTGCGCTCGTCGCCCATGACGCCAACGGAACGCATGTTGGTGAGGGCGGCAAAATACTGGTTTGGCATCCAAGGTGCCTCCACTCCGTGCTCCTTCTTGTAGGCGTCTGCTGCCGCCTCCAGCTCCTCGCGGTAGATGGCGTCAGCGTCCTGCACGATCTTCACCTTCTCCTCGGTCACGTCGCCGATGATGCGAACGCCAAGACCGGGGCCGGGGAAGGGCTGACGGAACACCAGCTTTTCAGGAATGCCAAGCTCAAGTCCTGCCTGCCGTACCTCATCCTTGAAAAGACTCCGGAGGGGCTCGATGATCTCCTTAAAGTCAACAAAATCGGGAAGTCCGCCCACGTTGTGATGGGACTTGATCACGGCTGACTCGCCGCCAAGGCCACTCTCCACCACGTCGGGGTAAATGGTTCCCTGTGCAAGGAAGTCCACGGCACCAATCTTCTTTGCCTCTTCCTCAAATACGCGAATGAATTCCTCGCCGATGATCTTGCGCTTACGCTCAGGCTCAGTCACGCCCGCAAGCTTTACGTAGTAACGGTGCTGCGCATTCACGCGCACGAAATTCAAGTCAAACTGTCCGCCTTCGCCAAAGACGCTTTCCACCTCGTCTCCCTCGTTCTTGCGGAGCAGGCCGTGATCAACAAACACGCAGGTGAGCTGTTTTCCAATGGCTCTGGAGAGAAGTCCTGCCGCAACGGAAGAATCCACGCCGCCGGAAAGGGCAAGCAGAACGCGGCCGCCTCCAACCTTCTTGCGGATCTCTTCGATGGTGCTTGCCACGAAGGAATCCATTCTCCAGGTCCCTGTGCAGCCACAAATGTTTCTCACAAAGTTATACAGCATTTTGGAGCCTTCCGCCGTGTGGAGCACTTCCGGATGGAACTGGATGGCGTAGAGGCCTTTTTCCTGGCACTCGGCTGCTGCCACGGGGCAGTTTGCCGTCGTCGCAACCGCGCGGAAGCCCGGCGCAAGCTTCGAAATATAGTCAAAATGGCTCATCCAGCAGACGGTGTGCGGCGTTACGCCCGCAAACAAAGGCGACGTCACGTCCACGTCGACCTCCGTCTTGCCATATTCCCTTGCCGCCGCACGCTCCACCTTGCCGCCCAGCACGTGGCTCATGAGCTGGGCGCCGTAGCACAGGCCTAACACGGGAACGCCAAGCGCAAAGAGCTCAGGCGAACAGGTCGCCGCACCTTCCTCATAGCAGCTGCTGGGGCCGCCGGTCAGGATGATTCCCTTGGGATTCATGGCCTTAATCTTTTCGATATCCGTTTTGTAAGAATAGATTTCGCAATATACGTTGCATTCACGCACGCGCCTTGCGACTAGTTGGTTGTACTGTCCGCCAAAATCAATGACCAGTACCTTCTCCTGGGAGATGTTTTCCATATGTTTCCTCCTGGTATTGCGCTCCATTGGCTTGTCTGGCATGAAACCGCCGGGACGCCCCTCGCTTTGGGATTTCAAACTTGGTTCGTAATTCATCACCCGTGCCCTGTGGCATGTCCTTCGCTTTGCTCAGGATAGCGGATTCATTTCGCGAATCTGCGACTATTATAAAATATCAATATCGCTATGACAAGATTTTTTTTACAAACATGGAAGAAAGTGATATACTGTTATTAGCATCCGCAGGCGCGCCCTGTCGCGCGGACGGACGTAATGCTCGAAATTTAACGCACAAGGGGGATTTACCATGGAGAAGCAGATTTTTACGAATGAAGTGATCTTAAGCTGGATGCAGTATTTTGCAAAGAATACGACTCTGGACCTGGAGCACGTAAAAATGATCGACATCACGAAGAAAAACAAGAACCTGATCCCCACGGTGGAGGCTCACAAGACCACCATGGTGTTTACCAACGCAGGAATCGATGACATTTTCTATCGTCTGTGGAGCGTAGGCTTGGGCGAGTGCGAGGTATGGTATAACGAGGGTTCCGATCCCGACGGCCCCATTCTGCATCAGCAGGTGAAGGACATGATCGACCGCGGCATCAATGCTTCCGCCGGCATGCTGATCCTGAATCCCAATGCAAGAAATACGGCAAAGATCGGCCTGAGCAATGAGAAGTTTCAGCGCGGCTCCATTCATTACGTGGGCAGCGAGATCCGCGCCGTGATCCTGAATAAAATGGCAGTGGATCCCCAGGATGACCTGGTGATCATTGGCGGCGAGAGCATTGCCATCGAGGCAGCCCTACAGGCTCCTGAAGGCAGCGTCATCGCAGTGGAATACAGCAAGTCAGACCGTCTGACCCTCGAGGATAACGTATCGCATTTTGGTCTGCACAACGTGAAGATCATCGATCACGTGGACGAGGAGACCATGAAGGATTGCCCGAAGCCCGTGCTTGTGTTCCTGGTGGCTTCCGCCAGCACGGACCAGGAGCTTCGCTTCCTCACAAAGCTTAATCCCGAGATCAACGTAGTCGTATATACCTTGGACTTCAAGGTGGCAGCGGGCATTCAGGCAACGCTCCAGGAGCTCGGCCTGGAGGACGTGGAGACGATCCAGATCTCCGTCGCAAAGCTTGGCAGCAACAACACCTTCAAGCAGGAGCCCGCTCCTTGGATCATCACTGCAAAATCTCGCGTATAAATCTAAATTAACCAATAAGATCAGAAAGAGGTGCGAAGGAATATCCCATTTCCTCCCATTTAGTAAGGAGTTCATCGAGGATTTCCGCATTGGTTTTGGATGTGTTGTGTAGAAGGACGATGGCGCCCGGATGGATGCGCGTGGTCAGCTTGGAAAAGGCTTCCTCATGGGTGGGCTGATCATTTACGTTCCAATCGACGTAAGCCAGGCTCCAAAAGAAGGTCGCATAGCCCAGTTCCTTCGCCATCTGCAGATTCTCCGTATTATACTTTCCCTGCGGCGGACGATAATATGCCGGCATCTCCTGCCCGGTCACCTCAAAAAACTTTGTTCTGACGTCGTCCATTTCCTTCTGAAAAGTGACGAGATCAGAAATCTTAGACATATCTGGATGGTGGTAGGTGTGGTCACCCACGGCGTGACCCTCTGCCACCATTCTTTTTACCAACTCCGGCGCAGATTCCAAGAAATGGCCCACCACAAAAAAGGTTGCCGGCGCATGGTGCTTTTTCAGCGCATCCAAGATCGCCTCCGTATTGCCATTCTCATAGCCACAGTCAAAGGTCAGATAAATCTTCTTTTCGTCTCCCGGCGCCACGTAATACGCGTTATATTCTTTCATCTTATCCGGCGTGGCATTCCCCGCCGGCTTTGCTCCCTGGGTTCCAAATCCAAGTCCCCAGTTCTCCGTCCCCGGCAGCATGGGGGAATTCAAGGCAAAGGGCCAGGCATCCTGACCATTCATCCCAACCTCTCCCAACACTGCGCCGGAACTTGACTGGGCCTGCGTCCTTTCACCGTACTCTTCCACGTAATCAGCCAACCCTCTTCCGGCCAGGAACGCCATGAGCAGAAAAAGTAATGCTGGAACGACTTTCTGAAAAGGATATGTCTTCATAGTCATTTCCATTTCTGGTTTTACGTCATTCTATTCCGAGTTGCGCAGCGTTATGACAATGTCTAAGGCACGCCAATATGCCCACGCCCTAAGGTATGTTATTATCGACATTATGCCTATGTCCAAAGTACGTTATTTGCCTATGTCCGAAGACTCGTAAAGGTGCCGACCAAATCCAGCCGCCCATAGCCCCATTCCTTGTTTGGATAGCTTAAGTCCGCCTGGCGCCTTGCCCCGCGGATCAGATACCCTTTCACCACACGGCTGTCCGCAAAAATATTATTTCTTTCCACGACCGCCCATTGCATCAGCTGGGCCACGGCTCCCGCCGTCAGGGCCGCCGCAAAGCCGGAACCGCTCTGCTTTCCGTAGATCGTGGAGACGTCCACCCCAGGAGCGCTGACGTCCGGCCGAGGCAAGCCATTTCTTGAAAATCCCCGCCCCGATTCAATGTAAAAGCTTGCATTTGCGGGATGATAGGCAGATACGGCGATCACCTCCGAAGCCATGGCGGGCTCCGTCAGCGTCACGTCTGGCTGGGGACTTAGAAAATAGACCGGCGTCTGCTGAAACTGAAGCAGCGGAAGCCAAAGATCAAACACGCCGCCCTGGGCGTCCCCCGTCCCGTCACCCTGTCCAATGACGCGTATGGTCCAAATGCCGGGCGTTGGCTCCACAAAGCGAAAGAAAATCAGTTCTTCCCCGGAGCTCGGCTCGATCAGAGTCGAATAAATGGTCACTCGTGTCCTTTCATAGACAAAGCTAAAGGTGATGCTCTGACGAAGGCCCAGCGGAATCGGCGGAATGACCTCTCCGCCCGGGGATCTGATCTCAACATTTAACACATTGGTTCTTCTTCCCCACAATTCCATATAGAAACCGCCATTGCCTTCCGCCACGCGGATCTCCACGTTCTTTGCGCTGGAAGCCGCCGCCCCCGTTGCATTTCCCACGCCGCCTGAAACCGTCAGTGCTCCGTTTTCCGCAGAGGCGGCCAAATTCCCGCGGAAATGTCCCGCGCCGTTCCCTTCATTCCCTCCGCAGACAATGACGGCGCAATTACGTTTTAGCGCCACCTGATTCAAATATGCAGACAACGGGGAAGTCCCTGAATGATTTCCCATGGAGGTTCCAATGCCAAGGCATATCACCACGGGGCGCTGAAACAACCTGACAAAGCTTTCGCAATACTTTACCGCCAGCATCACGTCATTTTCCTGATAGGCCAGCGCCTCCGACGGAAGAAGATAATAATTCTTCAAATACTCCTTCGCGGGCTTGAGCTTCACCACGACGATCCCTGCTTCCGGCGCAGCTCCCCGGAATCCTTGGGGTATCATGCGTGATGCGTCTAGAACACCTCCCGCACCAGATCCGGCCACGCTGCCCGCTGCCACGCTTGCGAGGGCCGTTCCATGGCCCACTTCATCCACCGAAGGCACAACCTCCAATGGATTTGCACTCCGCAGCGCCTGATTGATCTGTTCCCTTGTATATTCGCTGCCATATAGGAAACCCTCCGGCGGCGGTCCCGTCTGATCCGTTTGATCCCAGATGGCTTCAAGGCGCGTATTTCCAAACTCATCGCGAAACAACGGACTTCGGTAATCAATTCCCGTGTCG
Source organism: uncultured Lachnospiraceae bacterium (assembly GCA_946414885.1). Taxonomy (GTDB): domain Bacteria; phylum Bacillota; class Clostridia; order Lachnospirales; family Lachnospiraceae; genus Acetatifactor. Next base: position 103,721 of record CAMKQH010000007.1, read on the forward strand.
ATCAGGCAGATCAGCGTGCCAAAGCCCGTGAGATTCAGCGGAGGTCCCTGCACCTGTGAGATTCCGCTTGCAATCAATGCCGCAGGATCAAAGGGCAACGGCGCCTGCGTTGGTGGAAACATGGGCTCATCCCCTTCGATCTGCATTAATCCGTAAAGCTTTGGAATCCCTTGATATTCATAGAAATCCGTTTCCAGGCTCGGCAAGGAGCCATTGTCCACGTAAATCACCTGGTAGCGATCATTAATCTGCTCCGTACACAGTACCGGCGCGAATTCCGATCCATCCACCGGAAAATCGGTCACGTAATCATAGGTTTGCTCTGAAAGAATGGCTTGCTGACAAGTCATGCAGTTCTCCAAGGAAAGAATGATCTAATACATTCTATGTCTGCGAACAAATAAAGAATCAGAAATTTAATAAAAGGGATCAGAAAGACCGGCGATGCTTTTTCGCCGGTCTCACTTATCCCTATCCTATCTTATCTTGTTCCTGTCAGCCATTCTCCACCGCCATTTATTCACTAACGGAATTTGCGATCAGAGCGTCTGCCAGGTTCTTGTCATACCAATCAAGCGTTCTCCTGTTAAAGATACCAAAGTTTTCGCCCGTGGTGTTATAGCATCCGTTATCCCACCAGAAACACTTGATGCCACAGTCATTCATGGCACTCAGGTAATCCGTCGCCCACTTGATGACTTCCTCGGAATTTCCCTTGTTCACGGCACCAAATTCCGTGACGATCACGGGCACGTCCTTCTTCAGAAAGAAATTATTGAGCTGCTTGAGCGTGTTAACGATGGAGGCGCGCTGTGATCCGTCCCAGGTATCATAGAAACTTGCGTCCGTGCCCGCATACGTAAAGTAATACGGCGTGTACATGTGGACTGCCACGGCAATATAATTATCTTCCGGAACCTTAAAATCCTGGATGGCGGTATACCCTGCATTGTTTCCATAGGTGCAAAGAATCAGGATTCTCTTTTCATTATTTCCGCCGGTACTGCGAACGGCATCCACGAAGGCTTGATTCATGCGGTTGATGATCTCGCGCTCCTGCTTGGTTCCGCCATTCCACTCTTCCGCCGTTCCCTTGTTTCTGGGCTCATTCATGCCCTCAAACATCAATCGTTCATCATAATCCTTAAATCGCTCTGCCACCTGCGTCCAAATTGCCGTCAGTTCCTTCGTCACTGCTTCTTCCTTATCAGCCGTCGGCTTCAGCCAAAAGTCCGGTTCATGATGCGTGTCGATCATCACGTACAGACCTGCATTCAGCGCATAATCCACGATCTCCTGAACGCGGTCCAGCCACTTTTCGTTGATGACGTAATCCGGCGCTTTTCCCAGGTGTTCCGCAAACGTAACGGGAATACGCACGGCTTTGAATCCTTGCGCGGCGATCGCATCTATCATCTCCTGGGTAGTCTTGGGATTACCCCAATACGTTTCCGCATTCAAACTGTTACCCGCACCGTGTGCGTCCAAGGTATTTCCCAAATTCCACCCGATATTTATGTGAGAAAAAAGTTCAAAGACGGCAGACCTGTCCGCAACAAACGGCTCCTTGGGTTCCTGCGTCTTCAATTCCTGCGAAGCTGGTTCCGGCGTGGAAGACTCCACGGAGGAAGACTCTTCCGTGGAAACTTCCGGAGTCGTTACTTCTTCTGAACTCGAAACGCTCTCTTCACTCGTCTTCGCCACGGATCCTTTACCGTTATCGCATCCCCCCAAAAATAACGTTGCCATCATTGCGATGGAAAAAATTGCCATCATTCCTTTTTTGTGTATTCTTTTTCTCATTATAAAATCACCATTTCTTTCTAATGAAATCTGCTAATAAACGATACGCCACACAATTTGGTTCATCGGCGTAAGTCAATTGGAATAAGAATAAAATAAGGGATGGAGTCCCGGAAACACCATCCCCTATATATACGTAATTTAATTATAGTAAGCTACTTAATTACTTGTTAGCCTCGTCGATAGCGGTCATGAACTCTGCTCTGTGAGCTTCGATCGTCTCAGAGATAGGCGGGCAGTTAGGGAATACCTGCCAGGTCAGCCAAGGACCCATGTCGATGGTAGGAATCAGGCCATGATAGGTAACCATACCCTTGGTGGTCATCATATCCAGAGTCTCATTGATTGCACGCAGATCACTAACAACGCCGTTAGCATACTGGTTCTTCCAAGCCTTGTAATCTTCGAATCCAGGAAGAGCTACGTTAGCATCGGTGTAAAGGTTCCAAGCGAATGCGATCTTCCAAGCCTTCTCATCGCTGTAGTTGCCAGGGATACACATAAGGTTGTTATCCCAGCAGTTGGTGTAATCGCTCATCTGAGGTCCCTTCGGGAACATTACGAAACCAACGGGATCGGTCATACCAGGGTTGGTAAGATTGCCGTCTGCATCATATGCAGGCTTCAGATCGTTGTTCATCAAGTAAGCCTGGTCAGGAAGGAATACGAACTCACCGTTCAGGAATGCGTTCTTGTAGTAATCCCACTCAGCACCTTCGGGATCCTGCAGACGATACTCGGTGAACATGTCTCTTGCCCAGTTAAGGCCTTCAACAGTCTTAGGATCGTCAACCTTGTAAACGAACTTGCCGCTAGCGTCCTTACCAACGAACTCACCGCCGTTGGAGTAAACAGCCTGCTCGGTCATAACGCCGTTGTTGCATCCGAATGCGTATACTTCGTAAACGCCATCGTTGTTCTTATCCTGTCTAACCTTCTTACAAAGCTCTTCGAACTTGTCAAAGGTCCACTGACCATTCTTCTGGAGATCATAGATCTCTTCAGGATCAATGCCAGCTTCCTTCAGCAGTCTCTCGTTGAAGTACATACCGGTACGAGGCTCGGAGTAGTCGCCATACATAGCGTAAATAGCATCGCCGTACTTGAACAGCTCATGAGTCTTGTTCAGCTGGAACTTCTTAGCGCTGAAGTCAAGGCAGCTCAGCTTGGACAAATCCTTCATCAGGCCACTTGCCATTGCGGACATAACTGCGGGATCTCTTCTAAGAACCCATACGTAGTTAGCGCCGTCATCGGGAGCGGATGCATAATCAACGAACTTCTGAGGAGTATCACCCCACTCATCCAACTTCTCCTGATGGATCTTGAAGTTGTAAGTGGTCTGGATCCAATCCAGATACTCTTCCTTAGCTTCATCATACTCGGTCTTAGCTACGTCGTCATCGGTGGGAGGCCATGCGGTCCACCAGTCACGGATAACGATCTCCATGCCGCCAAGATCGTAAACGTTACCATTCTCATCCTTAAGAATGGTATACTTGGATACTTCAGTGTCAGTAGAAGACTGTCCGTCATCGCTAGGCTTAACTTCTCCGCCACCCTGGCTGGAAGAAGATTCGGAGCTACCGTCTGCGGGAGTCTTTCCGTCACATGCTGCAAGACTAGCGATCATGGTCGTTGCCAATGCAGCTGCCATCAGTTTCTTGAACATTTTACTCTTCATTTTTTTCCTCCTTTTTATATATATAATACGTCACTGCCCGTCGGACACATATATTTCCGGGATGCCCTCGGACGTGATATTATATATCCTTTACATTTTAATACCGGAACTGGACAAGCTTTCCACAAATCCCTTCTGTGCAAACAGATACAAGATGATCAACGGAAGCAGGAACAACATGGTTCCGGCTGACAATACGGCGTTCGAATACGCCACGGATACGGAAGTCTTACTACCAACCAGGCGCGTCATGTATGCGCCCAATCCTTCTACCAGGCCGTTCAGCGTCGTGCTGAGCAAAGGCGTGGTGCCAAGGAACATGCTGGAGTAGAATCCGTCCGTCCACTGCCATACGTAAGCAAACAGGAAACAGGAAGTCAAGATCGGCTTTGCATCGGGAAGCATAATGCGAAGGAAGGTCTTCATCGTGCCGCAACCGTCAACGTAAGCAGCCTCTTCCAACTCCTTCGGAATGTTACGGAAGAACTGTCTTACCATGTAGATGTACAGGCCGTTCTTCAATCCCATGCACAGAAAGCTCATCATAAAATAGGGTAAAACCGATCCCTTAAGGTTTATTGTATCACCAGTTATCAATTTTGACAATCCCAAAATATCAAAGAATCTAAAATGCAGATGCAAAGATACCGAAACTGTCTGCGGAGGTACAAGGATTACCAGCATTACGCAGGCGAACCAGAACTTCTTGAACGGGAAGTCAAACCTGGCAAATCCGTATCCCACAACGGTGGTTACCGCCACCTGAATCACCGCGATTGCCAGCGACATGAAGAAGGAATTGAACAAGCTCTTCTGATAGTTCATCAGTTTGGCAGCCAACTCATAGTTCGCGCTCGTGGGATGCGCAGGAATGGAAATAACGGTAGGATTATAGATGTCTCCTTCCGGCATGAAGCTAATGGAAATCTTGTTAAAGATCGGCTGAAGGATCAAAAAGCACATACCAAACAGAAGAATAAAACGGCAAATGCTAATACCATACTTCATTATGGTCTTCTTCAGCAGATATCCGTTGGACTTTCTATTTCTTACCCAAAAGTTGTCTTTCTTTACTTTCACCTTACTCATAATAGTAAACCCCCTTTGAGATCAGAAATGAAGTAATTGCAATGAATGCCATTACCACCAGGAAGTACACCCAGGACATGGCGGAAGCCAGACCATAGTTCAACTGACCGGCCATGATCACCTGAATCTTTGAAATCAGCTCATTGTCAGATCTCATACTGAAGTCGATGATGGTATAAATCCAGTTTACCAGGAAAAGGGAACTGATCATGGGGAAGGTAATCTTCCAAAGTGCTTCCCATGCGGTACAACCCTCAATGTCAGCTGCCTCGTACATGCTGGACGAAATGGTCTGCAAACCAGACAGGAAAATGATGATCTGGATGCCGGAGGCGATCGCCACGTCATAAATTCCGTCGATAACCTCAAACACCTTTTCAAATGCCTTGGTACCAACGCCGGCCGTTTTGAAGATCTCCTCAATTACTCCCGTCACGCTGATGCCGGAAGCTGCCTGTTCAATGGTGTCAGCAAGCTGCGCCGCAACGGAGTTATTGTCTTCAAGACCCAGAACGATGCCGGAGGACAAGATCACGGGGAGGAAGAAAATTGCTCTCACAAGTGCCCTGCCGTGGAATTTCTGATTTAGTATCAATGCCACGAAGAAGCTGAAGACCATTACCGCAAAGGTATTGATCACCATCTTTGTCATTACTTCCGTCAACTGTCTTACGAAATCAGCATCTATGGTAAAGGCATGATTAAACCATTTGATGCCTGCATAAGTCTGTACGAAAGAAGCCGGGCCCAGATCCACCTGACAAAAAGCCATGCTCAGCGATTGAAGCAACGGTTTTATCATAAACATCAAAAAACCAAGAATGAACGGTGAGATGAACAGGTAACCCGCTATCGCTTTACGTTTTTGAAGACCAGCTAATTTGCTCTTCTGTTTTTTCATAATTCACGATCCTTTCTAAATTTCTCAGTCTATTATCGAACGACGCGATAATCTCTCGCGGGTATTACTTTACCATCCACCTCCAGTGCCTCATTGCCATAGTTTACGTATACTTTTGTTCCGTCCGCATACGTGGTGCAGGCAAGATCATCGTTAAGCACCTTATGGTCCGTAATCTCCTGATGGAAGGTGTGTCCCAATTCCTTGTTGTATCGCTCATAGATGCTGAGCATCTTTTGATGCCAGGAATCGTAATTCGCTCCGAAATACTCATCATACAAGGTCTTCTGTAATGCAAAAGGCGATTCCTTCATAAAGGTGAAGTACAATCCCGCGCCATATTCAACAGAAAGAAGAAGCTCTTTCTCAGGGTTAGCCGCCAGATTGATGGGCTCACCTACGTAATTCTTGTAACCGTGAAGAGCGATCTGATAGAAAGGAATAAACTCATCAATGATCGTATATTCGCTTCCGTGGAAGTCCATGTTCGTGATGACGTCACTGTGCACTGCGGCATACTCATTACCACTGTTGATCATAATCTTCGAATTCTTGGACATTTCAAGAAGCGTCTGTTCTTCCGTGTTCTTGGCCTTCTCTCTGGTCGTGATCTTCTTCATGTAATAATCGCCTGCCAAATCCTGTCCGATGTTACGGAAGGAAACGTTTGCGCCGTAGCTTTGCGTTGCGTCAAACAGAGTATGCGCAATCTTGTTTGCCAGATCCGCGTGAAGCATGTAGTAGCTTTCAGAATTCTCTCTCTGGGCATACGTTATCTTACTGTACTGGTAGATCTCAGCCCTTTCACGACTGATAAATCTTGCCGCGTCAGCGAAGGAATTAAATCCATCCCAAAGCTTACTGTTATACTCGAACAGCGTGACGCCGTCTAAGTAAAGGTCAATGCCAAGATTCTTTGCTTCCTGGGCAAGATTGGTCAGATCCTTCTTGCTTCCGCAAGCGCTCACCAGTTTTACTTTCTTCATAATCTTCTGGCTTACGCCGCCGTTTGCCCATCCGGAAAGCTTCACGGACAAGTTGTTGACACCGTCGTTCTTGAGCTCAGTGATCATGTCCTTCGCTTCTTTATAGGAGGTCAGCTTTATAGGTCTGCTGGTGGGAATTCCCAAAACCTGTTTGATCTTATCAGCTGCGGCAATGATCTCAACCACAACGGGAGCGTCCGTCTCCTGATTTACGGCAAATGCCTCAGGATTCTTTTCCTTCAGGTATTCACTGTACTCCTTCGCCATGTCTACGTAGGATCCGGAGTTTACAAAATGATATCTCTGTTTTAACGATTCATCCGGAAGCTCCGGCATAAATACGTATACGGCCGTATTAGCAACGGAACCAACGTCATATTGCTCACGAAGCACGGCGTGATAAGAGGTATTGACGAAGTTGAAACTGTTGTCTCTTCCGCCTACGTCCGCCTGAACGTATCCATAGGAGGAACCATCCTCCAAAATGCAGATGAAGGAATTGTCTCCCTTGGAAATACCGAAGCAGTTAAAACTGCTGTTTGTCTCGTGAACAAGCTCTTTTCTTACCAGACCGGTGTCCCAGCCATACATGTCGGAGTAATATGCTCTGGAGTTTCTACTCTTTCCGTTGTTAAATTTGATAACCGCACCGCCACCTTCAGGAACCATGAGGAATCCTTCGTCATCCTTGCTGCCGGCTCCAAAATAAGGCAGAACGGTAAGGGTGTAAATGGGGTTGGATGCCTTGTACTCGATTTCCTTGTAAGGAATTTCTACCACAAGATCCTCGCCGTCCAGACGATAATATACGTTTACGTTGTACGCAGGCGTCTTGGAGGTGGTCTCACGAGAACTCAGCGCTTTGTCTTCCTCGTACTGCTCAGCAGTGTATCCGGCTCTTTCAAAATACTTTGCAAATTCTTTCTTATACTGTTCCTTGGTCTTAGGATCAAGAACATAGATGATCTCCGTTTCATACAGAGGATACATTGCCTTCAGTTCTTCCACGTTATCCTTTTTGCCAGGGTTGTTGATGTCATATTTCTTATAGAACATCTTAACCGTGTCAGCATCATCTTCGTTTGCCCTGATCGCGTCAAGCCATTCCTTCATCTTCGGCTCGGTCAGTACCGGAGGAACCTGATATTCCTTTTCGATGGTACCGATGGAATACATCATCTTAATGTAATCATTTGTAGCCTCGATCTGATATACGCCGTTTTGGATACTATTTTTATAGTTATTGTACTTTGTCTCTGCACCGGCTTCGTTTGTATATGACATCAAAAGCGTGGAATGCAGTTTGTTGTACTCATCCGTTTCAAAACCAACCAGCGGATCGTCACTGACTTCTTCTTCGGTAGGAACGGAATGCCAAACCGCCCCCGTACTCTTAACCTCAATGTCAAACGCCGTCGTTATGGGATCCATCGTCAGCTTCAGCTTATCATTTTCCAAGACAATGGGATCCTTGCCGCCGTCATAGACATTGATCTTGATCGCCGCTTCCTTTTCACCGCCGCTCTTCAGGTGAAGAACCAGATACACGCCGCCCAAGATAATCAACGTAGCCACAACAGGGAAAATCAAGCCCTTTAACCTGTTGATCGCGGCTTCGCTCAGTAAAGGCTTCTTGATCACGTTGTCCGTTGCTTCCGACTTGACAGCCTTCTTCGGAGTAGCTTTCTTCTCCTCAGCCTTCTTGGCATCAACCTTTTTTTCATCCGCTTTTTTTGCGTCGGCTTTCTTTTCCTCAGCCTTTTTATCTTCCGGCTTCTTCTCAGAATCCTTGGCATCTGCTTTTTCAGCCTTCACTTCCTCGGGCTTCTTCTCATCTGCCTTCTGAGCTTCAGGCTTCTTCTCATCTGCCTTTTCAGCTTCCGGTTGCTCCAATTCAGATTTTTTGATTTCCTTATCTTCGTTCATTGTTCGCCCATCCTTCCACGTTATCGGAATTAATTCCAGTTATAATGATCGGAATATTATTTCTCGTCCAAGAGAAATGAAATATGCAACGCCTTGGGAAATCATACTGAAGAATAGCAACAGCAGGAAGACGATGATCAGCATTGCCGCCAAACTTGCGATGGTGAAGAGTGCATTCTTCATTACGGAGAATTCATGGATCTGTCCCATGGCAAGTATGATCCAGAAGAATACCCAGATCAAAGAGACTACGCTGAGCACGGAATAAAACTGCTTCTCTTCCGAAGTCACGACATTGCTCAAAATGATCAAAGGAAACTGAATCAGGGGATAAGGCAAAAGGGAATAGCAGGTTGCAATGTATACGCTTCCCAATCTTCCCTTACCGTCAAACAACGTGGTCGTAGCCCAGTTACCGACAACGAAAATGACAAGGGGAAAGAGGATACTTGCAATATGCAGGAAAATATTTACTTCCTCCCAATAAATTGGCTCAATCACAAAGCTCGTAAACTGCAGCTTCATGAGCTTTGCCAGGATCGTTAAGATCAAAATGGTATTTGCCGCTGCATAAGTACCGCGTTTTTCATGAGACAGGTCCCAGAAGCCATCCAGCGGGTGTGTTGCACAATAAAATGCGAACTTAAATGATTTCCAAAACTTTCTAAAACTCTCAATTCTTGCTGAAGTTAACATAAAGACCTCCCGGGGCTAGAATCTGAAAATATCTGCGGTATCAATTTGAAACTTTATCATCTTGATCCTGCCAATGATCATCGGTACAAGAATAATCACTAACAAGATGATGAATACCGTAAATATGTGCTCTTCAACCCATTCCTTTCGGTATTGCTTGAATGCCTTGGAGTAATTGTCGTCATTGTATTTTAATTCGAAATACTCCATTGCTTCCTTATAACGCTCTTGTCTCAGAAGCGATCTGCCCACGCCAATGTAAGCAAGGTCATAGTTACCGTTGGCGTTCATTACTTCCTGCCAGGTTTCACCTGACTTAGCATACTCACCGCCGTCAAACTCATCAATCGCACGATAAATCAGATTGCCATACTCAGTAGGGACAAACGTGGTAATGAATCCCGTCTCGTCCAGAACCATAATCTCATAACCCATGTGTTCAATGGACACGGGCTTACTGAAGTAACCTGCAATGTTACCGATTCCGCCGAATGCATATAGCATGTGTCCCTGGCTGTCATAGGCGAAAATACGGCCTCTGTTGCCATCAAGTCCCATGTATACCTTATTGGGGAATGCGGTAATGTCCATCATACGGGAAGGACCAGTCTTGCCGCCGCCAGTGCCCATGTAAAGGTCGCCGTATACGGGGAAGTCACCGTTTCTGATCAGGATGTCCGTACCCATAAGATTCAGCTTACGGATGGAATCCATCTTTTTGGCTTTCAGATCCTCTTCCTTAACAAATGCACTGACAACGTAGATGAATCCTTCGTGATCCATGTAAAGATTATCATACTCCGTAGGAACAAAGCTAACGCTTCTTTCTCTCTGCTCCTGGGTTGCAAATCTCTTCCACATGTAATCCGTAAAATCATAAGAAACCGGCGTTGCTCCGACGAAACCGGAGAAGCTTGCGTCTGCCTCATACTTTACCAGACCCTTATTGATACCGAAGGCCACGCAATATACGCGTCCCGCGCTGTCGACCTCAATCTTCTTCGGTTTGAAGGAAGTATTTTCGCCAAGGGTTGCGTCGTTGGGCTTCGTGAACTCCAAAACGAAATTCAGCTTGGAATCGATCTTTACGATTCTGTCGTTGTTGTAGTCGGCAATATACATGTTGCCCTCTTCATCCACCTGGAAATCCGTAGGGTAATTGAAGGTATTGTTGTCAGCCCCCTTAAAGCTGTCAATGCAGCGGACAAAATCAAACGTCTGGGGATCCGGATGCTTAAACTCCAAAATCCGGTTATTACCGCTGTCCGTAATGTATACGGAATCATCAACCACGGTAATACTGGAGGGTTTGTTCAGGGAATGAAGGTTTGTGCTTTCATACTTGAATACCTTTTCAATCTCCAGATCCGCAGCGGAAAACTGTCCCACTACCTCGTAAGCATCCGGGGACTCCTTCACTTCCCCCCAGTAATCATAGCAATACGTGTATCCTGCGTCTGCCAAGGCAACTAAGGGAGTGCTGAATGCAACTGCAAATCCGGCGACAAGCAGTGCACAGCGCTTGATCGCTTTCTTAAACTGGTTTTTCTTCATTGTTCATTACCTCCCGTTAATCCTTCAGACCGGAACTAGCCATGGTCTCCAGAATCTGGCTCTCAGAGAATACGAAAATAATGATGGGCACGGAGATGGCGATTACCTGTACGGCTGCCGCCTGACCGGTTCTTGCGATACCGCCGCTCTGGATCTGCGTCAACGCATAAACCAACGCCTTCTTTTCCTCAGAGTAAATATACATGGATGAAGGGTTGTTCCAAAGTGCCTGTACGGAATAAATGATCATGGTAAGCCATGCGGGCTTAACGTTCGGCATAACGATACTGGTAAATACCTTCCATTCATTTGCACCGTCAATCTTAGCAGCCTCGATCAGGGAAGAAGGAAGACCTTCCATGAACTGCTTCATCAGGAAGAAGCCGATGGGCATTGCAAATGCGGGAATAATGATTGCCCAGTAAGTATCGATCCAGCCGAGCTTGTTAATGATCAGGTAGTTGGGGATCTGGGTTACGTATCCGCTGAACATAAGCGCGGTGGTAACGATCTTAAAGAACGTCTGTCCGCCGGGGAATTCGTACTTTGCAAGCACGAACGCACCCATGGATGCGATCAGCAGATGTCCTGCAGTACCCACTGCCGTGATGAACGTCGTATTGAAGACGTAACGGCTAAACGTAACGGTGGATTTTCCCATGTTAACAAACAAGTCTGAGAAGTTATCCAACGTCGGGTTTCGCGCAAAAATCTTGGGCGGGAACCTGAACAGTTCGTCCAAAGGCTTTAATGAGTTTTCAACCGCATATACCAGCGGGAAAACCATTGCAATGGCCATAAGGCCCAAAAAGATATAGACCAGCATGTCGCCACCGATGGAACGGTTGGGCTTTCTTCTTTTGATCAAATGATGCTTTACGGTTACGGTTTCGGTTTGTACGTTTTTTTTGCTCATATCAGGTTCCTACTCTTCTCAACAGACTTTGAATTGCTTTGTTACATAAGATCATGATCAAGAACAACATGGCTGCGATCGCACACGCATAACCCATTTCATATCTTACAAATCCGTAGTCATACAAATGCGTTACGATGGTTCTCGCTGCGTAGTCCGTACTAGGGAATCCACAGAGCGCCATGGTCACGTCACATACGCCAAAGGAACTCGTGATGGTCATAACCGCTCCGAACATCAGCATGGGCTTCATGCTGGGCAGGGTGATGTACCAAAGCTCCTGCCATCTGTTTTTCACGCCGTCCATGTAGCCTGCCTCATACTGGGAAGCGTCTACGCCCTGAAGACCTGCCACGAAGGAAAGGAATCCGGTACCAAGGCTCATCCAAAGGATAACTACCATACAGATGGGAAGCATGTAGGTCGGATGCTGGAAGAACTGGATCGGCGCATCCACAAGACCTAACTCAATCAACAACGCGTTTGCCCAACCGTACTGGTCGCCTCTGAAGAACACGCCGAAAATCGTGTACAGCGTACCGGAAATGGAAGGCGCGTAGAAGATAACGATCGTGACTGCCCTGATCCATCTTGGCAGCTCGTTGATCAGCCAGGCAAACAGGAATGCCATGATGTAACCTAGCGGACCGGTTATGATCGCTATCATGAAGGTATTTTTGATACCGATCAGGAATACGTCATCTTCCAAAAGCAAGCTCACGTAGTTGTGGGCTCCGATAAATCTCGGACTTTCCAAAATGTTGTAGTAGGTAAAGCTGTAATAGATCGAGTTGATTACCGGCAAGATGTAGAACGTGGTAAAAATGATCGCGTACGGTAGTAAAAACAAATAGCACATCTTGCTGATCTTGGCTTTCTTCCAAGCCACCTTGGCATTGTGTTTGCGCAAGGTAAAGTATTTGTCTATGTATCTGCTCATGCTTCGCTCTCCTTATTCCAAAGGCAGACCAAATTCTTTACGTTTCTTGGTCAGCTCCTCGTTAATCAAGATCGAGTAATCCAAAATTGCCTCTCTCGGATCCTCCTTGAAGTTAATGCACTTTCTAACCGCGTTGGTCAGGTGACGGCCGGTGTAGTATCCGCCGGGCACCTCGCGGATGCCAACGGTGTTCTCCCACTGCTCGGTCAAAACTTCAATTGCCTCCGTCGTCCATGCCAGCTGACAGAACGCATTCTTGTTTGCGGTTGCATATCTTGCAGACGCGCCAAGGAGTGCTTCCATCTCTCGGCCGAAACGAACCTGGGTCTCGGTGGATGCCCACCAGCTGAGGAACTTCCAAGTATCCTGCTGTTTCTTCTCGTCGGAAGGAATCATCATGGATGCGCTTCCCACGATACAGTCAGAGTGATCAATATAGGTATTTCCGTTTTCGTCAACCCTTTCGGTACCAGGCACCAAAGTGAAGTCCCAAAGGCCTCTGATCTCGGGTGCGGATACAACCAAGGTATTGTAGCTGCCGTAGTTCGCAACTGCGATCGGCATTTCGCCGGAACGGAAACGGCTTACAAAGTCATAAGCAATGGGAACGCCGTAGTCGTTAAAGAACTTTACGTAAGCAGCAAATGCTTCAACGCCTGCCTCCGTGTCAACGATGGTCTTGGTTCCCTTTTCATTATATAAATCGCCGCCATTCTGATAAAGCATGGTGAAGTACTGGTTCAAGTCACCGCCGGCTGCTCCGACCGTCGCGCCAAACACGCTGGGGATGCCGACGTTCATGTTGTTACCTTGGATGGTCGGGAACATTTCGATCAGTTCCTTCCAAGTCTGAGGCGGATTGTCATATCCAAGCTCTGACAGGATGTCCTTGCGGTAGAACAGCACGTTGAAGGTCTGCGTCTCAGGCATTCCGTATACGGCGCCGTCCAGGGAGTACTGTGCGTAAGAGCTGGGAGTGAAGTTCGAGAAGGTTTCCTCGAATCCGTCAAACTGCGTCAGGTCAACGGCCGCTCCACGGAGTGCGTAGTTAACGGGCTGGTCACCGCCGATGGAAAGGATCGCGTTCGGTCCCTTACCTGCCATTACCGCGTTCAGCACGGCGTTGGCCGCAACGATTTCCACGTTAACCTTGATTCCCGTCTGGGGAGTGAAGGTATCGTCAACCATGGTCTTCATGATGCTACCCTGGTCACGACCGGTCAGGATCCATACCTTGATCGCGTCGCTGTTCTTGCCATCCTCGTAAACGTCGCCGACTGCATCGTAATCTACAAAGAAGGAAGCGCCAAATGCCTTAACTTCATGTAAGAGATTCTTGAAGAAGTTGGTCTTGTCTACGGTAACCTTTGCGTCAACTCCGGTAATGCGGATGTAGTCGACGTCGAGCTTGATCTCGCTCATTTCCAAAGTGGAAGTACCAAGGGAAGTGATGTTATCCTTAAAGGTAGTAAACTCCGTCGTGATCTTCTGGGGTTTCGCCACAAATCTTTCCAGCTGCTTTGCAAGCGTCTGTGCGGTTGCGATCTTTTCTGCCTTCTGTCCAGTGTACTCAACCATGTCGTCCACGGCCTTGTACAGACGTCTTGACTCAAGATCCATTGCCGTGATCACTTCCGGATATACCTTATGGATATCATAGTCTCTGTACTTGTCAGGAGTTGCTCCGGTATATACCAGAATCTTTCTATAGATCTGGTTCAGGCGGAAGGTGGAATCCTCAAGCTCTTCCAAAACCTTTCCTGCGCCGCCAAGGGTTGCCTCCATGCGGATGGTATGGGTACCGCCCGTCAAGTAAAAGAGGAACGGCTCGCCGTTATCATCGGAAAGGGTCTTGCATTCCCAGTCCGTCTTGTAATCGAAAGCAACTTCCTTCATTTCTTCAAAAGGAATCTCGCCGTCGATGTAAACCATTCTGCTCGAAACGCTTCCTCTTGCGTAGTTCTGACGGCCCTTGATGGTGATCTTGTAATAACCATCCTCAGGAACGGTGAACTCCCACTCGATCCACTGACCTGCGGTCTTCCAAGCGTCACCACCCGTGTAGTTCAGGATCGTCTTGGTCACGCTGTAAGGAACGGTGATGGGGGAAGCATGATCATATTTTGCATATAAGGAAGACTCGGAACGACGGACTGCGTCCTCACCCTGGACAACGCTGTCGTACGTCTTTCCGGAACTGCTGGTGTTAACGGAAGGAAGGGATGCGGCATACTCCGCATAGGTCTTATCCGTCTTTACTGCAGCAACCTGAAGTTTTCTGAGAACCATGGGCTCATTGACAGCCTTAAAGCTGATGGTGTGCTGGCCCTGTTCAAAATAGAACTTGTAAGGATCAGCAACGTAACCCATGCTGTCCTTGCAGTAACCCTTCTGCCACTCATAGATTTCCTTCTGGCTCGGGCGGATCTCGTTGCCCTGGTTGTCGATTCTCTTCTTGCCGTTGTCTACCCAGATTCTGGTGAATACGATATTCTGGGCATCATCAAAAGGCAGTTCCCCGTCGATCATGACGGAACGCTCTGCCGCAACACCCCTGGATTCAGGAAGAAGGAACTCCAGGTATAAATTATAGAAGCCACTCTGAGGGATGTTGACCTTCCAAGTAACGGTCGAACCGTTGTCCATGAAAAGTGCCTTGCTCTCGTTTTCATAATTGTTCTTAACCTCAACGCCGCTCTCTGCCTGATAATTCCAGATGTCAACGTCAACGTCAGTCTTCGGCTCAGCAGCGCCGGCATGATCGCGCAGATAGCCTGCGTACGTTCCCTGGCGTTCTGCGCCGGCAACGTTGACAGTCAGATCCATCCCGTCATACTTGTCGTGGTAGTTTGGCGTTTTTCTCGAGCCCATGAGTACAAAAACAACTACAATAGCCGCGATAACGCCCACAGTGATCAACAGTTTCTTCACAGAGTCCTTCATACGTGCCTCCTAATGGTTCTGGAAAATAGAGAAAAATAGAGCTACTCCCCTTAATACATGTTATTATAACTGTTCAACTTGCCGAATGTCTCCCTAATTCTTGCTATTTGAAACATACATATTGCTTATTTCCACCAACAAACCGCCATTTTTATTATGCACTATTTATACTTTTTCCCTGCTTTTTACGTAAATGCATTTCTCATTCGTCATTTTTGCCTAAATTGTGCTCTCCGTTTTGTCTATTTTTCCGTCTCACGGAGAAAAATGAGCATAATTTTATCTTTCCAAAAACATAGCAATATCTGTCAAACGCGTTCAAAAAATCTTCATAAAATCTTTAGTTTTTGGACACAATAAATGCCTGGCGGCACCGCCAGGCATCTTCTCTAGAGCCATTTTTATTCGTCTGCAGCTTTTTTAGCGTCTTCCGGCGCCGTTATCACAATCTTGCCATCCTGCATTTCCAGTTTCAGCTTATTGCCTGAAACGTTCAATCTCTCCAATACGTCCTTGGGAATCTGCACGCGTCCGGCTTTGTCCATGACCACGTATTCTTCCTGCGTGTCTTCGTTTCTCCAGTCGATGTTCACTTCCTTCAGACGGTCCGCATAGCTCTCCTTCAACACGCGCTCGCTGCTGATCTTGCCGTCGCGGATGGCGACCACGCGCTTTACCTTCTTGGAAAGTGCCACGTCATGCGTAACGATCAGGATGGTCTGCCCCTCCTTGTTGAGTTCCGTGAACAGGTCAAAGATGTAGTTGGCCGTCATGGGGTCCACGCTTCCGGTAGGCTCATCCGCCAAGAGCAATTTCGGTGAATTCGCCAAAGCGATCGCAATGGCAATTCTCTGCTGTTCACCGCCGGAAAGCATGTTCAGCCTGCTGTACTTCTTGTGGGACATGCCTACGCGCTCCAAAAGTTCCAGCGCCTTTTCCTTCTTTTTCCTTCCGTTCGAAAGATGCATGGGAAGCATCACGTTCTCGATCGCGGAAAGATACGGCAACAGGTTTCTTCCGTTGTTCTGCCATACAAATCCCACCGTGTCCCGCTTGTAGACCACCAGGTCCTTCTCCGTCATGGTGAAAAGATTCTTTCCGCCCACCAGGAGCGAACCTGCGCTGGGTCTGTCCAGACCGCCGATCATGTTTAGGAACGTTGACTTTCCGCTACCACTGTTACCGATGAGCGCCGTCAGCTCCCCCTCTTCCACCGTAAGGTCCAGGCCCTGCAGGGCCAATACTTCCGTCTGTTTTGTCTTATAAATCTTTACCAGGCCGTCCGCCTGAATCATATTCTCCGCCATCTCTTCCTCCAAGCGTTAAGCCTCGGCATTCTGCGAGATCTGCACTCCGTTTTCCAGTTCGATCACCATGTCGCCGGCATCCATCAGGCCCACGTCATGCGTCGTCATCACGATCGTGATGTGCTCCTTCTTCGTCATTTCCTGAAAGAGCTTCGTAACCTCTGCCGCCATTGCGCTGTCCAATTCGGCCGTAGGCTCGTCCGCCAAAATGATGCTCGGGCCGTGGGCGATGGCTCTCGCTATGGCCACGCGCTGCTGCTCACCGCCGGACATTTCCGAAGGCATGTGATGCATTCTGCTGCCAAGTCCCACCATCTTCAGGCACTCTTCCACGCGCTTCCTGTGATCTCCCTTAACGCCCGCCATTCTCATGGAGAACTCAACGTTCTGGAATGCATTCATGGTGGGGATCAGGGAAACGGACTGGAAGACAAATCCGATCTTCTTTCTTCTGAGCGTCTCCCTCTGATAATCATTGAGGCGGCTTACGTCCTGTCCTTCAATGATCACTCGCCCCGTCGTCGGCTGGTCAAGCGCCCCGACAATGTTCAAAAGCGTCGTTTTACCGGAGCCGGAACGTCCCTTCAGTATGGTCAGCACCCCCTCGGGAATGCCGGCATTTACGCTCTTTAGCGCCTGGAACGGGCCACTCGCCGTGTTAAAGGTTCGTCCCACGTTCTGGATTTCTATGATATAATTCGCGTTTTCTCCCATAACCGCTCCTTCATTTCACCGTCATTACTCTTCACCGAGCTTGAGGGCCTTCGTCACGTTCAGTTTCAATACCAGGATCAGCAGCGTCAAGAGACACGTTGCCATCACGCCGGTGATCACCAGGTAAAGTCTGTTCATGTCCGTCTGGTTCACGATCAGCTTCATCGGGAGCACCTGATTCGAAGCCGCGTAAGCCATCTGCAGCATCGGCACAAACATGCGGGACGTTAAGGTACCGATCCCGATTCCCGCAAAGATGGAAAGCACGCCCGAGAAGAGCTGCTCATCGATCAGCATGTGGAAGAGCTCTCCCTTATGCATGCCGCACGCCCTCAGGACGCCGAATACCATTTCCCTCGAACGGATGGACATGATCCAATAGATGAGGTAACCCACCGCGCAGAGGATGATGGTCACGATAAAGCCCATGGTCAGCACGCCGTTCGTACCTTGAAGCAAAGGATCGCGCTCCACCTGTTCCATCTCCCGCGCCTTGTCGCGGAATTTATTGACGTGCACGTCATTTTCTTTGATCCACGCGTAAACGTTCGTTGAATCACAGCCAGGCTTTAACTTTGCCCAGATCTCATAAGGATATACGCCGATCTTTTTCTGCACGGTGGCAAGATTTGCGACCAGAAGCGTGTTCGTCTGCTTCTGGGCCGTTCCGTCCGCACCCGTCACAAGGGAAGTCGGCTGATATCCCGGCCAGTAATCAAAAAAGTCTATGATCTTCGCTTCTATGGTCGTGCCGTACTTATCCTTGTACTCGATCTCGTCCCCAATCTTATATCCCAGGGAATCCCTAAGATTTGAGGATGCAAGGATCCCCTTGGGCTCCGTCGCCAACTCGTTTAAGTACAGCCGGTAGGCCTTTTCCGTGATCTCTTCGCTCACGTCGGTGATCAGACCGTATTCCTTCGTCTGGATCCCCAGGAGCGTACATCCCATTTGGCCTTTATCCTTCGTCTTAAGGCTTGCGCCCACGTCAGAGTAAACCTTTGTGTAGGCCTCCACGTCAGGCATGGAGGAATATTTTCTGTAATCCGGCTCTATAAATGCCGGTCCGCCTGCATTCGGATTGCTGGAGCTCGAGGGCGTCTTGGTCCAGACTTCCTTGATCAGGATGTCCGATCCCACAAGATACTCCTCATTTTCCTTGGCATTCTGCAGGATCGTTCTTGCAACAACCGCGTGATACATGCCGAGGGAGATCGTCAGGATCATGAACAGCATGATGAACTGTTGCTTTCTGCCGTTCTTAACGTTCTCCATGAAGGCCGCGTAGCTTGCAGGTCTCCAAAAACGCTTTCCAAGCAGGTACACCAGGCGGATCACCCAGGGCTGCAGGCGCAGGAACAAAAGTCCCATGCCCACGATAAACAAAGAGGAGCTCAGGTACAGAAGCGGATCCAGCGACTGGCCTTCCATGACGGACATCACCATCATCTCTTTGTTCTTCGAATAGTTATAATATCCATACAGGGAAATGCCCAGCAGGATCACGTCCAGGAATAACTTCTCCCAGAGCGCGCTCTTCTTCAGCGCATTTGACTGCTTTAACTTTACGATGGTCAGACGGCTGTGCTTCAGCGCGGGGATCGTCATGATCAGCACGCAGGCAAGCATTGCGCCCGCCGCAAATTTCCAAACGGTTGCGTCAAAGGTGACGTTCAGCCGGCGTCTTACGTTAAATTCCAGGAAATTCTGGGTGGAACCCAGGAGCTTACAGAACTGCGCGCCCAAAGGGATACCGCCCGCCGCACCGATCACTGCCAGGAAAATGCTCTGGTACAGGTACAGGCGAAGCATCTGCGCACTGGAGCCGCCTCGGCTCTTCATTACGGAGATCTCGTTTCTCTCCATGTCGTACATCTGTCCGGAGATCATGAAAAGGAACGCGCCAAGCAGCACGAGAACAGGCACCTGCAGAATGAATAGCGTCGCCTCGATCCTGGTCCGCTTTGCAAAATACCGCTCCATGATCTCGCGGTATACGGGCGCCGACATGGTGCTCTTTACGCCGCTCTGCTCCTGATAATAAACGGTCTTCTCGTACAGATTGTTTGCCGTTACGGCCGTAACGTCCTCATAGTTGAAAAGATCATAATAGTAACAGGTGATGGTGTACTTTTCCGTACGCTCCCCAAGGAAGGTGTCGCGGAACAGTTGCTCATCCATAAGAGCCACGATTCCAAGGCTTGAGGGCCTTACCTGCCAGTAAAAGTCCGTGCTGTCCTGCTCCTCAAACACGCCCACGACCTTAATGCGGAAGGGGGAACCCTTCTTGTCAGCCATGTACAGGAATTCCAGCGTCTCTCCCACAAGGAGGTTATTATTGATCAGACATTCCTGGCTGACCACGACCTCAATGACTCCGTTCTCATCCACGCCGCCATCGCAAAACATGCGTCCGGAAATGATCTTAGCGTGTTCCGGCAATCCCGACATAAATCCCAGTCTCAGTCCGTCGGCATTGACGTCCGAGCGTCCCGTGGTGGATGCGAGCTCCGCCCTTGACAGGGAATAGTAAAATACCTTTTCCTTACCCGTCACGCCCAACACGCCGTCGAGTTCGTTCAGGGTCTTTTCCATCTTGCCGATGGTCTCACCGTTCTTATCCTTCTGGACCATGATCATAAATTTCAACATGGCGGGCCATTCACCCTTCTCCGCCAGATAATCGTCAAATTCGTCTACCAGCATGCGATCGTAGGAAGCATTCCGATAGAGCGGGAAGCTTACCACGGTGGCAATCAAAAGGATGCTGCCCAAAAGGAGGCAGATGACCATCCATTTTTTATGCCATATTTTTTGCAACATTACCTTAAGCATACTTCCATCCCTTCCGTCAGTCCCTCTACGACCCAATAGTAAGCGTCATTGCTGCCGCCTGCGACGAAGCTTTGTTCCTTGAACTTTCCGTCCTTATCCTTGATGCAGACGTAGGTCTTTCCGCCCACCTCGTAAACTGCCTGCTTGGGAACAAGCAAAACTGAATCAATGTTTCTGAGCTTTGCGTTGATGGTGAAGCGATATCTGTTCCACCACTCGCCAGCCAGCGCCACGGTCAAAACCTCACGGATGTGGTCCTTGTCAACGCGCACGATGGCCGTCTCCGACTGCAGCGTCTGCCCCACGCCCATTTTGGACAGCGTAACCACCGTACCTGAAACCGAGTGTTCCTGACGCTGTTCGTCAAAGTACGCAACGGATACTTCATTCCCGTACTGGAGCAGCTGATTCTGGTCTTCCACGATCACGTAACAGGTATTCTCATCCGCGATCCTGGCGATGCGGTCACCCTTTTGCACCACGTCCTCCGCCTTGTAATCCTTGAGTTCCACGATGGTACCGGATACGTTGGCGCGGATCACCTTCACGTTAAAGTCGCTCTTCTGCTTCGCAATGGCTTCCTGCGTATCCTTGATCTGGTCCTCATAATTCTGGACGGCCTCTTTATAGTACTCTTCGTTGGCATTTTCGCTGTTAATTCTCTTGTAATCATCCAGTCTTGTCTGAAGGCGGGTAAGCTTTGTCTCATTTCTCTTGAGTGCGAGATTGTCAGCCTCCACGCGAACCGTGGCGATCACGTCGCCCTTTTCCACGTGCTGGAACTTCTCCACCTTCATCTCCTTGAAGTACATGGTACCGTTCTCCACGTCATTGGTCAGATACGTGCTGGCCCCATATTCCAATTGGGCTCTTTCCGAAAAATCGGAATGGAATTCTCCCTTTGTCAGGGTCACGGTACTGTCCCCAAATCTGGAACCGCTGGAATAAACGATCGCGTCTCCCGCTTCCAGACCGTGCGTGATCTCCACGTAGACGCCGTCGCTGTAACCGATCTGCACGTTGACGTAGGTCGCCTCGCCGTCCTTCATGACATACACGTAATTGCCGCTGTCATCCCTGCTGACCGCAGCCTTCGGGATCGTCACCACGTCCTCAAGGCGCTTGAGAACAACGGTGATCACGGCATATCCGCCGATTTTCACGTTGTCATCCGCATCCACGATCTTGAACGTGGAATACACCTTTTCCCCGCTGGCGGTAAGGGTTGCATACTCGTCAGACGAGATCGCCTGATATTCCACCTCGTAACGCTTTCCGTTTACCATCGCGTAAACGTCCTGCGCGTTTCTGATGACTCTGTTGTTGATGTACTCACACTTGATCAGCTTCCGGGAAAGATCGCCGATCGCAACCACGGGAACCTCAGCCCTCACGTTGTCTCCGGGATTAAAAGACCTGACGGCAACCAACTCCCCGTCGATCTTCGACTTGATCGTTGCCTTACCGCGGTTCTTTTGCATCGACTGCAATTCATACTTTTGATGCTTTAAGTCAAGCTCATACAGTTCCTTCTTTTGCGCCATTTCCAGCTCAAGAATGTCTGCCGCGTGCTTGTTGATCCTGTAATCTCCGTCAAACTTAAGGAACCAGACCTTCCATTCTTCATACTTCGGATTGGGGACCATCGTGCCGCTTCCGTCCTCTGCGGGAATGGTTTCCGGCTCACGTGCTGCCTCATACTTGTCAACGCCCCACTTGCCGGCTGCTTCCTTCTCCCGGTATTCCGCGATGGCCTTCTGCTGCTTCTCCACGTATTTCTGGTAGTCTTCTTCCATCTGCTTGATGTATTCCTGCTTGTTCTTGATCTGCTCGTCAATGGATTTCGTGTCCGCGGCAATGACCTCCGTCCCCTTCTTAACCTTCTCTCCGGGGAACGCACCGTAGGAACCAAAGGCAAAGCTTGCCTCCGCGGAATACTCCTCTACGTAAGGAACCACGGTTGCGACGTAGGCATTGACGTCATACAACGTCCTTTTTTCCGCGATCTCGTATCTTTCCTCTTCCGTCACGGGATCGATCAATTCAATTTTTGCGCCCTGCGTTGATTCCACGGAAGGATCGCCAACGCATCCCGCAAGTCCAAGCGACAGGCTGCCAAGCAACGCAGCCAGACGCACCAATTTCGTTCTCTTCATCATTTCTGAATAACCTTCTCCCCTTCGGTCAAGCCTTCCACAATCTCAACGTACTCATTTCCCTGCAGTCCAACCGTGATCCACTTCACGTCGCGGACCCCAGCCTCATTGATCACGTAGACGTACCACTTGCCTTCTGCCTCGTGAACAACCTCTCTTGGGAGCGTCAGCACCTGCTCCCTTGCATCTAGGATAACCGTGAGGGAACCGCTGTTTCCTGATTCAAACATGGCACTCTCGTCCATGTCCAAAACGGAGAAGAACATCTGATCCTGCCACTCGCTCATCTTGTACGGAACCACCTTGTACTTTCCGGAACCGGGGCCGCTGAGCACGGACATGTCATAGCTCTCGCCCTCCTTGAAGTACTCCTTGTACTTTGTATCCGATACGACAAAGAAGCACTCGGCATTGTCCTTGATCTCGATGATTGTCTCGTTTTTCACGGAAGTGGAGCCTTCCAGATTCTTCTTTTTGATGGCGACCGTTCCCGTGATCCCTGCGTAAATCTTTCCTTGCTTCACCTCTTGCTTTAACTTCGCAAGCTGCTGCTCGTCGAGTGCGATGGCATCCCGGTAATCCTCGCGGCGGTACTCGTTCTCGCGCTTATAATTCTCGATGTCCCCGGTCTGGTCAAAGCCTCTGGAATAGGTCTTGTTCAGCCATCTTCTGGAGAGCTCGTAGTTCTCCGTGTCATCGATTTGTGCAAGCAAAAGCTTGTTTCTCTCAATCTGATATTCCAGACGCTCAATCTCGTCCGCCCGGTCATTTCCGGCCAGTTCGGCCACCAAGTCACCCTTTTTGACAACCTCGCCTTCCCTGACGTACACCTTGGAAATGATCCTTCCGCTCACGGCAAAAGAAAGATTCTGGGAATTGATCTGGGAATACGTACAGTTGAGATCTTTTTTGAGAATGATGTCACCAAGGTTGACGGTCGTCAGAGTGTACTCAACCTCCGGAGCTTCCTGCTCCACAATGACCCTCGTCTCCACCGGATCCGTCTCTTCCATACAACCCGACAGGGCCACGCTGATCATCAGCCCGGCCGCAAGTACGAAAATCTTAAATTTTTTATTTTTAAACTTACACATGGAAATTCCTCCCAAACGTAACCATTTTACATTTTTCCATGGTAAAGCGCTCCCCACATTGTGCCTTTTTTTTTACGTTTCTTGCTTACATTCCTCATTTTTGGTTGAAAATGCCCATTTTTGTCCCTTTGTAAGAGCTACCATTTGACTTTTTTTATTAAATGTGATCAAAGATTGATAAAAATCTCCCTCGCAGCGGATCTCACATTCCCTCAATTCACCCTTCTCCCAAGAAAGGTCGATCGCGGCATTTCCCTCCAGGCGAAGTCCCTTCACGCTGCCATTTTCCCATGCCTTGGGCAACGCAGGAAGAAGGACCACTCTATCCTGATCGCTTTGCACCAGCATCTGCGCGATGGCTGCCGCCGCGCCAAAATTGCCGTCGATCTGGAATGGCGGATGCTTGTCAAACATGTTCGGATAAGTCGACTGTGCCAGCATCTTTACAATGTTTTCATGGGCGGCCTCTCCGTCCCAGAGCTTCGCGTAATGGTTCATGATCCACGCACGGCTCCAGCCGGTATGCCCGCCGCCGTGAGACAGCCTTGCCTCCAGCGTCTTCCGCGCAGCCGCCGCCAGCTCCGGCGTCCCGTCCACGGTGATCTGATTGGAGGGATAAAGTCCATAGAGCTGAGACACGTGACGGTGTCCAGGCTCCAACTCTTCGTACTCCTCCACCCATTCCATGACACGACCGTCAGTTCCGATCTTTGTCGGCGGGATCTTCGGGAGCATCTCCCTTAATTCATTCATCAGCGAAGCTACGTTATCAAGATCTGGGATCTGCACCCTGTCCGCAGCCTCTCCCAGAATTTCATAACTTTCCAAACAGATGGTAAAGAGATCCCTTAAGATCTGGTTGTCCATCGTCGGTCCAAAACACACGCAGCCATGGTCTCCGTTTGGCAGAAGATACGTGTTCTCCGGAGAACATGACGGATTTGTCACAAAATACTCTCCCCAAGGTTCCAGGGCATCCACAAAATACAGCGCGCTCTCCGCCATGATCGGGAAGGCTTCCGCGAGGAACTCCTGATCCAAGGAATAGCGGTAGTGCGTCCAAAGATGCGTGCAAAGCCACGCGATCCCCATGGGCCAATAAGTTGCGGGAAGCCAGAGATCCTGCGGCGCGCAGTCCCCGTGCATATCCGTGTTGTGATGCGCCACGATGCCGCGACACCCGTACATGTCCCTCGCCACGACGCGGCCATTCGGAACCATCTTCTTTAGAAGCGTCAAGATTGGCAAGTGACATTCCGACAGATTGCAAACCTCGGCCGGCCAATAATTCATTTCCAGATTAATGTTGATCGTATATTTAGATTCCCAGGGCGGCGTGAAATCCTTATTCCATAAGCCCTGGAGCGTCAGCGGAAGATTATCGGGCCTGCTGCCGGCGATCATAAGATACCGTCCGTAATCAAACAGCAATTCTTCCAATCCAAGGTCCGTCCCGCCTTCCTGCACGCGGCGGAGCCTTACGTCCGTGGGGAGTTCCTCGCCGCAACTGCTGCCTGCTGCCGTCCCAAGTCCTTCCTCGCCGTCAGCTGTCAGGGGTGCGCCAATTGATTGGTTTTCCTCCTGTAGCTTCAGACGTACGCGCCCGAACAACGCCCCGTGATCCGCCACGTGCTCTGCGCGAAGCGTCTCATAATCTTGCTGCATGACCTGCTCCAACTGCTCGCAAAGAATTTCCTCGAGTTCTGAATAATCCTTCCCGGGATGAAGATATTGCGTCACCGCGCCAAAATACAGGATTGCCTCGTCCGCGCCTTCCACGATCAGGCTCTCTCCCAGAACCTTTCTCGTGCCGCCCTTTACTTGACATTTTGTCATCATCACAAAGGCATGACCATCCTCACCAGGCCGCCCGTAGAGAACAACGCCGTTGGCCAGAATGACAACGGCTTTCACCGCATCCGCCTTACCCTGCTCTACTTCTACGCCGTACGTCTTCTTTACGCCCTTGAAGAAGTGTCCGCGCTCCTGCTTAAGAGTAAAGGAAATCTTCCCCGCTTCCGAAGCCGAAAACCGCAGGATCATGCAATCCGCAGGCTTGGAAATAAAGCACTCGCGGTCATATTTCACTCCGCCGATCTCATAGTGCGTGCGGCAGATCCCCTCGTCAAGGGATAGACTTCTGCGATAATGCACGTCCTCCGTAGACAGGGATGGCGGCGCCACGTCAGGGGACTCCGCGTCCTCCTTTTTCACGCCCTCATGTTTGAAATATAGTTTGACGTCGCCCAGCGTCTGATAAGGGTTTTCACTGGCGGGACATCCCGTGAGCACCGTTCCCATCAGTTCCTGCGCCGCGCTGATATGCCCCTCCCGGATCAGCCGCCGCACCTCAGGAAGCCATTCCTTCGCATCCGGGTTCACGCGATCCTTCTTTCCGCCGTACCACACGCTCTCCTCATTCACTTGAAGCCGTTCCGCCTCAACGTTTCCAAAGACCATGGCGCCCAGTCGCCCATTCCCCAGTGGCAATGCTTCCTCCCAAACCTTCGCCGGCTGGCGATACCACAACTCTCTCATCCCGACTCCTTTCCATCCCTTACCCGCGCTACCCCGCACCAGACATCGATTTCTTATGTTTTCCCTCTTTCCGATATCCATGTTTTCCCGCGTCTAAACAGCAACAATTTTCACAGATTCTTCCGTTTTTGTCCCCGGCTGGCTCTTTCCCTCGGCTAGCCGGCAACAATTCTCTCAAATTCTTCCGTTTTTGTCCCCCGCTGGCCCTTTCCCTCGGCTAGCCGGCAACAATTCTCTCAAATTCTTCCGTTTTTGTCCCCCGCCTCAAACTTAACATCCCTTCCCGCAAAATGCAAGACGCTAAAACATTCAAAAGGAAAGCCCTGAAACATATCGTTTCAAGGCCTCCCTATGCTTTTGCCGCAATTAAGCCTTTGCCAAGGTCACTTCTTTTTCCAAAGTTGCTGTCAGGGTTAGCACTTCTCCCAAGCTCCGTCTACCTTTGTCTGATATACAAAATCTGCAAAGCTTGCGCTGCCGCCAACTTGCTCCGTGGCATACACAAAGAGCCCAAAGCGAACGCCCGTGAAATGATCCAGCTTAAAGCGAAGCTTGGAAACAGGCCCAATGACCGTTCTCTTCTCGCCATCCGCGAAATAAAGCTGGGCTTCATCCTTCATGTAAGCGAAATCCGTCTCCACGCGAAGTCTTACCCACTCACCCTTCGCCTCGCCATCTCCGCCAGAAGTCGCCGTGTCGTCTCCAGCAACAGATGCCGTGCCTGCCTTACCATCTTCAGAAGCAGCCGCTTCGCCGCGAGCGCCGTCTGCGGAAGCGCCCTCGCCGTACGCAACCAGCATGGAAGGCGTCACCTTCACGGATGCCCACTCATCGCCGGGCTCCTGGTCATGACGCTCGCCCCACATGCCTTCCGGCGCCTTGCGGTTCTTCATCACGATCCAAAGCTCGCCATTTCTCCTGGTCAGCGCCACAAACGCATACGCGCTCTCCATCAGGCAGATTCCTGCGTAGTCGCCTTCCTTCAGCGCGGAGCCGTCCACCAGAACCTCTGCCGCGCTTCCGGGATACGTGGTTCTCTGGGTCAGCACGTTCTTCGCCTGTACCACGTTCTTGCAAAGCTTATCCGTCGTGACCGTAACGATACCCTGCGCCTCGTCCTTCTTAACCAGTGCCAGGTCAGGCTCGTGGTTGAACTGCCAGCGGCTCTTAAAGCCAAAGCTTGCATGCTTTCTTGCATATTCCTTGTCATCTGCCGCGCAGGCAGCGTTATCCTTGAAATTATCGCTTCCCACCAGCTGCTCATAAACGTAACCGGCCTTCGGGGCAGGCGTCTTAAAGATCAAGGGAGCCTTTCCGTGGAAGCCAAACTCCGGCATGCCCGTCTCTTCATTCCATCTCACGGGGATCAAGATTGGCAGCCTGCCAACGGCGCCGCTGTCCTGGAAGACGATGGAATACCATTTTCCGTCAGGAGTGTCAACAATTCCACCCTGGGCACATCCGCTGCCGCAGTAGCCGCGGTCATCCCCCATCACGTCGCCGCCAGTCCACTCACCGTCAATGGAATCCGCCATAAAGCAGGCTTCCGTGCGGCGCCCGGTCTCCCTGGGCATGTGGATGAAGAAGATATAATACTTGCCGTTGATCTTATACATGTGCGCGCCTTCATAACCAAGGTACGCATCGTCGCGGTCCACCAGGATCACCTTGTCAAGGCCACCCTCCTTCGGTCCGCTGAGGTCAGGATTCAACTCCGTCAAGTGGATCTGACGGTTACCGGAAACGATGAACACTCGTCCGTCATCGTCAAAGAGCAGGGAGTTGTCGTGGAAGAAGCCCTGGATCTCACTCTTCTCCCAAGGACCTTCGATGGTCTTTGACTTGTAGAGATAGGTCTTGTGGGTGTCGTTCGCCACAAAGATCACATAGAAGGTGCCTTCATGGTAGCGGATAGACGCTGCCCACATTCCCTGACCGTAAATGTTCTCCTCGCCCTCTAAGCGCTGGCCGGGCGTGGAATCCAGTCTGTCATATACGTATGCCGCATGCTCCCAGTTCACCAAGTCGTAGGATCTGAGGATCTCGCAGCCAGGCATGTAATACATCGTGGTGCTCACCATGTAATAGGTATCGTCCACGCGGATCACGTCAGGATCGGGATAATCCATCTTCGTCAGCGGATTAATGCTTCCCTGCTGGGTCACGTGATCGTAACGATAGCCGCGATCCGACTTCACGGGAGCGTTCGTCGCCTCAAAATACACCACTGCGTTCTCCGGAAGGTCAATGGAGAATTCCAGGGTGGAATTCGTGACACATTTGTCGCTTTCGCTTGTCTTTCTTCTAAAGCTTCTGACAAAAGGCTGCGCAGCCGTCTTGATGAGCTCCGTCGTCGCCGCATCCGGAAGCGCCGGCTCTCCAAGGTCATGCCACAGCTTTAAGGGATTACAGGTGTCCTCGTCCACGCGCTTGGTGAGAATGCAATATTCTCCCGCCTTCGTCTCCAGGGAAAGATCCATGGTAAAGTTCTTTCCTGCGCGCTTCTTCGTATCATTCCAAACCACGCCGCGGAAGGAACCGTCCTTCATCTTCATGATGACGGCATTGTCATTTTTGAATACGCACTCACCCTCTCCGCGCTTCAGGTTCTTGAAGAACACAAAGGTCCAGAAGGTAGGCTTGGGGATGCATCCGTTTGCCACAAGGCCAAAGCCGCCGTGGAACGGCGTGAAGGGAATGCCCTGCTCCTCAAACACGTCGCCAAACGTCCAGTAGGAATAAGACTCATTGCCGTCGCCCAGTCTGGACAGCTGCTTTGCAATGTATGCCGCATTCTGGTTCGTGTCATGCAGCGGGCAGTTTGGGATGTAGGAGGTGTTGTACTCCGTGATATGAATCTCCATTCCCCTGTATTCATCGTACTTGTCGATAATGTCGCGGGTGGTCTTCAGGTTTGCAAAGCCATCTTCCTCGTTCATCAGCTCTGCATAGCCGTAGTGACCGTCCCTCTCGGGAAGCTCCGTGGTGTAATGATGTCTCGTCACGAAATCCACGGGAATCTTGTTCACGTGACAGAACTCCATAAAGGCACTGATCCACTTCTCGTCGGTGCCGCCGCATACTGCAGGGCCGCCCACGCGGAAGCGCTCGGATACTTCCTTGATGGCATAAAAACTCTCGCGGAAGAGCTTGAAATACTCATCCATGTCCGCCTTAAACCAAAAGCCGGGCAAATTGGGCTCATTCCAAACCTCGATGGGGAACGTGTAAGCGTCCTCGCCGTATCTGTCGATCAAGTGACGGAGCAGCGCCTGCACCATGTTCTTCCAGTCCTCATAATCCTTCGGAGGCGTCGTATTGCCCTTCCAGTAAAAGATCGTCTGCGTGCCGCTCGCCATCTTGTACGGCATGAAGCCAAGCTCCAGGAAAGGCTTTAAGCCCATGGAGCGATAGTCGTCCATCACCCTGTCAAGATAGGTGAAATTATACTCCACCTCGTAAGGGCTGTTGGGATCCCAGGGATTTTCCCTGTGCTGCTGGTAAATGCCAATGTCGTCACAGAACAGGCCATGGCCGCGGATGTGTTGGAATCCAATGTAGTCCTGACACAGCTTCAACTGATCATGGTATTCCTTGTGGAGCGCAAGCCCCATTCTGCCGGTTCCGATGCAGTAATCCACCTGATTGTGGAAGCTCGCCTTGTCCCCGGCCTTCACTCTAATCTGCATTTGTTTGTCCCCCTTATGCAAGTCTAGCCAAGCTTATTCGAAAATCCAATCCTTCACTTCATATCCTTCGCCGCTGAAGGTGATGAAAATATCGCAAATGCCGGTAACTGCCTCGTCAAACTTTGCCTCGCAAACGGTCGACTCAGCGCCGTCCGCCTTCACGGGAAGATATGCCGTGATCTCCTTCGCGTCAGACTTTGCAGTCACGCGGATCACGCCGTCCTTGCCATTCGTCTTTACGGTAGCCTTGACGACGGTTGCGCCCTTGTCGCCAAAATCTGCGCCCTGTAGCTTTACGAAATCGCCGCTGTCGATGGCCGTCAGCAGAAGGTTGCCACATCCGTATTTCTTGCTCACCTCATCCGCGGGAGCCGTGTCAACGCCGCCCATTACCGCGAAGGTTGCGCCATTGATGGTCTCGTAAGGATTCAGACGTCCAACCTGTTTTCTGCCATTCTTCGTCATGCGCACGTCGCCGATGGTGCCGTCCTCACCCATGGTAAACTCATCGATGCTGGTGGAGCGGTAACCCTTCTGGATCTTCTGCTCCGTCTCCAGCATGCGGGTGTGATACGTAATGTACCACTGATCCTTGAACTGGAAGATCGCGTGATGGTTGTTTCCGCCCACGCCCCAGTAATATCCGGGATTGCGGAGGATCCTCTCCTTGAAGGTGAAGGGTCCTAAGGGATTCTTGCTCTCCATGACGCAGATTTCGCCGTTCTCCATGCCGTACTCGTCGGTGCCGGCCTTGTCCACGCTAAAGTTGCTGCAATAAGTGTAATAATAGGTATCGCCATATTTATGAATGCCGGAATCCTCGAAGAGATAAGGCGCGTCGATCACCTTCGGCACGTCCACGAGGCTCATCATGTCGTCGCCGAGCTGTGCGCATCTTGCCGTCATGGGATGTGCAGCCTGTCCCTTCGGAACGCCGCCGCCAAAGTAAATGTAAGCCTTGCCGTCGTCATCCACAAATACTGCCGGGTCAAAGAGCCATTCCACGTTGCCACAGTTCTCCATGTCCCTGCGGATCAGGCCGTGTCCCAGCTCATCCACGAAAGGACCGACAGGACTGTCAGAAGTTACCACGCCGATGCCGCCGCCGTTATCCGCAAAGTAAAGGAAGAACTTCGGCTTGCCGTCGATCTCCTTCCATGCAGCCGCGGGAGCCCAGGAATTGTGCGCCCACTTGGTGGCGCCGCCCTCGCCGGCAATGGTGATCTCGCCGTGATCCGTAAAATTGATCATGTCCTTCGTGGATACCACGTAAAGGCTGCGGATCTTTCCGTAGGTGTTTTCCTTGATCTCTCCTGCCGCGTCATACTCATACGCGTCAGCAGTCATGTAAAAATAGACAGTATCGTCATAAACCAGCGCAAAGGGGTCTGCGCCATAGTGCTGCTCAATGATGGGATTATTATTCTGAAGTCCTTTGTAGCTCTTTACCAGCTTCATGCCCTTAAAGATTTCCGCATAATCCATACTTTCTACCTCCTGATCCGTCTTGTCGCCGCCTTCCTGCACGGAACTGCTTTCCGTAGCTTCCGGCTTGCTCTCCGTCGTCTCACTGCCCGAAGAAGCCTTGTCACCGCCGCTCGTTCCCGTGCATCCGGCCATGGCCAGGAGCGCCAGCGACGCTCCCGTTGCCAATAGAATTCTTTTCCATTTCTTGTACTTCACGCTAATTCTCGCTTTCCCGCCGCCTGCTTATTCCAGCGTGAACTGAAGCAGACTTGCAACGCCGCCGCCCTTATAAGTCAGATAGATCGCGCCCACGCCGTCGGGAATGTTGATCTCACTGCGGTAATCCTCCCAAACGTTGGTATATTCTACCTTGATCTTTGCGAGCACTTCGCCCTCGCGGCTGGTGCGCACCTCAAATTCACCGTTCGCATAACCTCTGGTCGTAATGGTGATGGCCTTTACGCCCTTGAAATCAAAATACTTAAAGCCTGCGGTCGCGCTATTCTTCATGTTACCAACGTAACCCGGCTCCTCGTCGCCATCCTTTCCGTCCTGCATGATCTTCGGGAACGCGTCTCCGCCCACGTAAGGCATGGGCTTGTCGGTAAAGAGGTTACATGCAAGATAACCGCCGTAGGTTCCCTTTCCGGGAAGCGGGCCGTCATTCAGGCCGCAGCTCGTCAGTTCCACCTGAGGGATCGTTCCGTCCGGAAGGATCTCGATCTTCTCGGCGCATACCTGACGGCTGTACCAGTGACCATTGGTCTGGCGATGATAGAAAATGTACCACTGGCCATTGATCTCAATGATGCTGCCGTGATTGTTTCCGCCGTAAGCCACGGGAAGGTCTGCGGGCTTGTCCTTGGAAATGCCTATGTCACAGTTGGAAACGATCACGCCGCCGTAGGTGAAGGGTCCTCTCGGATCGTCAGCCGTTGCGTAGCAGAGCTCGTGCATTGGGGTGGAGGAATAGATGAAATAATACTTTTCACCCACCTTGCGGATGGAGGATGCCTCGAAGAAGGCATGTCCCTCAAAGCCGGTGCCTGCCTGATATTCCACGCCGGGAACCACGGTCTTCGGCTCCTCGATGATGGTCAGCATGTCCTCTGCCAGAACCTGCAGTCTCGAACCGGTTCTGGACTTGTCGCCGCGTCCGCAGAAGCCGGTATAGAGATACGTCTTGCCGTCCTCCGTGATCACGCCGGGATCGAACTGAGGCTCGTCCCCTGCCCTCTCGCCAAGCTTCGTGCCATCTGCATAATGTACGTAGCCATAAAATTCAAATTTTCCGGCAGGGCTGTCACAAACCGCCACGGAAATGATGGGCACCTTGTCCAATGCATAGTAAAGATAATATCTGCCGTCGGGACCAATGGTCATGTCAGGCGCATACAGGCACATCTTGCCCTCTTTGTTCAGCGGATCCTGCGTCTTCTCGTAGATCACGCCCTCATATCTCCAGTTGCCAAGGTCATCCACGGGGGCTGACCAGGTTACGTAGTCTCCAAGGCAAAATACGTGTCCGTTGTACTTGTCATGGGAACCATAGACGTAAACCCTCCCATTAAATACGTAGGGCTCTCCGTCGGGAATATACTCCCATGAAGGCAGATATGGATTCAAACCAAGCTTTTTCATAATGTTTCCTCCCTTTACACAAATATAGTTGGTTTGCCTATTTTCTCATC
The DNA here is from genome assembly GCA_946414885.1 of uncultured Lachnospiraceae bacterium. Lineage (GTDB taxonomy): Bacteria > Bacillota > Clostridia > Lachnospirales > Lachnospiraceae > Acetatifactor. The sequence goes on from CAMKQH010000007.1 coordinate 136,650, forward strand.
GTATTTCTTAGTGTACCTTCTTGACGCTTTTTTTCCAATGATTTATACTTTTAAAAAATTGATCTATCCTCACATTGAGAAAATATCAACAAAATGATCAAAGTTCAAAAAAATCCGCATTTATTCAAAAAATCTGAAAAAGAAACGGAGGAAACGGAACAATGTTGGCAATTGATTTTATCGGTTACGACGGAACGCATCCCGCCAGTTTCATATACGGCCTTCCCAAAGGCCATGAATCTTATCTTCTATTGCTGACGGCCACTCCGGCGGAGTTTTATCTGCCCTCGGAAAAGGAAACTCCGGCTGAAAACGTGCGGCCGTTGCCCCCCATGCCACCGTTTATGGGAGACTTTAGACGCATTCCCGGGCCCCACGCTCTGGGAGAAATTCGGAGATTTGCGCCGGAGCCCCCGCCTGTCGGTGAATTCCGCCGTTTTCCCGCAGGCACGGCCATTCTCTATACTCCAGGTTCCTTCGTTCTCTATAAAGCCTGCGAAGAAACTTACGTAAATGACTGGATCCGCTTCCGCTGTGACGAAGCCTTCGCTGACCAGCTGCCATTAAAAAACCAGCCCTTCCAGGTCGGGGACGCCCAATACTGTCATGACCTGTTTAAGCTCATGACTTGGGAATCCACCCTGAGTAATTCTGACGGCAGCGAAGTCATTTCCCACCTGCTCAAAGCCCTACTGCTTAAGCTTGCGGAAAGCTGCTCCCGCCCCATCACCAATCCTCACGCCCAGGAAATGCTGGATCTCAGAAAGCGCATATACAATAATCCGGAGCTTTCCTGGAGCGTTGACGCCATGGCGCAGGAGCTCCATTTAAGCTCCGGATATCTACAATCCATCTATAAGTCTACTTTTGGTTCCTCCTGCATGGAGGACGTGATCCTCCAGCGCCTCAAGCGCGCCCAGGATCAGCTCATCTCCACCGCAAAATCCGTACAGGAAATTGCGGAAGACTGCGGCTATAACAACGTAGAACACTTTTGCCGCCAATTCCGGAAGTTCCTTGGCATCTCACCGGGGCGATACCGCAAGGAACATGCGGAAAAAATGCCAACCGCTCCCAAGCACCTTACGGTCGGCGGCTCCGACGTCAACGCATACGTGCCACGGGGACATGTCTACTGACACGTTTTCTATCGAAGCAACATCGCCAGAATGGCGACGCCGTTATTCAACACGTGGAGCAGGACAGGTATGGTCGCATTGCGGCTCTTCTGCAGGACAAAGCCATAGACCAGTCCCGTCGCAAAGTGCGGCAGATTATAAAACAATTCTGCTGCCGTCAAGGCATGCACGTGAATCATCATGAAGCATGCGGCGGGCACGCAGATGGCAAGAGCCGCCGGAAGCTTCCCCTTTCCCCTGATGACGGGAAACAGGCGGAAAATCGTCTCCTCCGTGACGGGACCCAGGATTCCCAGCGCCAAAAGCAAAATCACGCCGGGATACTTTCCCACTAAACCAGCCACGCTGTTTTCATTAAGGCCCTCATAGTCCGGGAATCCATATGCCAGCGGCATGGAAAAGACCGTCATGAGCACCATGTCCAAAACGTATCCGCCCACAAGCCAGAGCATGGATTTCAAAAAGTGATCCCGCCATAGCTTCAGTCCCTCCGCCAGTTCCCTGCGAAACATCCAGATTCCCCAGAGTCCAAGTACCGCATAGGACGTCAATTGCATCGTTGCGCCGACTGCCGACGGCACCTTGAGCAAGTGACTCAGCACTTTTGAAAAGAGTACGTGCATGATAACGTACGCCAAATAGTAACAAATCACGTTCCATTTTCTAAGATTCTTCAATTGTTGCAAACTCCCTTCTGCAGCCCGGCGCTTTCAGCCGGCAATTCGTCAGGACGTTGCAACTTGGATCGAAGTTCCCAAAAGCAAAAAAAGGATTCCTATTGCCACCATAAGGAGCAAAACGCCGTAAAAGACGTTGGTCCTCCTAAGAAAGGCCCCATTTTCCGTTTGCCCACGCCCCCGCAAGGTCAAGGCGAGCCCCGAAACGCCGTACAAAGCGGCGATTCCCATGGCAATGGTGCCGGCAAACGGAATATTCTTCAGAATGGAAAAGAGCACGAAAAATGACATTGTGACGGCATAAAGGATTACCGTCCGCTTCCGCTCTCTTTGTCTGTTTTCCATAGTGATCTCAAGAGTATTGACAATCGCCTCATCCGCAGCCACCTCTCCGTGCAAGAGTTCCATAAGGCTCACGCCAAGCTCCTTCGCCAGCGGCTCCAGGGATTCTATGTCAGGATAACCGTGCCCGTTTTCCCACCTGCTGATCGCCTTGTCCGTGACGCCCAGGTGCTCCGCGAGTTCCTTCTGGGTATATCCCTTCTCTTTTCTTTGCTTAGCCAAAAATGATCCAAATTGCTTCGCGTCCATTTTTCCTTTGGAGCCTTCAGCCGTACGTGCCCGGCTCCTTCCTCTCTTTCTGCAGTCAGAGTGCCCTCACGGGAGATCCCGTCCGTGACGCTCCCCCTGAGCTTACGTTTATCCTACAAAAAAACACCGCAAAATGCAATCTATGATCCATAGAGTTGCCATTTTACGGCGTTTTCTCATTTTTGGAGAATCAGATTTTGGGTCACGGGGACATGTCTGCTGACACATTTACAAACTACACTTCCAACATACTCGAGGGGATGGCTTGAATAGTATCCCTCAGGCATGTGTGCCAAGCGTCGGTACTTAGGTGGCGTATACGAATGGAGCAGTCATTTATGACAGATCCATTCGTGGCACCTTAGTACCGATACGCTGCACTCATAGCGCGAGCGTGCCTGAGGGACACTATCAAGCCTCGGCCCCGAGTTTTTCAGATTTGTAAACATGTCAGCAGACGCGTCCCCGTGACCTAAACCGTCTCTTGTCAATCCGTGACTTTCAGGCAGCGGATGGCGTTCAGCACGGCCAGCACCATCACTCCCACGTCCGCGAAAATAGCCATCCACATGTTTGCGATGCCAACTGCGCCGAGGATCAGGCAAAGCCCTTTCACCGCCAGGGCGAACGTGATGTTTTCATATACGATCCGCAGGCACTTGCGCGCGATCTTCATGGTCAGCGCGATCTTTGCGGGATTATCGTCCATGAGGACAATGTCTGCCGCCTCAATGGCCGCATCCGATCCAAGGGCGCCCATGGCGATGCCAACGTCCGCGCGGGAAAGCACGGGGGCGTCATTGATCCCGTCGCCTACAAATGCCAAATTCTCTTTCTCACCCTTTGCGGCAAGCAATTCTTCCACCGCCGCCACCTTATCCGCGGGAAGAAGCTCACTTTTCACCTCATCAATCCCAAGCTCCTTCGCCACGTGCTCCGCCACGGCCTTGTTGTCACCCGTGAGCATGATCGTCTTCTTTATGCCTGCTGCCTTCAGGTCCGCAAGCGCTTCTTTCGCGTGATCCTTGATCACGTCAGCGATCAGAACGTACCCGGCATATACGCCGTCCACGGCAACATAAACCACCGTGCCAACGCCCTTTGCTTCCTCATACGCAAGGCCCAAACTCTTCATCAGTTTGGCATTTCCAACGCTCACGCTCTTTCCGTCCACCACCGCGCTCACGCCGTGACCGCTGATCTCCTTCGCATCCGTCACCCTGCCGGCCTGAAGCACGTTCCCCGTCTCCATGGCCTCCTGCCAGTCCTTCCCGGCGTCTGGCGTCTTACCATTCGGATCCGCCTTGCCTGCGACATTCGTTTTCCGCTCCAAGTCCGCCTTGCCGTTAGCAATCGCTTTCCATTCCGGGTCCGCCTTGCCTGCATCAACCGCCTCGTCCTCCGCGATGGTCTTGGCATAAGCCTCCTTCAGACTCTTGCTGATGGGATGCGTGGAATAGCTCTCTGCATAGGCCGCATATTCCAGTATTTCCCTGCGTGCTTTTTCCACTTCCTGCCCGCAGCTTTCCAATAGTTCCTTGGAAGGACAGATTTCCGTCACCTCGAACGTGCCGCGCGTCAGCGTTCCCGTCTTATCAAACACCACGTACCGCGCCTGCGCCATGGCCTCGAGATAATTCGATCCCTTCACCAAGATGCCGCTCGCGCTTGCTCCGCCAATTCCTCCGAAAAAGCTAAGCGGAATGGAAATGACCAGTGCGCAGGGACAGCTGATGACAAGAAACGTAAGTGCCCTGATGATCCAGGTCGGGAATTGCGCCGGTTTTCCCAAAAGGAGCAGGATCACGGGCGGCAAAATTGCCAGTACCAGCGCGCCAATGCAGACCGCCGGCGTGTAAATCTTTGCAAACTTGCTGATAAAGTTCTCTGACCTGGATTTTTTCATGCTGGAGTTTTCCACGAGATCCAAAATCTTTGAAACCGTGGATTCCCCAAATTCCTTCGTCGTCTGAATCTTCAAAAGGCCGGACAGATTGATGCATCCGCTGATGATCTCCTCGCCTTCCTTCACGCTCCTCGGAACGCTCTCCCCAGTCAGGGCACTGGTGTTCAGCGTGGAGCTTCCAAACGTCACGATGCCGTCAATGGGCACCTTCTCACCGGGCTGCACCACGATGACCGTGCCAATTTCCACGTCGTCGGGATCCACCTGCTCAAGTTTTCCGTCCTCGCCCTCAATATTCGCATAATCGGGACGAATGTCCATCAGCGCCGTGATGTTCCTGCGGCTCTTGCCGACTGCCACTGCCTGGAACAGTTCTCCGATCTGATAGAACAGCATAACCGCGACGCCTTCCGCGAACTCGCCCTCGCCGCCGGTCAGCTCCTCATAGACGCCAAGCGCCATCGCGCCCACCGTCGCCACCGCCATCAGGAAGTTCTCGTCGAAGACCTGCCCTCGGATAATGCCAAGGATGGCCTTTCTCAAAATGTCATAGCCGATCACAAAGTACGGGATCAGATACAGTCCAAAGGCCAGCATCCCGGAGACCGGCAAAAAATGCAGCACGATAAGCAGAATACTCGCTATTATGATTCTATATAATACTTTTTTTTGCTTCTTCGTCATGCCGATGCTCCCGTTTCCTTTCCTCTTCACTCATAAATCCGTCTGACTTCGTCAGCCGTCGTCTCTATAGGAAAATCTCACAATCATCCTCAACCTTTTTGCAGGCTTTTACCACCTTTTCCATCACGGCCTTTTCGTCTGCGCCTTCCGCAAATTCCACCTTCATCTTCTGTGTCATGAAGCTCACGGTTGCATCCGCAACGCCATCCACCGTCTTCGTGGCTTCCTCCATCTTTAATGCACAGTTCGCGCAATCCACTTCAATCTTGTAAGTCTTCTTCATAAATCCTTCCTCCATTCTCTATTCTTGTCAAGAGACTTGCTCTTTTTGCTTTTCATATGAACCATTGTTCATATGTTTATATTACCACGTCTTCCAGAAATGTCAATACCAAAATAAAAAAAAGACAGGGGACGTGCCAACTGTCACGTTTCCCTGTCACTTCGTGCCTAAAACCAACCGCTTCACGGATTGGGTCAATTCCTATAATCGTTCCGGTAATCGTCGCTCTTCGTATATCTCGTCTGATAACCGTGATTCTCCGCCGGACGCAGGTCATTGGGGTACATGGTATCAGAATAAATATCTGTCTGCATGTCTTTTATCATCTTGTATACCCTCTGATAATCCGGGATGTCACAAATGGAAAACTTATGAAGATTAGCGCCATTACGGTTCCTGTTGTAGCTGAAATCCATCTGTGAAGTGGAAAGCTCCACGTCACCCACGCCAAGCCACTGATCAAAGATGCCGCGATGAAGGGCAATGTGAGAAAGCTCTGCAAAGGGCTTCATCTCATAGGAATAGGAGAATGCGCCGCCAGAAATATACACGCCAAGGTTCGTCACGATATATTCCGTGTTCCGGTACTTGCGGAAGGCAAGCAACCCTCCGCCCAAATACAGCCAAACAGGCATCATGTGTATCAAGAAAAAGGGAATCAGCGCAAAACCGAAGGCTCCCATTTGTCTAAATCCCCCTGATGCAAAAATGCCCCCGCCAATAATGCCGAGATCAATAGCCGCCCAAAGAAGCGCAAACGGCAACAATGGATTAAATATACTCTCAAGAATAAAACATTTCTTGTCTGGCTTTCCCTGCCATACTATGGTTTCATGACTGCCAACAACAGCCTGCAGATCCGTCGAAAACATACTCGTCCCCTCCTTCTTACTCAGGGCTTCCTCCGCCGCGGATCTCAATCACGGGCCCACCCGTTCCTTCGATATACTCCCTGGTGATCGTCACGGTTCCAATATTGTCGTCCTTCGGGATCTCGTACATGATGTCCAGCATGAAATCCTCGATAATGGAACGCAGCGCGCGTGCCCCCGTATCCCGCTGCATGGCCTTCTCCGCGATGGCCTCCAGTGCTCCGTCGGTGAATTCCAGCCTCACCTCGTCCAGCTCCAAGAGCTTCTGATACTGCTTCAGGATCGCGTTCTTCGGCTCCTTTAAGATCTTCACCAACATGTCCTTCGTCAGGCTCTCGAGGGAATAGATCACCGGCAGTCTTCCCAGAAATTCCGGGATCATGCCGAAATTCCGGAGATCCTCCACCGTCACCTTCGACAAAAGATTCTTGTCATTGTCATATTTATCCTTCAGATCCGCGCCAAAACCAATGGATGCGGTCTTCGTCAATCTCTCCTTGATGATCCCGTCCAGATCGGGGAACGCGCCGCCGCAGATAAAGAGAATGTTGCGCGTATTCACGGTCGCAAGCGGTACCATGGCATTCTTGCTGTTTGCACCGACGGGCACTTCAACCTCCGCGCCCTCCAGGAGCTTCAGCATGCCCTGCTGAACGCTCTCACCGGAGACGTCACGGCTTCTGGTCTCCTTCTTCTTCGCGATCTTGTCAATCTCATCGATAAAGATAATGCCGCGCTCGGCCTTCTCCACGTCATTGTCGGCTGCCGCAAGGAGCTTGCTCACAACGCTCTCAATGTCGTCGCCGATGTAGCCCGCCTCCGTCAGGGACGTGGCGTCCGCGATGGCCAGCGGCACGTCGAGGAGCTTCGCCAGCGTCCTCACCAGATATGTCTTTCCGCAACCGGTGGGTCCGATCATCAGCATGTTGGACTTTTCGATCTCGATCTCGTCCATGGTGTTCGTCGCCACGCGCTTATAATGATTGTAAACCGCCACGGAGATCACTTTCTTGGCATGTTCCTGGCCCACGACGTACTCGTCCAGGCTTGCCTTGATCTTGTGAGGCGCCGGAATGTTCTTAATGTCGATGGCCGGAGCCTGGCTCGCCTTCTTTTTCTTCAGCTTCTGCTTATTGGGAATTCCCCCGTCCCCCTGCAGATCCGCCAGATTCACGAAGCTGATCTTCGGAAATCCGTGCGGGAACCCTTGTCCCTGGTCATTTCCCTGGGGATTTCCAGGGTAATTGAGCATGCCCTGATAATCATACTGGCTCACGGTATCCATTGTTTTATGCATACAGTCATCGCACACGCAAATGTGGTTCGGGAGCTTAAACATGCGTCCCGCCTTGCTCTCGGGTCTGCGGCAGATAAAGCACACGTCCTCATAATCCTCGTTCTCACCCTTGCCTGCGCGGGAGGTTGCTGATGCGTCCCCGTGACCGTCCGAAGCCTTTCCGGCCAGTTCCTTCAAGTCATCCCCGGACCCGCCTTCCTCAGAGTTCTCAGCACGCTGCGCGCCAAGCTCCTTCCCTGCGTCCCCCTCATTATTTCCAGCGAAACCTTCCTTCTTTTCGTCCTTTTTTTCTATGTCTTCCCTAAAATCGTAGATCTTCATCTCGTCATCATTCTTGTTTGCCATTCGTTTCTCCAAACCTTTCCCTTCGCGGCAGACGTGCCCGTTTTCTCCCAATCCCCCAAAGTTCACGCCTTTAATTCTAACAAAAGCCTACTTTCTTGTAAAGTAGGCTTTCTTAAGCATTCATGAAAAGGCTGTAAAATTTTCCTGCCACGTTGCATCACCATCTGCCAAATTGTTTATTCGGCACAAAAGATTCCTCTTGGAAAGTAGCCATCTTTTGTGCTTTCCTGTTATGAATCAGGCATTCTTCTGGTTTTTTCGGATTATATTTCACCAAACAATGCGTATTTAGCTGCGTCGTCGGACTATTCCGAAGGAAATCCTGCGCCTTTGCATGATAAATCATCCCGTTGACCGTATATTGATAAACAGGAAAATATAAGATGGTCCCTCTCTTTGTCATTGGATCAATGTCAACCTTTTCCTCAAAAAACACTAAAACGGCATCCGCTTCTTCAACGCATTTTTCTTTGAATTGACTTTGCGAAAACAGGAACCATACAGAAGCCAAGCAGACAATTATGCCGATACCGTACAACCACATACCATTCCCTCCTCCCCATGACAAGTGCCACTTTCCAATTTTAGAATACCATGTGTCCGAAATTGCAAAAAGAGAGAATTGTCACACATTACGTGCTTTTATCGTGCAATAACGAATAGAAATCTATGGAAAATCCCGCACGATTTGTAGTACAATAGAAAAAAGGCGGTTTCCTTGGGCCCAAGAAAATAAAAAGAAGAACGTGAGGGATGATCATGATATCTGCAAACGAGGCGATCAAGAAATTAAAAGAAGGGAATGCATTATACGTATCGACGGACACGTTTCAGTCGGACGTCTCTTCCAAAGTGTTGGAGCATTTTGCGAAAAACGGGCAGGAGCCTTACGCGATCATCATCTCATGCTCGGATTCCCGCGTGATCCCGGAGAGGATTTTCCACGCTGCCATCGGCGACCTCTTTACCATCCGCGTTGCGGGCAACGTGATCGATGATCATCAGCTTGGCAGCATTGAATATGCGGCAGGCCACCTTGGAACGAAGCTTGTGGTCGTCCTCGGCCACACCCAGTGCGGCGCCGTTCACGCCGCCATTGATCATGATCCCAGCGGCTTTATCAAATACATCACTGACGAGATCAAGCAGGCCATCGGAAAAGAAAAGGACGACTACAAGGCAGCCGTCCTCAACGTAGCGCAAAGCGTACGCATGATCGAATCCAGTCTGGAAATCCAAAAAGACGAGGAAGAAGGCCTCCAAGTCGTCGGTGCCATCTACCGCATCGAGGACGGCACCGTGGAATTTAATCCTTTAATATAATGGAAAGCCGCGTAGCGTCCACGCCAAATCCAAACGCTTTTTCCCTGTTTTCTTCCTTTTTTCCGCTCCTTTCAAAAGAAAACTCCTGAATACTTGAAAACTCCGGCAGCGGAATGCCGTTCTTTTCCAAGATAGACTCCGCGCTTACGATGGATTCGATGGTAACCTGGTCGCAATACTCGAATCTGTAATCCCGAAGATCACACTGATACATGCATTGCTCAGGAATTTTCATGATCTGATTGATCTCTTCTTCCACTTCTCCAAAGAAGATCCCATCATACAGCTTTCTGACCTCGGTGAAAACCTCCTCGGAAAGCTTCCCTTGAAACACCATGGAATTGATCCTGTCATATCCGTATTGGTACTTCATAAAGCGCATGATCCGTTCCGGAACGATCTCGCGGTAGGAATCGCCAGGCATTCCCTCACTCCACTGCCCCTTTTCCTTCGTCCTGTTCCAAAGCCTCCTGGCAACGATCGTCCAGTCACGGTCCGGGTATTTGGAAACAAGATACCTCTCGATGCATTCAAAAAGATAGATCAGTCTTCCCGTCATGGTAACGTTCCGGAATTTTTCCGCACAAAAATATTTTCTTCGGTCTTCCTCCGTCAGTTCCCCCGGGGTGAAGGAGTCTTTTTTCCAATGCAGCCAAATGATCATGTTTTCGCCGACGTCAAATTGCAAAATGGCATTTGTCGTCGCCTGATACAGTCCTTGCAAAACTGCATGATATTCCCAGCTTTTGATCTGTGGCAATTCTTGTTTGTTTTTCTCCAAGATCGCACTTACGTAAGCTTCTTTCCCTGCCCTCGTTCCCCACCGGTAAAACAGTCCAAGCTTTTTTTGCATCTCATAAATCTGCTTCCAAACGTAATCCTGCGCTACGGCGTTTGGTTGCGCGGAACGCTTTGCCTTATCCGGATATTTCTCATCAAAGACGTCATACCCGCCGATCTGCTCCCTGCAATATATAGCCATTCTCTGGGGCGGATAAAGAATCCTAACGCATCCATGTCTTACCAAATAATAGATCACCGGAGATGCCAAGATCACACCCGCCGCAATTCCCACCGTCTTTGCGCCGAGAATGCCGCTCACCAACACTCCTACGGCAAAGCCGATTGGCGGCACGATCAGATAGATCAAACGCACGATGCCTCTTCCAAGGTCACTCCAGCCCGAATGATCAAGAAATTTCATCTTTCGATCCAAAAGATCCGTCGCGATATAAATTAAAATCAATCCAATGATCCAACCTACGTCCAGCGCAATCACTTGACCAACCGTCATCTAAGTCTCTCCTCCATATTCCCATAACCAAAGTATATCAAAACAAACGTCCGCGGTCAATTCAAGGCCCAAAATGCTTATGAAAGAAGGGCCAGCAAGCATACTGTATTTTTTTGTCCATTTTTTGTAGTATGTTAATCAACTTTCCGGAGGTTATTGACGCAAAGATTCGAAAAAAGTAGTATGTAACTATTCAAAGAAACAAAGAGTCGGTTTGCGGACAAGTCACGATGCAGTCGTGACTGCTTTAGGAAGAAAGGGTGCAACGCAATATGGAAGTATTCAAATTTGGATTCAAACAGTGGAAGAAGTATCTGCCTCTGGACGTCCTGACAAAGCTTCTCAGCTTTACGGCATTGACGGCAGATCTGCTTTTGCCGATGCTCACGGCCATGTTCATCAACCACGTGATCAAAGAGGAAGCGCCGGAAGAAGGCGGAGTCTTCTCCTTTTTGCTCTCCGGAAAATACGGGGAAGTCCACAGCATGCAGCTGTTCTGGACGCTGGCGGTCTGGTTTTTGGGCCTGATCCTCTTTAAGGACGTGATCGTCTACGTAAAAAACTATATTCTTCAAAGGCTTGGCCTGGGTCTTGAGACGGACCTCAGGGTTTTAACCTTCCACAAGCTGATGGAACTGGATTCCGAGACGGTGTCTGAATACAACACGGGTGAACTCCTTACCACCATCAACTCCGACACCATCATGTTCAAGGAATTGTTCTGCAGAATGATCCCCAACATCTTCGACAGCATCTTCGTCCTGATCGTTGCAGTATGCATGCTGGCCTCCATCAATTCCTACCTTTTGATCATACCGGTAGTGCTCACGCCGTTCTTCGCCGTTGCGCTTCTGCGCTTCCGAAAGCTGGCCCGCGAGAATTTCCGTACCATCAGGGGCAACAACAGTAACATGGCGCTTACGGTGCAGGAAAACATTGAGGCCGTTCGTCTGGTAAGATCCTTTACCAACGAAGAACTGGAAAAAAGAAAGTTCGATACCGCCAACATAAGTCTGAGGGACTCCCATATCAAACAGATCAAGCTTTCCTCTTCCTTCGAAGCGGTTTTCAGCATCATCCGCCAGATTGCATACGTGGGAAGCATTGCCGTGGCCGCAGTACTGGTCATGAACGGACAATTGCTGGTTGGCTACCTGGTAGCCTGCGCAGATTACGTATTCCGCATCATGAATCACGTAACCCAGATCAACAACAGCTTCTTCCAGATGCAGCAGCAACTTGTATCCGGCAAGAAGATGATGGAATTCATGAACTGTGAGAGCAAGATCGTGGGCGGTGAACAGTCTGCCAAATCCATCGAACAGATTCACCTGAAGGTGGAGGACGCCTCCCTTGCCATCCAGGGGCAGGAAATCCTAAAGCATATCAATCTCGACGTAACTCCCGGCAAGAAGATCGGCATCGTTGGCGGCACCGGATCCGGAAAGAGCGTACTTCTCGAATCCCTCATCCGAGTTCACGACGTTAGCTCCGGCCGGATCACCATGAATGGCACGGACATCCGGGAATATGACCTTGATTCCCTGCGCCAGAAGTTCTCCTACGTGTTCCAGGACGTGTTCCTGTTCTCCAACACCATCACGTCCAACATCGCATATTCCGAACCGGAAGTCGAGAGACAGCAGATCCAAAAGGCTGCGGAGCATGCGCAGGCCCACGGCTTCATCACAAATCTGATGGACGGTTACGAAACTATCGTCGGCGAGCGCGGCCTTGGCATCTCCGGCGGCCAGAAACAGCGTGTTTCCATTGCAAGAGCGCTGCTTCGCGACGCGCCGATCCTCGTTTTGGATGACTCCACTTCCGCCCTCGACGTCGGAACCGAGAAAAAGCTTCTTGCGGACATCAAGAAATTCTATCCCGACAAGACGCTCCTTATTTCCGCCCACAGGCTTTCCTCCGTCGTGGATTGTGATGAGATCCTCTTCATGCGGGACGGAAGCATTGAAGAGCGCGGCACCTTCGACGAACTCATGAAGCTAAATGGCGATTTCGCCAAAATCTATAACATCCAAAAGAATCAGGAAGGCTCAGTAAACTTCGATGCCTTGGCTGACAAGATTGCGGAAGGGGGTGTGTAACCGTGGCAAAGCGCAATACGTATTTCCAAGATGAAGTCATCAAGAAAAAATTCGACGTACGCCAGTTTGGGCGCGTGCTCCGTTACATGAAGCCCTATGTCGGCTACTTTGTTCTGGTGGGCATTTTGATGCTTGTGTCTGCTGGTCTCGCCATGATCACCCCGCTCCTTCTAAAGGAGATCATCAACAATGTGGTCGAGACCGAGGATTACCAGCTCCTGACCTTTGTCGTGGCATCCATGGCAACCATCGCTTTCCTCGAGATCTGCGTGAACTTTGCGCACCAGCGGATTATGGGCATCGTTGGTCACAAAATCATCTGCGACGTCCGGAAAGACATATTTTACAAGCTCCAGGAGCTTCCCTTTGATTATTTCGATTCCAAGCCCAATGGCAAAATTGTCGTGCGCGTGACGGATTACGTAAACGACCTGGCGAACTTCTTTTCCAACTATGTTTTGAATCTTCTGTCCTACCTGGTGAAGCTGATCATCGTGACCTTCTTCATGCTGGGCCTTAGCCCTGCGCTCACGGCAATCGTGTTTGCGATCGTGATCCCCATGATGATCTGCATTTTCACCCTCCGCTATTTCATCCGGAAAGAGTTTGCAAAGCTCCGTGCCAAGAACTCCAACCGTTCCGCATTTTTGGTGGAAACCATCATGGGCGAGAAGATTGTGAAAAGCTACAACCGCACCGAGAGCAGCGAAAAGACCTATGCTGAGATCCATGACGCCTGCGTAAGGCAGTGGCTGCGGATCTTCAAGCGCAACGAGCTCAACACTCCCATCGTAGAGACCTTCTGGAACCTTGGAACCGTTTGCCTCTATGGCGTGGCTCTGACCTTGATCCTTGGCGGATCCCAGAACGTCAATGCCGGTCTGGTGGTTGCCTTCACCAGTTACATGACCCAGTTCAGCGGCCCTCTCACCATGATCGCCGTTTTGATCCAGCAGCTCGCACAGGTGAGCTCCAACCTAGAGCAGGTATTTGACACCATTGATTACCCCGTGGAAATCGCTAATGAAGCAGATTGCGAAGTACTGAAGGACGTAAAGGGAAAGGTGGACTTCAACGACGTGACCTTTGCATACGACGAGGACGCGAACGTCCTGGAGCACTTTGACCTCCACGTGCGCCCCGGCGAAACCATTGCCTTGGTTGGACCGACCGGTGCCGGCAAGACCACCGTCATCAACATGCTGACCCGCTTCTATGACGTGAAGGAAGGCAGCGTTTGCATTGACGGCAAGGACGTGCGGAAGGTAACCTTGGATTCCCTTCGAAGAGAAGTGGGTGTGCTCATGCAGGAGCCCTTCATTTTCAAGGGAACCATCATGGAAAACATCCGCTATGGCCGTCCGGACGCCACCGATGAAGAATGCATTGCCGCCGCAAAGATGATCTACGCGGACGGCTTTATCCAAAGATTTAACGACGGCTATCAGCACAAGCTGGAAGAGCGCGGCGCCGGTCTTTCCGCGGGGGAAAAGCAGCTCCTCTCCTTCGCAAGGATCATCCTGAAGAACCCTTCCGTTGTCATTTTGGACGAGGCAACAAGCTCCATCGACACTGAGACGGAAGCCTTGATCCAGAAGGCGCTGGCAAAGATTCTGAAGGACAAGACCTCCTTCATGGTAGCCCATCGCCTCTCCACCATCAGAAGCGCCGACCGCATCCTCTACATCTCCAACAAGGGCATTGCCGAACAGGGCAGCCACGAGGAACTCATGGCACTGAAGGGATTGTATTACGCGCTGAACTGATGCTGCTGAATTGACGTCACTAAATTGACGTTACTAAATCGACGTCACTAAAAAGACCCGGCCACCTTGTGGCCAGGTCTTTTCTAACTGATTGAATTTATTTAGAACGACAACCCGGAAGCTTTCAACCTCCTTTATCTCGACAAACTGGAAGTTATCAAATTCTTTGTTTTCCCCGTCCTTTTTTCCCATTTCGCTGCGATAGTACGGCGAAAACGAAGTTTACCTTGGATTCCGCCGTTTGTTCTTCCTCGTTCGCCTATGAAAGCAACAATTTCTAGGATTTCAGCCTATTTTGTTGCCTTCTACTTTCTATTTTCGCCTACGGCAGCAACAATTTCACAGTTTTCAGCCTATTTTGTTGCCTTCTACTTTCTATTTTCGCCTACGGAAGCAACAATTTCACAGTTTTCAGCCTATTTTGTTGCCTTCTACTTTCTATTTTCGCCTGCGGAAGCAACAATTTCACAGTTTTCAGCCTATTTTGTTGCCTTCTACTTCCTATTTTCGCCTGCGGAAGCAACAATTTCACAGTTTTCAGCCTATTTTGTTGCCTTCTGCATTCCGTCTCGCCTACGGCAGCAACAATTTCTAGGTTTTCAGTCTATTTTGTTGCTTTCCACCTCATCAAAAAAAACGGTAGGCTATAAGCTCTGAGGACGAGGTCAGTGGGGCATTTTACCTGCGGCTCATTTTGCCCGCAACCCATTTAACCGAAGCCCGTTTGCCCGCAACCCATTTAACCGAAGCCCGTTTGCCCGCAACCCATTTTAACCGAGTTTCAAAAACTCGCTTGTCTTCTCCATAACGTCACGAATGATACTTAGGTCAGCCAATACGTCATCCTTTTCCAGCGAGTGATTTGCGCCGTCATAGACGTGCATAGGGATTCCCTGCTCCTTTGCAAGCCTTAGAACTTCGGAAGGTACGCACCAAGAGTCTGCCGTTCCAATAAAACCAATGGCATTTTCCGGATGAAAGGGAAACGTATGCTCCAGCGGCGTATACAACACGTGGCGGATCCGCATTCCCGTCAGCTTTTGGGCATATGCGGCTGCGATGACCGTTCCAATGCTCTTTGAAATCAGCAAAACCTCTTCATACCCTTCCCAATCCACGTCCGAAAGGCATTCTTCCGCACGGGCATACAGAATCCGGAATGCTTCCTCCATCTTTTCCAGATTCCCGCGAATCCTCGTTTCTCCCGGCAGGGCATACGCTATCCGTTTGCATTCATAACCACTCTGGGCTGCCAGATCCCCTGCATAATACAATAGCGGTTTGTCACAGGTATACCCGATTCCCGGAAAAATAATTGCCAGTTTTGCCACGATCAAATCCTCCAAACAAATTTTTTCATTGCGGTAATCCAAACACCGCAGCATAGATGATAAAGCTGATTAGGTCCACCAAAAGAATGATCCCGAAAACAATGCCCGCGATCTTTAGGCCCTTTTTTGCCCTCTGCTTGTTTGCCTCCGTCAGCACGTGCTCCTTCACGTCACCGTAAAATTCCGATTTCACTACCTGCACCGAAGGCTCCGCCTTTTGAGGCTCCTTATCCATAACCAGCTCATCCAGCGACACCTTGAACAAATCACTGATCGCAACCAATTTCTCCATGTCGGGCGTTGACTCTCCAACTTCCCACTTCGAAATCGTCTGTCTGGAAACGTTAAGGCGATTCGCCAGCTCCTCCTGAGAGAACCCTTTTTGCTTT
This sequence comes from uncultured Lachnospiraceae bacterium, assembly GCA_946414885.1. GTDB lineage: Bacteria > Bacillota > Clostridia > Lachnospirales > Lachnospiraceae > Acetatifactor. Next base: position 152,649 of record CAMKQH010000007.1, read on the forward strand.
CGCAGTTCATATAATTTATTGTTAAATTCCATTTTCGCTCACCTTTCTCACAAGTGCTTCCCGTTGAGGTAATCATACCAAATATCAACCCTGCGCGCAAGTGACGCTCGTGCACCTTCGATTTTGCTCAAGTGACGTTCATGCGCCTTCGCCTTTGCCCACAAGTGACCATGACCCTCACCCCTTCTTTCTCTTTGCAACAACATAGGCACTCGTCAAAACCATCGCGATCACCACCGTCGTAAGAATGCTCGCTTCAATCCCATAGGCACCGCCATTTAACAGACTCCCTTCGTTCACGCAAAAGGCCAAAGGTCCGTCGGTTAAGCTTTCATTTCCGCTTACCGTAAGCCCCATAATGCAATTTAACACGTAATTCCAAGCAAAATGAAGTCCGCAGGCCATCCAAATGTTGCCTCTCCACAGCGTAAGCAGGGAGAATAAAAAGGAAATTAGATACAGATTGATCAATCCCTCGACGAAATATTCCGGCTCACAGGAAAGCATTCCCAGGAAATGCGGGAGCGCAAATACCGTCGAGCTGATAAACACTGCTGCCGGATCGGAAATTTTCTTTTTCAACGCACCCAGCAAAAAACCTCTGCACAGCACCTCTTCCGATGCCGCCTGTAAAGCAATCCCGGGAAGAATCAAAAGAAGCCTTGACACGTTAACGCCTGCGCCCGCGCCCAAGAAAGAAATGGATCCTGACGCGCAGCAGCCACAAATGATCACCGCCAGCAACCCCACGGCAAATACCGCGCCCGTCAGATAATCCAACGCCTTCCCCTGAAACATGGCTTTCGGGGATTCCTTTTCGATCAACTTAAAATAGAGAAACGCAAGCAGAATATAAACGGCATATTCAAAATAAGAAAGAAGCCAAGTCGCAATTCCCTCCGGCGGCATTTCGCCATTCATGACGTCAAAGCCCATTCCCGACAGCGCCCCGATGATGACGGCCTCTCCTATGATCACGCTGGCAACATAGATCAGGACAAACGCCAACAGCTTCTTTATGACGTACTCCGGTGCCGTCATGTCCTTCCGATTGTTAAAAGGTAGCAAATTCAATACGATGTTTTTCATCAACAAATCCTCCTTCAAATTTTCTTGATGAATCCATCGTATGATTTTCTCCCAAAAAGCACCACCAAGCAGCCTTAACAATCCCGCAACGCCGGTTGGCAATCCCGTTAAGTGCCGTTGCAACGCCCAAACTGTAAGTTTATTTGTAAATCAGTTTGCATTTCAGCGGGATCAGAATCTGACCTTCATGTTCGTCATCTCCGTCCCATGCCTTTCTGTCCCCGATTTCATCACGTTCACAGTTTTCAACAATGTCAACCAGTTTTGGGCAATTTATGACATCAAGTTCACTCAGAGGTAAAAACTGAATGTCAAGATACCGCATGTCAGGATTGTTGGATAAATCCGGTTTCGTAAGATATCCGCTCTGCCATCCACAATTGAAACCCGTTAGATTTACGTTTGTGCTTAAATCTATGGACTCCATGGGAGTAAAATCTACTCCCAGACTTAGTTCTATCACGAAAAGGCTCTAAATCCCTCATATTAAGGCACCGCATCGTGCCCCAGAGATCCAACGGCACCTTGGCTGTTGCGTAATAGAAAAAAGAGCTCGAAAACACGTTGTTTTCAAGCTCCTCTCAATGTAATCGATCAATACAATCAATCCGCGGCAAGGCCGCTCATCAGCTTCTCCAATTCTTCGTCGCTCTTTTCTTGAATCTCCCCATCAGCATAAAAATAAGTAAGCATTTTGGCAATGGCCTTGCCCTCGTAAACATAGACAAAATCATAGTAACCCGGCTGACAGTCTGCGGGATTAAGGTAAAAACTTCCCCATTGGTATTCCTCAGGATTCTCCTCATCTTCGGGATAATGCAGGTCACAATAGGTCACAAAGTCAGGCATCAGATCCGAGAACTGCGTCGTCTCGTAGGAGCTCTGATCCTCACGATGTTTCAGAACCCAAACCCTAAGGCCGTACTTTGCGTCCGTATCCGGATAAAAATCTACCCATTCATTTAATTGAAAGATACAGCGGATTCCGTCGCTCCCTTTCTCCCTGGAATAATTGAACTCTGTGCTGCCACAGATATTTCCCGTGATACGCACTCCGCGCAGAATGGACGGATCCCTGTCTTCAAGCTCTATAAAATGGAGCTTTCCCGGGAGCATGCTTTCCTTTGCGGTCACGCCAGACGGATTTCCCTGACTACCCTGCGAATTTCCTGACTGCCCGTTGTCAGAGCTGGCCACGTTAGAACTGCTCCCGCCCTGATTGCCGGAATTTCCTGAATTTCCCGGCTCCGCCTTTCCGCATGCCGCTAGGCACAGTGTCATGGCAATTGCCACAAGCCCACATACCATTTTACTCTTTCTCATCATCAAATTCCTCCCTTGTTCTCGCCTTGACGATTAATTTGTGATTCCCTCATAATCCTTAAGGTTGTATCCTAGTTCCCTGGTTGCTCTTTCCAGTTGCGCAGCATAGGCATTTGCCGCTTTTTCCAACTCGGCATAGACATTCCTCCGTCTTTCCGTTTTCTTCTGTGCGCTACCGGCATTCAAAAGCCCTTCCGCTTTTTTCTGCGCACCGCTGGCATTCACCGCCCCCGACCTGTTCATCCTTACCGCCTTGTTTTCAAAAAGATTTGAGAAAAAAAACATGTTGTCCCCCTTTCCCAGTTCCTTTACGTTACCATCATCCCACAAACCGCGTAAAAAAAATAGTGCCAATGGTCATTCCATTTGGCACTATCTTTTTCTTACGAGCCTGTTCCTGCGAATAAGGCTCCGAATTCTACTCTTCGTCCACAAGATTGTTTTTGTACGCGTATCTCGTCAGGTCTGCCCGGCTGACGCAGAAGGTTTTGCTGAGCAGCATGGACACGATATTCTTCACCGTCCCGGGCTGCAGTGACAGGACTCCTGCGATTTCCTTGTTGGTATATCCCTTGCAAACCAGCTTTAGGACAGTCAATTCCCTCTCATTAAATTCTCCCACCCCGGGGGATTCCGCCTTTTGCCGGAAATGCTTCATGGCCTCGGCATCCATGACGCTCACACCGTCCATGACGGAGTGCAGGGAAGACCGGAGCTGTTCCGGATCCGATACCTTCAAAAGGAACCCGTCGCACCCGGCATTTAAGGCATTCTCAACAGTCTCATGATCATCAAACGTCGTGAGCGCCACGATCTTCACCTCAGGATGCTTTTCCTTGATGATCCTGGTCGCTTCCACGCCGGTAAGGATGGGCATCTGCATGTCCATCAAAATGACGTCAGGCAGACTCCTGTCGCACGCTTCAATGGTTTCCTTCCCATTCACGCAGGTCGCGATCACCTCAAACTCTTCCCAGGACGCAATCTGCATGTTCAGACCTGCCAGCAATAATTTATGATCATCCGCCAGAATTACCTTAATCTTCTCCTTCATGTTCCCTCCAAGTCACGACAATCCCAAAGCCCTTGCCCTCTTCCGTAAGGAATTGGACCTGCCCGCCCGAAGCCCTTACGTATTCCTCCATGGTCATCAATCCAAACCCTTTCTCCAGCGGGCCCCGGAAGCTTCCGTTATCCCTGATCATTAGCGTAAAGCTATCTTCGTTCCCTGTCAAACGCACTTCCATGGCATCTCCAAGGGAATGCTCCATGGTGTTGTGATAGGCTTCCTTCAGGATCCTCGAAACCGTCTCATATTTCTCCTTCATAAAGGCCGGCTCCACGCCTCCGGATACAACCTGATTCTCAATGGAACCGCGCCGGAAGAAGGTTTCCGCAAGCTCCTTCAGGGAGGAATAATTCTCCTCTTCCCCTCCGTTCGAAGCCTTCTTGCAAATCTTAATGCCTTCTCCGATCAGCTCTCTGTATGCCTGAATGTCCTTGTCCATCAGCTGAAGGCACATCTGGCAGATTGTGTGGATTTCCGTCACGGCATGTCCGGAATCATCATGGATCGATCTGGCTATGCGGAGCTGTTCCGCGTAATCAGAAAGGTTCTTTACTTCCATGGCATACTCCGCCAGCTTCCTGTTCGCATCACTCTTTGCCCGCGCCAGTGCGCGAAGCTCCCTTCCCCGGTCCTCATTTTGACGCTCCAGGATGACTTCCTCCGTGACGTCAGTAAAGATTACCGTGTATCCAATGACGTGATTTCCACTGCTTACCGGAGAAATAACGCGGCTGTAAACATATTCACCGATCTCCACGTTTCCCTCCTTTTGGTTAAACACGTCAGGGATCAGTTTTGTAAGGCGAATGCCTTTCTTTAGGCCCTCCACCTTGTCATTTCTGTTAAAGTCAAGCACGTACCCGTACGCATCCGTTATGACTGCCGTGTCGGGCATCTGCCTGAAAAGGACGTCCAAATTCATCATCGCGCATCCTCCTTTAGCAGTGCCACTGCCTCCCGAATGCTTCGGATCGTTTTTTCGGAAATCAGAAGATTCTCATTTAGCAAGTCTTTCGGGTCGGTACCCTGTTCCAGCGTGCGCCGCAGATTCTCTTCCATTTTTGTAAATGCTTCCTTCGATTGCTCCTGCGCTGCCGAAAATCTCTCCCACTTCTCCTTCAGATTCGGGATCTCATACAAAAAATCCAGATATGCGTCAATGTTACGTTTCTTTTCTTCCAGTTCCTTCAGAAGCTCCATGCTCTCCCGAATTTGGGAAAGCAAGGATTCCTGCTGTTTTTTTATCTCACTGACGTCCGTAGCGGTGACCAGCAGTTCATTTTCCACTGTCGAAACGCTGCCCTTCAGGTATTTCCCGTCATATTTGCCCGCAAATTGTCTGCTGTCCTTATCCAGCTTGGAAACGATCTCACTGATTGCCTGTGAATACCGTTCCTTGGCGGCTCTGTTGCAATATCCGATCGACCCTTTTTCCGGGTCATAAGTAAAGAGAATATTTCCCGTCTGCTCCAACGTCTGTTCCATCGATGCCGGCAGAATGCTGACGTAATGGTTCTTAAATACCATAAAATAAAGGCAGGCAATGCATATTGTCATAACTAAAGGATTTAAGTCGATCAGGGTAAAGCCCGTCAGGGATCGGATCAGATTGGTAATGCCGGGGAGCAGGGGATACATGGAAAAAACAAGAATTCTTTTTAACTTGTCCTCCCCAAACTTCACTATATGGACCAAGGAAATGATCCATCCGGCCAAAAGCATTCCATACACGATCAGCACGCAGGGGGCAAACACTTTTCCGTGGATCACGGGTTCGTCAAGAATCAGCTTTTCATAAAACAAATGATGTAACGGATCCGTACAGATGATGACGGCCACGGCAAGGGAAAGCGCGTAGACACACGTTCTGAATGCCCTGTTTTCCACAACTCTCACGTTGCCAGCAACATACAGATTCCAAATCAAAAACGCCATGGTAGCCAGCATGGTTGACGTCAGCTGGTAGTAGACGCCAAAAGCGTAAATGGCATTATTCTTCCAGAACAAACTCAAAATAGTTTCCGTAAAATCGCCCAGCACGATCCCCCACAAGCCAAATACCAGAACAATGAACCACCTGGACACGGGGGACGGCGTGCGCCATTTGATCAATCTGAGAATGAACCATAAATGGGCAGGAAGATAGACGGCCTGCATAACCAGATCAATGACGTGAAATACTTCCTGATTGATACGCCCCACCTCCCCAAGCTTCTTGTTCCGAAAACCACGTGCCATATGATTAATTCCACTTTAACATAAAACCTCATAATAAAAAAGTGGTAATCAAACTTATTGAGAGGCTGATTTCGTGAGGGTGCTCTTTGAGGGGCTTTCGTGATGGGCTGGTTTGAGGATCTCAGACTCAGCAGAACAAAACAGGGTTAGTCAGAAGATTTCTGACCAGCCCTGTTTTCTTTTTATCCTTCTCTGCTATGATTGTTTTTGGGGAAATAACCATTGCCGTTGAGACGCCGCCGGTTCCACGCTCCTGTCCCACATGCGGATATCGGATGCACTCCCGCGGCGTCAAAAAAAGAATCATCCGCCATCCATCCAATTCTCCAGAACGGTTACTCGCTGTTTATCGTCCTGAAACAGCGTAGATGGCGGTGCACCAACCCCCAGTACCTTTACAAGGCAGAGGAAACATTCAGGTTTATCAACAGTGCAAATGTCAAGCAAAATATTACATTGTTAGGTAATCTCTTTTTTACTTCCTACAAAAAGGTCTTACAAAAAACAATCCTATCGTATATCCGATGGCAAAGCAAGTTCCTACTAAGGCCAGAGCTGCAATCAGCCCTTTTATCGCCAGCATGTTCCACGCCCTCCTTTTCTCAGATTCCCTTTCAGGTCTCTATGTAATTGGAGAGTCACAGCCCCTCCGGAGAGGGCTAACCGCCTACCATGTATGGTAACACCCGAATGTATTTTTTATAGCATAAATTCGAGAGCATAACAATTGTTTGTTTTTTCCCACCATTTCTATTGTGTCAATAATAATTTCATAAGTGCCATTCCTAAAACATTTTCCGGAGAAATAATACTACAAATATTGGCCACTACAAACGTAATGCTTTCCGATGTTTCCAGCAAAGATTTTGCAATATGCTTCTCATCAAACAGCGTGTCCTCTTTTCCGGCAGTTTTAAAATGCTTTTTTAATTCTTTTATAATTTCTTTCCTTTTGTTTTCAGGTTCTAATTCCACAACTAACTCAACAAAATATTGCACACGAATCTGAAGAATCTTACCATTCAACTGCTTTTCAACATAATCCCCTCTTTCTTCTAGAAAGTTCTGTATTTCAATAAATAAATTTGGATCAGGTATATTCATCACCACTTTCCCCGTCTGGGAATCATACCTAGCATGGGTAATCAAGGTCGCAAATGCCTTTTTCCAATCATATTTCACCGGATTAATCAATTGATTTTTTACCTTTAGATTTCTAACCTTCTGTTGTGTAATACCTAAATCCTGACTAATCCTATAATCAGAACACTTTTTATAATCTATTGTTCCATCAGCATTCATGTTCTCAGAAATGAGTTTTTCAATATAAAACCGAAACATCATGAGTTCAATATCAGCTTTAGACATCATGCCAAAGTTTGAGTTATAAAAATGACTGGCTATCTCATCAAATAATCGAATCTTATCCTGATCTTCAAAAGATACATATTTCATTTTGCCTCTACCTCCACCACATAATTCCATATCGACCAACATAAAAATACTAGGACAACGAAATACCAACATTCTATTTGTCGTTTTAATGCGTATTAATTAAGCATTGGTACTAATCAATATCGACCACAGCATTCAAATCAACAGTAACTACAGGGCAAAAATTTAAGGTAGCAGTTTTCACTTTTTTCGTTTCGCCTATAATCATATAAGTTTTATCGCTTTCGTCAAGTCTCCAAGTTTCCTCCCATATCCATTTTGGAATTATGTCAGCGTATTTTTCCATTTCCTCTTCGGTAAGTAATCTTACCATACAATCATATTTCTCATCCTTTTTCATAATCGCTCGTATTTCAGGAGTAATTGATACCGCTTCTAAGTATATTTTGATATCAGAATCAGACCAAGTAAAGTTTTCTTTATATAAGTCAGAATACTTTGTCTTTCCGGAAGATCCTAAAGTGCATATTAGAAGCGCTTCGGTTTCATTCTTACAAAGCAAGACCCACTTTTGTCCATCAAATGTATATTTAGTTCCCTCTGGTTCTTCTCGAATTTTCTGAAGCAATTCATTCCGTTCAATCTTGTCCAACAAGAGATTTGAATCTCTGTAAGTGCCTAGGTCTTTAAGAATAACCTTTGCTTCAGCATATTCTCCTTTATTTATATATTCCCGTGCAATTAGATAATTAGGTTCTTTTTCTAAAAAGTTTAATCTAATGACTGAGTCTTTATAATCTGATATTCTTTCAAATATCTCCTTTGCCTTATCGTTTTCTCCGTTTTCCATATATGCAAGCGCCATTAAATAATCGATTTCGTCATCAATCGAATTAATTCTTGTTGAAGAGTCTCTAAAATCACCCAAACTTTCAAAGATTTCTTTCGCTTTATCAAATTCTCCATTTTCCAAATATTCTAATGCCTTATAATAATCAGGATCCTTTTCTATCTTTTCGACCAATTCCTTAGAATCCTTAAAATCTCCGAGTTTCAATAAGATTTTCTTGGCAGCATCCGCATTTCCTTCGTTCAGATATTCAAGTGCTTTGGAATAGTTTGCTTCGTCCCTTGCCAGTACACGTTCGTCTTTTGTTCGCATGTAATTATGGATTGCCCCAACAATGGTATATCCTATTCCAAGCACCGAACAAAGAATTACCAGAATCAAGATTGCCGGAATAACAAATTTGATTGTAAACTTAAACGCATTCTTTCTACGTACCTTTTTTCTTTCTTCCTGCTCTATTTTTTCTGCGATGTAAGCGTCCAACTTTGCATCTCTTGTTTTTGTTTCAGTTCGGGCAGTACCTAATATTTTTTGTAAGCCATGTACAATATCCTGAACTGCTCCAACCTTACCCAAGTCCTGAGCCTGAAAACCAGACATTTCCGTAGGCAACTCATATGGAGACATGTTACAGTAAGCAGGAATTAATACTTTATTTTCATCCTCTGACATGAAATGCAAAAAACGAGACCATTCATTCTTTACCCACACAGCCTCGCAATGTTCCCCACTCGTGGTAATAACCAGCATAACACGCGCACTCTTTAAGGCTGCATAAATATATGGTTCGTAGTTTTCTCCCAAATGGCTCTCCAATGTTATGCGAGCAAAAAATGTTCGGATATTCTCTTTTTCCAACTCCTTATAAATATTCTGTGCAAGAACGCTGTCTTGCGTACGTTCACCCGTATTATCCTCGGTTTCTTTATAACAAATGAACACGTCATACGGATCTAAACGAGACGAAATAGATAAAATGCTCTTTTGAAGCTTGTCTAATATCTCTGCCTCATCCTGATACATTATTTTTCTCTCGACGTCAGCATATTTGATGGCAAGCTTGAACTCAACAGATAATAAAATGCTTTTCAATTGCGTTCGATGACAGGTTGGTATCCTTTTTCCAGTCTTAGGATCCTCAACATACTCAACGCCATACTCGGACAAAATCATTCCCCAGTATGCCTCGGCTTCCTGTTCGTCTTCTTCCGTTATGGACTTGTATGCATCATATGCCTTGTCGAAATCGTTATTTAAACGATACTCATTCGCACGATTAAACAGTCTTGCCTTTTTTTCTGATTCAATTCTAGGCAGCGTCATCATTGAACCACAGTAGCGGCACTTACCTACCGTGCTTTTTGCATCTTCAACAATAACGTCACCGCCACACATCTTACATTTTATATTCATGGACATATCGTTTTTCTCCTATAGAAAGCTTTATGTCTTAGTTCCAGATATTTACAATTTTTCTAACATAGGTTTACTTAATGTCACAATTTTAAAACACACTATAAATTTACTTATTTGCCTTGCACATGGCATTTCTCTCCTGTATGAGTCGCATGGTCGATTCACATTCCCTTAAAATTGCTCCTTTTTCTCCCACCTGAATTACTTCTTTCAAAGAATCTACAGACATTTTCAGTTTTGCTTGTATTTCTGCAAGCGCTTCATTATCCGTTGCGTCACTATAGCGGATCTCCTCAACAAGACGGGTAACTTTCTTTTTTGCTTCTTGATCTTCGATTCCGTCAGCTAAATTAGCAACCGATAATTTTAGTTCATCCATGAATTCAGTTCGAATCTTATTCTTTTCCGTCACGCTGATCGCGTGCTTTCTTCCTTGTCCCGCCATCAGCACAAGTGATAGATAACCAACTACTATTATGGCACTAATTAAAAACGCCAACGGCCATTCCACTATACTGCGATAGATGACAAGTAGTGCAAATGCTATTTGTATGATAAAAAACACATATGATAGAACTATTTGCGGTCCCGTGAGCAAAAACTCGTTCTTGTTTCTGAGCATCGGAAACTTAAAGTTTAAGATAAGCAGAACCATCAAAAACATCCCTATTGTAAATACAAGTTCAATTACGAAAGCTTTCGTGTATAAGGTAATATTTGTTTTTCCCGTAATGTTGGTTACTGTCGCTGGAAAAGAAACTAAATCAAATGGAAACAAGTCAAACGAAATCGTCGTGACTGGCCTGCCATCGATGTATGCAGGTATCAAAAGCGTACTATCGTTGCCAGTATAAAGAACCAATTCCATCCCACCAGATATCACGTTATACTCAAATGGCAGATCTCCAAGTGAAAAAATAGGCATGTCAGAATCATTGTAAGTCTTTACCGTCCATCCCGCCTCCGTTAATTCTGATTCTGCAGATGTCCCAGAATTAACGTGAATTGTTACGCCATCCGCGGGGTCTCCATTCAAAGAAGGAGCCAAGGGGGCTAAATATACGTCACTAACCGTAGGTGAATCTTTGAAGAAATTCTCACCCAATTTAACTACGGAGTATCCATTAATGCTAACTGGAATAACTAATTCTTTCCCTACGCCATTGTACTTTTCAAGAGTCAATACTCCAGCAGAAAGATTGTAGGAAAATGTTTCATATCGAAGTTCCGTTCCATATATCAATGAATCTGGCGAATTAACTTGCAATAAATGGTGCTTTCGAGCATATTCTTCTGCATAACTACCTGCGGGCGTAACTACAGACACGGATGTCTTAAAAACATTCCCTGCCACTAGAAACGCAACGAAAACAGCCATTAATAAAACAGCAAGAATGTTATAAGCTAATTTCTTCATAATCATTCTCCTCTCTTTCTTCCACAGCTAGGGCAATATGAAGCGTTATTTGTAAAAACATACCCGCAGCCGGAACAAAAACTCCCCTCAGCAACTTTTGTTCCGCAATGCTCGCAGAATCTTGCATTTGGATTTAACTGACTCCCACACTGCATGCAAAAACGTTTGGGCGTCTTTGTCATCTCTAATGTTTCCTCCATTTGTTTGGTATCCGAAGCCCCCATACTGCCTGTTGTTTGCATCGCACCAGAAGCCATCTCTCCAACCTTCCGTCCAAGAGTTCCTCCTATTCCCGCCATCATACCTAGGCCAATTCCAAGATTATTGAACTGCCCCATCGCTTCATTTTCGGCCATCTTTGAAGCAATTTCAAATCCATGTTCCTGCTGATAAGTATAATCTTCCATTGAACGCTTACGCGCCATCGCTTCTGCCGCAATTACTGTTTTTTGTGCCTCAGTACTCTGCGCAATCAAATCAATCCTCTGCTTTAACTCTGCCTCTGCCACTTCATTAACGCGACGATAATGCAGTTGCCTGAATCTGATAAAGTTGGGGTCATCCTCAGGCGTTACAATAGTCATGACGGAGAATTTCGCAAGGTCCACTCCATAATCGACAAATTCCTCCGCCAAATCCTTATAGATATACTCTGAAAATGCTGCGAGATGCATATCTAATTCAAAAATATTTATCTTATTTTCTGTAATATATCTAGGCATTGCTGATTTCACTTGTTTCATAACAAAAACCCGCAATTTCTCCATAAGTTGTTCTTGAGATAGCGATTCCTCTGTTCCAACAATTTTCACAACTAATCTTCCGGAATTCTTAATACATAGACTCATCTCGCCACAAGCACCAATTTTCACGGGGAAGTTGTATATGGGATCCAAATATTGAATCTTACTGTCAGTTCCCCACGGAATTGCCATCTGCTCCGTCTTATTCACAAAATATAGTTCACAACTAAACGCAGTTTTACCATGTGTAGCAAGTCCCATGATGCCAGAGATTAACGGAAGGTTTGCTGTTTCCAATGTATGACGCCCTGCGCCAAAAATATCCAAAATACGCCCATCCGAAATAAAAATGGCCTCTTGTGATTCCCTCACAATTAATTGTGTCCCTGTAGTGAAATCCTTTATTGGATGCTTCCACACAAAAGTCTTATTATCACCCTCGTACTTTATTACCTTTGCAAAAATCATGGCAAACCTCCTGTCTCATTTCATAAAGTAGACTTTATGAAACGGCCGTTGTATAATGAAATTGATAGATAATTTACTGGTTTTTCACGATAATATCTGTATTCTTTGAGTGTTTTACAATGTCTAGTTTAAAAAACAATCCTCTCGTCCCTTATACTCCTTGCATCGCCTATAAA
>CAMKQH010000008.1 GCA_946414885.1 uncultured Lachnospiraceae bacterium
AGACTGTAAATCTGCTGCAAATTGCTTCGGTGGTTCGAATCCACCCCCATCCATTTCTTTAAGAATAAATTCTCTTAAAGAAGCATATAATTAACTGAATAACGCGGGGTGGAGCAGTCTGGAAGCTCGTCGGGCTCATAACCCGAAGGTCACAGGTTCAAATCCTGTCCCCGCTACTCTAAGCAAAGTCAAAAGACAAAGCTTAAGATGCCCAGATAGCTCAGTTGGTAGAGCAGAGGACTGAAAATCCTCGTGTCACTGGTTCGATTCCGGTTCTGGGCATTTTTCATGCAAACATATCCGTTTTCTTAGTTCTCACCGCAATTGCGGTGTTTTTTTATGCCCTAAAAATCTACGAAACATAGAAAATAATATCTACGAAATATATAAATCAGCTCTTCCATTTTTCGTTTCATAGAATTATGATGTTATTAAGGAACGGCGATGGCCATCGTTCAACCTAAAGAAAGGCGGAAAAATCATGGAACATAAACTTGCGGAGAATATCAGAAAGTACCGGAAAGAGCGCCAAATGACGCAGGAAGAGCTTGCAGAGAAATTGAATCTCACCGTTGGTACGATCTCAAAATGGGAGAGAGGAAGTTCGGAACCGGAACTGTCTTATTTGATGCAGCTTGCGCAGATATTTCACGTATCCCTTGATGCTCTTTTAGACTTTTCCATTCAGGGCAATAATGCTGACGTCCTTATGGATAAGATTGGCAAGCTTTTGACTGCCCGCGAATTTGAGAAAGTAAAAAAAGAATGTGAAGCCGCACTTCTCATTTACCCAAATAATTTTATGGTAGTTACTCAAGTTGCGAATGCATATTACATGATTGGCACCATATTGAAGGAGAAAGAGGCGCTTCACAAGGCAATCAAATACTTCACTCATTCCATCGATCTTTTTTCACAGAATTCTGACCCGCAAATTAGCATTACGCTACTTCAAAATCATATTGCCAGTTGCTATCTTGCCTTGGATGAAACACAAAAGGGCATTGATCAGATGAAAAAGAATAATATCTGCGGCATCAATGACGCCGACATTGCAGTAAATCTTATTATTTTTTTGAAACAGAATAAGGAAGGGTTTGAGTATGCGCAAAAGGCATTTCTGAATAGTATGTCAAAGATGATCAACGTACTTCTGGCGATAATAACGTACAACGTTAATGAAAAAAAGCCGCGGGAAGGTTTAAAGAACGTGGAAAAAGCTATCGAGTACATGAATTTACTCAAGGAAAGCAGTGAGGAGACGGCATTTGTTGATAAATACGTGGCAAGCGCCATGCTTTTATCGGCGGTCTTCCGTGACATGCTGGGAGACTGGGATGCGGCAAAAGCGGACATCCTCAAAGCGGCTGAGCGTGCGGAAGCATTTGACAAAGAGCCCTGTTTTAACGTCAAAAATATCATTTTCGTGGATAACGTAGAAGACGGATTTATTTTTGACAGCCTGGGCTTGACCGCGAAGCAGGGCCTGATCAGCATGATGGAAGAATTTCACTTGAAAGAATCCGTATCTGATCGGTTTCTTGAGTTTTTCTGGAAGGAAATTGGACAGGAGGAATCATCCGATGAATAACAAACTAAAAAAATCATTTTGGGAAGGAAATAAAAAGCTTTTTTTTGTGGCATTTATTGCTGGATTAGCGATCAATTCCATCAACTTGTATCTTTCCTACGTATTGCAGGTGGTAACGGACATTGCGGCGGGAGAGGAAAAGTCCAAGAGCCTGACTCAAGTTTTAATCCAGTGTGTTTGCGTTTTTGCCGTGATGGAAGTGATCGTCATCGTCTTTGCCAAGACCCAGAACGCTTTCAAAGCAAGGGCCATGAAGCAGTACAGGGATGCCGTGTATAAAAGGCTTGCGAAGAAAGGCATCGGGGCCTTTCGAAAGGAGAATACTTCCACTTACGTCTCCGGCATGACCAATGACGCCGGCATCATCGAGGAGAATTATCTCTCTAGCCTGTTTACGATCGGCGGGCAGATTTTCCTGTTTATTGGATCTTTGATCCTGATGTTATGGTATTCGCCGCTCCTAACCTTGATCGCCATCGGCTTTTCGCTTTTGCCAGTGATTGCAAGCGTTGCAACTGGGAAAAAGTTGGTGAAGCTGGAGCAAAAGGTTTCTGAGAAAAACGAAAAATTCCTCGCCATGATCAGCGAGATCCTGACGGGCTTTTCCGTGGTAAAGAGCTTCAATGCGGAGGAACGCATTGGAAAGCTTCTGGCGAGTGCAAACACAAAGCTGGAAGCCGCAAAGAAACAACGCAACGTGAATAAGGATTATACTTCCGCGATCGGTGCGTTTTCCGGCGCTGCCACGCAGCTCGGCGTTTTTATCACGGGCGCGTTCCTTTGTCTAAAAGGGATGGGCATCACCCCTGGCATGCTCTTTGTCTTTACGAATCTCATGAATTTCATCATTGGCCCCATCGCACAGTTACCGGCCCTTCTTGCGAAGAAAAAAGCAGCAATCGCCCTGGTGGAAAAGATGGAGAAGGCTCTGGCCGAGGAGGATGACGGAGCAAAGGAAGAAAAGACGGATTGCGCTTTTGATCATTCCGTGCAGTTAAAGGATGTAGAGTTCTCCTATGACGGCACGAAGAAGGTTTTGGATCACGTTTCCTATGAATTTGAGAAAGGAAAGAGCTATGCGATCGTCGGTGCTTCCGGATGCGGAAAATCCACGCTCCTGCAGCTTTTGCTGGCCGGAATGAATGGCTATCAGGGATCGATCACCTATGATGGCAGTGACGTTAAAAACATTCGCCCCGAATCCCTTTACAACACGGTTTCCACGATCCAGCAGAACGTCTTTGTGTTTAATGCTTCGATTCGTGACAACGTCACGATGTTTAACGAATTCCCGAAGGAAGAAGTGGACAGGGTCATTGAGATGGCCGGTCTTCGGGAGCTGATCGCCGAGAAGGGTGAAGATTATCTTTGCGGTGAGAACGGAAGCGGTCTCTCCGGCGGTGAAAAGCAGAGGATCTCGATCGCCAGGGCACTTCTTCGCAATGCCAAGATGCTTCTTATCGATGAGGCGACGGCAGCATTGGACGCAGAGACTTCAAACCGCGTGTTAGGCGCGATCCTGGCGCTGAAAAATATGACACGGATCGTCGTGACGCATGATCTTGACGCCGGAACCCTGCGGCAGTATGATTCCATTTTGACGCTGAAAGGTGGCAAGATCATTGAGGACGGTTCCTTTGATGCTCTCATGCAGAAGAAAGGGTATTTTTACTCCTTGTACACGGTAGCCCAATAAATCGTGGAAAGAAGAGGGAAGCAATTGCTTTTGTGATGATTCGATGATATGATGAAAAAAATGTCATAAGGAGAAGATATGGACTACAGAAAATTTCAGGATTCGAATCAGCTTCCTAACAGAGCGTATTATAGTCAAAAACTGCTG
Organism: uncultured Lachnospiraceae bacterium; assembly: GCA_946414885.1. Classification (GTDB taxonomy): domain Bacteria; phylum Bacillota; class Clostridia; order Lachnospirales; family Lachnospiraceae; genus Acetatifactor. The sequence continues at coordinate 3,435 of CAMKQH010000008.1, forward strand.
TCATGCCCTGAATTAGCATACAGCAGCTGGGGATTTAAATTTTTATCTTGTTTTATAGGTTTCTTTGGTTTTATGATTTGGCTTGGCGTCATCTATGCGGTATATGATGCCATACAACGAAAAGCAACGTCAGATTTAATCGCCACGTTGGTAATGTTTGTGCCTCTTGGAGTATTATTTACCTGGGGTGCGGTCAAGATTAGAAAATGTAGTAATTTCTCGGAGCGCATCAGCAATGGGGAGTACGGATGGACTGTGGGAAATCTCCGGGGTAAGCAAACCGGGCTTCGAAATCGTCATCGGTTTTATTGGCTTATCTTCGACGTATTTGGAGAAAAACTAGAAATAGAAGTAAATTCTAAAACGTATGAAGAGGCTATGGAAGGCGAATCTTTTCTCATTGCGCGCGTAATTAAACCAACTTACTACTTTTGCGTAAAAGATGACTTATTGTAACGGAAAGAATTGACGTTAAGATGGCAGGCGTGCTATAATCCAACTGGTGCGTGAGCATACAATTCATTCCAAAAGGAGGTAATTTTATGAATGGCATGAATACCGTGATCAAATTTCATATGGCGAAATTACCTCGGGGATGGAAGTTGTCACAGACCAGGCAGTGACAATTTTATTTGAATAAGCTTTTTATGCATTCCCGTGGCTAAGTCACGGGATTTTTTTGCCCAAAAATACGCCGTATGCAGCGAGAAATTAAAGAAACTTAGCAATGGAAAGGTTAAAAGGGTGAAAAAAGATGAAGCGCTTAAAAGCTTATATTTCAGCAATGGACAATGCAACAAAGGATTACAAGGAAATCTACGAAGCAAGGATTGTGATACCCGCATGCACGCCTGGAAATCCCCTGGAGTTTCCGGTGTTTGGAAGTGACAACGTGTTTTGGCCTGAGGAGGATATTTCCTTTACCATCGAGATGACCAACAAGATAGCGTTGGACCGCCCGACGATCTTGTGTCAGATTCCGGCCGAAATGCTTGGAATTGCCACTTATCACGAGGCCGTCGCGGATTATTGCTACCGGGAATTTCTTCCCTATCTGGACGCCATGAATGCCGAACTTTTTAACCGGCACAAGCCGCCGGAGGAAACGGGCTATTACTATATGGTGCGCCCAAAGGGCGAGGTGATGGTTCGCAATACCGCTTATTTTACGATGAGGCCGCGAAAGGACTATTATAACGCCGGCGGAGAAAAAATCATCAATTATCCGCCGGAAAGAGTTGGTCCGCCGCAGATCTGTCTCAGCATGCGGTTTCAGGTACAGTTCCCAAGGAAGCGCAAGAAAAAGGTTCTTCAAATGCTGACGACGGACGTGCCGGAGGCCGTGGACGCTTTCGTGAAAAGCTTTGACAAGGCCATGGTGCAAAACGTGATCGCGCTTGCGGACAAACAAAAGGAACTACGCAGATGGCTGGCAAAGAGTGATTACTGCGCTTTTATTGCCAACGGCAGCATTCTGCCAAGGGATCCCTGGACGGATCTGCCCATGAAGGGAGCCATACCCTTTACGGCGCCGCGGGAGGACGAGGTGGAAGCCTGCGGGATCAAGGGACTCGGCATTCGCAAGGGCGTCACCGTCATTACGGGCGGCGGTTATTCCGGAAAGTCCACGATCCTTTCCACCATTGCCGCAGGCATTTATGATCATGCCTTCGGCGACGGCAGGGAGTTTTGCGTGACGGACCCCTCCGCCATGACCATTTCGGCGGAGGACGGAAGAAGCATCAAAAACATCGATGTGTCGCCGTTTATCTCCTGGCTTCCGGGAGGCGATCCAAGGGATTTTTCCACGGAGCATGCCTCGGGTTCAACTTCCCAGGCGGCCAACATCCTGGAGGCCGTGGAATATGGTTCGAAGCTTCTTCTCATCGACGAGGACCGAAGCGCGACAAACTTCATGATCCGGGATCAGACCATGAAAACCCTGATCAAGAAGGAGCCGATCACGGCTTTCACGGAGCGCGTGAACGAGCTTTATGAAAGCTGCGGGGTATCGACGATCCTTGTCATCGGCGGCAGCGGGGAGTATCTGTCCGTCGCCGACAGAACATATCTCATGGATGAATACGTGATCAGCAACGTTTCCGAACAGGCAAGAAGTCTGGGAGGCGTAAAAGTAAGGGAAGCGGAGAAAGTTCAAAACTGGCGGCAGACAAGACGCCTTAAGACGGAAGGATTTACATCCTATCCCACGCTTTTGGGCCCAGAGAAGCTCGTTATTCCGGACATGGGATTTATACTCATCGGGGATGAGAAGATCGACACAAGGGGCATCCAGAACGTCATATGCCATGAGCAGCGAACGGCGATGGGATTTATGCTGCGCCTGATCGAAAACCGTCAGAACGGAGTCTACATCAATCTGCGGGAGAGCATTCAAACGCTATACCGGGAACTGGAGGAAAAGGGATTGGATGCGGTATATTCCGGTAATTTCCCGGAGTGTGACAGGTTTCTGGCACTGCCGCGGCCCATTGATTTTCTGGCACTCATCAGTCGCATGCGAAAAATCCAATTCGCAAAGTGACGATAGGCAAACTATGTAAATCATATTCCATATTATTAACGAAAAGGGGAATCTATGGCTTGACATAGGTTCCCTTTTCCGTTAATATGAAGATAGGAGGACGAGAATATGGCATCGAGCGTCATTCACCTTGCGATCACGGAAGGTATCGCAAAGAAATGGGAAATTAAAGATATTTACAGGCTCCGGCTTGGTGCGGTTCTCCCTGACGGCGCCATTCACGGTAACGGGCATTTGAAGATCCGGATCTGTGACGAGACGAGATCGACCTATGACCTGGAAGGCTTCCGGGAAAGATTTGGGGAGAAGATGAAGGAGGATGACCTGTATCTGGGGTATTATCTTCACCTGGTTCAAGATATTTTTTACCGGTACTATGTCTATTCGGAGCATAACTGGGATCCCCTGGCTCCGGGAAACGTGGAGAGATTATACCAGGATTACCGCATCACCAATGAGTTTGTCATTGAGAAATATGGATTAAATCCTGACCTGATCCGGCAACTTGACCTTGCGGATGAGCCGCTCCTTACCGTTGCGGAATATGACGTGAAGGAGCTCGTGGAAAGAATCCGGGGGCATTTTGTTCCCGTGGAGGATACGGGCATCTTCTTTTTCACAAGGGAGATGGCGGGGGAGTTTGTCGAAAGGGCGACCGTCTTTTGCCTTGAGGAGCTGCAAAGGCTCTCGGAGGGTAAGCCAGGCCTTGGCAACCTTGAGTGGAGCTGGGAGAGGCACTCATGAGAGAAAATCCTGCAGAAGCCGGTAAAGAAGCTCGTAAAGTATAACTACGCAGAAGTTGGGAGAGGCAAAGCATGTTGATAGAAGAACGACATCAAAAGATATTAAATTGGCTGGAAGAGAAGGGCTACATCTCGACGGATGACATTCAGGAGGAATACCAGATCAGCTATGATTCCGCAAAGCGTGACCTGCGCATCCTGGAAGAAAAGGGGCTCCTGAAAAGGACGAGGGGCGGCGCGCTGCCGATCCGTCAGGTTGGCATCGGGCGGCCAAAGGGAAACACGGCGAAGGACATTCCGGTGGTGAAGGAAAACTATGCGCTGATCGCAAAGAAGGCCGTGACCATGCTGAAAAACCAGGACGTTGTCTATATTACTTCCGGCACCGTGGGGTATTTTATGGCGCAGAATGTCCCGGAGGACTTGACGCTTCGCATATGCACGAATTCCATCGTCGTTGCCGAGGAGCTTCGCACGAAGCCAAACGTTTCCGTGATTCTCGTTGGCGGGGAGATGGATGACAAGGGCTGTTGCTATGACGGATTCGCCACGGAGATGGTGAAAAAGCTTCGCTTTGACAAGTGCTTTTTGACGTCGGCGTCCATCTCGGCTGACTTTGGCATTTCCATGCAGCGCACGGCGGCACTTCCGTTTTACAGCGCCCTGATCGAGGGCTCCAAGCAGGTCATTGGCCTTTATCCAAAGGAGAAAATTGGATTTCACTCGGTTGTCAGCATTGCACCCGCGGAGAAGCTGGACCTCATGATCACGGACTGGGATGCTTCGGAGGAGGACCTGCGGCTCCTTGCCGAGAAGGGGATCGAGATCGACGTGGTGGAAAAGCCCGTACGTGATTGAAAAGAAATGATGATTATGATATGATAATGGTATATTTTGGGCATGGTAACCATAGGTAACGCTATATTTTGTGGAACGAGGAAATCATGGCGCACAGAGAAATCAAGGAAATCCGGGAGGAACTAAAGAAGCTTTCCGGAAATAACGCAGAGCTTTATGACAAATTGAATCCCACGGCAAAGCCCTCGGCGGGAGTCCGCGTTCCGGATCTTCGCAAGCTTGCGAAGGAGCTGGCAAAAGAGGATTACAAGTGGTTCCTGGAAAATAATCCCATGGATACTTTCGAACTGGAGATGCTGCAGGGATTGGTCATCGGGTATGCTAAGGATGACGTCAAAACCATCCTGGCTTATCTGAAAAAGTTTATCCCCCACGTGCATGACTGGGCCGTGAATGACATTACGTGCCAAACCTTCCAGATCGCGCGGAAGTACCCTGAGGACGCTTACAAATTCTTCATGAAATACAAGGATTCCAAGAAGGAATTTGAGGTACGCGTCGTTGCGGTGATGCTGATGAGCCATTTTCTGACGGAGGAATATATCGACAGGGTGCTCAAGGTGCTGGACGGGCTTTATGCTGAGGAGTATTACGCGAAGATGGGCATTGCCTGGGCGGTGGCCACGGCGGCAGCGAAATTCCCCGAGAAGGTGTACTCGTACATGATCAGCACTGAGAATCACCTAAGTGACTGGACCTTCCAGAAGAGTTTACAAAAGATGCGGGAATCCTACCGCGTGGACAATACTCTGGTGGACAAGATCAAGGCGGAGTGCCACAGATTCGATAAGGCGTAGCAGCAAAGATAAGGAGTAGATGGCGTGGAAATAAAACAACGATCTGAGGATGAGATGCTGGCATTGATCCTTGGCATAGCGAAGTCGGATGAAAACGTTCGCGCAGTTTGGATGTCCGGTTCCCGGGCCAATCCGGACGTGCCGAAGGACGTGCATCAGGATTTTGACGTCGTGTTCCAGGTGAGGGACGTAAAGCCCTATTGGGACAATGATGAATGGATTGAACGGCATTTTGGAAAGCCGGCGTTAATGCAAAAGCCGGAGAGCATGAGCTTGATCCCTCCGGACGGCGACGGGAATTTTGTCTATCTGATGCTCTTTCCGGACGGGAACCGGATCGACCTTTGCCTCACGAAAATGCCCTTTCAGGAAAGTGACGAGCCTGCCATCATCCTTCTGAATAAGGAGGAAGGGGCTCCCGATGGGGGTGACGTGCCGGTGATCAAGGGAACGAAGGCCTATTGGTACGTAAAGAGGCCCACGCAAAAGCAGTTTTCAGATTGCTGCAATGAGTTTTACTGGTGCATGAATAACGTAGCGAAGGGCATTGCAAGGGATGAGCTTTCCTATGCGATGAAGCAGTTTAACGAGTACGTGCGCGACATGTTGGTGCAGATGCTGAAGTGGTACGTGGGCGCGGAGAATGATTTCTCGGTATCGGCGGGCAAGGAAGGGAAGTTCTTTAAGAAATATCTTCCAGGCGACCTGTATGAGCGCTTCCGAAAGACCTATTCCGATGCGGAATATGAGCATCTTTGGGCAGCAGTCGCCGAGATGATCGCCCTGTTTGAGACGGCAGCGAAGCACGTAAGCGCAAAGTTGGGCTTTGTTTACAAGGAAGAAGAGCGCAGGGCGATCGAAGATTATATCAGCCGCGTGCGGGAAGCATAAAGAAAACAGAAAAAATCACGGCAGTTTGTTGGCCGAAGGAATTAGAATAAAATCCAGAAAGGATGGAAAAAGTATGAGAGAAGAATGTGCTTACAGCGAATTTGACAGAAAGGAAAACCTGCATTTTGATTCGAAAGTAGTACACGGAGCGTTGGGATGTGAACCCATCACGGGAGCCGTGAGCTTCCCCATCTTTCAGACGGCGACCTTCCGCCACAAAACCTTTGGAGTCTCCACGGGATATAATTATTCCCGCGTGCAGAATCCCACCCGTCAGGAGCTGGAGCGCACCATGGCCATCTTGGAAAATGGCGCGGAGGGCTTTGCCTTTACCAGCGGACAGGCTGCCAACATGGCAGTGTTCAATCTTCTTGAGAACGGAGATCACGTGATCCTGTGCGATGACATTTACGGCGGCACCTTCCGTATCTGTGACGAGATCTTCAGCAAATTCAATTGCGAATTCTCCTACGTCGACATGACGGAGCTTGACAATATCAAGAACGCCCTTCGCCCTGAGACGAAGATGATCTTCCTTGAGACGCCCACCAATCCCATGATGAAGGTGGCCGACATCCAGGAGATCGCAAAGATCGCGAAGGAAAACAATTGCATTTTTGTCGTGGACAACACCTTCCTGACCCCTTATTTCCAGAAGCCTTTGGATCTTGGGGCAGACATTGTGGTACACAGTGGCACCAAGTATTTGACCGGTCACAATGACGTGATCGCCGGCATCGTGGTTGTTAAGGATCCCGCGAGAATTCCTTTCTTCCAGGGACAGATCAAGTCCATGGGCGCGCAGCTGGGACCCTTCGACTGCTGGCTGATCCTGCGCGGTTTAAAGACCCTTTCCCTCCGCATGCGTCAGCATGACGAGAATGCAAGAAAGGTTGCCAACTGGCTTCTGACCCAGCCCAAGGTGAAGAAGGTTTATTATGCGGGCTTCGAGAATCACAAGGGTTATGAGATCAGCAAGAAGCAGTGCACGGGCTTTGGCGGCATGATCTCCTTCGAGCTTGACAGCGAGGAGACGGCGCAGAACCTTCTCTCCAACGTGAACATGATCCTGTTCGCGGAGAGCCTTGGCGGTACCGAGACCCTGATCACCTATCCTTGGACCCAGACCCACGAGTCCATTCCCGATGACACGAAGATGGCACTGGGCATCACGAAGGCCTTTGTCCGCATCTCCATCGGCATCGAGAACGTGGACGACATCATTAACGACCTGGCACAGGCACTAAAATAAGTGAGCCGTGGGGACGGGGTTCATGGGCCAAAAAATGGACTGTGAACCCCGTCCCCGGAGTTCATGGAGGGATGGAAAATGGGAATCAAGTTTACGAAGATGCAGGCATATGGCAACGATTACGTGTACGTCGATGCCATTCATCAAACGATAGAAAATCCAAATGAGCTTTCGAAAAAGATGTCCAACCGGCATTTTGGCATTGGCGCGGACGGACTGGTACTGATCTGTCCGTCTGAGAAATGCGATTTCCGCATGCGCATCTTTAATCCCGACGGCACGGAGGCGGAGATGTGCGGCAACGCCGTGCGCTCCGTGGGAAAGTTTGTTTATTATCACGGCCTCACCGACAAGACGACGGTGAAGATCGAGACGCTTGGCGGGGAGAAGACGATCCTTCTGACTGTTAAGGACGGAATGGTGACGGACATTGAGGCGGCCATCGGCGAGCCCATCTTTACGCCGGCACTGATCCCAGTGACCACGGACAAGGAGGAATTTCTCACCCAGCCCATCACCGTGGGCGACAAGACCATGATCGCGTCCTCCCTTTCCTGGGGCAATCCGCACACCATGATCCAGGTGGACGACTTATCCACGCTGGACATTGAAAAATATGGTCCCTTGGTGGAAAACAACGTTGTTTTCCCGAGAAGGACGAACGTGACCTTTGTGCAGCTTGTGGACAGGCAGCATCTGAAAATCCGCGAGTGGGAGCGTGGCACGGGTGAGACCATCGGCTGTGGCACCGGGTGCTGCACGGCGGTTGTGTTCATGCATCGGCTTGGTCTTGTTGACCGCATTGTCGACGTGGAGCAGATCGGCGGCGTCCTGCACGTGGAGTGGGATGACCAGAACGTGGTCCACATGAAGGGACCCTCCTACGTGGTGTATGAGGGAGAGTATCATCCGGAAGTATCCCGGTAAACCGCGGCGAATTTGACCGGCTGGCAGAGGGAAGACTCTGCGGGAGAAGAGGTCACGTTTCTTGAGGGTTTTTAGACATGAAGGTAAGAGAATTACGGTATTGCAATACAAATACGTTTCTGATCGAAGGAGATCATGGAAAGCTACTCTTTGACACGGGATGGGCCGGCACGTTCCCCCTGTTTTGCAGGGCGCTGGGCGAGCTGAAGGTTTCCGTGCAGGAGATCAGCTGTATCATGATCTCCCATTTTCATCCGGATCACATGGGAATTGCGCAGGAAATCGCGGATCAGGGCGCAGTGCTCTTGATCCCGGAAGTGCAAAAGCCCTTTCTCCATGCGGCGGATGCCATCTTTGCGAAGGAGAAGGGAACGAGGTTTGTTCCGGTCAGGGATGACCGGGTTCGATTTTTTTCCATCGAAGAAAGCCGCGCCGTGCTAAAGGAACTTGGCATAGATGGCCAGGTGATCCATACGCCGGGACATAGTGATGACAGTATCTCCCTTTGGCTGGACGAGGGAGATTTGTTCGTTGGGGATTTAAATCCTTTATATGAATTGGAATTGCATAAAGGCACGCAGATTGGGGAAAGTTGGGACAAACTCTTGAAATTACGGCCACATATGGTATATTATGGGCATGCGAAGTCTGCAGAGCTGGAGCAGCAGAAACGGCAAACCGATGATGATCCAAAGGCTGAAACGGAAAACCAGACATTGTCCGACAGCAAAAAATATGCGCTTGTTTCCAAGATGATGAAGATGATCGACAAGGGCTATGACGTCAAGAAGATTCAAAAGAAGACGCATGCGGACGAGAAGTTTATTGAAAACGTCATGAGAATGTACTTAACCCACCAAAACGTAAGCGTCCAGGGGATTTTGGACCGGATTGAGCTGCGGGGGATGCAAGATAGAAAATAAAGAGAAAAGGATTGAGATGCCATGATACTGAGAGATTTGCTTAGGGATATGGAATATGAGTGCCTGCAGGGGAGCCTGGAGCAGGAGATCGCGGCGCTGGTCTATGACTCCAGGAAGGTGGAGCCAGGATGCGCGTTTGTGTGCCTGAAGGGCGCAAAGTTTGACGCGCACGCCTTTGCGGGACAGGCAGTGGCAGCCGGTGCGGCGGCGCTGATCATCGAGGACGCGGCGGCGCTGGAGCAGGTGAAGGAAGGTGCCAATCTGGAAGCTGACGCAAAGGATCATGGCATGCAGGGAGCTCCGGCGGTCATTCTCGTCAAGAACTCCCGTGAGGCGCTGGCGTATGCGGCGCGCAACTGGTTCGGAAATCCTGCCTCAAAGCTGAAGGTCATTGGCCTCACCGGCACAAAGGGCAAGACCACCACGACCCACATGATCAAGAAGATTCTCGAGGAGGCTGGAAACAAGGTCGGCATGATCGGAACCCTGGGCGCCTTTATCGGAACGGAAAAATATAAGACGGCCAACACGACGCCGGAATCCTACGAGCTGCAGCGTCTTTTTGCAAAGATGCTGGAGGAGGGCTGCACCTATGCCGTGATGGAGGTATCCTCCCAGGCCTTAAAGCTTGGCAGAACCGCAGGCATTGATTTTGCTTATGGCGCATTCCTGAACATATCCCCGGATCACATCAGTCCTGACGAGCACAAGGATTTCCAGGAATACCTTGATTGCAAGAAGCTATTGTTCCTTCAGACAGGTCCCGTGATCGTCAACAAGGATGACCCCAGATGGCAGGAGGCGACGGAGCTCGCCAAGGATCGCCTTGTCACCGTCTCACAAAAGGGTGAAGCGGATTATATGGCATCAGACGCACATAATATTTGGGAGGGGAGCTTTCTCGGCGTGACCTTTACGCTTTCCGGAAAGCGCAGCGCGCAGGTGAATCTTCCGATGCCTGGCACCTTTAACGTGGAAAATGCGTTGATCGCCATTGCCATCACGGCGGAGATCGGCATTCCGACGGAGGCGATCTTAAATGGCCTTGCCAAGGTTTACGTCAAGGGGCGCACGCAGTTGATGACCTGCATGGCGGGACATGGCACGATGCTGATCGATTATGCGCACAACGCGGTCAGTGCGGAGAATCTGTTGTCCATGCTGAAGGCTTATAAGCCGGACCGCCTGATCTGCCTCTTTGGCGGCGGCGGCAACCGTGCGAAGGCAAGGCGTTACGACATGGGCGAGGCTTCGGGAAAATACGCGGATCTCACCGTGCTCACCATGGACAATCCAAGGGATGAGGAAGTGGAAGAGATCAACAAGACCATTATCGAGGGCCTTAACGTGCATGGCGGAAAATATATTACCATCATCGACCGTGAGGAGGCCATCCATTACCTGATCGACAATGCAAAGCCTGGCGACATCATCGCCTTGCTTGGCAAGGGTCATGAGGAGTATCAGGAGATCAAGGGACAGAAATATTACTTCTCCGAAGAAAAGATCATCGAGGAGTATTGTCAGAAGAAATTTGGAAACGGAAATGTCTAAGAAAACAATATTAATCATTTTAACTAGTTTCATAGTGGTGCTATTGTGCGTCTTTGGAGGCATCTATTTTCAAGGCGTGACGAAATATAAGGGACAATTCGTGCGCGGAACCCGCATCAATGGCGTGGATTGCAGCGATCTGGAACCGGCGGCCGTATGTGCCATTCTGGATGCGCAGATCAGCGATTACGTGCTGGAGGTTACGGGGAGAAATCCCTTAAAGCCCGAGGAGAAAATGGTGCTTGGGAAGATCACGCCGACGGACGTTTCCCTTTGCAGAAAGGATACGGCGGCGCTGGTGGGTCAGATCTTCGCAAAGCAGGATCCGTATCAATGGTTTCGCGCGTATTGGGGCGATGGTCATGATTATGCGTTTGAGCAGGAGATCACCTTTGAGCCGGACCAGCTTGCCGCTTACGTGGGGGGCTGGGATGCCTGCCAGAGCAGCAACACCATGGCTCCCAGGGATGCCTATTTAAGCGAGTACGATCCGGAGGAAAACGCATACCGCGTGGTGTCTGACACGCTTGGCACGCGAATGGATGCGGCAAAGGCAATGCCTGCCATAGAAATGGCATTATATTCCATGGAAAATCAAGTGGATATTGAGTCCACCGGATGTTATAATGTAGCTAGGATAAGGTCAGACAATGAAAAGCTGAACGGCATCGCGGATCAGGCGAATTTATGGCTTGGCGCGAGCATACAATACAACTGGTACGGCACGGACGTGACGGTGGACAAGGAACAGCTGAAGGATTGGGTGAGCCTGCAGGACGGCAAGCCGGCGCTGGACGAGGATGCAGTCAGGGCCTTTGTCAAGGACTTGAAGAAGCAGTATGACCCCAAGGGAAAGACTTACGTCTTCCACACTTCGCTGGATGCCAACGTGTCCCTGAAGTGTAAGTCCGGGTGGGAATCCGATGCGGAAAAGGAAGGCGAGGAGCTGATCGCCTTGATCCGCGAGGGCGCGGTGATGGAACGTCAGCCCGTCAGCAAGACCAAGGATTACGTCTTTTTTGACGGTACCATCGGTGATTCCTACGCCGAGGTGGATCTGACGAACCAGCACATGTATTTTTATTATCAGGGAGAACTGCTTTTGGAGACGGACTTCGTGTCCGGCGACGTGGCATCCGGACATTCGACGCCGGAAGGCATTTATGCAGTGACCTACAAGCAGAAGGACAGGATCCTTCGCGGACCGGATTACGAGAGCTTCGTGCATTACTGGATGCCGTTTTACGGCGGTTACGGCCTGCATGACGCAATGTGGAGAAAGGCATTTGGAGGAACCATTTACAAAAATAACGGTTCCCACGGATGCGTAAATCTTCCGCTGAAAAAGGCCGAGGAGATTTATAAGTGCGTGGAAACGGGATTTCCGGTCGTATGCTATCATTATCCGGAGGGGCAGAATCCGAGGGAACTGCTGGCTCTTGCGGCAGCAGCCGAGGCGGAAGCTGCGGGCACGGCGGAAGGCGCGGATGCGACGGTAGCCGGGACGGAACTTGCAACGGCGACCGGGGCGGAAGCAACGGATGCGGTGACAGGGGAAGGACTGGGCACGAGCGGCCTGGAAGGCGAGCGAGCGGAAGGGGAATCCCAGGAAGACTATGTGGAAGATAACGAGATCCACGGTCAATGGTAAAAGGAAACGACAAATGAAACAAAGAAGAGATGCTCTCCGCACCAGAAGGCAGGCGGAGAGATGGAAGAGAAAATTTGAGAGACATCGCGAACTGCACCGTCAGATCCGGGCAGCGGCGGGTGACATCCTGGAATCGAATAATTTCATGTCGACGAAGGGTCACATCCAGCACGGCGACATGACGGTGAATCAGCACTGTGTCAACGTGGCAAAGCTGAGCATCGCCATCAGCGAAAAGCTCCACATCCGCTGTCAGCGGGAGGAGATGATCCGCGGTGCCCTGTTACATGATTATTTTCTGTACGACTGGCATGTGGGGGATGCCAAGAAACCCCACAACCTTCACGGTTTTTATCACCCCGGGATCGCATTAAACAATGCATCCAGGGACTACGACCTGACGCCCCGGGAGAGAGACATTATTGAAAAGCACATGTGGCCTCTGACGCTGACAAAGATCCCGAGATGCCGGGAGGCCTGGATCGTGACGACGGCAGACAAATGGTGTTCCCTGCTTGAGACAATCCATTACGTTCACGGACATGGCAAGGTAGAAGGCGTGGAAGCAGACCAAAAGACGGAGTTTATGGAAGCAAAGAAGGCGAATGCGGCAAAGAAAACACGCGCGACGAAATAAACGCGCAGGGATTCAGGGATTGAGGAACGGCTGATTGGAGCATTTATACGACAAATTAACGGAATATGCGAGGGGTGAGGATTATCCTTACCACATGCCGGGTCACAAGCGCCGTGCCTTTGGGGAGATGCCATCGGAAGTTTATGAGATGGACGTGACGGAGATTGACGGGTTTGACGACCTGCATGCGCCGGAGGGAATCCTAAAAGACCTTCAGGAGCGCGTTGCAAGGCTTTACGGCGCGGACGAGAGCTTTTGCCTGGTCGGCGGCAGCACGGCGGGGATCCTGGCGGCATTGTCAGCGGCACTTCCCGAGGGCGGGCATTTGCTGATGGCGAGAAATTGCCATAAATCGGCTTATCACGTGGCGTATTTGCGAAACCTGAAGCTGACATATCTTTTGCCGGAAGTAATAGATGAATTTGGAATTTGTGACGGACTGCAGCCCAAAGAGATCGAGCACGCATTGGAGAATGCGCCGGACGTGCAGGCCGTATTGATTGTATCGCCCACGTATGAGGGCAGGATCTCCCCCGTGCGGGAGATCGCGAAAATTGTTCACGCCCATGGAAAGATCCTGATCGTGGACGAGGCACACGGAGCACATTTGGGACTGGCAGGCAGGGCACGAGGTGACCGGCGGGGACCGGCAGGAGACGCGCCATGCCGGGAGAATAGTTGTCAGGCGGGGGCAGATCTCGTGATCCACAGCGTACATAAAACCCTGCCCGCCATGACGCAGACGGCGCTTCTTCACGTAAACGGAGACCACGTCGACAGGGAAAAACTGCGGCGGTTTTTGCGGATTTATCAGTCCAGCAGTCCTTCCTACGTGCTGATGGCGAGCATAGACAATGCCGTCACGATGATGGAGCAAGGCGGGGAGAAGCTTTACGGCGATCTGGTCAGGAATTTCGCGTGGCTGACGAAAGAACTTTCCGCATGCCGGCGTTTTCGCTTTCTAGGCGTGAAAACGGCGGCGGAAGACGCGGAGAAACGGGAAGGGCAAGGTGACTGCGGAAACGCAGGACGTACCGGGATGCCCGCGATGCGGCAGGACGTCGGCAAACTCGTAATCCATGCAGGCACTAGTGGCCTTACGGGGCAACAGATCTATGACGTTTTAAGGAATCGTTATCATTTGCAGCTGGAGATGGCAGCGGGGGAATATTGTCTTGCCATGTTTACGGTGGGCGATACGCCGGAGGGCTACCAGAGAATGCGGGATTCCTTGTTGGAGATGGACGAACTGGCGGATGAACTGAAAAAGGAATTGGAAAATGGCCGGGACGAAGCCTGCAGGGAAGTGGCGGCAGGTAAGATGAACGGGGAACCTCAGGGTACTTTGGAGCCCATTGTCGCAAGAGGTCTTAAGGAGGCCTGGGACGCAGCCTGGGAGGAAATCCAGCTATCCGATTGCGAGGGCAGGATCAGCGCGGAGTTCGTAAACCTGTATCCGCCCGGAACGCCCATTGTGGTGCCGGGAGAGGTGTTTACGAAGGAGATCGTGAATGCACTTCTGAAATATCAGGCGCAGGAACTCCGGCTGCGGGGCGTGTCGGGGAAGGGCACGGTGAGATGCCTTACGGACTGACGCCAGGCCGCAGGGAAACGTGACGGCGAGAGAATACGATAACGCAGGAATGCGTACGGAAATACTTGGGGGAGAAGAGACATGGGGAAGATTGTCTGTCTGATGGGAAAGAGTTCCACCGGCAAGGACACCATATACAAGGAGCTGCTTCGGAGGGGAGAGGTTCCTTTCCGGACGGTCGTGCCTTATACGACCAGGCCCATTCGCGCAGGAGAGCGGGAGGGTACGGAATATCACTTCACGGATGAAGCAGGTTTTCAGGCGCTGAAGGCGCAGGGGAAGATCATCGAGGATCGTGCGTACAATACGTGTCACGGGCTTTGGAGATATTTTACCGTAAACGACGGGAGCATTTGTCTGGAGGAAGCGGACTACCTGATCATTGGAACGTTGGAAGCCTATCAGGCATTCCGGGCTTATTTCGGTGAGGAAAAGGTACTTCCCGTGCTAGTGACGCTGGATGACGGCGTAAGGCTTCAGCGCGCCCTGGATCGCGAGAAACGGCAGGAGCATCCGAAATACGAGGAGATGTGCAGACGCTTTTTGGCGGACGGCGAGGATTTTTCGGCAGAGAAGCTTGCGGCAGCAGGGAATCCCAGGGCATTTTACAATGATGACCTGGACGGTTGCATTGGAGAGATCGAAGCGTATTTAAGGGAGAATCTGTAAGGAATTCCCGGGCGGAAATCCGGGACAAGAGGGCAAGGCGCGTCTTTTGGCAGAGCCCGTAAAATTCGAAGTACGGAAGGAGAAGGGCGTATGGCGAATTTTCAGGATATCATAGGACAGGATCAGATCAAGGAACACATGAAAAATGCCATTGCCTCCGGCAAGATATCGCATGCGTATATCATAAACGGCGAACAGTTCTCGGGAAAGGAATTCATTGCGAAGGTATTTGCCATGGCGCTGCAGTGTGAGGAGCGCGGAAAGGAAGGCGGCGCGGTAATTCCCTGCCAGAAATGTCATTCCTGTAAGCAGGCACTGTCCGACAATCAGCCGGATATCATCAAGGTGACGCACGAGAAGCCCAACACCATAGGCGTGGATGACGTGCGACTGCATATCAGCGGCGACGTTGGCATCAAGCCCTATTCCAGTCCGTACAAGATCTATATCATGAATGAGGCGGAGAAGATGACCGCGCAGGCCCAGAATGCCCTCTTAAAGACGCTGGAGGAGCCTCCGGAGTACGTCGTGATCATGCTGCTTACCACCAACGTCAATGCACTTTTGCCGACGATCCTTAGTCGCTGCGTGGTTTTGAACATGAAACCCGTGTCCGATCAACTGATCAAAAAATACTTGATGACGGAGCTTCAGATCACGGATTATAAGGCGGACGTGTGCGTTGCGTTCGCGAGGGGAAATCTTGGGAAAGCCCGTCAGCTGGCCTTCAGCGAAGGATTCGAGAACATGAAGGATGAGGCGCTCTCCATCCTGAAGTACGTGCAGGACATGGAGCTGAGCGAGATGGTTGCCGCGGCCAATCAGATCAAGGAGTATAAGCTTGACCGAAAAGATCTCATCGACATCATGACGGTTTGGTATCGTGACGTGCTTTTGTTTAAGGCAACAAATGACATGAACCACCTCGTGTTCCGCGAGGAGGGCTCGGCGCTTCGCCAAGTTGCAAGGCGAAGTAGCTATGAGGGCATTGAGGCAGTCCTTGAGGCGCTCGAGAAAGCGAAGAAGCGTCTCGACGCCAATGTCAATCCCGACCTCGTGATGGAGCTTTTGTTCCTTACCATGAAAGAAAACGGCTGATAAAACTGTCAGGCGATAGACTGTAAAAAGGGAGAGCGAGCATGAGAGAGCTGTCAAAACCAGATCAAGTCCTTAAGAAGATTCTCCCCGAGCAAAAGCTTCGCGAGGAGGCAAACTATGTCCTTTCCCAGTTTGCCCTGTCATATTTTTTCGAGGGAAAGCAGCTCCTCTATCACACTATGACAAGGCAATTGTGGGAGCTTGATCGCCCCCTGGAGCAGACCATCGCTGCCGCTGAGATCATGGAGAATTCTGACCTGACGGCATTGATGGAGGGATATTTCCTCGTCCCCGAGGGGAAGGAGGAATGCGAGTTTTACGAAGGTATTTCCCGTCTGCTTCGCATCTATCACAAGCCCAAGGGCATTCAGGGCTATACGATCTTGCCCACGTTTGCCTGCAACGCGCGGTGCGTTTATTGCTACGAAGAGGGCATGAAGCAGGTGACCATGTCCCCGGAAATTGTAGAGCAGACGGTGCAGTATGTCCTGCAGACCAAGGCAGAGGGAAGAATCGAGATCGGATGGTTTGGCGGGGAGCCGCTGATGGGAGAGAGCATCATCGATCAGATCTGCGAACGCTTACGGGCAGAGGGAGTGGAATACGTTTCCAGCATGATCACCAACGCAAGTCTTTTGACTGACGCCTTGGCCGACAAGATGGCAGGCCCCTGGAAGATTCGAAACGTTCAAGTTTCCATGGACGGCGCGGAAAAGGATTATATTGCAAGAAAACGGTATTTACGATATCATGATACGTATCAGGGAGTTTTGGAGGCAATAGGCCGCCTGACGGCACGGAATATCTCCGTTTCCGTTCGCTGTAACGCAGACGAGGAAAACCTTGCAGGCATCCCGGAATTCCTGTCCGACCTTTCCAAAAACGTCACGGACAAACAAAAGGTACACGTTTACGTAGCGCCGCTGAACGCCGTGCGGATGGGAGAAAATGACCTGTTCCTCTGGGAAAAGGTGATGGAGCTGGAAGACCGGATCCGGGAAGCCGGATTCAGAGCCATTTCATACAATGGCGGAGGTCTTAAGCTTCGCATCCATCATTGCATGGCAGACAAGGGAAGCGTTGTCATTGCACCGGACGGGAGCCTTTATTCCTGCGAACACTGTCCGAAGGAAGCGTTGATCGGAGACATATTCCACGGCGTGACGGACGAGGAGGCGAAGGAAAGCTTTTGCCGTACGGACAAAACCCGGGAAAAGTGCCGGAAATGCCCGTTTCTGCCGGAGTGCACGTCCTTTGCGGCCTGCCCCGTATATGACACTCACTGCAGGGAAAAACGCCAGATGCAATTTGAAAAAAACATGGAGCGCATGCTGAGGGACACGAAAGACATAGCGTCGACGGAAGATCAGTTGCCGGTTTGCTAACGAGAGGATCAATGATCATGAAATTAAAATCATGTTACGTCACGCAGGACGTAGATGACACGCAGTTTTTGGTGCCTATTGGCGCGGAGGCCTTCAACGGCATTGTGCGCAGCAACAAAACGGCGGCATATATCGTAGAATTGCTGAAGAAAGAAACAACGGAAGAAGAAATCGTGGATGCTTTATATGAAAAATATGACGCACCCAGGGAACGGATTTCGGAAGACGTTCGTGAAATCCTGACAACCATGCGAAGCATCAATGCTCTGGAAGAGAGTAACCAGGTTTTGAAAGGAGTAGGCGAAAATGACAAAGCAAAACTATGAAAAACCCAACATGGAGATCGTTGTTTTAGAGGACGTGATCAGGACGTCCGGGGGAATGTTAAACCAAACCACTATATGCGGTGGGGATTGTGGCGGAGACATGGTAACCGTATGCGGTCGGGATGGCTGCGGTGATGCCGTCTGTGGAAATGACGGAGGGTCTTGTTTCGTTGATAGTGGGTATGGCAACGGATCGCTTTGCTCTGTGGTCAGGAACTAAAAAAGATTGAAAAGAGCCCTGTCTGACTTAAGAAGGACTTCTGGAGACATTTATGAGTAAAACAAAAAAGATTCTGCTTACCCTGGTGCCGCTATTCATGATCTTGTCGTACGCGTTTCTGGTCCGGGCGCGGGCATATTCCCTGCCGGCCACGGCACCGGAAGAAAAGCAGTACGTGCAGGACGAGAACGGGGAACCCTATCTGACGGAGATGGACTCCTATTACTATCTGCGTAAGACGACGGAGATGGCGGAGGCTGGGAAGGCGAAGCTCTTTGATTATCGCTCGGACGATCTGAAGATCGGTCAAAGGGTTCGGAAAGTAGTGAACGTAAGTTTTATGCCGGAGGGTTTGCCATCTCTGGCATATTTATTATGGCGTTATGTTTTCTCACTCTTTGGAATTACCCTGACGCAGGTTGCCATCTGGATGGGGCCTGTCCTGAGCGGCATGGCTGCCATTCCGGCGTTTTTGTACGTGCGGTCAAGGGTTGGCCTGATGGGAGGCGCGGTGGCCGGCGTGCTTGCAGGCTGTGCCATTCCCTTTGTCATCCATACCCATGCAGGTTTTTTTGACACGGACATGTTCCTGGGCGTATTGCCGCTTACCTATCTGCTTGGCCAGCTAAAGTGTATGCAGGAAGAAAAGTTAAAGCGACAGATCCTCTTTGCCCTGTTTAGCGCTTTGGGGATCACTGGGATGTACTGCGTTTGGGGCGCAGCCAGAACCTATTTTCTTTTGGCGCTGCTCTGTGCCATTTTGCCGTCTTTGCTCGTTTTGTTGTTGCCTTCAAAACTTTTGCCGGAAAAGCCGTGGCGCAGAAAAGGAAAGGTATTTCGCGGTGCCCTGCTTTCGCATCTGTTCGCCATAGGGCTTCTTTTTCTTACGGACGGATCCGAAGCCATGGATCGACTGCTTAACGCTTTTGGAACGATCCGTTTTGCGACGGGAGTTTCCTCCGCGGCCATGCCCAATGCCTTTCAGTATACGGGTGAGATGATGAAGCTTCGGAAGGTCGCCGGATGGTCCCCGCTAAAGCTTTATCTGGCGAACACGAGGTCGCTGCTGGGCATGCTGGGCGGCGTCCTGCCCTGTTTTCTGGCAGGCGTGATGATTCCGCTGACCATTTTGTTTTTGATCTTTCCGCTAAAGCGCGGTGAGGAGGAAGCAAGGCAGCGCAAGGAATCCGTGGTGCCAACGGTGGTTGAAGTCACGTTTTTCCTTCCATGGCTATTCTTTTCGCTGAAATATGCCTTTACGGGCGTGAGATATGCGGAGATTGCCGTACTGCCCATCGCCGTTATGGGTGGACTGCTTCTGGGACGGATCGCAAAGTGCATAAAGCCCAAAAAGGAAAGGATTCAAAAGTGCTTTCTTGCGGTCTGCGTTCTCCTTTCGGCCCTTACCGTATTCCCAACGGCCATCGGCGCATGGAAGAGCTCAGGGCAGTCGGCGTCTTTGATTTCGGACGGCAGGGCGCAGGCCATGAAGTATCTTCGGGAGAATACGCCAGAGGATGCGTCCGTGGCCGGATGGTGGGATGACGGATATTACGTCCAATATGCAGGGCAAAGAAGAAGCCTTTCCGACGGCGGAACAAGTAGCGGAAGGGTCAATTGGTTTTTGGGAAGGGCACTTATGACGGATGATCCGAAGCTCTCAGCTGGGATCTTTCGAATGATAAACGAGTCTAATCTGGATGTCTTGTATGCTCTCATGAATGGCGGCATGGATGAAACGGATGCCATTGCATTGCTCCTTCAAATTTTGCCCATGGAGCGAGAGGAGGCAGCAGGCGTGTTAAAAGCCGCTAACGTTGACGAGAGCCTTTTGGATCAAACGCACCCGTTAAATTCGAATACCATGGCATTGACGCTCAGCACGGATCTGATGGGCAAGATCGATGCGATCGCATATTATGGATTTTGGAATCCCGAAGAGGGCAAAGTGACGGGAGACGTGAGCTATCGCATTTCCCAAAGCTCTGCGGCCTTGGATGAAGAAGGAAAGGCGGACCTTTCGATGATCGGATCGAGCGTCGTGTTGCACGTGGCGGAGGATCCGCAGGGACACGTGAGCGCGGATTATCATGACGGCCAGGGGAATGCCTATGAACTCGGACGCATTTGCGTATGGCAGGACGGCGTGAAGCTCCAGGATGAGCGGATTCCGGGGTCGGAATCGAAACCCAGCGTTGTTCTTGTCAAAGAAGGGGATCGCTATTGCGGCGTGATCTGCACGGACAATTTGGCGGACAGCGTGTTCCTGCGCCTTCTTTTGTGTGAGGACAAGAGCATTTCAAACCTGCGACGTTTGGGAACTTGGTATGGATATTCGGAAAAGGAACCCTGCGAGGCTCAAAGAAGGATCGATCCCTCAAAGCATGTGGCGTGGGCAACGCAGCTGTGGATTTACGAGTAGAAAAGTAGAATTGGTGAAGCATGAAAAATACGCTTAAGTGGATCAATTCCGTTTTGGGAAGGAAAAGAGGATACGTGCTTGCATTCACCGTGATCCAAGTGCTTTTTGGATTCACGGGAGTGATCAACGCATTGCTCATGCGCGGGATCGTGGACAGTGCCACGGCCCGCGATCTTTCTGCGTTCTGGAAATATGTATTGATTCTGGGCATCCTTATGGCAGTGGTCCTGGCTTTAAGCGCCATTTTTAGCTGGATTTCCGCTAACGTCAGCAATGACGTGGAGATCCTTTTTAAAAAAAGGCTGACGGACAACGTGTTTCGAAAGGACTTTGGGTCTGTCAGCGCATGCACTTCCGGTGAGTGGATGACAAGGCTTTCCAGTGACGTATCGGTGGTGTCCGGCGGGTGCCTTGGACTGATCCCAAGCGTGGCCGGAGCCTTAATTCGCCTAGTTTCCGCACTGGTCATGATCGTGGCTTTGGATCATTGGTTTGCATTTCTTTTGATCCCCGGAGGCATTGCAATGGTGTTTGCCAGTTATTTCCTCCGAGGCATCATGAAGCGTTTACATAAAAACGTTCAGGAAAGCGACGACAGGATGCGCACGTTTTTCCTTGACAGACTCGGGAGCCTGATGATAATCAAGGCCTTTGCAGCGGAGAAGCAAACCAGTGACGGCACGTGGGAGAAAATGCAGGACCTAAAAGGTGCGCGCATGAAGAGCACGGCCTTTTCCATTTTCTGCAGCACGGGCTTTCAGATCGCCGTAAGGGGAACTTATCTGATCGGACTTATCTACTGTGCTTACGGCATTATTTCCGGAACCGTGACATACGGTACGCTCACTGCAATCCTGCAGCTGATCGGGCAGGTTCAGGGGCCCTTTGCCAATCTTTCGGGCTTTGTGGCAAGGTTTTATGCCATAACGGCCAGCGCGGAGCGCCTGATGGAGGTGGAAACGTTCGCGGAGGATTGTCCGGAACCCGTGTTAGAAATGGAACAGGTGCAGGCATATTATCAAGAAAGCTTCCAAGCCTTGGAATTAAGAGGCGTTCGTTTTACCTATCCGGCGGGAACGAGGGAAGCGCAGGGGAAAGAAGCCATGCCGCCGGTTCTTCTGAATTTTGATTTATCCCTTCGGAAGAAGGAATACGTTGCCTTTACGGGACAAAGCGGCTGTGGAAAATCCACAACGTTAAAGCTTTTGACGTGCCTTTATCCACTGGACGCCGGTGAGAGAGTCCTCGTAGGTGCGGACGGTACGGTTCCACTAACCGCCAGATGGCGCAGGCTCTTCGCCTACGTACCCCAGGGCAACCAGTTGATGAGCGGAAAGGTGCGGGACGTAGTGGCCATTGCCTGCCCCGGAGAGTCCGTGAATGACAAGAAGATAATGCAAGCACTTTCCATTGCCTGCGCGGATGAGTTTTTACCTGAGCTGGGAAATGGATTGGACACGGAACTTGGCGAGCATGGATTTGGCCTGTCCGAAGGCCAAACGCAGCGGATCGCCATTGCGCGGGCCATCTTTGCGGATTCGCCCATTTTGTTATTGGATGAGGCGACGAGTGCGCTGGATGAGGAAACGGAACGGCGGCTCCTTCAGAACCTTAAGGGTCTTACGGATAAGACCGTGATCATTGTCACACACAGGAAAGCCGCCCTTTCAATCTGCGATCGGGTCATTGCGTTTCCTGAAGACGGAGTGGAGGAAGCATGAATCGGGAAACGATGAAAAAAGACTTTCGGGACATGGCCTATCTGGTTTCCTGCGCGGTAAAGGAGGAAAAGCCAGATCCTAAAGTGGTAAAGGCCATGGACCTGTCCGCAGTATTCTCTCTGGCCGAGGCACATTCTCTGTCTGGGGCAGTAGCCTTTGCGGTGGAAGCAGCTGGTTTTCGGAGTGAGAAGACGACGCGGATTCTTTCGGACGTTGTGCGCAGACACGTGTGCTTTACCATCGAGAAAAAAGCCATCACCCAAAAGCTGAATGAATCGGATATCTGGTATGTTTTGCTGAAGGGTGCGGTTATTAAGGATTATTATCCCAAACCGGAAATGCGCGAGATGGCGGATTGTGACGTCTTATTTGACGCTGAGCGTGCGAATGACGTCAAGGTAATTATGGAGAGCCGGGGCTATTCAGTGAAGAGCTTTGACAGAGAGCCCCATGACATATATTTCAAACCTCCCGTAATGATTTTTGAGATGCACAGGGTGTTGTTTTCCAAGTTGGAATGCAAGAACAACATTGTTGAGTATTTTAAAAACGTAAAGAGTCGTCTTCTTGGAGACGGGGTCGAAAAGGCGTTTTCACCGGAGGATTTCTATGTTTACCTGATTGCCCATGAATACAAGCACTTTTACAATTACGGAACAGGACTGCGTTCCGTTTTGGATACGTATGTTTATCTTTCCAAGGTGAAGCTGGATGAAGCATACGTGAGCGGGGAATTTGAAAAGCTTGGCTTAACGGAATTTGAAAGGATAAACCGTTCCCTTGCCTTTCATTTGTTTGGCGACGGGGAGCTTACGGAGGAAGACGAAAAGACGTTGGAATATGTTTTTTCTTCCAGCACCTATGGCACGATCAGTAACTGTGTTTCAAACAAGTTGCATCAAGAGAATTGGAGTAAAATGAGGTACGTGCTCTCAAGATTATTGCTTCCAGTCCGCAAAAGCAATCCTGATTACGATATTTATTCGAAGCTTTATCCGTTTTTTTACGGGCACAAGCTTCTGTTGCCGCTTCTGCCGTTCTATCGCGTCTGCAAGGGGATGCGGAACGGAAATCTCCAGAGAGAGCTTATGGCACTCATAAAGGCAAAAAAATAACAACGCTTGCAATTCATCATGCAAGCGTTGCTTTTTTGTAAGTCTTTATTCTTTATTTCAATTCGCCCCAGATTCTCTGGTTCAGTTCCTTGTCCCTTGCGTCCACGAGGTCGAGCACGGCCTTTGCCTTCTCCTGCATCTTGGAGGCTTCCTTCTCGTCATTGATCAGGAATTCCAGATTGCTGGAAATGGTGTTGATGTTGTTCTTGAACTCAGACTTGAGCTCCTCCGTCTTCGCCTTTGCCACGGCAATGATCTCATTCATGTAAGACTCATACTGCTGCATGGTCGTAGTGGCAAACATGGCCTCAATGTCGTTCTTGTAGGACTTTTTGTCGTTGGTCGAGAAGATGAAGATTGCCTTCTGCTTGTTGATGTACTCATCCATGCGCAGGGCCTTCAGGGAGGAAGGCGGGATCTGGGTATCGGATACGTTCGCAATACGTCTTACCAGCTCTTCGTCGATGCCCTGATAACCGGTGATTGTCTTTACGAGGCGGGTGCGGAGATCCTCGATCTGGAGCTTCAGGATGATCTCGCGGTTTACCTTGTAATATTCATCAATCTCCATCAGGTAACGGTTCAGCTCCTGACGGATCAGGTTGTTTTTCTCTTCGAAAACTTCAGGACGGATGGCGATCCACTTCATCTTGTCGGCAATCTTGGATGCCTGGGCCTTGCGCGCCTCGATGATCTCGGTGAAAGCCTGCACCTCAAGGAATCTGGAGTAGATGCTCTTGGGATTTAAGTCCTCGAGATACTCTGCGCAAGCCTTGTCGATGTCGCTTACCATCGTCGTCTTCATGGTATTGATGTTCTGGGTGATCTGCTCCTTGGAGAGTCTCGCCTGTGCTTCGATGGCCTTGTAGTCGTCGCGGATGAAGTTGACAACGCTGGAGATGCTGTCATACAGACCCTTTGCCTTTACGGCCAGGGCGTATTTCTCACCATAGCGGATGATTTCTTTTTCCACGGCGAACATGCCGGAGTTTACGTACACTCTCTGAAGAATGGGATGCAGGCTGTTGTCGCAGGGCTCATCACACTTTTTGAGCTCTTCCAGACACTCATTCAGCATGCGCTGGGTGTCATTGTCCGCATTCGCCATCTTGTTCAGCTTAAAGTACTGACCCGTCTCGATCTCGGAATCCTCATTCTTCGTGAGGAGGGGATCCATCACGGGCGTGTTGTTGATCTCATTTCTGTGGTTTGCAAGCCACAGGCGCTCGTCTTCGGTATCTACGTTGGCTTCGATGGCCTTTGCTATGTAAGCGGCCTTGGAGGAAACGAAGAACAGACGCTCCGTTGCGAGGTCGATGTACTCGGCCTGCTCATTATAGATCTTGTCGGTTTCCTTCAGAGAGATGCCGACCTTCTTGTTCTTTAAGTTCGACAGATCCGTAAGGCTTCTGGTGTCGGCCTGGTTGATGATGTGAAGCGAACGGGACAGGTCGATGTGTACCTGATCCTTGGTGTCACTGCTCTCGCGGGAGGAGTGGATCAGTTTGTACAGCGTGGAGTTACCGGTACCTTCCATCTTCGTCGGCTCATAAATGACGATGAGGATGGAGTTGGTCTGCTGCTGCAGGGCCTTCTGTAATACCAGAAGGTGCTCGTTGGAGTTACTGTCCGTACCAGGGGTATCATAGAACGTAAAGTTCAGGTTCGGGTCAAGCTGGCTGGGATAATATACGTCGATGATCCCGTCCACGTATTCCGTAGCGTCGTCAGACACTGCGTTGGGAAGCTCATTGATGCTCTTTAAGATCTGGTAGAGCTGCTCATGCTGCTGCAGGTGGAAGACCAGTGCGTTGTTGATCTCGTTCTGGATCTTGCGCTTTGTGGTCTCGCAGGGACGCTCGGATTCGAAAATGAATTTCTTCTTGGTTTCATTCCAGGCGATGGTCACCACGTTGGGCTGGGAAACGTCTGCAGAGCAAAGGCTGAAGGAAACGGAAGGATTCTTCGCGTTTCTGATCCGGAACATCTTTGCGGTTTCGGAATTAATGCTCTCGGGCAGGATGCGGCGTCCGATCAGCGTGTTGATGAACGTGGACTTACCGGAGCTGTACGTTCCCACAAGACACAGGTTGATGTCGCTGCAGCTCATCTGCTCGCGCTTTTTGAAGAAATCCTGCTTCCTCGTCTGGAAGGACTGCTGGATCTCGGAATCCTTGAGCTCGGAATCAAAAAGATTCAGGGTCTCGTCACAGAAATCGTTGATGCGGCTGAAAATCTCCGTTACGGAAGGAAGCTCAATGAAATTGCTGAGGGTGAAGCGGTCCTCACCTGCATATTTATTGTACTCCGTGATCTTCTCACAGAAATCCTCGTAATCCACCTTGGTTCCCTTGAAAACCAAGCTGATCTTTTCGTTAGAGAACTGTTCATAGATGTCGTTAAAAAACTTATTGCCTTGGTTCTGCAATAAGAATTCACCGTTCTCGGGGGAATAGGGGATCAGATTGGGACAGATCTTGTAGGGAACTTCCAGAAACTCGCCCTTGACCTTTGCAAGGAAGTGGATCTCCTTCTTGACAGGGTGGTACATGATCATTAATTCTTTCACTTTTGCTGCCCTCCCGCGGATCGAAAAATATGGGTCCGCACGCCGTTTTTGTGTCTATTTAGTAAAATATTTAGTAAACCCAAAGAAAATAACCTCAGTTTTTATTATAACACGTCTTTTTTAAATGTCAAAACAAACAGCTAAACATAAGAAAAGAAATAAAGATTGTCTCTAAACGGTTTAAATGATATAATATGATAGCTGTTTTATGCGACGAAGCGAGTGATCGCTTCCATGTGGTTGATAGATTTTAGAAAGGGGCCCGGTTGGGCAGAAGAAGAAAATGGTAAGAGTTGTTGGAGTAAGATTTCGCACGGCGGGAAAGATTTATTTCTTTGATCCGCTGAACTTTACGATAAAGCGCGGGGAGAACGTGATCGTGGAAACCGCGAGAGGCATAGAATTTGGTACGGTTGTTTCGGACATCCGCGAGGTGGACGAGGCGAACGTGGTGCAGCCCTTAAAGCCCATCCTGCGCATTGCAAACCAGAGAGATAAGGAGCAGGAGGCTGGCAATAAGGAGAAAGAGAAAGAGGCATTTAAGATCTGCCAGGAAAAGATCCGCAAGCATGGGCTGGAGATGAAGCTCATCGACGCGGAGTACACGTTTGACAACAACAAGGTCCTGTTTTATTTCACTGCTGACGGCAGAATTGACTTCCGTGAGCTGGTAAAGGATCTTGCAGGAGTATTTAAGACCAGGATCGAGCTTCGCCAGATCGGCGTGCGCGACGAGACGAAGATCATGGGCGGCATTGGCATTTGCGGAAGACCGCTCTGCTGTCACAGTTATCTTTCGGACTTCATCGCGGTGTCCATCAAGATGGCGAAGGAGCAGAATCTCTCCCTGAATCCCACAAAGATCTCCGGCGTTTGCGGAAGGCTGATGTGCTGTCTGAAGAATGAGGAGGACACTTACGAGGAGCTGAACAGAAGGCTTCCGAACGTGGGTGATACCGTAACCATGCTGGACGGAATGAGAGGCGAGGTCCACAGCGTGAACGTGCTGCGCCAGAAGGTGAAGGTGCTGGTGGAATCCGGGGATGACAAGGAGATCAAGGAGTTCGACGTGGAGCAGCTCCGTTTCCACAAGCATCACGGCAAGAAGGGTCAGCAGAATGTTTCGGCAGAGGAGCTGAAGGAGCTGGAAAAGCTCGAGAAGGAAGAGGAAGAAGAGATCGAGGCAGCCGAGAAGGAAGCCGGCACGATCGTTGAAAAAGGACAGCGTCAGGGCGGCAAGGGCGGAGACCGCAAGAACCGTCAGGACAGGGGTGACCGCCAGAATGACCGCCAAGGCGGAGAAAAACAGGGTGATCGTCAGAATGGCCGTCAGGAAAAGGGCGAGCGCCAGAATGACCGCCGTGAGAAAGGCGACCGCCAGAACGGCCGTCAGGATCGCGGTGAGCGTCAGAATGACCGTCGCGAAAAGGGCGAGCGCCAAAATGACCACCGCGGCGAGAGACAGAATGACCGCCAGGGCGGTGAAGGCCAGGGCAGAAACGAAGGCCAGAACCGGAATGAGGGTCAGAACCGGAATGACGGTCAGGGCCGCCAGGAAAAGGGCGACAGGAATCAGCGCTCCGACCGCAACCGGAGCCGTCAGGACAGGAACCGCCAGGATCAGGGCAATCGTCAAGATCAGGGAAATCGCCAGGATCAAGGCAACCGTCAGGAAAGACAAGACGGCAAGGAGCGTCAGGGCAGACCTGAGGGCCGTGACCATCAGGGAAAAACCGAGGGCGGAAACCAGGAAGGAAACAGACAAAACAGAAATCGCGGGAACCGTCCGTTCCGCAACCGTAACCGCGGCCAGCAGGATGGCGGCGCAAAGGGAAATCAGGACGGCGCGAACGAATAAGTTAGACCTAGGAGACGACGTATGTCGGGGGAAATCATACAAAAAGACAAGGAGAGAGTGGATGATCTCCAGCTTTCGGGGCTTCGGATCATCCAGAATCCTGAAAAGTTCTGCTTTGGCATGGATGCGGTATTGCTTTCCGGTTTTGTGAGGGCGAAACGCGCAGAAATCCTTCTCGACTTATGCACGGGCACGGGGATTTTGCCCCTGCTCCTCTCCGCGAAGACGGAGTGCGCTCATTTTACGGGCCTGGAGATCCAGGAGGAGAGCGCGGACATGGCGAGAAGAAGCGTTGCACTCAATCACTTGGAAGACAGGATATCTATTGTTACCGGAGACGTTAAGGAAGCAGGCCAGCTATTTGCGCCTGCCTCTTTTGATTGCATTACTTGCAATCCGCCTTACATGATCGGGGAACACGGGATCACGAATCCGGACGCGCCCAAGGCCATCGCCCGGCATGAGATCCTCTGTACCTTTGAGGACGTGGCAGCCGCAACGGAGAGGCTTTTGAAGCCAGGCGGCAGGTTCTTTCTCGTGCACAGGCCGTTTCGCCTGGCGGAGATCATCGTAACCCTGACCAAGCACCGGTTGGAGCCCAAGCGGATGCGGCTGGTCTATCCTTACGCCGACAAGGAGCCCAACATGGTGCTGATCGAGGCCGTTCGCGGCGCCAACCCGCGACTCACCGTGGAACCGCCCCTCATCATCTTCGAATCCCCCGGGACCTACTCTCAGGAGATCCGCGACAAATTCGGCTATTAAACGTTACAGAGGAAAAATTATGGCTGGTACGTTGTATTTGTGCGCCACCCCCATTGGGAATTTGGGGGATATGACGCCGCGCGTCGTGGAAACGCTAAAGGCCGTGGACCTGATCGCGGCTGAGGATACGAGAAACAGCATCAAGCTGCTGAATCACTTTGAGATCCATACGCCCATGACGGCATATCATGAATTCAATAAAGTTGACAAGGCGCGGGAGCTTGTGGCAAAGCTCCTTGCGGGAACCAACGTTGCCCTGATCACGGATGCGGGAACTCCCGCCATCTCTGATCCCGGCGAGGTTTTGGTGCAGCAGTGCCAGGAGGCTGGCGTGCCCGTGACAAGCCTTCCCGGCGCCGCGGCGTGCATCACGGCACTGACACTCTCGGGACTTTCCACGAGACGCTTTTGCTTTGAGGGTTTCCTGCCCACGGAGAAGGCGGACAAGAAGGAGCGTCGCGAGCTGTTAAAGGAATTGGCGCAGGAGAGCCGCACCATGATCCTTTATGAGGCGCCGCATCACCTTAAGGCAACGCTAAAGGACCTTTTTGATGCCCTTGGAGACCGCAGGATCACTCTGTGCCGCGAACTGACGAAAAAGTTCGAGACCATTCTTCCCACGACGCTTTCCGCCGCGCTTTCGCTCTATGAGCAGGAGGATCCGCGTGGTGAGTACGTGCTTGTGATCGAGGGCAAAAGCCGCGAAGAAAAACGCTTGGAAGAGCAGGCCTCGTTTGAAACCTTGAGCATTGAGGAACACGTGGCACGCTATGAGGCGCAGGGCCATGACCACAAGGAAGCCATGAAGCTGGCGGCAAAGGACCGGGGCGTGACCAAACGGGAGATTTATGCCTACCTGCATGGCGAGAATAGATGATTTCAGACCTAAGCCTTAAGGCGTGAAACGGAGAGGAGCCCATTCATGGCAAACTGTGAATATTGTTGTTATTATACCTACGACGAAGAGATGGAAGAATACGTCTGCGACGTCAACATGGACGAGGACGATTACGGGAGACTCCTGAGCAACGGTTTCCGGGAATGCCCGTATTTCAAGGACGGTGACGAATACAAGGTAGTCCGTCATCAGATGTAAGCACCACAAGGGGAAGTAACAAAAACTAGAAAACGGTGGGCATGAAATTGAAGATTAAAAAACCAGTTGTCAATTATTTAAAATTACGTCCGTCTAACGTAAACACGCCGGAATACAAGCACGTGTGGCTCCTCCTTGGCTGGGTGTGGTACCTGACCATGTTTGTATTGACGGAACGCTTCATTTCGCCGGAGCGCTGTCACGTGGTCCACAGTTTTATGGATGACGTGATTCCGTTCCACGAGGGCTTTATCATTTTCTATGATTCCTGGTACGTTTTGTTGGTCGGAACGATCGCGTACTTTTTGTTTTATGACGTGGAGAGCTTTGTTCGGGTGCAGAAGTTCATCATTCTCACGCAGATCATCGGCGTCGCGGCATATCTCTTATGGCCCTCCGTCCAATATCTGCGTCCGACGACCTTTCCCCGAGATAACTTTTGCACGAAGCTGGTGCAGGCCATCTACGGCATCGACACTCCCACGGGCGTATGTCCGTCACTCCATGTGGGATATGCGCTGGCCATCTTTTCCGCTTGGCAAAAAAAGGACGGCGTAAAGCTCTTTTGGAAAATTTTTCTTGCCATTTGGGTCTTCTTGATCTGCATTTCTGTCTGTTTTGTAAAACAACATTCTTTTACGGACGTGTGGACGGCGACCTTGATGTGCGCGTTTATCGAAGTGACGCTCTTTGGAAGGTATTGGGCCCTGCGGATCCGCGGGTTCCAGGAAAGGATGAGGGTGCGGCACAATGGTTAGAAGATGGGGGGACCGCAGGGACGGAAAGCTGATCAGGGACATTGACGCCATGCATTACTGCATGCCGCTCATTTATCCCAATCGCTGTGACAATGAAGCGTGCATGACGCTCCACGTCAATCTGGAAAAGACGGAGGAATATCTCCGGCAGAGGGCGAAGGAGAACGCAGGAGATTCCATATCCATGTTCCAGGTGGTGGTCGCGGCGGCATTAAAGACAATCTGGCTTCGTCCGCAGATGAATCGCTTTATTGTCAATAAGAGCATCTATCAGCGAAACGAAATAACGGCTGCGTTCGTGGTAAAGAAATCCTTTACGGACGAAGGCGAGGAGACGCTGGCGCGGGTTCAGGCCGAGGCTGGGGACACGCTGGAAACCTTAAGCCGCAAGATCCAAGAGCAAATCGAGCATTGCAAGACGGCGACGGATGAGTCCACGGACGCCATGAACGTCATCAAAAAGCTTCCGTTCAAGCGCCTGATCGGTGCCGGCGCAATTTTCCTGGACCGTCACGGATGGATGCCGAAATCCGTGATCGCAACGGATCCGTACCAATGCTCCGTGGTGCTGTCGAATCTTGGCTCCATTGGCATGAATGCGGGTTATCATCATTTGATGAACTGGGGCACGAATTCCATTTTTCTCGTGATCGGGAAAAAGCACAAAAGGATGCATTATGACGAGGATGGGAACGCATTGATGCGTAAGGAACTGACCATCTCCGCGACGATCGACGAGAGGATTTCTGACGGTTTCTATTTTGCGAAGACATTGAAGCTGATGAAAAAACTAATGGAAAATCCAGAGCTTTTGGAACTGCTGATCGAGCAGGAAGTATAAATTGAGCGTTTTAAGCGTGGTGACGCAGAAGGAGGCGGGTACGTGAGAGTATTGATCTTAAATGGTTCGCCGTCAGGCGAGAACAGCATTACGCTTCAGACAATGCATTACATCCAGAAGTTTTATCCGAAGCGGGAGTATCACGAGCTTCACGTGGCGCAGAAGATCCGCATGTTTGAGACGGATTTTTCCAGTGCGCGGGAGGAACTGCTTGCCGCGGATCTCGTGGTTTTTTGTTATCCGGTGTATACTTTTCTTGTGCCGGCCCAACTCCATCGCTTCATCGAGCTGATGAAGGAGAGCGGCATTGATTTTCACGGGAAATACGCGACCCAGGTCACGACGTCAAAGCATTTTTACGACGTGACGGCGCATGAGTACGTGCGGGAGAATTGCCTAGACATGGGCTTTCACGTGATCCGGGGGCTTTCCGCGGACATGGAAGATCTCCTTCATCCAAAGGGACAAAAGGATGCGCGGGCATTTTTCCATCACGTGCTTTGGTCCATGAAGCAAGGGGATTCCGAGAAAGAGACAAGCAAGGCCGAGACTCTGAAAAGTGAAAATTTGATGGACGAGACTCCGAAGGACGAGAGCAAGAAGATCGTCGTGGTTGCTGACGTGACGGAGGGAAATGAAGTGCTTCCGGTGATGATCCGCGAGTTTGAGAAGGCATCGCCCTATCCCGTGAGCGTCGTCAATATCCGTGAATTTCCCTTTGCGGGCGGATGCCTGGGGTGCTTCCACTGCGCGGCGGACGGAACCTGCATCTACAAAGACCGTTTTGATGATTTTCTCCGGGAGAAGATCCAGACGGCGGATGCCTGCGTCTATGCCTTTACGATCAAGGATCATTCCATGGGACAGCGCTTCAAGCTCTTTGACGACCGGCAATTTTGCAACGGTCACCGGACGGTCACCATGGGAAAACCCGTAGGCTACCTGATTGACGGGAATTATGCGAGTGAGCCGAACCTGCGGACGCTGATCGAAGCGCGGGCGCAGGTGGGTGGCAATTATTTTGCAGGAGTCGCATGCACGCCGGCGGAAGAGGCCGACGGTGCCGTGGCAGAACAGAACGTGACGTTGGTAAAGGCTGACGGTGTTTCTGCAACTATAAGACTGGACGTTTCCAAGGAGATCGGGAGGCTGGCGGCGGAATTGGCGTACTGCGTGCGTCATCATTACAACCAGCCCGCTGATTTTTACGGCGTGGGCGGCATGAAGATCTTCCGCGACCTGATCTACCAAATGCAGGGTATGATGCGCGAGGATCACAGGTTTTACAAGGAACATGGCTTTTATGATTTCCCGCAAAAGAGCAAGGGAAAGATCCTTGGCATGTATCTGGTGGGTGCCATGATCAACAATCCCGCGTTGGCGAAGAAGATTGGCGGAAACATGACAAAGGGCATGCTGATGCCATACAAGAGCGTGATCGACAAGGCAGGGACGCATGGAAAGAAA
Source organism: uncultured Lachnospiraceae bacterium (assembly GCA_946414885.1). Lineage (GTDB taxonomy): Bacteria > Bacillota > Clostridia > Lachnospirales > Lachnospiraceae > Acetatifactor. Next base: position 36,117 of record CAMKQH010000008.1, read on the forward strand.
AAGAGACAGGCAAGTAGGGAAAGCTAGATGACAAGTGCTGACAACAAGAAGAACAAAGAGAAAGGCAGGACAAAAACGTGAAGAAATTCGAGGGATTTCACAAGGGCATAAATTTAGGCGGATGGCTGTCGCAGTGCGGCTGGAACAATTACAACAAGGCGCACTATGATACTTTTATAATCGAGCGTGATTTTGCGCTGGTGAAGGAATGGGGACTGGATCACGTGCGCGTTCCCGTGGACGCAGAGGTCATCCAGGAAGAGGACGGCACGATGAAGGAAGACGGTCTGGCTTACGTGGATCAGTGCATTGCTTGGTGTCAGAAATATGGATTAAACATGGTACTGGACCTTCATAAGGCACACGGCTACGTGTTTGACGATGCGAATAACTGCCAGTTCTTTTATCAGGAAAAGCTGCAGGACATTTTTGTGGAGCTGTGGAAAAACCTCGCGCAGAGATATGGAAAGTACCGTGATTTTGTGGTGTTGGAGCTCCTGAATGAAGTGACCAACAGGGAGTTCGCGGAGCCTTGGAATAAGATCGCGGCGAGAACCATCAAGGCGATCCGTGAGATCGATCAGGACGTTCGCATCATCGTTGGAGGCATTTTTAACGACAGCATTTACGGCCTAACGCTCCTGGATCCTCCCGCAGATGAAAACATTGTGTTTACGTTCCATTGCTACAGCCCGCTGGCGTTCACGCATCAGGGTGCACACTGGGTGGATCGCATGCCCAGGGACCCTGAAAAGTGGAAGTTCTCCTATCCCGGAACGGTGGCTGAGTATAAGGCGCGCACGGAAGAATTCTTTGGTCATGACTTTGACTCGGAGTTCCCTGACACGCTGCCGGAACAGATGAACGGCGCCTATTTTGAGAATTTACTCCAGCCGGCCCTTGCGATCGCTGAGAAATATAACGTGGCACTGTACTGCGGGGAATATGGCGTGATCGATCTTGCCAATCCGAAGGACGCACTCGCATGGTACCGTGACATGAACGGCGCGTTGGAAAAGTTTGGCATTCCCCGCGCTGCCTGGTCCCATCATTCCATGAACTTTGGACTGGCTGATCCCTGGCTGGACGGCGTGAGAGACCAGCTGGTTAAGTATTTGTAATTCCGTGGCTTTGAAGTAAGAAAAAGCCGCCTTCGACAGGGATTCTTGAGATTTTTGAAGGAATGTAAGGATGGAAAACGAAGAGATAACGCTGCGGCTTGCGACCCTTGACGACGCGCCGCGGCTATTGGACATTTATGGGTATTACGTAAAAAACACGGCCATCACCTTTGAATATGAGGTGCCGTCTCTGGAGGAATTCCGTGGCAGGATGACCGCGATCTCGGCGAAGTACCCATATCTTTGCGCCGTGCGGGGAGATCAGATCCTGGGATATGCCTATGCAGGACCTTTTCACGTAAGGGCGGCGTACCATTGGGCGTCTGAGCTCACCATTTATTTGGACAAGGACGTGCGAAAGACAGGACTTGGAAGGCTTTTATACGGGCGGATGGAGGAGATCCTAAAGAAAATGGGAATCCTGAACCTCTATGCCTGCATTGGTTATCCTGAGAAGGATGACGAATACCTTACCGCCAACAGCGCGCAGTTTCATGAACACTTGGGATTTCACCTGGTGGGGACTTTCCAAAACTGCGGTTATAAATTCCAGCGGTGGTATCACATGGTCTTTATGGAGAAGATCATTGGAGAGCACGTGACGCCCCAGCCGGAAGTCATCTGGTTCCCGGAGCTGCAGGACGTGGAGTAAGGCAGGTCTTTGGCAGGGAATGGAAGGTCTGGCAGGGAAGGATGGAAACGACATGGAGAGAAGGACAAAGATCCTGGCGCTTGTCGGAAAGGGCGGCGTTGGAAAGACTACGATCTGCTCGGCCTTTGTGAGGATCTTAAATGAAAAGCATCCGGAAGCGAAAATCCTTGCGATCGACGCGGATCCGGCGGTGGGACTGTCCACGGCCCTGGGGGTGACGCCTGGGGTGACGCTGGATGACCTTCGGCGGGAGATCATCGAAAAGGCTGCAACAGGCGCCGGTAAGGAAGCCATAGAGCTTCTGGGGGAAGTGCGATTTCGCATATTTGACGCGCTGACGGAAACGGACCGCTTTGCATTTCTGGCCATTGGCAGGCCGGAGGGCGCGGGATGCTACTGCGCCGTGAATGCGTATTTGAAAGAAGTCATCGAGATGATCAGCAGGGATTTTGATTTCGTCGTGATCGACGGCGAAGCCGGGATCGAGCAGGTAAACCGCAGGGTCATGGAGAAAGTGACGCATTTGTTTTTTGTGACGGACGGAAGCAAAAAAGGAATACAGGTGATAAATGCCATTCGTCACGTGGCGGATGAGCTTGTCGCATATGATAAATGCGGCGTGATCCTAAACCGCGTGGAGGATCCGGAGGTGATCCGGACCTTGACCGGAGGCAATCCTGCGTGGGAGGCACCAAAGCCTGAAACGGATCCGGCAGGGGAGGCGCCAAAGCCTGGAACGGATCCGGCAGGGGAGGCGCCGAAGTCTGGCACGGTTCTGGCAGGGATGGAGCTCCTTAGCGTGATCCCCGGGGATCCGGAGCATGCGAGAAATGACGTTTTGGGAAAAAGTATTTTTGAATTATCTGCAGACGCACCAGTCTGCATGGGCGCCAGAGAGGCGCTTGAACGAATGGGACTGTAGGGATACGGCCATTTGAGGAGGAACTGTACAATGGGTGCGGAAATGGTTTTTATCAGTTATTCGTCGAAGAATGCGGAGCTGGCAGATGCCATGGTGGCATATCTGGAGAAAAAGGGCATTACGTGTTGGTACGCGCCGAGGAACATTGAACCCGGTTCGGAATGGGTGCCGGCAATTAAAAGCGCGCTCCAGACGACGAAGGTGTTTGTCTTGCTTTATACGCCTCAGTCAAATCAGTCAAGACAGGTCATGAATGAAGTGGCGCTTGCGTTTAATGCAGGAAAAACCATGGTTCCGTATTGCGCTACGGATGAGAAAATGAATGATGAGCTGGAGTATTATCTCACGCGGGTTCACTGGTTAAATGCGGTGAACAAGCCGCAGGAGGAGTGCTTCGAGGAACTCAGCAAATTGATAGAGGGCAACCTGCACCGCATGAACGTAGAGATTCATCCCGTTGATGCAGAGACCATGCGGAAAGCGGAGGCAGTACGGAAAGCGGAAACCATGCGGGAGAACTGGGAATCTTCCGTAGCCGGGATCGTACGGGAAGCCGAGACGGTACGGGAAGCAGGAACCACGCGAGAGAACTGGACCGCACTGGAAGCCGGGGCAACGACGGAAGCAGGAACCACGCGGGAGAACTGGACCGCACCGGAAGCCGGGGCAACGACGGAAGCAGGAACCACGCGGGAGAACCGGACCGCACCGGAAGCCGGGGCAACGCCGGAAGCAGGAACCACGCGGGAGAACTGGACCGCACCGGAAGCCGGGGTAACGCCGGCAGCAGGAGCCATGCAGGAGAACCGGACCGTGCAGACAACGGAAGTAAATGCAGATGCGGAAGCAGAGGCGACGGTACCAGGGCCGGCGGCACCGGAGGCGCCCAAGGCATCGTCAGGTTACGTGGCAGGCCAGGAGGCTGAGGCTGCGGTACGGGCGATCAAGGCAATGCGTGAAGCACGGAAGAAGGAGGCCTTGGACAAGACGGCTCTGGAAGATGAGGCGGATGATAAAAAGTCCGGCTGGGGAGCCCTTAACGGGAGAACGCGTAAGATCATTCTTTGGGGAGGCGTCGCTGCAGGTTTTCTAGTCTTGCTTCTTCTGGGAATCCTTCTGGGAACAAAGCTTGCAAAGTCTGGCAAGGAGGATCCTGAGGACGAACGGGTGGAGAGTGAGAGTTCCCGGGAGATAGCAGATTCCAAAGAATCAAGCGGTTCTAAGGAATCCAGCGTATCTAAGGACGACGGCAAAGCTTGGGAAGAAAGCATTGCCGCGCTGAGTGCCGTGGAAAAAAGAGAATTGGGATACCAATACTTGGACGGTTATGGCGTGGAGCAGGACGTGGAACTGGGACGCAAGCTCTTAAAGCAAGCAGGTGATGAAGGTGATTTCGAAGCGAAGGTTGCCTACGGAAAGGACTTGCTTTACGGCACCAGCGGCGGAGCAATCGACGAAGAGGAAGGCGTACGCGTGTTGAAACAGATCGTTGACGGTGGGTCAAAGGATCCTGGCGTAATGACTGCTTTGGCGGATTATTATGACGCTGCGAAAAGCTATAGGGAGGCACTGCGTTATTACCAGTTTGCATCCGACGTCGTGACGGATGAGAACGTTTGCCTGAAATTAGCCGAGTATTACCTGGAAGGCAAAGGAACAAAGAAAGACGCTGAAGTCGCCAAGGGATGGCTAAATCGTTCCCGTGGCGTGGATCCGTATTCGCCAGGGGCAGATGAATATGACGTTTTGGCGTATTTTTGCATCTATGGCATGATGAGCGTTCCTTCGAATCTAAAGTATGACGTTATTCTGCAAGCGGCGGAGGAAGGGGATCCGACGTCCGCGGAATGGTTGGTGCAGAAGTATTTTGATGAAAAAAAGTTAATGAGGATATGGGAGCAGGACAACGGGGGAAGTGAAATTTCGTTGGACGAAGATGGCAATTTTATTTATGATCGATTTACCACAGGCAGTGAATATCGTGGTACCTATGAGATCAAAAAAAACCGCATCATCTTTTCCTTTGAAATCGGGGGAACCTGGACGGCAGAGTTTCATTTCCAGGGAGAAGAGCGATTTATGGATATGACGGTCCAAGACGTTCCTTACAGATTCATTGACGTCACGGAGAAGTATTTTTCATTGGATTAGAGAGACTGGAAGGAGTTAGGCTGGAAATGAAATATTTTGGCGGTTGCGACGTGGGTTCCACCTATACCAAGGCAGTGATCGTGGATGAGACGGGGAAGATTGTTTCGAGCACGACCATCCGGAGCAGGATCCGTGCGGAGGAATCTGCGAAAAGTGCCATGCAGGAGGTGCTGACGGCAGCAGGATTAAAGGAATCCAGTGATCTTACGTATCTGATCGGCACGGGCTACGGGCGCAACAAGGTGCCCTTTGCGGACGAGAACGTATCTGAAATCTCCTGTCACGCCATGGGCGTGCACGTGACGGATCCATCCGTCAAAGCGGTCATCGACATTGGCGGTCAGGACGTGAAGGGCATCGCCGTGGATACGGACGGAACAGTTAAGAATTTTGCGATGAATGACAAGTGTGCGGCCGGCACGGGACGCTTTTATGAAGCGATGGCCCGCTCTTTTGAGATGGAGCTCCCGGAGTTTTCGAAGCTCTCACTTAAGGCGAAGAACGTGATTCCGATCACCGCCCAGTGTACCGTGTTTGCAGAGTCGGAGGTCATCAGCCTTGTCGGCGAGGGCAAGCCCATGGAAGAGATCGCGGCAGGCATTCAGATGGCAGTGGCAAAGCGTTGTTTTATTATGGCAAAGAAGGCCGGTGCCACGGACAGCATTGCGCTGACGGGGGGGTGCGCAAAGAATGACGGATTAAAGGCCGCCATTGAAAAGGTTTTAAGGATCAAGGTGGTGGAATTAAAGACGGATCCACAGCTTATGGGAGCCCTGGGTGCGGCAGAATTCGCAAGGCAGAAGGGCTTGTGCAAGTAGCTATTTCTAACTTGGGAGGAGCAATTTTATGTATTATGCCAGCATAGGAATGCTTTCCATTATTGTTCTTATCATAGTCAATTATGAGGCCCTGATGAATTCTCACCTAGAGAAAAGTCAGGTTGCAAAACGCAGGTATCGACAGTTCCTTTTTGGAGTTATCGTTTATCTTCTTTCGGACATTTTTTGGGGAATTTTGTACGGGCAAAGGCTGATCCTTTTGGCTTATGCGGACACGGTGATCTATTTCCTGTCCATGGTGGTTTCCGTGTTCCTGTGGACCAGGTTTGTGGTGGCGTATCTGAAAAACAAGAAAGCCTACGGTAAGTTTTTGATCTATGCCGGCTGGATCATCACAATCTATGAAGTGATCGTCCTTAGCATCAATTTCTTCACTCCGATCGTGTTTGGCTTTAACGATGATAAGGAATACGTGCCAGGCAGGTCAAGGTACGTAACGCTCTTCATCCAAATGTTTCTGTTCTTTTTGACTTCCCTTTATTCCTTTATCGTGGCGACAAAATCGGAGGACGAGGACAAACGCCACCATAAGACCATAGGCTTTTCCGGCATTGCCATGACCATCTTTATCGCACTGCAATCCTTATACCCCTTGATGCCGTTTTATGCGGTGGGATGCCTTTTGGCTACTTGCATGATCCACACCTTTGTCTATAAGGACGAGACCGTGACGTATGCCCGGGAGATCGGCACGACCAAGCAACTGGCCTACAGGGATGCCCTTACGGGAGTCAAAAACAAAATGGCTTACCTGGAGAAACTGAAGGATCTGGAGATCCACGTGGAAGAAGGAACCATTAAGGAATATGCCGTCGCGGTGTTTGACGTAAACGATCTGAAGAAAGTAAATGACACGTTGGGGCATGAAGAGGGAGACCGGTATCTCAAAGAAGCATGTAAATTTATCTGTCTGCGGTTTAAGTACAGTCCGGTATTCCGCATTGGCGGGGATGAGTTTGCCGTCATCCTGGAAGAATTGGATTACAGGGATCGGGATGAGATCATGCGAGGCTTTGATGAGGATGTAGACAAAAATCAAAGAGACGGGCTTGTGGTTGTTGCGGGCGGCATTAGCGTTTATGATCCCGAGTCAGATGAAAGCTACAATGACGTCTTTATGCGGGCAGACCGAAAGATGTATGAACGCAAGGAATTCCTAAAGGGAAGAGCCAAAAGCGAAAATGCAGGAGAAACAATATAGGCATGATGCAATTATATGATGCGCTGACCATGCGGGTGAGGGAGCTTCTTTCCGGGCTTTCTCCGAAGATTTATTCTTATGACGCGGCGAAGGCGTGGCCCGAAACCAAGGATTTTGAGATGATCTTTCAGAAGGATGCAGCCTTTGAACTCGGCGGAGGGAACAAGGCTTCCGTCAACCTGACCTGCGTGACCGGAACTACGGAAGTGTTCACGAAATGGCAAGATCCGGCATGCGCCGTTCCGGTCAGCCAGGTCTACGTTTACGGACCGGACCTGCGGGAAATACAAGGGGACGTAAACTATGCCAGGATCTGCGAGGTGTTGTTGAGAGAAGACGCGGTGCGTTATGCTGGGAACGCAGATCAGACGCTAAAGTTATTGCAGGACATTGATTTTGTGAAGTTTCACGTTTATGGGAAGGGTTTTATGATGCGGACCTCCGGACAATCCGCGAGGGAGCCGGTGCGCGTGGCCAGGAAGGCCCTGCAGGACGGGATCACGTTTGAACGGATGGGAGACGCGATGATTTCCCACTATCAGAAAAACCCAGAGGTTTTGGCCGTCCGGGTGAGTTTCATCACTGAGGATGCGTTTGATTATAACGGACTCGCGAAGGAAGCCCAAAAGGCCGTGGAGATCCGGAATTCCTTGTCGAAGATCCAAAAGGGTCTGCCGACGGAGTGCTCCGTCTGTGACGTCCGCGAGATCTGCAATGAGGTCACGGGCCTTCGTGAGCTACATTTCGGGAAAAAAGAAAGGCGGGAAAAAGATCCCGCCGGTTGATCAAAAAGCGCTGGATTATGGCGCAGGCTTTACAAAGACGAAGTTTTCCACCAGATCTACGTGGGAGATTTCGCCTTTTATTTTTGTGGGAATCCCGAGGACGTTTTTGAGGATCAGTTCTCCGTTCTCGTAGGAAATGGAGGCGACGTTTTTGCACAGAAGCTCTTTTTCCTGATCATTTTTTAAGAGATAGACGTTGGAAAGACACACTTTACGGCCTCCTTTTTAGCAGAATTCTTCTTTCATTAGTTCCAAGGCACGCTCGAGCTCGGCATTGCCGCTTTCAAAGTAGCGGATGGCCTTTTGCAATGCGGCGGCGGCGTCACCGCTCAAGCTTTTTGAAAGCCCGGACAATTCTTCAGCGTGATGCTTATTGTGATGCACCATGTAAGACAAGAGCGCCAGGGTTTCCTCGCGGGAGGTTGCCTCACCGGATGCGTGTTCGTGGTCATGAGCGTGATTGTTTTCGGACATGTCGTACTCCTTTTAGTTACAAATATGGTAGGACGCGGAGCGGGCAGGGATCGTAACTTGCCCGTTTTTCATTTTCGTTTTGCCGCCTAAGGAATAAATGCATTCTCCAAGGCCGCCGTCAAAGGAAAAACTTACTTCCCGGTCAGAAGGATTGAGTACCACAAGGATTGATTCCTGACCGGCGGTGCGAAGGTATGCAAGCGGATAGGTGTTCTTTTTTGCCTGAATAAACTGGATTTCTCCTTTGCTTTGCAGTGCGGGATGCTCCATCCGGATCGAGATCATGCGCTGGATCTCATGCCAAAGCGAGTCGGGATCCTCCGTCTGGGCCTTGACGTTGGGACGATTGGGATCCGGATCCAGGGGCACGTAGAGTTCTGACGCGGGAGCACTGCTAAATCCGGCGTTTAACGCGTCATCCCACTGCATGGGAGAGCGGGAACCCGTGCGGCCGTAGCCGCCTTCCACGGAGGTCAGGTCCTCCACGTAGCGCATGCCGATCTCATCGCCGTAATAGATAAAGGGCGCACCTGGCATGGAGAGCAGGAACGCAAAGGCAATCTTTTGGTGCACGCCGCTGATGGTCCTGGCGAGCCTGTCCATGTCGTGATTTCCGGACGGAATGCAGATCAGACCCTTACGGCCGGACTTTTCATAGCTTTCCAAATACTTTTTTACAAAGGCGCTGGCGTCGCCGTTCCCAGAGAAGAAAGGACGCTCACAGCGGAACAGGTCATTATAATGGGATGGCCCAAAGTGAAGGAGAAAGTCCATGTGAAAGCCGCCCTGCAGACTCTTGTCGGGTTCTCCCCACTCCGAAATCATGGCGGCGTCAGGGAATTCCTGATCCAAAAAGGCGCGGACGTTTTGCCAGAGGCGGATGGTACCTTTTCCATCCGGGTCTCCCTTTACTAGGGAGCCGGCCATGTCAACGCGGAAGCCGTCGCAGCCCATTTTCAGCCAAAAGCGCATGACGTCCTTCATGGCCTGAAGCGTCGCCTGAGGCCCTTCGGCATCCATGGGTTGTTGCCATTTTTTCTTTGGATCCGGCCTGTAATAGCCATAGTTTAAGGCAGGCTGGTGACTGAAAAAGTTGACCATGCAGCTGCCGTCGCGGTCGGAGATGCCGCGAAGAGAGGCATGTCCATCCGGACTTTCCCATATGTTATCCGTCCAGACGTAGCGGTCCGTGAATTCATTCCTTTCCGCCTTCATGGACGCCTTGAACCAGGGATGGGCCACGGAGGTGTGGCCAGGCACGAGGTCCAAGAGCACGTGCATGCCGCGGCGGTGCGCTTCCTCGAAGAGGCGCTTGAGGTCTTCATTGGTACCGTACCGCTTGGCAGCGTGGTAATAGTCGGAGACGTCATATCCGGCGTCTCCAAACGGAGATTCAAAACAGGGATTCATCCAGATTGCCGTACAGCCTAGGGACTTTACGTAATCGAGTTTTTGGATGATGCCTTGAAAATCACCGATTCCGTCCGCATTGGTATCGAGAAAAGACTGCGGATAGATCTCGTAAAATACGGCGTTGTCCAGCCATTTGGGAAACCGGGAGTTGTTTTTTTTCATGTTACGTCCTCCGAAATGCGGTGATAAAATCGTGAATGGGTTCCTGACCGGTTAAGGTCCATTTCAGTATATCACGGGAGAGAACGTTTTCCTAGCAAAAACATTAAAAATAGCGCAAAACGTTGGAGTATCGTCGTTGCGAGTTTGCCCATGACGTGATACAATGCTTTTAATGGATTTTATCGAGTAAACAAAGCGTCAGACGGCATGATCTTATGTTTGGCGAAAAAGGAATCGGAATGAGAGACTTATCGAGTCTGCAATACTTTGAAGACCTGTTGCAAAATGCAAATAACGACTTGGTGCGTGCGGCGAAGGCCGAGGGACGGATCTGTGCGGCCTACCTTTGCGAGAATACGCCGGAGCCGCTGTTTAACCTGGGAAATTGTTTTGGAGTAAGGCTCTTTGCACCGAATACGGGTTCCATGGACATAGCGACCTATTACATGTCGAATCTGCTCTGCGAGACGGCGCGCGCTCTACTTGAGCGTGCCATAGAAGGTGGATTTAATTTTGCGGATTGTCTGATTGCACCGGACGGATGCACGATGATGAACCGCGCGGCGGAGAACATGGAGCTCTTGAAGGCGCTGGAAGGGAATGACAAATTTTTTTATGAGCACATGGAGATCCCCTTCAAAGCGGATGACAACGGCGTGGAGTTACTTGTATTGCAGTGTAAGAACCATATTTTGAAGCCCTTGAGTGAGACGTATGGCATCGACGTGTCGGACGCCGCGATCCGGAAGGCCGTGGCGGAGCACAACCGCGTCTGCAGGGTGATCAGGGCCATCGGGGAATTCCGCAAGGAAGAAAAACCCAGGATCACGGGTTATGAGTTTGCCGTCCTGACGCTGGCGACTTACGTCTGCCCGAAGGACATGATCATAGACAGACTGGAGGCGACCTTAGAGGAGATTAAGACCAGGGAGCCGGATGACAAAAAGTACCGCGCAAGGCTTGTGGTGGTGGGATCCGAGATGGACGATCCGGAATACGTCAAGCTGATCGAGGAGTGCGGGGCCTACGTCTGCGCTGACCGGTATTGCTTTGGATCTTTTCCGGGGCGTGACGTGATAGAGCTTACGGATGACGGGGACGCGCTGACGCAGGTCTGCGAACAGTACGTGCATCGCTGTCAGTGCCCGCGTCAGATGAACATGGAGAAGGTTTACGGACGCAAGGCATACGTGGCGGAGCTCGCGAAGGAATACCGCGCGGACGGCATCATCTATGACCAGGTAAAGTTCTGCGATCCCTGGGCATATGAGAGGCTGACGGGAAGCACGGCGCTTCGCCAGGATTACGGATACCCGGTGCTCTCCGTGGACAGACCCTACAACGTACGGTCGTCCGAAGGGCAGCTCCGGACCAGGGTACAGGCATTTATAGAAAGCATAGAGATCAAGAAACTACAAATTTCATAGGATTCAGCTAATGGGGGAGCGCTGAGGGGGATGAGAAAAACTAGGTTAATTCTGCTGATCATTATGGTTGCCGTTTTTTCCGCCATTGGCGGGTGGCTTTTTGTCAAAAGCGGGAGATTTCACGTATTTCCTGATGAGATCAACGTCCATTTTTCCGGCGGGTTTTCGGGTAATACGGACGCAGACCTCAGGGTATACGGGGAAGGAAAGAAGTATTATCTTGTCTACGAAGAGCATCAAACAGGTGATGAAAAAAGATTCGAATTGACAAAAGAAGAGTATGAGATCTGTACGCACGTAAACCTTGAGCGCTTTGAAAAGGCGAAGCAGATGAAGGGTGCCGACGTGGTTTGTGAGACGGTCACCTTAAAGTATCAAAACGGAAAAAAAGAAAAGACGTTTCCCGCAGTCAGCTATAGCATTTCTCCTTATTACGAGCTAAAAAAGCTTTACGCGAAAAAGATAAGGGAGGAAGAAGCCGCGCCGTTGGAAAAGATTGACGACGCGCTCATCCATTTCTTTTATTCGGCGCAGGTAAAAAATGCCACGTTTTGCGGGACTGAAAAAGGTACGATCCATAGTTTTTATGGTGATGGGATTGTGACCGTCGAGACGGAAAATTATACCTGCAATAAAGAAATCATGGATCAACTGGCGTCTGAACTGGCAATCATGAAATTGTTCGATGACGGGCTCCTGGAAAAGCGGGAGAGGCCGGATACCATGGAAGCGGCGAAAACACTCATTGAGCAGACTTCAGGGAAATCCTATGAAGATTACCTGGAGGAAGACCTTACCGGGAATAGTCAGTATTACAAATATCTGCTCCCAAAGAATAACTCCGCCGCAGGCATGCTCACGTATCTTGGAATGTTCTGCAGGGAGTCGGAGCATCCGGTTTCGAAAGAGTCCAAAGACTTTTTGCTGGAAAAGAATTTCACGCTCACGGAAGCTTATGGAAGAGAGGCGTACGTGCGAAAGTTAAGGAGTAAGACCGGGGTCGCGGTGATGGTCTGGTTCCCGGAGGAAAACTCGTGCCTGGCGGTCTATGCCGAAAATACGCCGTTTTGCAATGACACAATGCTGGAGGACGGCATAAAAAAGATTCTTCTCAGCCAAGGAGAAGAAAGTGTTGACGGAAAGACTTACGTTATGACGGGTGCAGTGACCTATGCGTGCATCTGTATGGGCTTTGCTTATTTGGTATTGTTGGCGATGATCATACTTCGCAACAGACAATACAAAAAGGACGAAGCCGGAACGTGACTTGGAAATGGGTTGAAGGAAAGGAGGACTTGCCATGAGTAGACGAAAAAGAATCGGGTTATTTGTAGCGTTTCCGGAGATGGTGCACGTCAGAAGGATTGTGGAAGGCATCACGAGGCAATGCCATAAATATGATTATGACCTGTGCGTATTCTCATCCAGCACGCATCTGTCCTTTCCTCATGAGAATTACGTCCGCGGTGAGTCAAATATTTACGAGATGGCCAATTTTGATGAGCTTGACGGCGTGATCCTGGATTATTCCACGGTCACTGGAGATCCCGGGGATCTGGTGTTAAAGCGTCTGATGAAGCGGCTGTCCCAATATCCTGACCTCCCGGTCTGCTCCCTGGAGATCCCCATAGAGGGAGCAAAGCTGATCGAAAACGACAATGAGGCATCCCTTCGGGAGATGTGCAGACACGTGATAGAGGTTCACGGAAGAAAGAAGCTCTGCATACTGACGGGACATCAGGGCAATCCCGTTTCGGAGGAGAGATTGTCCATCTTCATGGATGAGATAGAAAAGCACGGGCTGAGCGTTCTTCCGGAACACGTTATCTATGGGGATTTCTGGTATTTTAGCGGCGATGCCCTGGCGAGGAAGATCGTAAACGGGGAGATCTCCCGCCCGGACGCGATCCTTTGCGCGAGCGACTGCATGGCGATCGGCCTGATGGATCGTTTGAGCAAACATGACGTCAAGGTTCCCGAGGATATCGTGGTCATGGGATTTGATTCCACGGACGAAGGCGCGATCAACCCAATAACGCTGACTTCCTTTGATCCCGGCGACGTGGCCATGGGCGCGGATGCGGTGGATTACGTCAGGAGCAAGATGGAGCCAGGCGCGGAATTACTCCCCGTTGAAAAAAACGCAAAGATGCAATTCCGTCCCGGAGCGAGCTGCGGCTGTCAGACGGATCCGGTTTACGCCATGCGGACGTTCCGGAATTCACTGTACGTCAGCTCCTACAACCATGCGGATGAGGATTACGCGGAGCAGGTGAGCATCGGCGCACTGATGGAAAGCTATGCGCTGGAAGGGTTCACGGCCTCCAAGACTGCAGAGGAGTGTGTAAAAAACATTTTTTACTATGCGGATTTGCTGAAGCCATATCAGAATTTTTATCTTTGCCTGAAAGAAAACTGGCTGGACATGGATGACGAGAGGTATGAGGGTTATCCCGAAAACATGCGGATTTACGTTGCCAGCACCCAGGTTGGCGAGGAGAGCTATTACGGGGAAGGAGAAGCGATCTCCTTTAAGACTTCTGAGATGATCCCCAAGCTTAGCCAGGATCGCGGGGAGGCCAGTGTCTTTTATTTTTCCCCGGTGCATTTTGACGGCGTTCTGCTCGGCTATGCCGTTTTGCAGAGGACGCTTCAAAAGCACAAAGTGCCGAACGTGGTTTACCGGAATTGGCTGCGATACATCAATAATGCCCTTGAGATGACGCGCTCGAAGGAGCGTCTGCAAACGCTGTCCGTCCGGGATGAAATGACGGGAGCTTACAACCGCAGGGGCATGTACGAGAAATACCGGGAGATGCTTGCAGCTTCGCGGGAAGACGATGCCTTGTTTGTAAGCGTCATTGACATGGATGGATTGAAATACGTCAATGATACCTTTGGTCACGGGGAGGGAGACCTTGGCATCAAGACGGTCTGCGCCGCCTTGTTTGCGGTGGCGAAGGAGCGGGAAATCTGCGTGAGGAGTGGCGGAGACGAGTTTTTCCTCGTGGGCATCGGGCAGTATTCCCGCGAAGAGGAAGCCGCGCGCGCAAGAGCCTTTACGGCAGAGATCTCAAAGCGTTCCGAGATCCTAAATAAACCCTATAACGTATCAGCCAGCATAGGTTGCGCCGTCTTTGAGAACTGCAGGCAGGTCAGCCTTGACAATGCGCTCAGCGAGGCGGACGAAAGAATGTACCGCTATAAGGTGAGAAACAGGCGCCACAGAAGCGTATAGGGTAACTTGAAAGGGAATTCTGATGGAAACGGTCAAAAATGAAAAAAACCTGCCAGGCGATCAGAAGCTTGGCGTGCTGTATAACGCGGGGAAGGTCCGCAGGCGCCGGGAGTGGCGCGGCTTTAAGGATACCATGTATGACTTCGGACAGTGGCTCGCCACTTGGAAGATCATGATGGGCGTGTCCATGGGGAGAGGTTTCCTGAAAGGACTCTTCCGATATCGCTGGATGGTGAATTTTCTTGCAGTGCCTCACATGATCGATAAGTTCACCATCGGACAGAGGGATGAGATCCTTCGCATCACGCATATTGGCATGGGTTATGTGTCCTATGAGGTGGCTGGAATTGTCAAGCAGTGTCTCCGCGCTGACAGGCGCTGCGGAAATGACAAGAAGTTTTCCGACAAGTGCGTGCTCGTGGATGAGAATGCCATGACCTCATATCTCATGGGCTTTCCCAATCTGGTCGCCCTGCAGCGCGAGATCCCGACGCTTTTTGCGGCAAACCTGATCAATCAGAATTCAGACCTTCATTACATTGACGTGGCCCAGGCCTTTGGCATCCCGGGGGACGTATGTCCCATGCCGGAGGTGGAAGCGGGGGTTTCCATCGAAGACGACTTTGTCGTGGCGGGAAAGTGCGCCGTGCAGGTAAACACCACCTGCGACGGTTCCATGCTGGGGAACGGAATTATAGCCAAGCGTCTGGAAAAGCAATATGGGATACCGACGTTCCAGATGGCGTCGCCCCTGCGGCATCGCAGTGAAGACACCCAGAAATACGCGGCGGAAGAAGTCAAGCGGGCGATTGCCTTTATCGAAGAAAAGACCGGCGAGAAGTGGGATTGGAAGGCTTATTTCGCGGCTGCAAAGCGCGTAAATCTGACCACGCGCAACCGCTTGGAATGGCTGGACGTGAACTCCACGCCGTATCCGCAATTCTTTGGCGCGGTATTTTCGCTGTATAATGACACGAATTACATGGGGAACTGCGGACGGAGCGCCGAATTTCCCCTGATCGACAAGAAGATCATGGATCTTGTCCACAAGGGTTATGAGAATAAGACCATGATGGCTTCGGAATACCGCCACAGATGCATTGTCTGGGGCGTTCAGCCCCAATACGTGATCGACATGCTCTATTGGATGGTGAGATGTTGGGGCGTCGTGCCTCTGACGGACATGCTCTCCATGGTGATCGAGAAGGAGATTGCCGAGGAGGACACGCCGGAAAACCGCGAGCAGGCGTACTACGACATGGCGTACCTTTCCGAGAACATGATCATGAGAAATCACACCCACGGAGGTTACCAGGTGCTAGTGGATCAGCTTTGGGAATACGTGGAGCGCATGAACGCGGACATGGTCATGATGTGGGAACACATGGGCTGTAAGGCCCTCACGGGCATGCATGGACAATTTGAGGAGCAGGCAAGGGAGCGGGGCATCAAGCTCGTCTGGGTTTCGCATGATCTTTGCGATCCCCGCATCTATTCCCGGCAGGCAGTCCGTGACCAGTTCAATCAGTTTATGAGGACGGTCATGCGAGAGGAGCCTCTGGATCCCACGATAGAAGAGCTTCCCGACAATGAAGCTTGGTAGTCGCGGATCGGGGATGTCCGTAGTTTTGAAATCGTTGGAGGAAGAATCATGGTATTGAAAGTGATTTTGATCTTGGCAGCAGTGGCGGTTGCCTTGTTTTTATTGCTTTTTGGCATATATTTCTTTAATCTTGACATGAAACTGATCGTGAACGTGATCGCGCCGATATTGGAGAAATATCACGACAAAAAGAAGCATGACCAGTACGTATGACGTAGGGAGGACGTAAGGCGTGGATAAGCCTGGAACTGACGGACAACTGTATATCCGCTTTCTGAAGGAGAGGGATGAGGAAGCCCTTCGGACTCTTTTTTTGAAGCACAAGGAAAATCTGACCTTTTTCCTGTATGGCATCGTCCGGGACGCGGAGGATGCGGAGGAACTGATGATGGATACGTTCGCAGTCCTCGCCTCCAGGACGGCGCGTTATTCGGTCCGGAAAGACGCAGAGTTCAAAACATGGCTGTACGCCATTGCAAGAAACCAGGCGAGAGCGTTCCTGAGACGTCACAGGGAAATTCCTTCCGAGATTTGGGAGGATGCACAGCCCATGGCGGAAATGGGCCCCTTTGGCAACAGCCCGGAACAGGCCATGCTCGCGGATGAAAGAAATACGAAGCTTTGGAAGGCTATGCAGTCATTGCATCCAGATTATGCGCAGGTATTGTACCTGACTTATTTTGAAAACATGACGCCATCGGAAATCGGGCGGGTCATGAAAAAATCGGAGAAACAGGTTTATAACCTTTCGGCGAGGGCAAAGACTTCGCTGAAGGGAAAATTGGAAGGGACAAAGTATTCATGGGATATTTAACAATCATGGAGGCGTTTTTGCTGAGCCTCCAGGCGGCCATTGTGATTCCGATCGTCATATCGACCGCCGGTCTTATGAAGAAGGGTAGGAATGGCATCTTCCCGGCATTTTTTACGTTTGCCATGATGAGTATGTTTTTGAGTGCTCTCTATTGCCTGATTTTCTGTATCGTCCGGCCAGAGGAGAGGATGCCCTTTGCGGTGGACGAGATTGCCGAGTGCGCCATGCTTCTTCTTGTGTCTGCAGGGCTGGAGGCACTTTCGAGTAAGAGAAAAAAATGGATGCCGCGGGCGTTTCTTTTTACGATCCTGTATATGAGTGCCAGCATTGCACTGTGGATCGCGTGGTCAGGTGAGTGGGTGCAGGACATATTGTTTGGATTGCCCTATGTTTATCTCGCGTATCTGCTGATCAGAGGGCTGGAGTATGTGCGTGCATGGGACACGGACGGAGAACGAATTTTTGCAGCGGTAATGAGCACGGTGATCTTGCTCATGCAGACGGTAATGCTTTTGATCACGAGTGAAACGGCGCAGAATTTTTTGAACTTGGGAAGTTACGCGATAGCGCATGGAATTACCGCATGGCTGCTTTGGAAGAATTACAGGTCGCTAAGGGATAAGAGTTACGGCGAGAAGACATTGTATCTTTCGATAACGGTATTCCTGTGGACGATTCTTGTGACGTACGTGAGCGACGGCATCTATTATAACGTTGCGCTAGCCATCAATACGATGACGATTCCAATCATATGGATCGCCGTGAAACGGCTTCGCGGAGAAGCTGACGGTGCGGAAGAAGGGATGGAGAACCCATGATTTATGCGGAAAACGTTTTGATTTGCATAACGGTGCCCCTTGTGATCGCCCTAATGTTTCTTCAGGGCAGTGCCAGACGTTTTGTGGCTTCGTTTCTTGCCGGCATGGCGGCCTGTCTTTTGGCTGCTTACGTTGGCGGTTACGTTGAACTTGTCTCAGGCCTTGGGGCAGAGGATACGGCCATTTTTCTCTCACCGATCATAGAGGAGATTATGAAACTGTTGCCGGTATTGTTTTACCTGATGCTCTTTGAACCGAAGGATGTGGAGCTTTTGCTGGTTGCCGTTGGGATTGGCACGGGTTTTGCGACCTTCGAAAACTGCTGCTACGTTCTGTCTAATGGAGCGCAGAGCCTTGCCTACGTTCTGATCAGGGGATCCGTTGTGGGCGTCATGCATCTCGTGAGCATGGTGGCGCTGTCCGTAGGACTTCATCTTTTGAAGCAATATAAAGTTTTTACCATTTCAGGGATTATCGGAGCTTTGTCTCTTGCAATGACGTTCCATGCGACGTATAATCTATTAGTATCAAAACAGGGGATTACCACTTACGTAGGATACGCATTACCGCTTTTGGGCGCACTGATCCTGTATCCGCAGACGTATCGTTATTTGGGAAAGAAGGAAGAAAGGAGGCCGCCAGCGTGAAATATAACGCAGAAGAAGGATTTGAAGAGATCAAAAAGCGCGGTAAAAAAATCCGGCAGAGGCACGAGCAGCGGGTGAGACGCGTTTTGTATGGATCGACGGCAATACTTGCCATTGCGCTTTTGGGCGTGTTGGGAATGTTTACTGGGGCAAGCGCAGTGGGAACGCAGACGGTCTATGGCGCGTTTCTTCTGTCGGCAGAGTCCGGCGGATATATCCTGACGGCATTGCTTGCTTTTTCGGTAGGCGTTTTGGGGGCATTGTCCGTGACGTGTTTCCGAATGAAGGATGACGGAGAGAAGAAAGAGTAGACTGAAAAATACGTAAATGACGGGAGAGGACTTAGTCAGACGACAAGTCCTCTTTTTTTGTTTACAGGAAACGGAAAAAATTTAAGTGAGTAAAATTGAGAACTGATGCAATTAAGTGATAGAGAAAGTGAGACGGTTGTTGAACGAGGGGGATTGCCGGAAGGAGGAAACTGCCGTGAAATATAGAGAAGATGAGGCGTTTGAGGAGATCAAGCGGCGAGGGAAAAGTTTGAAACAAAGGCATGAGCGGCGGGAAAGGCGCGTTTTGTACGGGGCGACGGCATGTCTTGCGGTGGCGCTGCTCGGCGTTCTTGGTATTTTTGCGGGAGTGAACGTCTCGGGAGCAGAGACGGCCTACGGCGCGTTTCTTCTGCCCGCGGAGGCGGGTGGTTACGTACTTACGGCCGTGATCGCCTTCGCGCTGGGGATTATGATTGCGGCATGCATCAGGCTGTACAGGAATAAGAACGACGCGGGAAGCACTGACGATAAAAATGCGCAAGGGAATTCATGAGATAGGGAGGAGAAGCAGATGGAGTCAAGAAGGAAAAGGAACTGGAAGGGATGGATGAAGGCGGCGGTTTCCGTGGTTACGTCGCTGGCAATTGTCATGATGGAGGTTCCTGGAGCGAGCTATGGCTTGATGGTACGCGCTGCGGGTGACTCGGAGCAACTCGTGGAGGAAGGCGAGCTTTCGCAGACGTCAGGCGAGGAGTTGCATGACACCTGCCAAAGCGAGCTTTCCATGCCGGCGTTTCATCCGGCACCGGTGACGGTGAACGGCGTGACGATCGCGGTCAGCGCGCCTGAAGGGGTGTTCCCGGCGGATGCAAGACTGTTCGTGGAAGCCCTGCAGGTCACGGCACAAAATGAGGTGGACAAGGCCGTGGAGACAGAGCGAAGCGAGAGCGTCAACGTGGCAGCGTCCTATACCTTTGACATTTGCGTCCTTGACGCGGAAGGAAACGAATTGCAGCCTGCGGATGGCAGCAAGGTCAAGGTCAGCTTTGCGCTCGCTGAGGTGGCGGACGGGAACCTGGAGACAAACGTTTATCACGTAAAGGAGAACGAGGTTACCGGAGAGCTGGAGGCAGAGGCGCTTGCAGTAACGCAGGAGATCACGGAAGCGACCGGCGAGGAGACCACGGCCGTCGTGGAGACGGATGGGTTTTCCTATTATACCGTGGAATTTACCTATCATGACATGCAGTACGTTCTGCCTGGTGATGACAGCGTTGCCCTTGCTGCCATTCTGAATTTCGTGGGCCTTTCGGGCGACGTTGAGGGTGCATCCGTTAGCAATGCAGAGCTATTTTCCGTTTCGAATGAGAATGGGGAATTTGTCGTAACCTCCCATCAACCATTCACTAGCACGGAATGGCTGCGGGTTGTCATTGCGGGCGTAGAGTACGAGATCACCGTCACGGACGGCTGGGAGAGGATCGATTTTATTAACGAGAACGGTGATGATGATTACTATAATTATTTTTTCAATCTGGAGAGTTCCGACGATAAGGAGGGCTTTACGTTAAATGACAACGGTACGCATAACCGTTATGCAGTGAAGCCTGGAAAAAGCGCAACCTTTAACAACCGCATCGCCGTCGAGGGAAACGTCGTGCTGATCCTTGGCGATGGAGCCACTTTGACTTTTAATCGCGGTCTTCGCGTGGCACCCGGCAACACGCTCACCATCTATCGTCAGAGCGCGGGCACGGGCAAGTTGATCGCCAACGTCAACCAAAGCTATGAAGATGCAAAAAATTACGCTGCCATCGGTGGAAATGGTTCCGAGGGCTGCGGAACGATTAATATTTATGGTGGAAGCATTACCGCTACCGCCATCGACGGCGCGGGCATTGGTTCCGGCGCGAATTATGACAGTTGGAACGGGTATAAAGGCGGTGGAACGATCACGATTAACGGTGGTACTGTTACGGCGACCAACCATGGCATGTCCGCGGGCATCGGCGGCGGACGGGATGATCGGAAAGAATGTACCATTACCATCAACGGTGGTACGGTCAATGCCACTGGTGGCATATCGTCTATAGGATACTGCTTTGCGGCGGGCATTGGCGGCGGATATTTTGGCGGAACTGCTACCATTACCATCAACGGCGGTACGGTCAATGCCACCGGCGGGTCAATCGGGGGTAGCAACGGTACGCCGGGCATCGGATGTGGCGAGGACAGTATGGGTGCTACGATCACGATCAACGGTGGCACCATTACGGCCACGGCCGGCGGGTCTGCTGAGGCCATCGGTAAAGCTGCTTATAAGCAAAACCAACCACAAGTCGTGAAACTTTCGATCAATGCAGGTGAGAAGGTCACGGCTGGCGAAAGCGCGTCTGACGCGGCACCGGTCTATGCGGATGAACGCATTGGCGCTTGTAGCAACCGATACGTAAAGATTACACCCTGCACGTCCCATGATCCCAATGCACGGGAATGCATGTGGTGCGTCAAATCTCTGGCAGCATATGAGACTTACGTAGATGCAACAGGCGTCACGCAACCCAAAGTTCAGGCAAAGGACGTTACCGAATTGGCTGCGGAGCTCAATAATGAGTGGTTTGCAGTAAGATCCAACGTCACGGTAAATTCTCGCATCAACGTTAAGGGAAACGTCAATCTGATTCTCTGCAATGGGGTAGAGCTTAAGGCGGAAAATGGCATTCACGTTCCCTCCGGCAGTAGCCTGACCATTTGGGCGCAGAGCTTGGATTCAAACGTTGCGGGGAAACTGACGGTACCCACGGGTGAAAGCGGTGCCTCCGGTATCGGCGGAAATGATAATGAAAATGGTGGCTCCATAACCTTTAACGGCGGCGTAGTTAACGTTGTCGGCGGCAGTGATGGTTCCGGTATTGGCGGTGGAAAAGACGGTAACGGCGGTACCGTTAAGATTAACGGAGGCAACCTGACAATCAAGGCAGGTGATAGCGGCAGCGAGGTAAGCGGCGGCGCAGGCATCGGCGGCGGCAGGTATGGCTCCGGTGGCACGGTAGTCATCACAGGCGGCACGGTTCACGTCACCGGTCATTCCTGGGGAGCAGGAATTGGCGGCGGTGGAGGCATTGGTCTCTCTAGCACTACAACGAGCGGCGGAGCTGGTGGAACGGTTACCATCAGCGGCGGAACGGTCTATGCCGTCGGAGGCCACAGGGCAGCGGGCATTGGCGGCGCCAACGGATCAGAGGGCGGCACGGTAGAGATCACGGGCGGTCTGGTTGTAGCAACCACGGACAGCGTGGACGACGCACAGGCCATTGGCCACGGCGAGCATAACGACAATGCCGGCACCCTGACCTTAGGTGATGATGAACATGTCTATGCAGGAAAAAACGAAGGCAGTTCCAAGAAGGCCGCAGAAGCGGATCGCGTTTCGGCCTGCCAAAACAACAAATACGCGAAAATCGTGACGATAAAACCCCTAAATCTTTCCATCGACGCGAGCGGAATTTATCAGATCAAAAACAGGACAGATTTCGAGGAACTGGCTCGTTTTGTGCACGACGGCGGCGAAACGGCAGGACTTAACTTTATGCAGACTGCCGACGTTAACGATGCCGTGACGGCCATGGTGGGCACGGGTGAGAATCCTTTCCGTGGCACCTATGACGGAAAGGGTAAGAGATTGACGGTGAACCTTGCGGGAGCGGAGTATTACGTTGCGCCCTTCTCTCACGTCAGCGGCGCGACCATCACGAACCTCAAGGTATCCGGTAGCGTAAAAGGCTATATGCATCCGGCAGGTCTGGTAGGTCTTATGGATGGCACGGGAAATACGATTACGAATGTTCTGGTAGAGACGAACGTGACTGTCACCGGCACCCATGGCGGCGGCGTGGTGGGTCATGGCCATAATTCCTCCGCGGCGCTGGAGGGAGTTGCATTCACGGGCTCCGTCAGCGGCGGTCAGCACGTGGGCGCCCTCTGGGGCTGGAGCGACAACGCAAGCGTCACGCTGAAAAATTGCTTTGAAGACGGAACCTATACCGGAACCGGCGTGAATCCCGTCGGCATTGGCGGGACGTCAGGGAAGACGATCTCGAACGTCCTGTATAAGAGCACTCCGGTGGGAACCCCGGATTCTAACTGGTCAGGTGCTGGCGCGAAGGCGTATCGCATCACCTCAAAGGAGCCTGCCACGTTCTATGTCACCGACGTCACGGTTTATGGTGCTGAGGATTTTGTAGGTACGTATTTTACCGGCGGGCTTTCATTCGACGGTAAGTATTATGGCGGGCAGGGGAAGGCGATTTCCCTCAAGATGAGTTATGGCGGGACGGTACCGGACGGCTGTGAGGTTCAGTACGTCGTGGACGGCGGTTCTTTGGAAAAGACCGATACGGGTTATGTTTTGCACGTGCCGGCGCAGGACGTGACCATCAGCGCGAAAATTTCAGCTACGTATCCGCTGTATGTCGGCGGAGTGCAGGTGAAGACTGATAATTGTGATAAGCTGGACGTAAATCACTGGAGCTATGATCCTGATTCCAATACGCTCACGTTGAAGGATTATGAGTTTGAGGGGCAGGGATACGTTTATTCCAAGGATCAAGGTGCGATCATCTACTATGAAGGCGATCAGGATCTGACCATCACGCTTCTTGGAACGAACCGCATTACGCCGGACGGAACGAGCTATGGTGACAGCGGCATTGTGAGCAAGAAGGCGGATTGTACGCTGATCTTTAACGGGAGCGGAAACCTTTTCATTGAGAGTACGGGTGAGCCTCTGGCAGATTATAACGCGGCGATCTTTGCATTCGGCTCTGTCGTGGTGGATTGCAGCGGACAATTTTACGTGGGAAATAATGATGCAGACGAGGGTATTTTCGTTAACACTGGAAAAACGGTGACGATCGGAACGGGCGTCAAGCAGTTCCAGGCAAGGGGCTACGTGAGAGGTATTAGCGGAACCGTCATCAACAATGTGGAAGGAACTGGTTATGACAAGTTTGACCGTTTGACCAGACTGACCGTTAATGCGACGGGCACCGCGCTGGATGACTACAAGAAGGTAACGTTCCCCGTCGGAGATTATAAGGTTGTTTTTCTGCCGGGAGAGGGCGGTTCCGGCTCCATGGAGGAGCAGGAGGTGTTCGAAGGAGAAACCTTTACCTTCCCGGAGTGTAAATTCACGGCACCGGAAGGAATGGGCTTTAGCAAGTGGGAGATGTCGGGCGTTGACGTCATAGGCATGCCGGGAGGAACGGAGGTGATCGTAAACAACTGTGCCTCGGGCGGAATCATTACCGTGACGGCAAAGTGGACGGACATGACGGATTCGGAGATTCTGACGGACTGCAAAGGAAAGACGCTGGTGTTCGATGGAAAGGCGCAACAGCTGGTGACTAAGGGTTCCGCAATCGGCGGAAAGATGAATTATGCCATCGGCACAGATGATCAGACCGCTCCGGCTGCGGGCTGGCAGGAGACCATTCCGGAAGGGACGCTCGGCGGAACCTATTACGTCTGGTACAAGGTGAAGGGCGACAGTTTGCATTATGACAGCGACGCGAAGTGCGCCGTTACTACAATCAAGGCTATAGAGCTTACGGCTTACGTTGAAGATCGGGAGGCTGAATATAACGGATCCTTGCAGCAGGGAAGCTCGGAAGTAACGTTTACCGGTCTTTTGGAGGGACATACGGCGGAGATTAGCTACAACCCCGCATCTGGAAAACTGGTAGGAGTTTACGAGGGAACGTTTGATAAGGCGAGCTTTAAGGTCGTGGACGCCGACGGAAACGACGTGACGGGCGGCTACGTGCTGACAACAGTGACGCCCGGTAAGCTGACGGTTAAGAACAGAACTACAAAATATTATATTTACGTCACCATGAATTATTATTCCGATCAATATGATGGCCGTGAGCATACCGTAAGCGGATATCAAAAGGAGTATACCCGTGATGGCAATAAGTTCACTGTGGAAGGGTATGAGACTTCGACTGTGTCACGTACGTATGTTGGCAAAACGAACGTTGTAGTCACTGGAACGCCCGTTGTCAGGGATGAGGAAGGAAACGATGTGACTGCCCAGTTTACGGTAACCCATGACGAAGGGTATGTGGAAATCAAGAAATGCAAATTAGGCATTGTAATCACGTCCCAGTCGAAAAGCTTTGATTATGATGGGCAAGAGCATTTCTGCAACAGGTACGAGGTATCTGTTCCGGCGGATCCTTGGAAGACGTTAGGCAACGAGGGAACAACGGAATTTTTGCTGAATGGTAAGGATTATTTGAGAATCACCCCGACGGCGAGCGGTGTCACGGACGTTGGAAGCTACAGCGGAAACAATACGTTTACTTGGCAGATGGATCACGCGGATCAGTATGATCTCACCGTGACTTGCAATTATGGTACGATTTCCGTGAAACCCAAGGCAGTTAAAGTCACGGCACAGAGCAAGGAGTTTACCTATGACGGCAAGGCGCATGACCATGCGGAATATGACGTGGAAGGCCTTGTTGGAGAGGATGCCATTACGGCTGTCGTGACGGGTGCGATTACCTATCCGACGGAAAGTCCGGTGGTAAACAAGCTTGTAAGTTATGAATTTACGAAGGGAGAGGCAAAGAACTATACCGTAACCTGCGTGGACGGCGAACTAACCATGGGGAAAGCTTTTTCTGGGCTTACGATTTACAATGCGGTGACTTCAGGCATGGCATCAGATCTGGATCGGGAGTTTTCCTTTACGGTTATTCTGGACGATACTTCCGTGAATGGCACGTACGGTGACCTGACGTTTAGGAACGGCGTGGCTGAGTGCCGTCTAAAAGGCGGAGAGTCTGCAACTTCGTCAGGATTATCCGTGGGAATGGGCTACGTGGTGACGCAGGAGGAGGCTGACGGCTTTACGACCATAAAATCCGGCGATTCGGGAACCATTTCCGTAACACCCGCGCAGGCGGAGTTTACCAATGTCCGCAAGATTACGGAGGCGGAGGGAGAGATTAAGGCGAAGGTTAATTTGACGGGTCGCGAGTGGATGGATGGAGATTCGTTTATGTTTACAATTTCGGCAATAGGCACTACACCTAAGCCGGAAAAGACGTCCGTGACCGTGACTAAGAATTCCTTGGACTACGCAGAGAGCTTTGGAAAGATAACCTTTGCGGAGGAAGGAACCTATGCTTATACCGTTTCCATGACCAAAAAGGGAGAGAACATTAACGGAGTGGCGTATGATTCTACGGACAAAATCGTAACCATTAAGGTGAAGAATGACGGAAATGGACATTTGGTTGCGGACGGAACGGAGTTGATGCAGACGGCAGAGTTTACGAATGCTTATCACGCAACGGGATCGGTAACAATCAGTGCTTCGGTGGCCGCAGACGAGGCTCTCGGGGATCGATCGTTCATGTTCGAACTGTTGGACAAGGATGGCAAGGTATTACAGACAGGCAAATCGATCAAACAGGGTGAAACCGGAAACTATACTGCCATCAATTATGATCAGGCTGAAGCGGGAAGAACATATACCTACAAGGTCAGACAGGTGATCCCGGAAGGCGCGATCCATATGAGTACAAGCAGATACGTTATGGACGGCGTGAACTATGACGGGGAAATAAAGGAAGTTACGGTAACGGTGACCGATAACGGAGACGGAACGCTGAGCATAACCTGCAGTGGTTCACCTGCGACGTTTACGAATAAGATTGAAATCCATGAAGTGACTGCTTCCGTGGCAGACGCGAAGGCAGAGTATAACGGTTCGGAGCAGAAAGGAAATACTAAGGTTACGTTTGAAGGTCTTTTGGACGGACACGTGGCATCAATCATTTATACGCCTTCTGAGGGTTCTCAGGCGAACTCTTATGATAACGGCAGCTTCGACAGTAGCAGTTTTAAGGTTGTCGATGGTGGCGGAAAAGACGTGACTGCGTACTATGCACTGGGAACGCTGACGGCAGGAAGGCTGACGATAGAGCCGAGGAAGGTGACGGTTTCCGTCAGGGATGAGACGAAGGAGTATAACGGATCGGAGCAGACGGGAAGCACGGGCGTTGTGTTTGAAAACATTGTATTGGGACAGACGGCAATCATTGGTTACGTTCCGCCCAAGGGGATGCTGGTTAACGCATATGATAACGGTAGCTTTGACAAGAATAGTTTCAACGTTGTTGACGGAGAGGGCAAGGACGTTACGGCAAACTATGTGCTGGGTGCTTTGACGGCAGGAAAACTGACGATAACGGACAGAAGCGAAAAGTATCAGATCATGGTGACGGCAAACAGTAATACGGCAAACGTTTATGACGGGAACGAAAAGAGTGCAGCCGGATTCGAGACGCTGAGATTCACCGTGGATGGCAACGTTTATGTCGTGGAAGGCTTAACGACGTCTGACCCGAGAAGCATCAACGTATGCAATCTGGAAAACGCCATCAGCGGAACGGCAATTGTAAGGGACATTCAGGGGAATGACGTGACCGCGCAGTTTATCGTGAAAACGACAAATGGCAAGCTAGAGATTACGGCCAGAACGGTTACGGTCGTGGCTGACGGAAAGATAAAGGATACGGAAAAGAAGGATCCTAAACTCACTTATACCGTATCGGGACTTTTGGGAAGCGATTCCCTGACGGGAGAGCTGACCCGCCAGACCGGAGAATTGCCGGGAACTTATGCAATCCTGCAGGGCACGCTGAAGGCAGGGGATAATTACCGGATCCATTACATTGGTGCGTATTTGATTATCCTGCAAGGGGATTATCTTGATCCGCTGCGCGAGCTTCTGAAATATGCGATTTCCCTTGGCGGGGAGCGTACGGTAACCTGGGATAAGGGAACGGGTCTGACGTATGACATTATGAAGACTTTGCAGGATCATCCGCAGCTCACGCTGATCTTCCAGTACAATTTTGCAAACGTGAGTTATGAAGTGACCATTCGGGGGAAGGACGTAGTAACGGATCCGGACGTACCGTGGTATGGACCTATGAATTTGTATGGACGTTACGGATTGAGAATTTCTTCCTTCAATCCTTCTACAGGCGAAAGAACCTACAGGGTAGTCCGGGGCGACAATCTTACCAAGATTGCCCGTAGATTCAACGTGACGGTGGATTGGCTGGTGAAGAAGAATCTGATCAAAAATCCGAATCTTATTTGGGCAAATCAAATGTTGAAGTATTGATCTTAAAAGGTCTGTGTATTTCTAAATGAATTGACAAGCGGGCCGTTATGGCTTGCTGAGAGATTTCTCGGTCAGTGAGGAGAAAACAGAGACTAGGCAGTTGAAGTAGAAAACGGGGAATGATTTTGACGTGACAAAAGTCACGTTGAAATCATTCCTTTTTTCACTACAAAAATCATTAGGGAATTGTTAGGATGGGATTGTAAACGGGAAAGCCGCGGCGGAAAGCGCGGGAGCCGTGAGAGCGACACGCAAAGAAGTGAGGGAACAAAATGGAAGTCATACTGAGAACAAAGGATCTGACCAAAAAATATGACAACAGGGTGGTTGTGGACAATTTAAATCTGGAAATCCGAAAGGGCGAGGTGTTTGGACTCCTTGGGCCGAACGGCGCGGGAAAGAGCACGACCATGAACATGATCTGCGACATTGTAAAGCCGACGCTGGGGAGCGTGGAATTCATGGGTAAAGATTTCCGGAAAAACAGGAAAGAGCTGGTAAAAAAGCTGGGCTATATCCCGCAGGATCTTGCGATTCACGGGAACCTAAAGGCCTGGGAGAACGTGGAGCTTTTCACCTCCCTGTACGGGATCAAGGGAGAGGAACTGAAGGCAGCGATTGAGGAATCGCTGGAGTACGTGGGCCTTTCTGAACGGAGGGGAGATTATGCAAAGAGCTTTTCCGGCGGCATGAAGAGAAGGCTCAACATCGCCTGTGCCATTGGACATCACCCAGAGCTTCTCATTTTTGACGAGCCGACGGTCGGCATTGATCCTCAGTCGAGGAATTTCATTCTGAGCAAGATCAAGGAATCCAACCAAAATGGCGCTACGATCATTTACACCAGTCATTACATGGAAGAGGTGGAAGCGATCTGCACGAGGATCGCCATCATGGATAACGGCAAGATCATTGCCTGCGGCACCAGTCAGGAACTGAAGAGGCTTGTGACGAAGAACGAAGAGGACGTCTCGCTGGAGGAGGTGTTCCTAACGCTCACGGGCAAGAAACTTAGGGACTATTGAGCAGGCATAATTTGGAAAAAGAATCCCAAAAAAGGAAAGCAAAAAGATGATTAGATATTTGATCAAGAACAACGTGAAATTAATGTTTCGCAGTCCGGCGAATCTATTTTTATATATCATTTGTCCGCTTGTGGTTCTGAGCGTATTGGCAAACGCATTTTCCTCCCTGATGGAATCCTATCAGAAGAAAGGACCATTCCAGGTGGGGTACCGCATGTCGGCGGAGAGCTTTTTTGAGTCTGGCATGGACATGTTGCGGAATGTTGGAAAGGATGCAGACGTTCTCTTTGAGGCGTATCAGGAAGGAGATCCCAAGGAGCTGATGGATCAGCATGATCTAAAGGGCTTTGTGGATTTCCAGAAGGATTCCTACGTCATCTGGACGCGCGAGGACGCCAGGGTGGAAGGGCAGACGTTGGAATATTTATTGAATGCCTTTGTGGAGGAGGTCAACCGCGGGAAATTGCGGGTGATGAGTGCCATGGCGGCGCAGGGAGCGGGAATGGCAGAGGCGGCGCAGGGCGCACAGGGAGCGGGAATGGCAGAGGCGGCGCAGGGCGCACAGGGAGACGAGGTTGTGCTGAAAGTGGAGCGCCCAAAGTTTATGCCGGCCATCGATTCCACGGATTATTACGGGATCGTGGAGGTCGTATACTTTGGATGGTGTGCGCTGATCTGCGCAGCCGGGATCCTTGGAAATGAAAAGAAATACGGCATCCGTAAGAAGTATCAGGTGGCCGGCATGTCACAGCTTCAGGTCTACTTGGGAAGGCTGATCCCCATGTTCTTTGTGGTGCTGACCTGCGAAGCGATCGCGGCAGTCATTTCCGCAACGCTCCTTGAAGTGCACTGGGGAAACCTTTGGCAGAGCGCGGCGGTCATGGCGATGATGGTGCTTGCGGCTTCGGCCTTTGAACTTATGATCTATGCCCTGACTGACAGCATGGTGTTGTCGATCATCATCTCCTTTGCCATCGTCTGGGTTTGGGGATTCTTTGGAGGAACATTCGAAACTTACATGTTTTCCACCATTTCCCGTCAGATCAAGATGCTTTCGCCGATCTATTACGGCAACCGCGCCCTGACGGAATTGTCCTGTATGGGACACAGTGATTACGTGGGCAGTTCTCTTTTGATCTCGGGGATAATGACCGTCATTAGCTCAGGACTGGCAGTCCTTTTTGGCATGGCAAGAAAGAGAGGATAGTCATGGGAAATCTGATAAAAACTAGCTTAAAGCTATTACTTCGCAACAAAGGTTTTTGGTTTTTTCTGATCACGATGCCGGTTCTTTCTGCCTTCATCATGCGCATCAACGGAAATGCGGACATGGCGTACTTTCGCACGGACGTTACGCGGGAGGTCCGGGAGATTGACGGCGTGGATCAGAAGGTAGCTTATTATGGCAAGTCGGGAGAGTTTCTTGTCAAAGTATATGATGCG
This sequence comes from uncultured Lachnospiraceae bacterium, assembly GCA_946414885.1. GTDB lineage: Bacteria > Bacillota > Clostridia > Lachnospirales > Lachnospiraceae > Acetatifactor. Next base: position 66,332 of record CAMKQH010000008.1, read on the forward strand.
TCGGGAAGCGAGCTTTCGGAGGCGTTTCTAAAGAATCTGGCGCAGAGCGGGGCAATCTTGGTCTGCAGGACCAAAGCTCCGGGATTCACCAAGACGGACGCGGATGCCCGGATGGAAAAGGACGGATTTGAGGATCGCATGGGTGCGGCACTTTATCTGTCAAAGGATTTTGATGACGGAATCCTTGCGGGTGACGCGGAGAGGGCCATGACGATCTATCTGCTCTCGGAGGATGAGCGCTTTGCGCTACTGGAACGAGAGATCAAGGGGTTTTTTGAGGAAGTCGCGGCGACGGCAAAACTCACCGGAAAACAGGGCTCGGAGCTTGCGGGGGAGATGGATAAATTTCATGAAAACGACCCTGCAAAGGAGATCAAGTCCATGGCGCGAAAGGGTGCGGCGAATCTCACCAGGGAACAGGTGAATCAAAAGGCGCAAATGGGATATGCCTTTTCCTTCCTGACGCTGTGCTTTGTTTTTTGCGGCGTGATCGTGGCACATACCGCCATCGAGGAAGAAAAACACAAGGTACTGACGAGGATCCGGCTCACGGGAACGGGGAACTTTACTTATTTTGCATCCAAGTTCGTGACGTCCGTGATCGTTTCGCTCATGATCACGGCGGTTTTAGGGGTACTGACGGTCTTTCTTGGAAAGGAGCAGCTTGGCATGAGCAGGCCGTCCTTCCTGCTGATGGTTTTCCTGATGGGAGTGATCTTTAATTCGCTAAGTCTTCTTCTGGGGATCTTAAGCGGCGACGTGATGAGCGCGAACTTTGTGGCATTCACCATATGGTCCATCTCCTGCCTGCTTGCCGGCTTGTATTTCCCGCTGGACGACGCGTCAAAAATGATCAAAACCATCTCCTACGTCATGCCCCAGAGATGGTTTATGGATTGTGTTACGCAAATATTTATGGGAGACAAACGGGGATATTTTATGGTATTATGTATTACGACGGCATACTTGATCATCATTCTGAGTCTTGGCGGCATGGGACTAAAAATGAAAAAGATGGAACAGTGATACGGGGGTTACCGTGGAGAAGCGGTTTAAGGAAACTTATTTTTTGGCAGTTCGCATAGGGCTATTGCTTTGTTTTAGCCTGTACGGACTAACCATTCGAATGGAGGAAGCAGAGGTGTCGGTGACGATGCTTTTGCTTCTTGCGCTTTTTATTGGCGTGATTTCGCTGAAGGAAGTGTTTTCCGATTGGAAAAGGGGAGCGTTCCTCCTTGCGGGGGTTGGCATGGTCATCCTCATCCTTTCCGTTGGCGGCAAAGCCTATTTTCTGCTTTCGTATTTTATGGCCTATGAGATTCTGTCGTATTTGCATGAACGATTTGGGATCCGGGCGGTCTGGTATTTGTTTCCAGGCGTTCTGTTGACGATGCCGGGGCCGTCTGATGCCTTGACGAGGTTCTTGTTTCTTGCACTTTTGCTGATCTGCTATTACCAGCATGATTTTGTCGTGCGCTCCTACCAAAAGCAGACGATGGAGGACACGCTTCTGGAGCAGCGCCTGAAAAAGGACATGTACCAAAAGGAATTTGAGACGAAGGTGGAGCTTCAGCGGAGCATGCTGAAGGCGGAAAATCAGATCCTGGAGGATCGCGCGAGCCTGTCTCAAACCCTGCATGATAAGCTTGGACACGGCATCAACGGTTCCATTTATCAGTTGGAGGCCATAAAGGTATTGATGAAGAAGGATCCGGAGAAATCGGGGGCGATGATCCAGGCGGTGATCGATCAACTGCGCGTTTCCATGGATGAGATCCGGGCCATTCTCCGGAAGGAACGTCCAGAGAAAAAGGAGCTGGCACTCTTGCAGCTTTACAAGCTCTGTGAGGATTGTAACGCAAAGGGCGTGGAGGCGACGCTGGAGACGGAGGGCGACGCGTCCCTCGTGCCGGAGAAGGCTTGGGAAGTAATCTTGGACAATGCGTTTGAGGCAGTGACCAATTCCATGAAATATGCGAAATGTAAGAAAATTGAAATGAAGATCGTAGTGATGAACCAGATGATCCGGTGCAGCATCTCCGATGACGGGAAGGGCTGCCTGGAGATCAAGGAGGGCATGGGCATTGCTGGAATGCGGAGACGCGTTCGCGAGGCGGGAGGAACCATCACCTTCGAGACGCAGGCCGGATTCACCGTGAACATGCTGTTGCCGTTTTAAGGAGAGAAAAGGATGGAGAAAATTAAGGTTGTGATCGCGGATGACAGCGATTTTGTCAGGGACGGGATGAAGATTATATTGGACGTGGATGACGATTTTGAGGTGCTTGGCTGTGCGGCGAATGGACGGGAGGCCGTGCGCCTTGCGCAGGAAACGCGTCCGGACGTGATCCTGATGGATATTCAGATGCCGGAGATGGACGGCATTGAGGCGACGAAGCTGATCGTGGAACAGGACTTGGGGAAGGTGCTGATCCTGACGACGTTTGATGACGATCAACTGGTGCAAAAGGCTCTGCAGAATGGCGCAAAGGGGTATCTGATCAAGAATCACACGCCGGAGCATTTGAAACAGATGATCAAGTCCGTATATCAGGGAACCGGCGTCATGGAGGAGAAGATGCTGGAGTCCCTGGCGAAGGGGGCTGGGGCGAAGGAGTTGGGCGGCGGATTTGACGCTTCAGGGTATTCCGAGAGGGAGTTGGAAATCATCAAGGCCGTGGCTGACGGGCTCTCGAATAAGGAGATCGCCGCGCGGCTGTATATCTCGGAGGGCACGGTAAAGAACTATATCACAACGATCCTTTCGAAGGAAAATCTCTCCCATCGGACGGCGTTGGCCGTATATTACCTGACGGGGAAGAAGGCGTAGGCGCGGCGGGCAATGCGCGAACGGGCGACAGGCTTGAAGGGGCAATGGCACGGCGAACCTGTAGGTGGAAACGGTACGGCAGACCCAGAGGAGAAAATGACGTACAAAGGGTAGACAAAAGAGTGGATGGCGATTATACTTAGTTCAATCATGATAAATCAGCGGAAGGAAACTGGTTAAGCATAAGACGTAACAGGAGGAGCAGGACGTTATGGTCGTTAGGGAAGAAGCAAGAAAGATGAAGTTGGCGGCGCCGCATATGGCGGCTGCGTCCTTGGAACTTAGAAACGCGGCACTGGAAAAGGTAATGGAGACGTTGGAAGCAAATCGCGACGCGATCTTCCGGGAAAATGCGGCAGACGTACAGGCGGCAGAGGATGCGAACGTGGCGAAGGCCGTAATCAAGCGCCTGAAATTTGATGAGAATAAGTTGCGTGACGCCATTGCCGGCATTCGTCAGATGATAGGACTTGAGGATCCCGTGGGAAAGGTGACGCTGAGAAGAGAACTGGACGAAGGACTTGTGCTGCAGCGCGTTTCCGTGCCCATCGGCGTGATCGGCGTTATTTTTGAGGCAAGGCCTGATGCGCTGATCCAGATCTCCGCACTCTGCATTAAGAGCGGAAACTGCGCGATCTTAAAGGGCGGTAAGGAAACGGCAAGGACGAATAAGATCCTGTTTCAATTAGTGCATGACGCAGCCGTGGCGGCAGGACTTCCTGAGAGCTGTCTGCTCCAGGTGGAGCTTCATAATGAGATCGATGAGCTTTTGAAGTGCCAGGGTGACGTGGACCTTCTGATCCCGAGAGGATCTAATAAGTTTGTGCAATACATCATGGACAACACCAACATTCCCGTGATGGGACATGCGGCGGGCATCTGCCATATTTATCTGGATGAGAAGGCAGATCTTGCGAAGTCCGTACCCGTGATCGTGGACGCGAAGACGCAGTATCCGGCGGTATGTAATGCCGTTGAGACGCTGCTTGTGAACAGAAAGATTGCCGCAGACGCACTTCCTGCAGTATTGGAGGCACTGGTTGCTAAGGGCGTGAAGCTTCGCGGCAGTGCGGAAGTGGCAGAGCTGGTGAAGGTCCTGTTGGCAGCTGGGAAGCTTGGCGGACAGAAGGCAGGTGCGGGGGTTGACGTGACTTGCCAAAACGCAGGGGAAAGCTTGATTGACGCGGGAGCTTATGACGTTGAGGTTATGGGCGAGGAGGATTTCGCCACGGAATATACGGACCTGATCATTTCCTTAAAGCTCGTGGAGAACGTTGCAGAGGCAGCGGATCACGTTAATAAGTTTGGTTCGCACCACACGGACTGCATTCTCACCGAGGATGACGCTACGGCAGAGTATTTCCTGCAGATGGTAGACTCCGCAGGCGTATACCGCAACTGTTCCACTCGTTTTGCGGACGGCTTCCGCTATGGCTTTGGCGCCGAGGTTGGCGTCAGCACGGGAAAGCTTCACGCAAGAGGTCCCGTTGGCCTGGAGGGCCTGGTAACCTACAAATACCGCCTGATCGGAAACGGACAGCTGGTTGCCGACTACGTATCCGGAAAGAAGCAGTTCCATCACAGGGACTTCTAGAATAAATTCCCCTCGGGCGGGGCGGGCCGCTTCTTACGGTCTGGAAGACACGCTGCGTTTTCTGCTCGGTCCGCGCGCCTTATTTGCCGCCATTCGCCCTTGTTTCCCGCTTCGCGGGTACGGGCTCGGTGGCGGCGGCTAAGCGCAGACCTCCCGACGAAAGCCTCGCTATCGTCTTCCAGACCGTAAGAAGCGGCCCGCCCCGCCCGAGGGGAATTATCTGAGAAAGTGACAGGAGGGAAAGAGATGCAAGAAGATTCCTACATGATCATTATTCCGAAGGATCCCAATCTTATTAATGATCCGAAGGCGTTTTTCGTTAATATGAAGGAGAAGGAGAATATTGTTGTTGAGAGGGCTGGATTTGATGAAAAGCGGGGCGTGGAGATCGATCTGAAGATTGACGAGAGGCCGTATCGGATCTGGGTGGCGCCGACGGACATTGAGATTCCGGGCTTTGTGCGCATGGGGCATCAGTTTTCGGAAGAAGAGATCAAGCAGATTGACGCGGTAAAGCGCGGGCTCAGCATGAACATGATCTATGAAGGCGACTGCAGACAGTGCTATTATGACCAGCTTCGTCTGATTGATGCCATGATCCCGGAGAAGCTGGCGGTGCTGGATTGTCCTTCTGAGAAGCTTTTGTCGGGCAGATGGGTTGAACTTACGGCGAGATCCAACGTGCTGCCTGCACCGAAGTATCTCTTTACCGTACAGGCGATCAGTACGGAGTCAGAGGAACTCTGGCTTCACACCCATGGCCTGAAGCGCTGCGGCATGTATGAACTGGAGATCCTGTATTCCAACAATGAGAGCTCCAACGATCATTATCACATTATCGAGACCCTGGCCTATCGCATGATCGAGGCGAAGGAGCCGATAAAGCCCGGCGATGCAACGTTTGTGGCACAGCTTGCGCAGAATATGTATCTGGTAGTGACGGCCGTGCCCTGGAAGGAGGCGCTGGAACACTATCCGCAGGCAACGCTTGGCGTGGCGGAGGATCGTGAGGAGGATGAAGTACATTCGGAGGATACTTACGTTGTCATGGCGTATCGTTCCCCGCAGGATGAGGAAAACAGGAATTATTCGCCCGTACAGATCTATGACGAGCACTTGAAGAGGAACCCCATGTTTTATATCTCCACGTCTGAGACGGAGAGGATGAGCAGCCTCGCAAGAGAGCGCATGGATTACATGGTGAAGGGCTTTGAGAATAAGGATAACGTGGTGCTGGCGAAGATCGGACTGACCACGGACGAAAATTATTGGGACGAGGACAATTCCGGATCTAAGCGGGAGCACATTTGGTTTGAGGTTAAGGAGATACAGGGAGACAAGATCACGGCCGTCCTGACGCAGGAACCTTATTACGTTTCCGGCATGAAGGAAGGGGACGTGGGAACCTACTCCTTCGATGACGTGACGGACTGGCTTGTGTTTACGAAAGAATGCCGGATCTCACCGGATGATGCTTATTTGCTGTAAGCGAAAAACGTGTCACGGGGATGTGTCTACTGACAAGTTAGGAAACTTGACATGGAACATACTCGAGGGGATGGCTTGAATAGTATCCCTCAGGCATGTGTGCCAAGCGTCGGTACTTAGGTGGCGTATACGAGCGAATCTGTCGCGTGTGACGGATTCGCTCGTGACACCTTAGTACCGATACGCTGCAACTGTCGCAGACTTTGTCTGCGATCCGAAGCGTAGCGAGGACGAGCCGAAGGCTCGCCAAAAAGCGCGAGCGTGCCTGAGGGATACTATCAAGCCTCGGCCCCGAGTTTATTCGGTTGCTAACGTGTCAGCAGACACGTTTTGATTTATTTAAAGGCGATCTGGGCGAAGTTGTAGAAGCCGAGATACCAGATATTGAAGTCATGGTTGCCGGGAAGCTCTTGCCAAGTAAAGTTTTCGCCGGCGATGAACTGGTCGCAGACGGCGGGAAGGTTCTTGGCCGCGGCGGAAGCAGCCCAGTAAGCAACGTTGTCCTCCGTGCCGCAAATATTGTAGAAATAGTGGATTGGCAGCGTATTGTCCTTGAGGATTTCAGCGGTCGTGGCAGCAGGATTGCTGGTGGGAGCTGCGGAGAAAGCGCCAAAGTAGCTAATGAGATCGACGCATTCGCCAATGCCAATGTTGATGGTCTGCATGCCGCCCATGGAGAGACCTGCCATGGCACGGTGATCGCGGGAGTCCTGCAGGGCCTTGTTGATCGAGTCTTTGTCTGCCGCGGATTTCTGAGCCTCATAGGCTTCCTTGTTTGCCTGCGCGTCGCCGGTTTGACCAGTGATCGCATCAAGGCCTGCCCGTGCCAGAGCTTCGCTTGCATAGGTGGAATAATGGCTTTCAATATAAGGCATCAGGTCGTTTCGGAGCTCCTTTCCGAAAACATAGAAGGAGTTGAAGTCGGATCCGTTTGCCGCATGATTTGTGGCGGAACGCCCATTGGGAGTCACGACGATGAAGGATTCCACGTCGCCGTAGTAACTAAGGTTGTCCATAATGCACTTTACGCGCGAGGTGCTTCCAGTCATGCCCCATTCGTTCTCGTCGCCGCCAATGCCGTGCATCAGATAGAGCACGTTGTATTTCTTGGAAGGGTCGTAGCCGGCGGGCAGATAGACGTTGGCAGCCTTTTCCACTTCATCCGTGCCATTTCCAAAATAATCATAAGAGGTGTAGGTGATCTTCTCGATCTTGCCGCACTCCGTCACGCGCAGGGCCGTGTATTTCCCTGGAATCTTATCGCCAACTTCCGCGGTGGGAATGCGTTCCTCCTTTTGATCTGCAGTTACAGGCGTTTCGTCTACTTTTGAAGTCTCTAAGGCAATTGCCTCATCGATGGGGTTATTTTGCATCGTACTTTCCTCCTTTTGTTCTTCCGTTGTGGTATTCGTGGAAGCCTGGTCCGCGCATCCTGCAAGGAGCATGCCCGCAGTCACCAGAATTCCCAGCTTGATTATATGTTTTTTTCTCATATATTTTTCCTTTTTCTCTTTTTGTTTTTCTTCTTTTCTACACTATAACACTATATTAACAAATGGAAAAACATTCAAGTATTTTTGTAAATGAATCTGATTATGTTCCATTTGATTCGCAAACTATGTGTTACGGGGATATGCCTACTGACATGCTAACGAACTTAGACATGCGATATACTCGAGGGGACACTATCAAGCCTCAGCCCCGAGTTCCGCTAGATTCATTAACGTGTCAGTAGACATGCCCCGTGACACACCCATCCCGAAATTGCACGATAGGGGGTGGTATCGTGCAGGATATTGTCTTTCACTATATATCGCCACGTGATACACTGATGAAGTAAGCCGCATAAACGGGAGTTTCCGCGGCGGGAACGTGAACTAAAAATTTTGACTTGAAGGAAGGAAAAGGGTACAAGCATGGACTATAATTTTAAGTTTCCGGAGAATTTGTATTCGGAAGTGCGAATGGAAGAGAAGTATAGTATTTGGCTGGGGATCCGTAACGGGGAGATTGAGAATGACGGAGAGTCTGCCGAGGTGGGCGCGATGGTGCGCGTTTTTGACGGGAACATGTGGTATACGGCCACGACGAATTCCTTAGATGAGATTCAAAGCCAGCTGGATGCGTTGGCGGCGATCGCCGCGCCAAACCCGCAGATCATGGAGCATCCGATCGTCAAGGAGCTTGACGTCAACCGGGATGAGAGATTCCGGTATGACGGAGAGACGGATTTAAGAAAAGTGACCCGGGCGCAGTGGAAGGAGATCCTGGACGGATACATAGAAAAGTGCGTGGATCCGGAAGACAAGGACGTCTCGTTTTGGAGCTGCGGAGCCGGCGGCAGGCATTTGATCAAACGACTGTACACCAGTAAGGGAACGGCGATCGCCTGGGACTACCAGTGTGCAAACTTGGGAGTTTTCTTTGGGTTTACCGTGGACGGAGTCACGTCCTACGGCGGAAAATATCACGTGGGGATGACGGTGCCGGATCTTTTGGGACATGAAGAGGAAGTGCTGGAGAAGAAGGCGCAATACTTGGATTATGCCAAGAATGCGAAAGACATTGAGCCGGGAGATTATGAGTGCGTGCTTGCACCCGTCGTAACGGCAATGTTCACCCACGAGAGCTTTGGACATAAGAGTGAAGCAGATTTCATGCTGGCGGATAAGACGCTTGCAGAGGAATGGGTGCTCGGCAAAAAGGTGGGCTCAGAAAAGGTTTCCATCTGTGACGTGGGTGATATGCCCAATCACGGTTACGTGCCCTATGACGATGAGGGAACGAAGGCGGGAAAGACTTATCTGATGAAGGACGGAATCCTGACGGGCAGGCTTCACGACGCGAGATCTGCCAGCATTATGGGAGAGAAAAAGACGGGCAACGCCAGGGCGCAGGATTATCATTATCAGCCCATTGTCCGCATGACTAATACATATATGGAGGCTGGAACGGATAAGCTTGAGGACATGATCGCTGGGGTTAAGGACGGCGTCTACGTGATGGACGTATCGAACGGAACGGGAAATTCCACGTTTGTCATGAATCCAACGCTGTGCTACCGGATCCGGGATGGAAAGGTTTGCGAACCCATCCGGGTGCACATGCTGACGGGCAGCGTGTTCCAGACGCTCTTTGACGTGGATGCCGTGGGAGATGATTTTGTATTATTTGATACGTATTCCTGCGGAAAGAATGGCCAGGGCGTGGACGTTTCCGCCGGGGGTCCCAGCATTCGCGTAAAGAAATTGTCAATCAGTTAGGAATGGGGTATGGACGCATTGATTCAATAAAATGGAAGAGAAGGGAAACCGTATGAATAAGGCGAAAGAGACTTTGACGGAAAATAGAAGTAAGTTTGTTTTTAAGGAGGGGAAATTGTCTTCGTTTAGCAAGGAGAGCAATTTTCAAACTTCCTACAAGGTATATCAGGATGGTTTTGCGGGAATCTATTATCACGTCGGCAAGGTGGACGACGAGGAGGGATTCCGCAAGGCACAAGAGAATCTGGTGAGGGAACGTCCTTATCCGTTTGCATTGGAGACGGGGAAAAGATCGCGGGACAAGCGGGAAAAGATCCTGAGTGACCAGGAGCTGCGCACGACTGCAGAGAACTGCGTGAAGTATTTGAATGATACGTATCCGAAGTTTCGCTGCGAGGTGACTTTTATGGGTACGGAGTATGACAGAAGGACGGAAAATGACCTTGGCATGGATTATCAGGTAAAGGATTACGCCGTGGGCGTCAGCGTTATGTATAAGCATGAGGCCAGCAAGAACATTTCCGACGGGGACTTTTCCTTTAACATGCGGGATTTTGACGAGGCACAGTTCCGCCGCATTGCGGATGATTATCTGGGAAAATATGAGACCATGCTGGAGATTCCCGAAGAGATTCTGTTGGACGTGACGTATTATGGCTTTACGGGCTTTTTCTCCAATCATCTGGATGGCGAGGAGCTTGCAAGAGGGACATCATTGCTTACGGGGAAGGTGGGCGAGAAGCTTTTTGCGGATGACTTTACCCTTGCACACGTGGTTTCTGATGAAGAGGCATGGTTTAATCCGTTTTGGGATGGTGACGGGTGCGTGCCGGAGAATGATGAAATTGTGCTAATTGAGAACGGCGTGATCAAGACGGGATACGCAGATAAGAAGACGGCGAAGAAATATAACGTAAAGCATACGGGGCCTGCTTATCATGATTTTACGGACGTACCGGGTCCCGGAGGACTCTCCCTCAAGATTAAACGCAGCGGCAAGACCGTGAAGGAGCTTTTGGACGGGCGCGTTTGCGTGGTGCCCGTAGATTATACGTCCAGCGGATTTAATGAGAAGGGTGAATATACCATGGTCATCCAGAATTCCATGCTCTTTGACGGAGAGAAGGTGCTTGGAAGACTGCCGGAATTCAAGATTTCAACGAATATTTTCGATCTGTTCGGCAAGGATTTCATTGGAGTTAGTTCCGACCAGCCCATCTATTACGACAAACAACTGCTCGTCAGAGTTAACAAGGTATAATGTCTCACGGCACGTGTCACGGGGACGTGTCTGGTGACACGTTTATTGACACGCTACTGAAATAAAGCCCTCTCTTGCAGGCTCATGCCACAAGGGAGGGCTTTCTGATTTGTTGATTTATTTGGCGGATTATTTGAAGAACACCTGCAGCGCATGGTAGAGATGGAGCTGCCATGCCTTCATGTCATGCACGCCGCCCGGGATGATGTAAAAGTCATAGTTTTCGCCAGGTTTTAGCTGAGGACACTGGGGCAGAACCTTGCCCATGATATCCGCATGCTCCGCATAGGCAATGTCCTTGTCGCCGTTGCCGCAGAACATGTATTTCAGGGGCAGGCCGCTGGCCTCGCCGTTCTTTAAGGTCTCCAGGATGCGGGAAACCTCCTTGTCATGATCGCCAAAGGGACCGCAGCATCCGGAGAAGGGACCATACCATGCAAACAGGGCGAAGTTATTGTAGAAAGCCGCGCGGTAAGTGGTCATGGAACCGAGGGACAGTCCGGCAAAGGCCCGGTGATCCCTGGTGCCGGTGAGAATGGAGACGAGGGAAGCGTCCTTTTTTGCAATGTCTTCAGCGTCATAAGTTGCACCGACGGGCGCAGCTTCGGGAAGATTTAGGAGCGCCTCGCGGGCATAGGTGGAATAATGCTTTTCCACGGCGGGGATCAGGTCTCTCCGAAGCTCGATGTTAAAGTGCTCCGTGATGTAATCAGCCTGCTTGTCCATGGTCTCGTCGCCGCGGTAGTAAGTGGGGGTCACGATGATGCAGGGATCGCAGATGCCGTCCGCAAACATGTTGTCAAGGATGGTCACGGTGTCGGGAAACATTTTGAACCACCAGTCTTCGGTCACTCCGCCCCCGTGGAGCAGATAAAGTACGTTGTATTTCTTGCTTTCGTCATATCCAAAGGGCAGATACACCCAGGCGCCTTTGTGCATGGGCTTGTTTTCGTTTTCGTCATAGGTGTAAGCTTCATACTCAAAGCGCTCCACCCGTCCCGGTCTTGCGCATTCTTTTAGCATCTCCTTTGGCATTTCATAAACGTAATTCATTTGATAACCCTCCTGTTTTATGGAAATTCGCATAGCCACGTGAACTATTATAACAGGGCGCAAGGCGGTTTACAACAAAAAGCGGCAAGCAAAGAGGGCGGTTCTGACAAGAAAAGATTGGTTTTTCACGGGATTGTGCGGTAAAATGATAACAGAAAGGTGGGATGGTGGATTTGAGCAGGGAAAAAAGAGAAAACTGTGGATGGGTTCGTGGAATTGCGGTGCGTCTGGCGGCGGGACTTGCGGTGGGAGTGATGATCGCATGCATGGCGGGCTGCGCGGGAAAATCGGACGTGGTGACGCTTCCGGAGCTGAGCAAGGTCACGGACAAGAGCCTAAAGGATGTCTTTGCGGAGCACGGGCTGAAGGTTGGGACCTGTCTGTCGGGCTACGTGATTGGGCAGGACCGCACGGCCAACCTCATCAAGAGTCAATTCAGCAGCGCCACCATGGAAAATGCCATGAAGCCGGACGCAATCCTAAATCAGCGGCAAAGTCAGGTGATGGGAGAGATCGTGGTGGAATACAGTCAGGAAGCCCTTCAAGTGCTGGATTTTGCGAAAAAGAACGGGCTTTCCATGCGGGGACACACGCTCATCTGGTACAGCCAGACGCCGGAATGGCTTTTCCGCCAAGGCTTTGACGAGCAAAGCGGGTTTGTGGGAAGGGAGGAAATGCTCACCCGGATGGAGACCATGATCCAAAAGAATTTTGAGGAGCTGGAGCGATTGGGATACCTGGATCTTTTCTATGCCTACGACGTGGTGAACGAGGCATGGACGGAGGACGGAGAGCTCTATCCGAATCACTGGCTGGAGATCATCGGAGAGGATTATCTCTGGTACGCCTTTTATTATGCGGATAAGTATGCGCCGGAAAGCGTTGACCTTTATTACAATGACTATAATGAGCAGTGGAAGGCGGACGTGATCGCGCAGTTTGTGGAAACGTTAAGGGATGAGGACGGAAGAAGCCTGATCGATGGCATTGGCCTGCAGGCACATCTCTTTACGTCGGACGACCTGAGTCAGTATTTTGAGGGCCTGGACCGGTTGGCGAAGACGGGGCTCAAGTTGGAAATCACGGAGCTGGAGGTTAGTCTTGGAAAGTATGAGGCGCCTCTTGCGGCGACGGAGGAGAATTTAAAAGCCCAGGGCAAATTCTATTATCAGCTGATCAATGGAATCTTTGAGCGCGTGGATGCGGGAAAACTTCGCATGGACGCCGTGACGTTCTGGGGCTTTTCGGATGCGTATTCCTGGCGGAGTGAGTACAGTCCGCAGCTGTATTCGACGGAGCTTTTCCCGAAGCACGCGCTCTACGGCGTGATGCAGATCGAGGAGTATGCAGGGTTCTAGGGCGAGGGCGAAAGATGCAGATCGAAATTATTACGAGGGCGCGGGATGCATGGAAAAGCATGCCGGAATGATGGGCGAGGGAACGGAAGTATGAAAAATAAAGGATGACAAATCCAAACAATTGTGTATAATGGATACATGGGTAATTATGGACAAGTCGTTTGGAGGTTTTGAGATGGAAACGGAAAAGAAGATCATGTTATCGGGCATTCAGCCCAGTGGCGACCTGCATTTGGGAAATTATCTGGGAGCCATCAAGAACTGGGCGGACCGTGTCAACGATTATGATTGTTATTATTTTATGGCGGACATGCACACGATCACCGTTCGTCAGGATCCGAAGGAGCTGCGCCGTCGTTCGTTTGAGATGCTGGCGCTGTACATTGCCTGCGGCCTGGATCCCGAGAAGAACACGCTGTTTTTACAGTCCCACGTGCCTGCGCACGCACAGCTTGGCTGGGTTTTGGACTGCTACACCATGTTCGGTGAGCTCAGCCGCATGACGCAGTTTAAGGATAAATCTGAAAAGCACAAGGACAACATCAATGCGGGTCTGTTTACCTACCCGTCCCTGATGGCTGCAGACATTCTGCTTTATCAGCCTCACTACGTTCCGGTGGGCGAGGACCAGAAGCAGCACGTGGAGCTGACGAGAGACCTTGCGATCCGCTTCAACAACATTTACGGTGACGTATTCCGCGTTCCTGAGCCTTACATCAGCAAGGTCGGCGCAAGAATCTACGGCCTGAGCACGCCCGGCAACAAGATGAGTAAGTCTGAGCCCGAGGGTTGCGTATTCCTGATGGATGAGCCGAACGTGATCATGAAGAAGTTTAAGCGTGCCGTGACGGATTCCGATGTGGAGAATTGCGTTCATTACGATAAGGTGAATAAGCCGGGCGTATCGAATCTGATGAACATTTATGCTACCATCACCGGCAAGACCTTCGAGGAGATTGAGAAGGAATTTGCGGGTCAGGGCTATGGTGTGTTTAAGCCTGCCGTTGGTGATGCAGTCGTTCAGACGCTGACGCCCATCCGCGAGGAGGCACAGAGACTCATCGCTGACAAGACTTACCTGGAGAACGTTTACAGGGAAGGCGCGCAGAAGGCTTCCTACATTGCAAACAAGACCTTGCGCAAGGTATACAAGAAGGTTGGTTTCTATCAGCTTCCCTAGGAATTTGGGGGATCTTAAAACTGATAAAAGTGAGATTAAGGACCGCGACCGAAATGGATCGCGGTCTTTTTTTATCCAATTTTTAGGAGGGGCTTTCAAAAACGTAAGGTTTTGGTATATACTTAAATAGTGGTTTTTGTTTGTATGACGTTGCAAATGGGGAACAAAGTTTACGAGAGAAGGGCGAGGGGTACGGCAGAGACATGAAGAAGGAAAACAACAAGCAGGAAGAAGTAAAGCAGGAAATCAAGAAAGAAGAGACCAAGGGGCAGGAGAAGCCGAAGCAGGAGGCCAAGAGAGAAGAGTCCAAGAAGGAAGATTCCAAGAAGGAAGATTCCAAGAAAGAAGAGACCAAGGGGCAGGAGAAGCCGAAGCAGGAGGCCAAGAGAGAAGAGTCCAAGAAGGAAGAGACCAAGAAGGAAGATTCCAAGAAGGAAGAGACCAAGAAGGAAGAAGCCAAGAAGGAAGAGACCAAGAAGGAAGAGACCAAGAAGGAAGAAGCCAAGAAGGAAGAGGCCAAGAAGGAAGAGGCCAAGAAGAAAGAAAGCCCGAAGCAGGAGCCGCAGAAATCAGAAAAGCAGGAGCCGGCCCAGAAAATGGGATTGTACGGAAAGCTTGTGGTGATTTTGCTGGCAGTGACGGCTGCCTTGAATTTTTGTTGCGTGAACGGTTACTTTTGTGATTGGTATAAATTAACGGTCTATAGTGTAATCAGCGATGTCCTCGGAAAGTTGACGGCAGGGATTCCGTTTCCTTTGGGAGAAATCCTGGGGTATCTTGGAGCTATTGCGCTGATTATTGGCGTGATCTTATTGCCGCTTCTTCTTTTCTTCAGGAAAAGGGCCAAATTCCGTAAGTTTACGGCTACGTTTTGGAAAGGCATTTTTCTTACGCTTGTGATCGTATTTTTCATATATACGGTGAACTGGATCATTCCGTTCAGCGGACCGATTTTGAAGGTAAAGGGCGCGAAGGACCGTACGTATTCCATCAAGGAAATCGAGAACGTCAGGAATCATCTTGTAAATCAGTTAAATGCGTGTGCGGAAGAGGTCGCGCGGAATGAGTACGGGCACGTGATTTATGATCGTGAGAAAATGACGCAGGCAACCTTCAAGGCCATGCAGGAGCAGGCGAAGGACTATCCACTTCTGGCGGGATTCTATCCGCCCATGAAGGATGCCATCTGCTCGGATTTCCTGGATTGGATGAACATTGGCGGGTATACGTACCCCTATACCATGGAGGTTACGTGGAACGTATACTGTACGGATCTTTTTTATCCGACGCTTTTGGCGCATGAATCTTCACATCATCAGGGCTATTATCAGGAAAATGAGGCGAATTTTATTGCGTTCCTGGCATGTACGCAGAGTGAAGATCCATTGGTTCGTTATTCTGGATATGAGGATGCGTATGAATACCTTAACGAGGCATACGTGGAAGCGATTTTTGCGTGCATGGATTCGGCTGACGCGACAGAGCACCTGAAACAGCAACCAGCGGTAAGTGAACTCGTGAAGCTGGATCGCTTGGAAGCATGGGATGCGAGCAGGAAAAAATATGAAGCCGTAAGTCATCCGGCACAGCAGTTTGAAACGGTATCTGCCCAGGTGGCTGACGTGGGTTGGAACACGCAGGCCGAAATCTTGAAGGAGAACAGTTATGACGGCGTGGTGCAGATGATCCTGGATTACTATGACGTGGCGGAAGGAGGGCTGGATCATGAGTTTTGATGAGGACCAGGAAAATATGACGACATCGTCAGATTTTGACGTGAGTGATTTCCTGGAGGAACGAAGAAAGCGCAAGGAAAGCTTTCCGAGACGATTGATCCCGGCGCTGGAGGAATACGTCCGCAGGCATTTCCTTCCGGAGCGAAGCGACGGACAGCCCTTGGCCTCGCAGATGATGGTTGGTGGGATGGCAGGCGCTCCCCGTCCGGACGCCATGAAGGCGAGCGTAGGCATGGCCACAAATGCCTTTAGGGATGAGACCGCGGAGGATGAGGAAAAGGCGCCGCCAAAGAAGAAAGCTTTCGGTTTATTCCGCAAAGCGGCTGAGAAGCCGGCTGCGATGCCGAACGTGAAATTTGCGGCAAAGACGGCGAAGAAGAGTGAGGATCAGGATTCCCTCTCTTGTTACGAGTTTCGTGAATTTGCTGAAGAAGCAGAATATACTCAGCGTGAAGCTAAAGAGGCATGGGACATTGAGGCTCATGAATCTGCCATAAACGAAAGAATGACACACTTGTCAGATACCTATCAGCAATACCTTTTCTATCTGATCGAGAGCAAGGGTATGAGTAATGCTGAAGTTTACAAGCGTGCCATTGTAGATAAAAAGGTCTTTGCAAAGATCAAGGCCAATCCGGATTATCATCCCAAGAAGATGACGGCGCTCTGCCTTTGCGTGGGCGCAAAGCTCAACCTGGATGAGACCAGGGACCTTCTGGCGCGGGCGGGCTATGCGCTGTCACCTTGTGATAAGACGGACGTGATCTTTTCGTACTTTATTGAGAATGAGATTTACGATATGATCGAAATCGACATTCAATTAGAGGAGCATGGATTACCGTGCATTATTGCGTAATGCTATGCGCCATGCACCATTCGTAAATACGCTGCTTCGCAGCTTTTGCCCTGCTTACGTAGGGCAGTTTACTCACATATATGGCTTTGCTCAGTCGAACGTGTTCGACCAGATCTTGTGAGGAACGTGGGGATCGATGCCCTTGGCCTCGAAGATCTGGCTGGCGGTGGCAAACGCGAAGCCTTTTTCGCGAAGCTTTGAAATGATCTGGGGAAGTGCCTCAAGGGTCTTCTCGTTATTCTGCATGTCGTGCATGAGGACGAGGGAACCGTCGGTCACTTGTGCGAGAACGCGGTCCACGCGGTCCTGCGCCGTGGTGGAAGGATCCCAGTCGCGGCTGTCGGCGCCGCAGATGAAGGGCATGTTGATATTGGCATACATGACGTCGCTCAGTGCAATGTAAGGGGGACGGAAGAATCTGGTTTCGATGCCGACCATGTCACGTATTACGTCGGAGGTCTTGTCGATCTCCTCGCGGATCACTTCGGCGGACATCTTGCTCATGTCACTGTGGGTAAAGGAATGATTGGCAATTTCACAGCCAAGTGCAAGCTGACGCTCAAGCGTCGGCTTTTTGTCGGGGGTAATGTTTTGGCCGATCAGGAAAAACGTGCCTGCAATTCCCTCGGATTCTAATATGTCGAGAACCTTCTCCGTAATGTTGGAAGGGCCGTCGTCAAAGGTCAGGGCTACGAGTTTTTGATTCTCCATGATGAATTCCTCCTTTGGAAGTGACTAGTCTCATTTTGTAAACCATAATTTTGATTCATTATACCGCATCTAGAGGCAAAACGCCATGCTTAAATCTAGGAAAATGAAAGCCGGCCATTTTGAAGAATTATGGAAAATGAAAAAAGATTTACGTTTTGGAAGAACCTTTGCATGGATGATTTCGTCTTAAGGTTTGTAGGACGTAAGCAAGCAGCGTTTTGAAGTCGCGCTTGGCATATAAATGCGGAATCATGGATAAATCATGGATAAAAAGAGTTTTGAGAGGAGATTCGAAAGATGAAGAGAAAATTATTGGTTTTATTGTGTGCGTGCATGATGCTGGGCGGATGCTCAGACAATGGCACGGTAAAGTATGAGGAACCCGAGAGTCAGGAGGTTTGTCAGGGCGGCACGGGGGATCCGGAGGATCCCAGTCAAGGCGGCAATGAGGATCCCAGCCAGGGCGGCAATGAGGATCCGGGCAAGGGCAGCAGCGAGAACCCCAGCCAGGGCGGATCGGGAGAAGTGAAGCAGCTTGGCGCGCCCTCCGGCCGTGAGATCGTTCCGGTGGAGCTTCGGGACGCATGGGCGAAGGCTGCATACTTTACAGACCAGTCCTATCTGGAGAATGGCGGTAATGTTTTGGTAAGCCCGCTGTCCCTGAACGTGGCGCTGGGCATGGTGGCCGAAGGCACGACCGGCGAGACGGCGAAGGAACTGTATCGCTACCTTGGCACGGAGGAATATGCCAAATGGGTGGATCAGTACATGTCGTATGCGGAAGGCCTGAAGGCTGACGTGAACAATGAATATAATAAATATACCTTCTGCTACAAGCTTGCAAACTCCATTTGGGTGAGAGAGGGTGACACGCTTCAGAAAGCGTATCAGGACAACGTGAAGAAGCTTTTCCGCGCGGAGGCGGCCAACGTGAATTTCGCGGGAGATCCGGAGGGGACGGCTGACAGGATCAATTCCTGGTGTGACGAGCACACGAATGGCCTTATCCCGGAGATCGTAAAGCCGGAAATGCTAAAGAATCCGAGTCTTGCGTCCATTTTGGTGAATTCCCTTTACTTTGAATCGCCCTGGGCGGATGAATGGATCGTGCGTGAGCATGAGTTTACCAATCTTGAGGGAAAAACGACCAAGCAGGACATGCTGTTTGATTATAATGAGGACGGCATTTACTTCGAAAATGACAAGTGTACCGCCTTCGCAAAGAATTATTACAACGGATTCCAGTTTATCGGCATTCTTCCCAAGGACGAGGGAGAGTTCCAGCTGAGCGATCTGGACTTAAAGAGCCTGATGGAATCAAAGTCTTATGATTATGAGGTTCACGCGATCATGCCTAAGCTGAATTACGACACGACGTCAACCTGCATCGTTGACGCATTAAAGGCACAGGGCGTTGAAAAGATTTTTGATCCGTTCTGCATGGAATTCGACAAGATGCTGGAAGGAAAGCCTTTGTACGTCAGCGACATTATCCAGAAATGCAAGATCGAACTGGATGAGCAGGGAACCAGGGCCGCCGCAGTTACGGCGATCTTTGTCGATGAAGCCGCATGTGCGATGCCAGATGAGGTCCAGATCAAGGAAGTCTTTTTGGACAGACCTTTCGCATTTTTGATCTATGACAGCAGAAACGATCAAGTAGTTTTTGCCGGAAAGGTGACCGACATACAATAGATTGTGGGTAAGAAATTGAGAAGCACAATAGGTTGAGATGCGGAAAAAGTAACAAAAAAAAGGACACTTTATTTGCGAAGTGTCCTTTATTTTTGCGCAAAATTATGATATAATAAATCAAAATTTAGGCGTTTACGTAAATGAGGCCATATATGTATGGCGTTGCGAGAAATTTGATGAACGCTGGCGGAAATTAATTAAGTGCGTCTCTTTACTAAATTTTGATTTTGGTATATAATAAATACCTGCGCTGAGAAGTTACGTAAGCGCAATTGGCAATAAAGGGGTTAAAAGGGGGCAGTTGGTAATGGGTCTGAAAGACGTATTCGCTAACAAAAAGTTAGCGAAAATCAAGAAAATGCAAAGTGAAACACAAAAGATCAGTCAAAGTATTTCACTTGGAGATTCCGCACAGACGGAAGCAATGAGGAATCATTTCCCGAAGGAAGTAGCTGCACTTGAATCGTATGCAAAGGCGGCAGAAGACCTGTTCCTGTACATTAAGGCAAATCCGGAAGTTGTATATATCTTAAAAGACATGAACATTTTACCTCCGTTTATGGTGTTCCCCTGGCTGGAGCCGGAAGCACCTGACTGGAAAGAGGGAATCGCAAGTTCCTATGCGGACATGTTCAAGCGCATGATGAATCAAAAGAGTCCTAATGAAATTTATGATTACGTAAAGCAATTTCCATATCCTGACTGGTGGATCCATAATCCTCCGTGCCAGCCGGTACTGTATCAGGAGTATTGGGAGATCGATTTGGCCGAGACCGGATATGATGATCACTGGAGGCTCGCTCTTTGTAAGAAGTACAGAGACAAGCACTGTTCAAGGTTCCATTCCGAGGAATGTGACGGCAAGAAACCCTATCGCGACTAAGGCATCCTATAGGGATAAGATGGGAAGGAGTCTGTTTTCGCTTTCGCGGAGACGGGCTCTTTTTGGTATTTCAGATCATGGGGAGGAGTAAGGCATGCAAAAGTACGTAATGGCATTGGATCAGGGAACGACGAGCTCCAGATGTATATTATTTGACAAGGGCGGGAATATTTGTTCCATGGCGCAAAAGGAGTTCGGACAGATCTATCCGAAGCCGGGCTGGGTGGAGCATGACCCGAAGGAGATCTGGTCCAGCCAGCTGGCGGTGGCCATCGAAGCCATGGCCAGGATTGGCGCGGGTGCGGACAGCATTTGCGCGATTGGCATCACGAACCAGAGAGAGACGACCATTGTCTGGGACAAAGTGACGGGCGAGCCGGTTTACAATGCCATCGTGTGGCAGTGCCGCAGAACCGCGGACCGCATTGAGCAGCTGAAGGCGGACGGCATGGAGAATCTTGTCCGCGAGCATACGGGACTGATCCCGGACGCATATTTTAGCGCCACGAAGATCGCGTGGATCCTGGACAACGTGCCGGGCGCGCGGGAACGGGCCGAGAAGGGGGAACTGCTATTCGGAACCGTGGATTCCTGGCTGATCTGGAATCTGACAAAGGGTGCGGTGCACGTGACGGATTACACGAATGCGTCGAGAACCATGTTGTTTGACATTCACAAGCTTTGCTGGGATGAGGAGCTTTTGCAGTATTTCCAGATCCCGGGCGCGATGCTTCCGAAGGTATGTCCCTCCAGCTTCGTTTATGGGGCAACGGATCCCTCCGTATTGGGCGGGCGCATTCAGATCGCGGGAGCGGCCGGTGACCAGCAGGCGGCGCTGTTCGGGCAGTGTTGCTTTGAGCAGGGCCAGGTGAAGAACACCTATGGCACGGGGTGCTTTTTGTTGATGAACACGGGAAATCAGGCCATCGCCTCAAAGGCAGGCCTTCTTACCACCATCGCCGCCAGCGGGGAAGGCGGGATCGAATATGCGCTGGAGGGAAGCGTTTTTGTGGCCGGCGCGGCGATCCAGTGGTTGCGCGACGGCATGAGAATGTTCCAGAAGGCTTCCCAGTCTGAGGAATATGCCAGAAGAGTAAAGGATACGGCAGGGGTTTACGTGGTGCCTGCCTTTGCGGGCATGGGTGCTCCCTATTGGGACCAGTATGCGAGGGGAACCGTTGTGGGCATAACGCGCGGCTGCACCAAGGATCATTTTGTCAGGGCTACGCTGGAATCCATCGCTTATCAGACTTCTGACGTCCTTGCCGCCATGGAGGAGGACAGCGGCATGAAGCTAAAGAGCCTTACCGTGGACGGTGGCGCGAGCGCGAATGATTTCCTCATGCAGTTCCAAGCGGACGTGATCGGAACGGTGGTGCTAAGACCCCGCTGCATTGAGACCACGGCGCTGGGCGCGGCTTATCTCGCCGGATTGGCGACGGGCTATTGGTCTGGAAAGGATGAGATCCGCGAAAACTGGAGCCTTGGGGCGGAATTCGTGCCCTCCATGTCGTGGGAGAGGCGTGAAGCGCTTCTGAAGGGCTGGAAACGGGCAGTGAAATGCGCAAGAGTCTGGGCTGAAGAAGAAATATAAAAATATACCTTGACAGGCGAGGTATATTGTGCTATTTTATAGTTGTCTTGAGGCGAAAGCTTCAAGGCTTCGAATATAGATAAGATGAAACTATAATAAAAGAAAGGAAAGGGAAGAAAATGTTAAATTTTATTATGAGTTTGGTTGCAGGTGCAATTTCCGGATGGTTGGCAGGTATTATCATGAAGAGTAAAAATGGCCTTATCATCAATATTATTCTTGGTCTTGTTGGTGGTATTGTTGCGGGAGCGCTGTTCAAAATTGTTGGCATCGCCTTCTTCGGATTCTTTGGAAACATCATCGGCGGTGCGATCGGTGCGTGCATCCTGATTGCCGTGGTAAGATTTATCAAAAAGAAATAAAAGAAGTTCATAATGGATTGGCGATAAGCCGTCCGCCTTGCGTGGCCGATGGATCACGTGAGCCGGACGGCTTATTTTTTGTCTTGTAACCTTTTCAATTATTTGTTAGAATAGAGCTGTGAGTGATCACAAAAAGAGAAGCAGGAGGGAAAATGGACATGGGGGAGTACGTATTATGCTGTTGTTCCACGGCAGATCTTTCAAAGGAGTATTTTGAGAAACGACAGATTCCCGTTGTCTTTTATCATTTTGAGCTGGACGGAGTGAATTATCTGGATGACTGCGGCGTAAGCATTTCCTCTGAGGAACTGTTCCGGAGGATGGATGCGGGTGCGTCTACGCACACGTCTCAGGTGTCCGTCGGCGAATATTTGGAGTTTTGGAGAAAGTATTTAGTAAAGGGTCTGAGCATCATTCACGTGACGCTCTCTTCCGGATTGTCCGGAAGTTACCAGTCTGCCATGATCGCTAAGGCGGATCTGGAAAGGGAGTTCCCGGATCAGAAAATCTGCGTGATCGATTCCTTGGGAGCATCCAGCGGCTACGGCCTTTTTGTTGATACGCTTGCAGACATGCGGGATGCGGGAACGCCCTTTGACGAATTGTGCGACTGGGCGGAAAAGAACCGTTTGAAAGTGCATCACTGGTTCTTCTCCACGGATCTTACTTACTACATTCGCGGCGGCAGGGTGTCAAAGGGTGCCGGCCTGGTAGGACAAATGCTGAACATATGTCCTTTGCTGAACATGGATCAACTGGGGCATTTGACGCCGAGAGAAAAGATCCGCGGAAAGAAAAAGGTCATGATCCGCACGGTGGAAAAGATGAAGGAGCACGCCCAGGGAGGAACGGATTACTCCGGAAAGTGTTTCATGTGTGAGTCCCTGTGCATGGATGACGCAAAACAATTAGCAGAAATGATTGAAAAAGAGTTTCCTCATTTGAACGGTAAGGTTCAGATTTATCCCATTGGGGCAACCATTGGAAGTCATACGGGTCCCGGGACCATTTCCATCTTCTTCTGGGGAGACGAAAGAGTCGATTAGATCGTGAGATGCCTTTGGGGATTCCCCTTAGGCATCTTTGTCAGTTAATCAAAGGAGAAAACAAATGCGCGTAATGGTGATGGACGGACAGGGCGGCGGCGTTGGAAAGCTTTTGGTGGAAACGCTTTTGGCGACGATCCCCGGAGTGGAAGTCATTGCAGTGGGGACGAATGCCACTGCCACGGCGAACATGATGAAGGGCGGCACGGCACTTGGAGCTACCGGTGAAAATGCCGTGATCTATAACAGTGCGCGGGCGGATGCCATTTGCGGGCCCATGGGAATTCTGATGGCGAATGCCATGCTGGGGGAGATTTCTCCTGCCATGGCGACGGCGGTCTCGGGAGCGGAGGTTCCCATTTTCCTGATCCCCATGGGAAAGTGTAACGCGAAGGTTGCAGGCGTTGCGGACAAAAAGCTTGCAGACTACGTGAAGGAAGTCGTTGACAAAATCGCGGAGATGGCTTGACGAAGTCGCTGGCGGTGACCGCAGACGGATGGGATGAATGAAATGAACGATCAGGAAATGGCAGACAGACAAAAGGCACAATTCATAAAGATGACGGAGACTCCCATCGCGCCGCTGGTAATAAAACTGGGGATCCCGACGACGATCAGCATGTTGGTGACTAGCATTTACAACATGGCTGACACTTTTTTCATCGGCCGGTACGGCATTGGCATCGTGGATGAGACGGTTACGGACGTGAACGCGGCAAGCACGAGCGCGTCCGGTGCGGTTGGCGTGGTGTTTGGCCTGATGGCGATCATTCAGGCGTTTGGCTTTATGTACGGACAGGGGAGCGGAAGCATTTCCTCCCGCGCCCTTGGCGCAAAAGAGGTGGACAAGGCATCCAAGTATTCCTCTACGGGTTTTTTTGCGGCACTGGCCACGGGTAGCCTGATGACAGTGCTGGGACTGCTCATGCTCGATCCATTGATGAGACTTCTTGGCAGTACGGATACAATTTTGCCGTATGCCAGGACCTACGGTTTTTACATTTTGCTTGCAGCGCCTTTTATGTGCGCAAGCTGCGTGCTGAACAACGTGTTGCGCTTTGAAGGACAGGCAGCATTTGCCATGGTGGGACTTGCCTCCGGCGGCATCATTAACATTTTTGGCGACTGGCTTCTTATGAGTCAGTTCCAAATGGGAATCCGGGGCGCCGGCATCTCCACGGCAATCTCCCAGCTTATCAGCTTTATGTTGCTTTTGTCCATGTTCCTTCGCGGGAAAACGTCCGGAAAGATAGCGCTTCGCAACGTATCGGAGGACCTGCAGGATCTGTCGCTGATCTGCGAAACGGGATTTCCCAGCCTTGTGCGACAGGGACTTACCAGCATCTCCACGATGCTTTTGAATGACTGTGCGGGTGTGTATGGTGATGCTGCGGTGGCGGCCATGTCCATTGTGAACCGCGTTTGTTTCTTCACCTTCGCGACGGCGCTTGGCATCGGGCAAGGCTTTCAGCCGGTGTGTGCGTTTAACTACGGCGCAAAGAAGTATGAGCGAGTCCGGAAGGCATTTTTGTTTACGTTCTTGCTTGGAGAGGTTTTTCTTGGAACCGTGGCCCTGGCAGGCGTTTGGTTTACGGAGCCGTTGGTGCGGATTTTCCGGGATGATCCGGAGGTTGTGCGGATCGGAGCGCTTGCTTTGACGGTTCAATTTGTCGGGCAGGTATTTCAACCGCTTTCCGTATGTACGAACATGCTCTTCCAAAGCGTCGGAAGGGTTGGGATTGCCACGCTCATGTCCATGTTAAGGAGTGGTCTGTTCTTTTTGCCGGTGTTGCTCATCTCATCGAAGTTGTTTGGACTTACGGGCATTCAGTGTTCGCAGGGAATTGCGGACGTGCTGACGATGTTTGTGGCAGTGCCTTTTGTGGTGAGTTTCCTTCAAGAGATGAAGGAAATGGAAGAGATTGCCATGGAGGAACAGGAAAAATAACAGGCAGAGAGCCTGCAGGGAGTTTGAGGTAGCGGACGTGGAAAGTCGAAGGGACAAGATTGCGCATGCGGGACTGGAATGGTTCCTTGTTTTTTTAACGTTTGGCTGCATTGGCTGGCTGTATGAGGTCGGCATCATGTGGTTTGAAATGAAAGAGGGTTTTGTAAACCGGGGATTTTTGTATGGGCCCTGCTTGCCGATTTATGGAGTTGGCGGCCTGATTGTTTTGCTCGTCACGAGACGAGTGAAAAAGCATCCGCTCATTTGCTTTCTGGTCGTTTGCCTGCTGACAACGGGCGCAGAGCTTTTGACGAGCTACCTGTTGCAGTGGAGGCTTGGATACTTCCTGTGGGATTATCGAAATACGGGGTACGGACCGACCTTTGAGGGAAGGATTGCAGTGCGCTCAAGCCTGCAGTTTGGATTGATCGGGATGGCGGCAGTCTACGTGGTGCATCCGCTTTTGAAGAAGATCATCCAAAAGATCCGGGGGAAATTCCCTGGGGCGTATTTGATCATGGCGTGCCTGCTGCTGGCTGTGTTTCTTGTGGATCTAACGTTTCACTTAATTTGCGGAAGCAACGCATGACGGAGTTTCTTTCTCTTGCCATGCGAAGGATTTTTGATTAAAATAGATATGCGGCTTACGTGAAAGTAAGTTAAGATTGGAAAGGGGAAAAGCATATGTTGGTTCAAAAGTACAAGGACATGCTTTCGAAAAAATCGGTGATCCGCGAGCTCTCGGAGTTTGCCACGGCACGGGGCCAGGAGATTGGCTATGAAAACGTATTTGATTACAGTTTGGGAAATCCGTCGGTGCCCGTTCCCAAGGCGTTTACGGACAGGATGATCCAGATGCTGGCGACGAGAGATCCCATGGAGCTTCACGGTTACAGCCCTAGCCTTGGAATCACTTCCGTTCGCGAGGCCGTTGCGGCATCCTTGGAACAGCGTTTTGGCATTCCTTACCGCAAAGAGCATATCTTTATGGCGACGGGCGCAGCAGGCGCTTTGGCACATGCTTTTCGTCTGGTAACGGAGCCCGGCGACGAGATCCTTACGTTTGCCCCATATTTCCCGGAATACGGACCTTACGTGAATCTGACGGGAGCCGTTTTGAAGGTGGTTCCGCCTAATACGGAAACCTTCCAGATCAATTTCCCCGCCTTCGAGGAGATGCTGACGGAAAAGGTGATGGCGGTGCTTGTCAACACGCCGAATAATCCTTCCGGAATCGTGTATTCCACGGAGACGATCCAGAAGCTGACGGATATCATGAGAAAGAAATCTGAGGAATTTGGGCATGAGATCTATCTGATCTCCGATGAGCCGTATCGTGAGATCGTATTTGCGGGCGTTGACGCGCCCTGCGTGTCCAAGTTCTATGACAATACCATTATGTGTTATTCCTTCTCGAAGTCTTTGTCCCTGCCCGGTGAGCGTATCGGTTACGTGGCGATCAATCCGGCCTGCAAGGACGCTGAGGACATGATCGTGATGTGCGGTCAGATCTCCCGCGGCATCGGTCACAACTGCCCTCCTTCGATCATTCAGTTGGCGGTTGCCGACGTACTCGACAAGACGGCGGATCTTTCCGTCTATGAGACCAACATGAACTTGATCTATGATTGCCTCGTGGAGCTTGGCTTCACGGTCGTAAAGCCTGGCGGAACCTTCTATATCTTCCCGAAGGCACTTGAGCCGGATGCGGTGTCATTCTGCAACAAGGCAAAGAAATATGACCTCATCCTCGTGCCCGCCGACAACTTTGGAGCACCCGGATTCTTCCGCATGGCCTACTGCATCTCCACCGAGAAGGTGAAGCGCTCCCTTGAGGCCCTGCGCAAATTCGTGGCCGAGGAGTACGCAAAGTAAAATTTCAGGCAGAGCAAAATTTGCCGTACAATACTGGTAGACAATCCGTCCCGGCGGCAGACCCTGCTTCAAGTAGACGGGCAGATTGCCGGACGGAAGATAAGGACAATCCATCCCGGCGGCAGCCTGTCCACGGGACACGCGAATTTTCCTGTTCGGCTCGCGCGCCTTATTTGCCGCCATTCGCGCTATTTGCCTGCTGACGCAGGCACGCGCTCGGTGGCGGCGGCTAAGCGCAAGCCTCGCGACGGAAAATCCGCTATCGTCCCTGTGGATCAGGTCTGCCGCCGGGACGGATTACGATAACTGAGGGACGGCAAATCTGCCCGTCTGCGAAGGAGGAACTGCCGCCGGGACGGATTACGGTAACTGAGGGACGGCAAATCTGCCCGTCTGCGAAGGAGGAACTGCCGCCGGGACGGATTGGGGTAACTGGGGGCGGCAAATCTGCCGGCCCGCGAAGGAGGAGCTGCCGCCGGGACGGATTGCGGTAATTTGAGGGGCGCAAAGCGAAAGGAGACAACATGTACCAGGCTGGATTGGTTTTGGAAGGCGGAGGAATGAGGGGAGTCTACACCGCCGGCGTACTGGACTTTTTAATAGAGAAGAACGTCCTGCTGTCAAGCGTATACGGCGTGTCCGCCGGAGCTTGTCACATGTGCAGTTACTTGTCAGGACAAAAGGGCCGTGCACGCGACGTGTCGGTGGATTATCTTGACAATAAGATGTATTGCAGCGCAAGAAGCCTGATTCTGACGGGCGATCTCTTTAACGTGGACGTTGCGTACAATTTGATTCCCAATTACCTGAATCCGTTTGACCACCAGGCATATCACCAATACCAGGGCAAGGCATATTCCGTAGTGACCAATATTGTTACGGGTCAGCCGGAATACCTCCGGATCAGGGATCTGAAAGAGGACATGGATGCCATACGCGCGTCAGCGTCACTGCCGTTGATGGCGAGAAACGTGGAAATCGATGGGAAATTATATTTGGACGGCGGTATCGCGGATCCCATTCCCATCGCAAAATCCATCTTGGACGGCAACCGCAAGAACGTTGTCATCCTGACCAAGGAAGAAGGGTTCGTGAGAAAGCCAACGGATAAGCTATCCCTGGCGCTCATAAAAGCCAGATACCTGAAATATCCTAAGATATATGAATTGATGGCAAGTCGCCATAAAAGTTATAATGAGACGCTGGATTACCTCTATCGTCAGGTGGAGAACGGCCAGGCCTACGTGATCCGTCCGAAGCATCCAAGTAAGGTGGGACGAATCGAGAAAAATAAGGAAAACCTTTTGGCACTGTACCGCCAGGGCTACGAGGAAGCGGCAGATCATTATGAAAGCCTGATGGAGTATCTGGGAAAGGAATCGAACTAGCATGGATAAGTTTTTTGACGTAATCAAGGCGATCATCTACGGAATTGTGGAGGGAGTGACGGAATGGCTTCCCGTCAGCAGCACGGGACACTTGATCCTGGTGGAAGAGTTTCTTCCTTTTAACAACGTCAGCGAAGGATTTTTCGATATGTTCGACGTGGTGATCCAGCTGGGTGCGATCCTGGCGATCGTGATCCTGTTCTGGAATAAGATCTGGCCGTTTCAACTGCCCCAAAACCAAGAGGATCCGGCCCCCGGCATCATGGGATTTGTCAAGATGGATAAGATCATCCTCTGGATCAAGATCGCCGTGGCCTGCGTTCCGGCCGCCATTATCGGAGTTCTCTTTGATGACTGGTTTGACAAGTGGTTTTATAATCCCGTTTGCGTGTCCATCGCGCTGATCGTTTTCGGCATTGCATTTATTGTCGTGGAAAACTGGAATAAGTCACGCAGACCTGCCATAAGAAGACTTGATGACATTACCTTCAAAACGGCTCTTCTCATTGGCATTTTCCAGCTGATCGCAGCCATTTTTCCCGGAACTTCCCGTTCCGGAGCAACCATAGTCGGCGCGTTGCTCATCGGCGTGAGCCGCACGATAGCCGCTGAATTTACGTTTTTCCTGGCGATTCCCGTCATGTTCGGGGCAAGCCTTTTGAAGATTTTGAAATTCGGTTTCCATTTCACTGCACTGGAATTCGCCTTATTGATGATCGGAACTTTCGTTGCTTTCGCTGTTTCGCTGTTTATCGTCCGTTTCCTGATGGCCTTCATCAAGAAACATAACTTCAAAATCTTTGGTTGGTACCGCATCGTTTTGGGCGTGATCGTACTTCTCTACTTTGGTCTGGCGAAGGGTAATTAAACCGTTTTACCTTTAAAAACCTTGTCAAGAATTAAAAATTCACAAATATTTTTACTTAATTTTGTGAATTTTTTCGTTAGAAAGGTTGACAAGCTGTCAGAAACACGCTATATTATTAGGCGAAAAGCGCAATAAATGCGCAGAACGCTTGAAATGGAAGGCGCCAAGGGCGCAAGTAGGCAATTAAGAAGGGAGAATTAACCATGGCAGACGAAAAGGTAGTTGCAGCAGTTAAGACCGAGGAAGTAAAGAAGGAAGAAGTTAAGAAGGCAGTAGCAAAGAAGCCTGTTGCTAAGAAGCCCGCTGCAGAGAAGGCAGTAGCTGAGAAGAAGGCTCCTGCTAAGAAGGCAGAGAAGGCAGTAGCTGAGAAGAAGGCTCCCGCTAAGAAGGCAGAGAAGGCAGTAGCTGAGAAGAAGGCTCCCGCTAAGAAGGCAGAGAAGGCAGTAGCTGAGAAGAAGGCTCCTGCAAAGAAGGCAGCTAAGAAGGCAGCAGCTAAGGCTAACGTATTCGTTCAGTTCGCTGGCAAGTCCTTCTCTCAGGACGAGCTCGTTAAGATCGCTCAGGACGTATGGCAGTATGACATGAACAAGAAGGCTGAAGATTTCAAGACCGTTGAGATCTACGTTAAGCCCGAAGAGAACATGGCTTATTTCGTTGTTAACGGCGAGACCTCCGGAAGCTTTGTTCTGTAATTTATCCGTAATATAAAGTAGAAAAATTTGAAATCCCGTCTTTCTAAGGCAGAAAGGCGGGATTTTTATAATTATTTTATAAAGTTTTATCAGAAAAGACGTTGACAAGAAAAGGGCATGGGTGTATGTTAAGTGCATAAGGTATTAGCACTCCTTCGAGTTGAGTGCTAACAAGTCCAAAAGAGGTGATTTCCCGTGGAATTAGATGAGAGGAAAAAGAAAATCCTAAAAGCAGTGATCCGGAATTACCTGGAAACGGGAGAGCCGGTTGGCAGCCGCACGATCTCAAAGTACACGGACTTGAACCTTAGCTCCGCTACCATCCGCAATGAGATGGCGGATCTGGAGGAAATGGGCTACATCCTGCAGCCCCATACTTCTGCCGGAAGAATTCCTTCCGATCAGGGTTATCGGTTTTACGTGGACACCATGATGGAGGAGAAGGACCGGGAGTTTGTGGAATTGAAGGAAATGCTTTTGGAGCGCCAGGATAAGATGGAGACGCTGCTAAAGCAGGTAGCGAAGGTGGTTGCGCAAAATACGCAGTATGCCGCAATGATCTCGGCGCCTTCCATGCACCGCAACAAGGTGAAGTTCATTCAGCTTTCCAGATTGAATCCGGAACAGCTCTTGGCGGTGATCGTGGTGGAAGGGAACGTGATCAAGAATAACATCATTCCCATAGCTGACGAAATCTCCGATGAGAATCTGTTAAAGCTCAACATTCTTTTGAATACGCAGCTGAACGGATTAACCATGGAGGAGATCAATCTTGGCATCATCGCTGCGTTAAAGCAGCAGGCCGGCGTACACGGCAGTCTGATCGGCGAGGTTATTGACGCCGTTGGAGATGCCATAAAGGCAGATGTTGATCCGGAGATCTACACCAGCGGAACCAATAACATTTTCCGGTATCCGGAGCTTACGGACAACGGAAAGGCCAGCGAGTTGGTGGGAACCTTTGAAGAGAAGCAACAGCTTGGCAGCCTGATTCAAGAGAGCCTGGAAACGGATCCAGGCACGGGAATCCAAGTCTACATCGGTGACGAGGCTCCCATAAAGAGCATGAAGGATTGCAGCGTTGTAACCGCCACTTATGAATTGGGCGAGGGCATGAAGGGAACCATAGGAATCGTGGGACCCAAGCGAATGGATTACGATAAGGTCATCGGAACGCTTCGGACCATTCAGTCGAAGCTGGATGAATTATACAAGAAGGAATGAACTGCCGAAGGCAATAAGCATAAGACAACAAGGCGCATGACAACAAGGCATAAGGCAGACAAAGAAGGGAAATGGTAACATGGCAGATCTTGAAAAGGAAATGACGCAGGGCGGGGAGGAAACGGAAGCAGCGGAAGTTGCAGAGAACCTGGAAGAAACCCCGAATGGCGTGACGGATGAGCCGCAGGATGAGAATCCTGAGACGGAGGAGACGCCCGAAGAGGAAGGCGACGAGGAGGATGCCACTGAGGCATCTGAGGAAGAGGCCGAGGGCGCAACGGCTGAAGGGAAAAAGTCCTGGGCCGAGAGAAGGGCTGAGAAGAAGCAGGCGAAGCACGATAAAAAAGCGGATGCCATGAAGGAGCAGATCGACCAGCTTGAGGACAAGGTAAAGCGTCAGCTGGCGGAATTTGAGAATTTCAGAAACAGAAGCGAAAGAGAAAAGGCAGCAATGTTCGAGACCGGCGCGAGAAGCGTGATCGAAAAGATCCTTCCCGTGGTTGACAACTTCGAAAGAGGACTTGCCACCGTACCTGCCGAGAATCAGGACGATCCCTTTGTGGATGGCATGAACAAGGTTTACAAGCAGCTGGTTACGGAGCTTGAGAACATTGGCGTGAAGCCGATCGAGGCCGTGGGCAAGGAATTTGATCCCAACCTTCACAATGCAGTGATGCAGGTGGAGAGCGAGGAATATGAGTCAGGAATCGTGGCTCAGGAATTACAAAAAGGTTATACCTATAGAGACGTGGTGGTTCGCCACAGCATGGTCTCCGTAGTGCAATAAATAAATTAAAAAACAAATCTCGCAAAGCGAATTAACGCGTAGCGGATTCTAAGTTAGGAGGAAGAAGACATGAGCAAGATTATTGGTATTGACTTGGGTACGACAAATAGCTGCGTGGCAGTTATGGAAGGTGGTAAGCCCACCGTTATCGCAAACGCAGAAGGCGCACGGACCACACCGTCCGTTGTGGCATTTACGAAGACTGGTGAGAGACTGGTTGGTGAGCCTGCAAAGCGTCAGGCAGTAACGAATGCGGAGAAGACCATCTCCTCCATCAAGAGAGACATGGGTACTGACAATGGCCGTACCATCGACGGCAAGAAATATTCTCCTCAGCAGATTTCCGCAATGATCCTTCAGAAGCTGAAGGCAGATGCTGAGAGCTATCTTGGTGAAAAGGTTACGGAGGCAGTCATCACCGTTCCCGCATACTTCAATGACGCACAGCGTCAGGCAACCAAGGATGCAGGTAAGATCGCAGGCCTGGAAGTAAAGCGTATCATCAACGAGCCCACCGCAGCCGCTTTGGCATACGGCCTGGACAATGAGAAAGAGCAGAAGATCATGGTTTACGACCTCGGCGGCGGTACCTTCGACGTGTCCATCATTGAGATCGGTGACGGCGTTATCGAAGTGCTTTCCACCAACGGCGATACGCACCTTGGCGGTGATGATTTCGATAACAAGATCATTAACTGGATGATCTCTGAGTTTAAGAAGGCAGAGGGCGTAGATCTCTCCGGTGACAAGATTGCAATGCAGAGACTGAAAGAGGCAGCAGAGAAGGCAAAGAAAGAGCTTTCCAGCGCCATGACCACCAATATTAACCTTCCTTTCATCACTGCTACTGCAGATGGACCTAAGCACTTTGACGTGAACCTTTCCAGAGCACAGTTTGACGAGCTGACCAGAGACCTGGTTGAGAAGACCGCGATCCCCGTTCAGAACGCAATGAGAGATGCAGGACTTACCAATGCAGACCTTGGCCAGGTGCTTTTGGTTGGTGGTTCCACCAGAATCCCTGCCGTACAGGATAAGGTTAGACAGTTGACCGGCAAGGAGCCTTCCAAGTCCCTGAACCCTGATGAGTGCGTTGCAATCGGTGCATCCGTACAGGGTGGTAAGCTTGCAGGCGATGCAGGTGCCGGCGACATCCTTCTGTTGGACGTAACGCCTCTTTCCCTGTCCATCGAGACCTTGGGCGGCGTTGCAACCAGACTGATCGAGAGAAACACCACGATCCCTACGAAGAAGAGCCAGATCTTCTCCACCGCTGCTGACAATCAGAGTGCAGTTACCATCAACGTAGTACAGGGTGAGCGTCAGTTCGCCCGTGACAATAAGTCCCTTGGACAGTTCAACCTGGACGGCATTGCTCCCGCACCCAGAGGAGTACCTCAGATCGAGGTTACCTTCGACATCGATGCAAATGGTATCGTAAACGTATCCGCAAAGGATCTGGGCACCGGCAAGGAACAGCACATTACCATTACCGCTGGTTCCAACATGTCTGATGCAGACATCGAGAAGGCTGTCAAGGAAGCTGCTGAATTCGAGGCACAGGATAAGAAGCGCAAGGAAGCCATCGAGGTAAGAAACGATGCTGACGCCTTTGTATTCCAGACCGAGAAGGCATTGAAGGACGTTGGCGACAAGATTGCCGACAGCGACAAGGGCCAGGTTGAGGCAGACCTTCAGGCAGTGAAGTCCATTCTTGAGAGAACTAAGGATCAGGAAATGAGCGACAGTGACCTTGACGAGCTCAGGGCAGCTAAGGAAAAATTGACGAACTCCGCACAATCCTTGTTCACAAAGATGTACGAGAGCATGCAGCAGGGTCAGGGCGCCGGCGCTCAGGCTGGTCCTGACATGGGCGGCTTCGCAGGCGGCGCAGGTGCAAACACCGGCAACGCTGGCAACAAAGATGACGACGTCATCGACGGAGACTTCCGCGAGGTATAAGCCATGCAGTTCGACGAAGCAAAAGCGGTTTCGTGCTTGCACGAGAAACCGCTTGAAGATTCGTTGAACTATAGGGCGCAGCCCGCGAGACAGAGCGACGCTTGCGTCGCGGCAGTCACGCGCATGGCTATACCGAGGGAGCGAATAGGGTGTAGCATTGCGCGGAGCGACGCTTGCGTCGCGGCAGTCACGCGCATGGCTATACCGAGGGAGCGAATAGGGTGTAGCATTGCGCGGAGCGACGCTTGCGTCGCGGCAGTCACGCGCATGGCTATACCGAGGGCGCGTACAGGGCGCAGCTTATCATCTATTATCAGGGAATGGTCTTATCCTAGATCATTCCCTAATGTAATGTATTAGCAGGTGAAGAAAGGCTAACGTATCATGGCAGAACAAAAGCGAGATTATTATGAGGTTCTTGGCGTAGATAAAACTGCTGACGAGGCGGCCATTAAGAAGGCATACCGTGTCTTGGCCAAAAAGTATCACCCGGACGTAAATCCCGGTGACGCGGAAGCAGAGAAAAAATTTAAGGAAGCTTCCGAGGCATATGCCGTATTGAGTGATCCGGAGAAGAGACGTCAGTACGATCAGTTTGGTCACGCCGCATTTGACGGCGGTGCCGGCGGCGCGGGCGGATTCGACTTTGGCAACATGGATTTCGGCGACATCTTCGGCGACATCTTCGGCGACATTTTTGGCGGCGGAAGGTCCAGGGGCGCAAGCAATGGTCCCATGAAGGGCGCTAACCTTCGCACCAGCGTGCGCGTAACCTTTGAAGAGGCCGTATTTGGCACGAAAAAAGAGATAGAGCTGAACGTAAAGGAAACCTGTAAAACCTGTAACGGCAGCGGCGCGAAGCCTGGTACAAAGCCGGAGACCTGTTCCAAGTGTAATGGCAGCGGGCAGATTACGATCACGCAGCAAACCTTCTTTGGAACCGTTCGTAACAGACAAACGTGCCCGAATTGTCAGGGAACTGGTAAAATCATCAAAGAGAAATGTTCGGATTGTCGCGGATCTGGTTTTATTTCAATGAAAAAGCGTTATTCCGCTGACATCCCTGCAGGCATTGACAACGGTCAGGCCATCAGAATGCCTGGTCTTGGCGAGCCTGGCGTAAATGGCGGACCGCGCGGCGACGTGCTTGTGGAAGTGATTGTTGGACGCCATCCCATCTTCCAGCGTCAGGACGTGAATATCTTTTCCACCGTGCCTATTTCCTTTGCGGTAGCGGCACTTGGCGGCGAGATTTTTATCGACACCGTAGACGGCAAGGTGATTTATGACGTTAAGGCTGGCACGCAGACGGATACGAGAGTCCGCTTGAAGGGCAAGGGCGTTCCCTCCCTGCGGAATAAGGAAATCCGCGGTGACCACTACGTAACGCTTGTGGTACAGGTGCCTGATAAGCTGAGCAATGAGGCGAAGGAATTACTTCGCAAGTTTGACGAGGCCAGCGATGATTCCCTGACGGCCGTGCAGAGAGCTTCCGGATCCGATGGAGATAAGAAGGATGACGGCGGCGGACATGGCGGAAAGAAAAAGAAGTTTTGGGAGAAATAACTAAGAAAGGGTCATGGAAAACGTGTCAGTAGACACGTCCCCATGACCCAATTTTTTTATGCCTTTTTAGATTTGACGGGAGTGCTAAGGGATGCTTTTAAGGACTGATACTCGGATTGCATTTTCTGGAAGGTCTCCGTGTCACCCTCGGCAATGTCGGGGTGATAAGCCTTGCAGAGGTTCTTGTAACGCTTTTCCAGCTTGTCCAGAGTGTCACAGCCGGAGAAGAATACGGCGACTCCGGAAGGCTTTTCCAATTCGGACGCTAGTTTTTTTACCAGCTTTTGCACGTCATCGCGCTGCTTGTCCAGCATCTGGATTTGAGGGATCAATTGCTTAAAGCGGCGGATGTCGATGGACTTCTTGTCAGAGCATTCGTCAACCAAGGGATTTAAGTTACGCATGTAAATGCCCCAGTAGCTCCGAAGAAGGGGGTTGTCCTTCTGGTCTAACACGGAAGTCACCTGCGCGCTTAAGGGCTCCAGTGAATCCAAATGCTCTTCCAGCTTCTTTAGGTAATTGAGGTTGCCTGCAACTTCCTCTGAAGAACCGGTGGCCATCTTCAGATCGCTCTTTACAAGGTCGGTCACTTTCTTCGAAATTTCATTGCTCGTCATTCTGAGCTCTTGACCCCATTCATACCATTCCGATGCCAGTGCCATGACGCCCACGATGATGATGCCCACGATCACGAGATAGAGAAAGATGCCAAACAAAATGGAATGCAACTGACAATGCTGCGTATATTGGATCAGATTCATTCCAAAATCATGCTTTAGGGTACTGTTTTCACTGATGAGAGTGAGGATCACCAGTCCGACGCTGAAGATGCCCGCCACGACGTAGGACAGGGAAACCAACATAGTGATCAACCAGCTTAAGCCCTTCAGGATCGTGAAAAAGATGCACGCAATGGCGTTTGGAACCTTTTTGCCATTGATCGAGAGAATGCGGTAATCTGCCTCGCAGGACGTAAACAGGGAGAGATACCGGTTATAGCAAATCTCATAAAGGCTGTCGAACAGAGAGATGATCGCATTCCAGATCACGATCATAACGCCGGAGATCGCTGAGAGGATCCAGCTGAAAACCAGAATGCTGACGCCGAAAACCGCTACGACGCCGACGATCACGGCGAGGAATTGTAAGAGATTCTTTGGCGTTAGTCCGGAAGTTAACAATACAATAAGTACCAAAGCAAAGAACCCGATCGCCAGGAAGATGGTGATCTTTTCAAATGCCTTGGCCAGAAGCTTACAAAACGTTGCCACAAGAAGTAAGGGCAGGGCAAGCAGGGACAATCCGTTAATCTTAAGTATTTTCATTGCTGCATTCATTTGTTCGCCCTCCTTTCCTACTCAAATACTTCCAGATCATAGGTGATCCGCTTGACGCTGTCGCCGTCCGCTGAAAACTCGATCGTGATGCGGTCGCCGCTGATGGGATCCAGATAAACTGCCTTTGTCTCATCCAATCCCCAGCCAAAGAGGTACATTCCCTCAAACCGCGTGGGCTCGCCGTACAGGCCGGTCTGCCTGTGGCAAACCTTATCGGGAGCAAGTCCCAGCGTTACGCCGTCGGGGAAGACCACGGTATTCTTTGTCACCGAAAGGCTGATCACGTTACATTTGGACAGAGGCTGCGGCGTGGACATGGGGTTCTGCAATGTGATCGATACGCCGCGCTCGTTGTCAGAGAGCGTCGTTTTCTGGGATCCTTCCAGAACCTTATCCATGTCGGACAGATCGAGCTCCGTGACGATGTCCTTGATGGTCATGATCTTGCGGTTGACTTGAATGAGCCTGGAGAACTTATCTGCCGTCAGGATTTCCGCCTGAGGATGCGTTTGCATCCAGTGATTGGAAAACTCTTCGGAATTCTCAGGAACAACGACCACGTTTGCTTCCACGCCGCGGTCAAAGGTGACGATCTCCTCCGTGGCTTTCACTTGGAGATGTACCAGGGAATCCAGACTGGCATATGCGCTGACGGAATACTTACCGGGATGGAGCGAAACCGTCTTCTTAAAATCATTTTTCTGGCTCAGGGTAACGTCATATTTCTTTTCCGTCGTAAGGTTCTTAAGCGTTACGCGGACTTGATATTCCTTTTGGAGATTTTCATCCAGCAGGGAAAACTCCTTTGGAATATTGCTAAAAGTAATCACTCCCGGGCAGTCTCCTTCGTCAAGTTTTCCCTGTTTGCCGCAGCCGGCGAGACAGAGAAGCAAGGGAAACAGCAGGAACAGGCAGGTTCGTAATTTTTTCATAACGATTCTCCTTGTAATGTGGGTTTCCGTGACGTCAATTTTATTATAAAACCTGCGCCGTGCTAACGCAATAGACAAAAAGCGGCGAAATGGACGTTTTCGGCGAGAAGAGGTTCGGTTTTGCTTTGACAAAAGGGAGCATTTACGTATATAATTTGGATGATTGCGTGACATAGTTGCGATAAGTGAAATTACGTTGGATTGTGAAAATTGGAAGCAGGCAATAAATCCAAGGAGGGCATGGAAAGTGAAGTGGACAAAGTTTAAGATAAAGACGGTTACGGACGCAGAGGACATTATCATCAGTACCCTTTATGACATTGGCCTGGAGGGGGCACAGATTGAGGACAAGGTTCCGCTCACGGCCCTCGAGAAGGAGCAGATGTTTGTGGACATCCTGCCGGAGGGACCTGCGGATGACGGCGTGGCATACCTGAGCTTTTTCGTTGAGGAGCAGGAGGACGGGACGCTTTTGGTACAGGGCAAGGAGCGCACGAGGGAATCCATTTTGGAGGACGTAAGGCGCGAGCTTGACGACCTTCGCGTATTCTGCGAGATCGGTGAGGGGACCATCACCGTGGACGAGACCGAGGACATTGACTGGATCAACAACTGGAAGCAATATTTTCATCAGTTCTACATAGATGACATACTTGTCATTCCTTCCTGGGAGGACGTAAAGCCGGAGGATGACGGACGCATGGTGCTTCATATCGATCCCGGCACGGCCTTTGGGACGGGCATGCATGAGACCACGCAGCTTTGTATCCGTCAGCTTCGCAAGTTCATCACCCCGGAGACGGAGCTTCTCGACGTGGGCACCGGAAGCGGCATCCTTGGCATTTTGTCCATCATGTTTGGTGCGAAGCACGTGGTGGGAACGGATCTTGATCCCTGCGCCGTGCCTGCCGTTGAGGACAACTGCGCAAATAACGGGATCCGCCCCGAGCAGTTTACCATGATGATCGGCAATATTATCACCGAGAAGGAAGTGCAGGATCAGGTTGGTTATGAGAAATATGACATTGTTGTCGCTAACATTCTCGCAGACGTGCTTGTGCCCTTAACTCCCGTCATCCTCCATCAGTTAAAGCCTGGCGGAATCTATATTACCTCTGGCATCATCGATGACAAGGAACAGACCGTCGTGGAGGCCGTGAAGGCTGCAGGCATGGAAGTGCTTGAGGTAACGTATCAGGGCGAGTGGGTCAGCGTGACCGCGAGGAAGTAAGGGAATAAAAGGATTGATATGAAAATATGGAAGCTTTCGGCAGATTTGGACAAATACGATGATTTATGTCCGAAAACACCTTTTACGGCAGATGAACTACAGGCTTTTGACGGACGTTCCTTGAAAGCTTTGTGGAAACCCTTAAATGTGGAACCGATGGAACAAAAAAAGAAGCATAAATGGGGAGATTATCCAGGTTTTACGATTCCTGTGCTAAGTGAGAGAGCGCTTCAAATATTGAAACCGCTTATTAAGAATTCCTCAGAAGAGTTGGAACTGGTATTTGACGAGAAAAAGTATACGGCAATTAACGTAACTTCCGTCTTGGATGTTGTTGATTATGAGAAATCAATCTATAAGACATTTAGTGATGGGCGCAAAATTATGTTTTTTCGGAAGTATGCATTCAGAGAGTGTGAGGAATTAAAACAGCATCACATTTTTAAAATTTTAGATGAATCTAAAAACAAGCCCTTTGTCTCAGATGCATTCAAACAGGCAGTGGAGGAGAACGGTCTGACCGGTTTTGAATTTGAGCTGGTCTGGGACAGTGAGGAACAGTCGGTTCAGGAACAGGCAGCGCCTGCAACAACGGGTGAGAAGAACCATGCTGATGCAGCGGGTATGCCGAATGAACCGTCTTCTACCGAAGCGGAGGGATTTACCTATGTCGGTGATCTGGATGACGAGGTGACGTCGGAGATCAACAGTGAGATTGCCTACGCAAGAAAGCTGTTTTGGATCCCCAAGTATTCTGAGGGTAAGGATCTGGCGGCGCGAGTTTACAAGGCTGTGGATAAGGTGATACGTACCGGGCGATATCCCAGACAGTATGGGGACGCTGCGGACGTCGCAGTTGGGCTCGGATGCCTTTATGGACATGCCCTCGTAACTGGCTACGGCTGGAAGTGGAAGGGAGTAGGAAGTACGGCAGAAGACGCAGTGTTCAGTGTCGTATCCCCGGATGAAAACTGGGTGAACCCGTGCATGGTGTATCTGCAGAAGATTTTGGATGGAGAGAATGAGAACACCACGCTGCTTTTATACAATATGATAGAAAAAACCATGAAACAAACGCCTGCGCACAAATTAACCTTTCTCACTTAGAACGGAAAGAGTTGCGGGTAAGGCATCCTAAAGAGGAATCGAAATGTATCAGTTTTTTGTGGATCAAGCGCAAATTGACGTCATGAATAAAACCGTGACAATCACGGGCGCGGACGTAAATCATATCAAGAACGTGCTGCGGATGAAAGCGGGAGAGGAGCTTGCCGTGAGCAATGGGCAGGACGGGAAGGAGTACCGCTGCGCCATTCGTGCATTTCATGAGAAAGGTGAGCCTGCGGAAGCCTGTGGGATCGGGATTGCAGGCGGTGTGTGGCAGGAAGCCGCAGTCGAGTGCGAGCTTCGCTTCGTCAAGGAGGACGGCGTGGAGCTTCCCTCCAAGATTTACTTGTTTCAAGGACTTCCGAAAGCGGACAAGCTTGAGCTCATCATCCAAAAGTCCGTGGAACTTGGCGTTTATCAAGTGATCCCGGTGGAGACAAAGCGCTCCGTGGTAAAGCTTGATGAGAAGAAGGCGAAGACCAAGACGGCCCGATGGCAGCAGATCTCCGAGGCCGCCGCAAAGCAGAGCAAGCGCGGCATCATCCCGGAAGTGAAGGAACCCGTGAGCTTCAAGAAAGCATTGGAGCTTGCAAAGGACGCGGACGTGAAGCTCATTCCCTATGAGCTTGCGGAGGGGATGGAGAAGACTCGTTCACTCATCGAGGGCATACGCCCAGGCCAGTCGATCGCCATTTTCATTGGCCCGGAGGGCGGCTTCGACGAAGCTGAAATCCAGGCGGCCCAGGAGGCAGGTATCGAGCCCATCACCCTTGGCCGGCGGATTCTCCGCACCGAGACGGCGCCCCTTGCCATCCTCTCCTGGCTCGGCTACCGGTTGGAAGCCTAAGGACGGTGGAACGCGGCGAGGCTTTGGGAATATGATAGAATAGGAAAGTATTTAGGAGGTCCCATGGAAGTTTATTTGGACAATTCCGCAACCACGCAGGTTTTTCCTGAGGTTGCGGCTTATATGACGCAGATCATGTGTCAGCAATATGGCAATCCCTCCAGCCTGCACTTGAAAGGAATGGAGGCGGAGCAGATCCTTCGCGGAGCAAAGGAAACCCTGGCGAAAATCTTAAAGGTAAATGAGAAGGAGCTCTTATTTACCTCCGGCGGCACGGAATCTGACAATCTGGCACTTCGGGGCGTAGCTTCAGCCTATCAGCGACGGGGACGGCACCTCATCACGACACAGATCGAGCATCCCGCGATCCTGCAGACCATGCATTATCTGGAGGAACAGGGATTTCAGGTGACTTACCTTCCCGTGGACGCTTACGGGCGCATTCACCTGGAGGATTTACAGCGCAGCATGCGGCAGGACACGATTTTGGTATCCATCATGCACACCAACAACGAAGTGGGCGCGCAGCAGCCCATTGCCGAGGCGGGGGCATTGATCAAGCGCATGAATCCCAACACGCTGTTCCACGTGGATGCGGTGCAGGGCTTTGGCAAGGCAAAGATCTATCCGAAGAAGATGAATGTTGACCTTCTCAGCGTGAGCGGCCATAAGATCCACGGGCCCAAAGGAGTAGGACTTCTTTATGTTGATGAAAAGGTTCGGGTCCGCCCCATTTTGTTTGGCGGCGGACAGCAGGGGAACCTCCGCTCCGGAACCGAAAACGTGCCTGGCATTGCCGGAATGGCCATGGCG
Source organism: uncultured Lachnospiraceae bacterium (assembly GCA_946414885.1). Taxonomy (GTDB): domain Bacteria; phylum Bacillota; class Clostridia; order Lachnospirales; family Lachnospiraceae; genus Acetatifactor. The sequence goes on from CAMKQH010000008.1 coordinate 107,819, forward strand.
GCGAAGAAATTATACGAAAATTATGACGAGGACGTCAGAAAATTAGAGGAATGCAAGAGCTTCTTTATCGACGGCATTCAGCAGATGGACGGAACGCGCGTCAATGGCCTTCTTCCCGGGAATCCCCACGGTGAGGGCACGGCACCCCACGTGGTCAGCGTTTCATTCAAGGGAGTCCGGAGCGAAGTATTGCTTCATGCATTGGAGGAACGAGGGATTTTCGTATCGGCGGGCAGCGCCTGCTCCGCAAGGAAGCCCCAGCCCTCCGCCACGCTAAAGGCCATGGGAATTTCACAGGAGCTGCTCGGATCTACCATCCGGTTCAGTTTTTCGGTCTTTACGAATCAGCAGGAGTTGGAGTATACTTTATCGGTGCTGAGGGAAATTGTTCCGATGCTGAGAATGTATACCCGCAAGCGTTAACGCCCGGATGCAGGACGGCTGCGGCCGGAAGATGAGAGGCAAGATCGCCGCCGTGCAAGTGCCGGAGGGCGGCATGAAAGAAACGTGGCAGGAGAAAGCACGCGGAAAGCGTGCCGGAAAAGGAGTAAACATGTTTAAGGCATTTTTGATTAAGTACGCGGAAATTGGCGTTAAGGGAAAGAACAGGCATCTCTTTGAGGATGCACTGGTGCATCAGATCAAGGTGGCCCTGAAGCGCTGTGAGGGAAAGTTTTTCGTGCACAAGACCCAGGGAAGGATCTTTGTGGAGGCGGAAGGCGAATTTGATTTTGACGAGACGGTGGCGTGCCTTCGGCAGGTCTTTGGAATCTCAGGCATCTGTCCCGTGGTTTACGCAGAGGACGAGGGCTTTGACAAGCTGGCCGAGCGCATTGTGGAATATGTCGACAAGGTGTATCCCGACAAGAATAAAACCTTTAAGGTGAATGCCCGCCGCGCGCGCAAGGATTATCCCAAGGAATCCATGGAGATCAACGCGGATCTCGGCGAAGTGCTTTTGAATGCTTATCCGGAGATGTCCGTGGACGTTCATGAGCCGGACATTATGCTGAACGTGGAGATTCGCGAGAAAATCTATATTTATTCCGAGATCATTCCGGGACCCGGCGGCATGCCCGTGGGGACTGGCGGAAAGGCCATGCTCCTTCTTTCCGGCGGCATTGATTCCCCCGTGGCAGGCTACATGATCGCAAAGCGCGGCGTCAAGATTGACGCGGTTTATTTCCATGCGCCGCCATACACCAGCGAGCGCGCAAAGCAAAAGGTAGTGGATCTCGCCAGGATCGTTGCAAGATATGCGGGGCCCATCTATCTTCACGTGATCAACTTTACGGACGTACAACTCCATATCTATGAAACATGTCCGCACGAGGAGCTGACCATCATCATGAAGCGCTACATGATGCGGCTTGCGGAGAAGCTTGCCCTGGACACGGAATGTCTTGGACTGGTCACCGGCGAGAGCATTGGACAGGTGGCTTCCCAGACTTTGGCTTCCATGGCCGTCATCAATGAGGTCTGCGAGCTTCCCATTTACCGGCCACTCATCGGCTTTGACAAACAGGACATTGTTGACGTATCGGAGAAGATCGGTACCTATGAAACCTCCATTCAACCCTTTGAGGATTGTTGTACCATCTTTGTGGCAAAGCATCCCGTCACAAAGCCCAATCCCAAATACATTCGCAGGCATGAGGAAAAGCTTGGGGAAAAAATGGACGAGCTGGTAAAGAAAGCGCTGGAAACGGAAGAATTGATCATTGTGGAATAAGCTCAGAGCCTATTTGCAAAAAAACACCCTCCGAAGCATTTGCTCCGGAGGGCGTGCGTTTTCTTTTTGTGAAGCCTTGGACCGCCATGCGATTCAAGGATGCCTTGAGGATTAAACCTCGTAGTTCTTCAGAACCTTCAGAACTTCTTCAGCACCATCCTCGGTATGGATGTTCAGGTCGATGGGCTTGGAAAGATCCAGGCTGAAGATCCCCATGATGGACTTGGCATCGATCACGTATCTTCCGGATACCAGATCGAAATCGTAATCGAACTTCGTGATGTCGTTTACGAAAGATTTTACCTTGTCAATCGAGTTTAAAGAAATTTGAACAGTTTTCATGAATGTTACCTCCTTGTCTGTGTCATACCTTCTGCCTACATCATAATTGGTGCTTCATGAAAAGTCAAGGGAAAAAAACGGGGAATTATAGCAGAAAAATAACGGAGAAAAAGATGAAAACCATAGCATTTCACAACTTGGGATGCAAGGTCAACTCCTATGAGTTGGACGTCATGCAACAAATCATGCGTGAGAAAGGGTACGAAATTGTCCCTTTTGACAAAAAAGCCGACGTTTACGTAATCAACACGTGCACGGTGACAAACATTGCGGACAGAAAGAGCCGCCAGATGCTGCACCGGGCAAAGCAAAAGAACCCGGATGCGGTGGTGGTGGCGGTGGGCTGTTACGTGCAGACGGACCTTGCGGGCGCGACGGCGGACCCGGCGATCGACCTTGCCATCGGAAACAACCGCAAGAAGGACATCGCGGAGATCCTGGAGCAGTATCTCGCGGAGCGGGAGAAAAACCACGAAGCGGCTGACGGGGAAGGGTTTTGTAAAACTGGCGAAGCGGCTGACGGGGGATGGGTTGGTAAAACCGACAACGTAGCCGAAGGCGGCGAAATTTGCGGCGGCGCGCCGGACAAGACTCTCGGAGGCATGACGGTTCTTGACATTGCGCATGAAAAAGAATATGAGGAAATGCAATTAAAGACCACGGCGGAGCACACCCGTGCCTATATTAAGATCCAGGACGGCTGTAATCAGTTTTGCTCTTATTGCGCGATCCCGCTGGCAAGGGGGCGCGTCCGGAGCAGAAAGCAGGAGGATATTCTGAAGGAAATCCGGGGGATCGTGGACGCGGGATATCTGGAGATCGTTCTCACGGGCATTCACGTAAGCTCCTACGGAATCGACTTTGAGAAGGCTGATGGGAACGCCAAAGGTGCCGATTCCGCGAAGAACGGTGGAATCGCGAAACTCTGCCAAGGGACGTCTCCTGACGCGGGCGGTAAATCCGCGGGCGGAGAAAAGGAAAACGGCGCCATGGATTATCGCGGCGTGACGAGGCTCTTTGACCTGATCGAGGAGATCCACAAGATCCCAGGATTGCAAAGGATCCGCATCAGCTCTTTGGAACCCAGGATCGTGACGCCGGAGACGGCAAAGCGTCTTGCGGCACTTCCGAAGGTTTGCCCGCATTTTCATCTCTCGCTCCAGAGCGGATGTGACGCGACCTTAAGGCGCATGAACAGGCATTATACCGCACAGCAGTATTTTGAGAGCGTGGAAGCCCTGCGAAATGCTTACGCGCCAAGGATTCCCGCCATTACGACGGACGTGATTGCGGGCTTTCCCGGAGAGACGGAGGAAGAATTTGCAGAGACGAAAGCCTTTCTGGAAAAGGTTGGCTTTTATGAGATGCACGTGTTTAAGTATTCCAAGCGCAAGGGAACCAGGGCGGCCGTGATGGACGGCCAGGTGCCGGAACCCGTGAAGGCGCAGAGAAGCGACGAGCTTTTGGAGCTGGAAAGAAAGCAGTCCATGGAGTTTCGCAGACGAAAGCTGGGGCAGGTTGTGGAAGTTCTCATGGAAGAAGAGAAGGTAATTGGGGGAAAGAACTATCTATTGGGACACACGACGGACTATGTCCGCGTGGCGCTTCCGCTGCCGGGCGACGGAGCGACGCTTGATCACGGGGCGACGCCGAAAGGAAAGCCCGGCGCCGGGGCGGAATTGCACCAAGATGCCGGAAAAAATGCGCGGGCGGGAGAGATCCTGAGACTCGAATTACTGGAATTTCTTACGGAGGACATTTTACTTGGACGTGAAACTGATCTTTTTTGACATTGACGGAACGCTGATCAGCAACTGGCGGGACATGCCGGAATCTGCCGCACGGGCGATCCGGAAGGCGAGGGAAAACGGGCATCTGTGCCTTGTCAACACGGGACGCACCGCAAGTCTCGTCATGGACTGGCTCCCGAAGCTGGCCCCCTTTGATGGTTATCTTTGCGGGTGCGGCACGCAAATCTTCTTTCACGGAAGGGAGCTTATGCACAAGACCCTTTCCAAGTCAGAGGGAGAGAGCGTGATCCGCTGCCTGGAAAAGCATAAGATCGACGCGATCCTGGAGGGCGAGGACAACAATTATCACAATGATTTGGACAAGATGCACACGGAGACCTTCCTCAAGTACGTAACGGATCATTATTCGGACAGAAGCTGGGCGAGCTACCGCGAGGCGCCGGGGAAGTTTGACAAATTTTATTGCTTTGCGGACGATCCCCAAAGCGTTAGGGATTTTATGGCGGAGCAGGGTGACCTGCTGGATCTGATCGACCGGGAGCACGGGTATTTTGAGATCGTCCCCAAGGGATATTCCAAGGCGACCTGCATGGACTTTTTGGTGGAACACTTAAACAATTTGGGGAAATATCCGAAAAAGATAACGCTGGCGGATACGGTGGCCATTGGGGACAGCAATAATGACCTGCCCATGCTGGAACACGCGGGGATCGCCATTGCCATGGGAGAGTCCTCACAGGCGGTACTTTCCATGGCGGACCACGTGACGGCGGACGTCATGGAAGACGGCATATGGAAGGCGCTGGACTGGCTGGGCGTTTTGTAGGACGATATATGGAAGGCGCTGGACTGGCTGGGCGTTTTGTAGGAGATACGTAGAAGACGCTGGACAGGTTGGGCACGGTATAAGGCGGCACGTGGAAGGCGCCGTACGGAACCGGCGCTCCCAGGATGGATTTGCGAAGGAGGAAAACGCATGAACGTTTGGCATGACATTGATGAGAAGAGAATCCAGACCATGGATTTTATGTCGGTGATTGAAATCAGTAAGGGAAGCAACATGAAATACGAGCTGGACAAGGAGACGGGCGTTCTTTGCCTGGACCGCGTTCTCTACACGGCGACCCACTATCCCGCGAATTATGGTTTCATCCCCAAGACCCTCGGCGACGATCATGACCCGCTGGACGTGCTGGTGCTCTGCACCCAGCCCATTCAGCCCATGACCTTGGTCCGCTGCTATCCCATTGGCGTTATGAAAATGTTGGACTGCGGGATGGGCGACGAGAAGATCATCGCGGTGCCATTCGGTGACCCGACCTACAATACTTATCATGACGTTTCGGAACTGCCGAAGCATGTGTTCGATGAAATCCAGCACTTTTTTACCGTTTACAAGAATCTGGAAGGCAAGGAAACGAAGGTGGATGACATCATGGATGCCGCGGAAGCAGTGAAGGTGATCGAGCACTGCATCGATAATTACCGCGAAAAATACGGAAAACTGTCGTAAACATTTGGAGGCAATCCCTTCGCGGGTATTGAAATTTTCTGAAAAATGGATTAAAATGTTCATAATTAGTACCTAAAATGGAATAATGGCGTCATTTGGGGATGCGCGGAACGTGCAGGAAACGGGAGTGCACGTGGAAAGCGAGGGTTATTATGGATGATTTATCAAATACTCAATATTTTACCGTGGAAACGGAGCAGGAGACGGGGGCACAGATCGTGCTGTCTGCCGTTTACGAAGCGTTGCGGGAGAAGGGGTACAATCCCGTCAATCAGATTGTTGGATACATTATGAGCGGCGATCCTACCTACATCACCAGCCATAAAAACGCGAGAAGCCTGATCATGAAGGTTGAGCGGGATGAACTGGTGGAGGAGATGTTGCGCTTTTACATCGACAACAAACTGGAACAATAAAAAAGTGAACGAAGCTAGCTATCGCGCAGCGATTTAATTAGGAGGACTGCCATGCGGATCATGGGATTGGATTTTGGATCAAAGACGGTGGGAGTAGCCATCAGTGACGCCCTGTTGATTACCGCCCAAGGGATCGAGATCGTCCGCCGCAAGGAGGAAAATAAGCTACGCCAGACCCTTGCCAGGATCGAAGAGCTTATTCAGGAATACGAAGTTGACAGGATCGTGCTGGGACAGCCCAAGCACATGAACGGTACGGAAGGCGTGAGGGTGGAACTCACGGAGGAGTTCAAGGAAAAGCTGGAGCGGCGCACGGGACTGCCCGTGATCTTTTGGGACGAGAGACTGACGACCGTTGCTGCCGACCGGGCCATGATGGAGGCGGGGATCCGCAGGGAGCACCGCAAGGAATACGTGGACAAGATAGCTGCGACCTTTATCTTGCAGGGATATTTGGATTATCTGGCAAATCAGGCGAAGGCAGAGGGCGCGCAGGAGAAATAAAGCAAGGTGACAAGCCTTGGAGGTAAACGCATGGAAAAGATTTTATTTACTCCCGAGGGAGAGGAACCGGTAGAATTTTACGTATTGGAGCAGACCCGCATTGGGGGGAGCAACTACATTCTCGTGACGGACGTTGAAGATGGGGACGGGGAAGCATGGATCATGAAGGATCTGTCCGAGGATGGCGAGGCGGAAGGCAGGTACGTCTTCGTGGAAGACGACGATGAGATGGCCGCCGTGGCCGGCGTGTTTGAGAACATGCTGGACGACGTGGATTTAGAATCGTGATCGGACGCGCATCCACGCGAAGAAGCCGTGGGATGCGTTTTCGATTGTTTGGAATTGATTTGGAGGAATTAACTTGAGAAAGAAAAAAGAGAATATAACTGGCCCCAGGCTGAAGATCATACCTTTGGGCGGCTTGGAGCAGATTGGCATGAACATTACTGCCTTCGAATATGAAGACAGTATTATTGTCGTGGATTGCGGGCTGGCTTTTCCGGCGGACGACATGCTGGGCATTGACCTGGTGATTCCCGACGTGACTTACCTGAAGGAGAACAAGGAGAGGGTAAAGGGCTTTGTGATCACCCACGGACACGAGGATCACATCGGCGCGCTGCCCTATATTTTGAAGGATTTAAACATTCCGGTCTACGCGACGCGTCTTACCATGGGTCTGATCGAGCACAAGCTTGAGGAGCACGGCCTGATGAAGGGAACGAAGCGGAAGGTCGTAAAATTTGGACAGTCCGTGAATCTTGGGAGCTTCCGCGTGGAGTTTATCAAGACGAATCACAGCATTGTTGACGCGGCTGCGCTGGCCATCTATTCGCCGGCGGGCGTCGTGGTGCACACGGGCGACTTTAAGGTGGACTTTACGCCGGTTTACGGTGATGCCATTGACCTGCAGCGCTTTGCGGAGATCGGCAGGAAGGGCGTGCTTGCCCTGATGTGTGACTCCACCAACGCGGAGCGCCCGGGCTTTACTCCCTCGGAGAAGACCGTGGGAAAAACCTTCGACACGCTGTTTGAGGAGCACAAGAACACGCGTATTTTCGTTGCGACGTTTGCGTCCAACGTGGATCGCGTGCAGCAGATCATTAATTCCGCGTATAAGTGCGGCAGAAAGGTTGCGGTGGAAGGCCGCAGCATGACAAACACCATTGAGACCGCCATCGAGCTGGGCTGCATTACCATTCCGGAAAATACGCTGGTGGATTTGGACGCATTGAAGAACGAGCCTGCGGAAAAGCAGGTCATCATCACCACGGGCAGTCAGGGTGAAAGCATGGCGGCACTGTCCCGCATGGCCAGCGGCATGCACCGCAAGATCACCATTGGCCCTGGGGACACGGTCATCTTTTCTTCTTCCCCGATCCCGGGAAATGAGAAATCCGTGACGAAGATCATTAATGAGCTGCTCCGCAAGGGCGCGGACGTGATCTTCCAGGACGTGCACGTATCCGGACATGCCTGCCAGGAGGAGATCAAGCTGATCTACACTCTGGTACAGCCGAAGTATGCCATTCCGGTACACGGTGAATACAAGCATTTGAAGGCCCAGGCGAGGATCGCCGAGAGCCTTGGCATTCCCAAGGAGAACATCTTTATCCTGTCCTCCGGGGACGTGATGGAATTGAACGACGAGGGTGCTCAGGTGACGGACAAGGTAGTCACCGGCGGCATTTTGGTAGACGGACTCGGCGTGGGAGACGTGGGCAACGTCGTGCTCCGGGATCGCCAGCACCTGTCTGAGGAGGGCATCATGATCGTAGTCATGAGTCTCGAGAGGGAGACGGGCCTTTTGCTCTCTGGTCCGGACATTGTTTCCCGCGGCTTTGTCTATGTGCGTGAGTCCGACGAACTGATCGAAGAAGCCCGGCTGATCGTGGATGAAGCGGTACAGGCCTGCCTGGATCGCGGCATTACGGATTGGGGTAAGCTAAAGAGCACCACCAAGGACGTGCTTTCAGATTTTGTCTGGAAGAAAACCAAGAGAAGACCCATGATCCTGCCGATCATTATGGAGGTTTAGGCAATGAATCAGGTAGAGGAAGCGGCGGAGGCCCTGGCAGACGCTTTGCTAAACTCAGACATTTATCAAGAATACAAAAGCAAGCTGGATCAAGTGAAACAGTATCCTGACCTAAAGCGTCAGATCGATGAGTTCCGCATGCGCAATTATGAATTACAGCAGAGTCCGGACTATGCTTTTGACAAAATGGAGCAATTTCAGAGGGAATATCAGACGTTCCGGGATGATCCCCTGGTTTCCGATTTCCTGGCGGCAGAGCTGGCGTTTTGCCGCATGGTACAGGACGTGGAAAACCGCCTGGTTGGGCGAATTGACTTCGAATAAGGCACGAAAGGCATTAAGGAGTAAGGTTTTATGAAAAGAGACAATATTTTGTTCGGCATGCTTCGTTTTTTGATCCTTGCCGGCATGGTGGCAGTGGCACTTTTATTTATCAATAAATATGCCGCCAAGTTTAATGAGTATGGCCAGCGGGTGTTCAAGGAGCAGCCGGTCACGGACATTGAAGTCGAAGACGGTAAGAGCATCACCATCACCATTGGTGAGGAGGTATCCCCCCGTTCCCTGGGCGAGCTTTTGGAGGCGAAGGGGCTGATCCGGGACAAATGGCTGTTTTTTCTCCAGTATTATTGTTCGGAGTACCGAAAGGAAATAAAGCCCGGAACCTACGTGCTTCGTTCCACCATGACGGCGGAGGACATGTTTGCGGTCATGGCCGGTCATGAGGAGGGAGACGAATGATCATCGATCCCAGAATGGCAACGTTTATAGATTCCATGGATCCGGGGAATCCTCCCTACTTAGATGAACTGGAAAAAGAGGCGATCGCGGGTGACGTACCGATCATCAGAAAGCCGTTACAGAGCTTTTTTAGATTTTTACTGAAATACGTAAAGCCGAAGAGCATCCTGGAAGTCGGGACGGCCATCGGCTTTTCTGCAATTTTAATGAGCGAATACGCGCCTGAGGATTGCAAGATCACGACCATCGAGAAATATGAAAAGCGGATTCCCATCGCGAAGGAAAATTTCCGCAAATTCGGGAAGGAAGGGCAGATCACCCTGTTGGAGGGGGATGCGGCAGAGATCCTAAAGGACCTTGAGGGGCCCTATGACCTGATCTTTATGGACGCGGCAAAGGGACAGTACCTGGCCTTTCTGCCAGACGTTCTGCGGCTTCTGGCACCGGGAGGGCTGCTCCTTTCCGATAACGTGCTGCAGGACGGCGACGTCATCGAATCGCGCTTTGCGCTGGAACGCCGCAAGCGCACGACTCACGCGAGAATGCGGGAGTACCTTTATGAACTCAAACACGCGCCGGGACTGGAGACCGTGATCCTGCCCGTGGGAGACGGCATCACCCTGACAACCAAGCTTGACTAAAGTCCAAGAGACTTTATCATAAACAAAAGGAGGAACCTTAAACATGAATACGAAAGAAATTATTGGTGGCATTGCTTCTGAATACGATGATTGGATCCTTTGGATCGAAAAGGCGGAGGTCGGAGCCAACGCCGCGCAGATCGTGGATGAGAGAGAGTACGTGCCTTGCACGGTTACGAAGATCATTGCTCTTAGTGATTATGCGGATGAAGATGAATATAGCGAGGCATGCGACGAACTTATTGGCGACAGTACTGCAACGTGTACGGGTGAGATCGTTACGTTTGACGACACCTTCTACGTAGAGATCGATGCTTGCGGTGATACGGAAGAATATGACAGCATCGATTTCAACGACGTTGATTTTTGCTGACGCCTGGCAGGGAGAACCTGATTAACTTCGGAGAGAAGAAGGATTACGGATGATAGTGAGAAATGGGAAAAAACCAGAATTGCTGATACCGGCGAGCAGTCTTGAAGTGTTAAAGACGGCCGTACTGTACGGGGCGGACGCGGTCTATGTCGGAGGGGAGGTTTTCAGCCTCCGGGCGAAGGCGAAGAACTTTTCCATGGAAGACATGGCGGAGGGAATCGCGTTTGCGCATGAGCATGGCGTGAAGGTCTACGTGACGGCAAATGTTTTGGCACATAATGAGGACTTGGAGGAAGCGAGGGAGTATTTTGCAGCACTTCGGGACATGAAATATGTTCCGGACGCCTTGATCATTTCGGATCCCGGCATGTTTATGATCGCGCGGGAGGTTTGGCCGGAGTGTGAGATCCACGTGTCGACGCAGGCCAACAACACAAATTACGAGACCTATCTTTTCTGGTGGAAGCTGGGCGCAAAGCGCGTGGTGAGCGCGAGGGAGCTCTCGCTCCGGGAGATCCGCGAGATCCGCGACCGCATTCCGGAGGAGATGGAGATCGAGAGCTTTATTCACGGTTCCATGTGCATTTCCTATTCCGGAAGATGCCTTCTTAGCAATTATTTCACGGGAAGGGATGCCAACCAGGGGAACTGCACGCACCCCTGCCGCTGGAAATACGCGGTGATGGAGGAGAGCAGGCCTGGAGAGTATCTTCCCGTTTTTGAAAACGAAAGGGGCACGTTCCTCTTTAATTCCAAGGATCTTTGCATGATCGAGCACGTGCCGGAGATGATTGCGGCCGGGATCGACAGCTTTAAGATCGAGGGACGCATGAAGACGGCGCTTTATGTGGCGTCCGTGACAAGGACCTATCGAAAGGCCATCGACGACTATTTTCTTGGCGAGGAGGTTTATCAAAAGAACCTGGACTGGTACCGCGCCGAGATTGCGAAATGTACCTATCGCCAGTATTCCACGGGCTTTTACTTTGGAAAGCCCAGTGCGGAAAATCAGATTTATGACAACAGTACCTACGTCAGCGAATCCATCTATCTTGGGATCGTGGAGGAGAAAATGCTGATCCTGAGCGACTTCACGGAGGATTACGAAAAGGGAGAGAACCTTCCCTGGATCCAGGCGCAGATGAAAGAAGAGAAGCTGACGTGGATGGGGGCGCCGACGGAGGATGCAGTTGACGACGATACAATGTCTGAAGAAGCGATGGACGCAGGCGCGTCAGACGAAAATGGCTCCAATGAGCAGCGCCTCATGGGATTTTTGGAGTTGATTCAGATCACCCAGCGCAACAAGTTCTGCGTGGGGGATCGCATTGAGATCATGAAGCGTGACGGACGCGACCTTTCCGTACTGGTGGGCGCCATCTACAATGAGGAATTGGAATCCATGGAAAGCGCACCTCATGCAAAGCAAAAGCTTTGGGTATGGTTAGTGGACGACGTCTCCTTCCAGAGGGTGGACGTGGAAGAGGGCGACGTGCTTCGGCAGGACGCCAACTAGTACCTAAAAGGCCGGCAAACGTAAGATAACCGAGAACGGGCAGCTATGCCTGGGCCGGAAGAAATAAAAGGAAAACGTAACTTATGAACCGTGAAGGCAGCAGGAACAACCGCATAACGTTTCGGTGGCTTGCGCATGCGATCGTTGCGATCTACGGCGCGGCATGCCTTTGGCTGTATTATCACCAGTCCATTGCGGACCTGACCGTGGAGGGCAACATTCCCTATCAGTCGGATCTGCCGCTCCATATCAGCATGGTGCTGCAGGATCACTGGTATTACAGCTTTACGGCGTATGCCTACCAGATCTTAAGCTGGATCTGCGGCGGAAGCACCGTCGGCATTGCACTCTTTTTGGCGGTGGTCAGCACCCTGACCGTCTACGCGACGGAGAATCTGGTCTGCCTTTTTGCAAAAGAAAAGGAGAAGACCTGGCAGACGCTGGGACTGGCGCTCAGCCTGAATCTGGTGATGCCTGCCTATCTTTCGTTTGTTGGGGAATTCCGCTACGTCAGCTATCAGTCGCCCAACGTGTGGCACAATTCGACGTATCTTTGCATGAAGCTTGTGGCAGTGATCACGATCTGGTATTATTTCAAGCTGGCTGATCACTATGATAAAGGCCTTTCCGTCAAGGAATGGGTCACGTTCATGCTCTTGAACGTTCTTTGTACCGGCATCAAGCCCAGCTTTCTCGTGGCATTTTCGCCCATCATGGGCATTTATTTACTCGTGGATCTTTTCCGCAAGGTTCCGTTTTCGAAGATTCTGATCTTTGGCGCGGCCCTTCTTCCCAGCGGTCTGGTGATCCTGTGGCAGAATGCCGTGCTCTTTGGGGAGGATACGGGGAACGGCATTGGTTTCCAGCCTTGGTATTCCTTCTCCTTACATGCGGCGATCCCCAAGCTTGCCGTACTCTGTTCCGCGCTGTTTTGCATTCTGGTGGTGGCGGCGACGGTCCTGTGGGATTGGAAGGAGCGGCAGTACCAGTTTATTATTGGCATGACGGCCCTTGGATTCCTGGAAGCCCTTTGCCTCGTGGAGAACGGCAGCAGGTCCGTGGACGGCAATTTCCTTTGGGGCTATGGCTTTTGCCTGTTTTTGCTCTTTGCGCTGTGCAGCGTGAAATGCATGCAAATGAAGCAGACGAAGGGATGGCTTTTGGTAAAGGTGGCCTGCGTCTGCGTTTATGGCTGGCATCTTTGGTGCGGATTCTATTTCTTTGTGCGCCTGGTGGCGGGCGAAGGATTTTTCATGCGATGACAAGAGAGTTTTTCTGATTTAGAAGCGGATTCCCTACGTGCAGAAAAAATTGGATTGACCAAATGATAAAACAAGTATAAAATAATCGCATGTTGATTAAGGTTTTTGAAAGGAATGATGGGAATGAGCGAGATTTTGAAAGTCGACGAGATCTTTGGCAGTAAAGTCTTTACCCTGACCAAGATGAGAGAGCGGCTTCCTAAGAACGTGTACAAGGAAGTGCGCAGAGTTATGGAACAGGGCGGCGAGTTGTCGCTTGCAACGGCTGACGTCGTGGCAAAGGCCATGAAGGATTGGGCCGTAGAGAATGGGGCAACCCATTACACACACTGGTTCCAGCCACTCACCGGCATCACGGCGGAAAAGCATGACGCATTTGTGACCCATCCCGACGCGGATGGAAAAATGCTTCTGGAGTTTTCCGGAAAAGAGCTGATCAAGGGCGAACCGGATGCATCCTCCTTCCCCTCCGGCGGACTTCGTTCCACGTTCGAGGCGAGAGGCTACACCACTTGGGACATTACGTCCCCTGCATTCTTAAAGGACAGTGCGGCCGGCATCATCCTTTGCATTCCCACGGCTTTCTGCTCCTATAAGGGAGAGGCGCTGGACAAGAAGACGCCGCTTCTGCGTTCCATGGAAGCGATCAGCCAGCAGGCCATCAGAATCGTAAGACTCTTTGGAAATACCGAAGCCACCAAGGTTACGCCCAGCGTGGGGCCTGAGCAGGAATACTTCCTGGTGGATCATGAAAAATATATGCAGCGCGAAGACCTGATCTTTGCAGGCCGCACGCTTTTTGGTGCACCCGCACCCAAGGGCCAGGAGCTTGAGGATCATTACTTTGGAACGATCCGCGAGCGCATCGGCGCCTTTATGAAGGACCTCAACGTTGAGCTCTGGAAGCTTGGCGTTACGGCCAAGACGCAGCACAATGAGGTTGCGCCTGCACAGCATGAGCTTGCACCCATCTATGAGACCGCAAACATTGCCGTGGATCACAACCAGATCATCATGGAGACCATGAAGAAGGTTGCCGTTCGTCACGGTTTGAACTGTCTGCTTCACGAGAAGCCTTTCGCAGGCGTGAACGGTTCCGGTAAGCATAATAACTGGTCCCTGACCACGGATAACGGCGTGAACATGCTCGATCCCGGCGACACTCCGAACGAGAACATCCAGTTCCTGTTGGTACTCGCCTGCATCATGAAGGCAGTTGACACCCATGCTGACCTGTTGCGTCAAAGTGCTGCCGACGTAGGAAACGATCACAGACTTGGTGCCAACGAGGCACCGCCCGCCATCATTTCCATGTTCCTCGGCGAACAGCTGGAGGACGTGGTACAGCAGCTTGTGGAGACTGGCGTTGCCGCAAGGGCACTGCAGGGCGGTAAGCTGGAGACCGGCGTTTCAACGCTTCCCAACATGGACCGCGACGCCACCGACAGAAACCGTACCTCACCCTTTGCATTTACCGGTAATAAATTCGAATTCCGTAGCGTGGGAAGCTCTGATTCCGTTGCGGATGCCAACGTCGTATTGAATGCCATCGTGGCAGAAGCCTTCTGCGACGCGGCTGACCGCCTGGAAAAGGCAGAGGACTTTGACATTGCCGTTCATGATCTCATCAAGGAATACATGACTGAGCATCAGCGCATCATCTTCAACGGTGACGGTTATTCCGAAGCATGGGTGAAGGAGGCGGAAAGACGCGGCCTTCCCAACATCAAATCCATGGTGGAGGCATCCTGTGCGCTGACTACGGAGAAGTCCATCGCCCTGTTTGAGAAGTTTGGAATCTTTAACCGCACGGAGCTGGAATCCCGTGAGGAGATTCTGTATGAAACCTATACGAAGACCATCAACATTGAGGCCCTGACCATGATCGACATGGCGAAGAAGCAGATCCTTCCTGCCGTAAACGGATACGTGAAGACTCTGGCGGATGCCGTGACAAGCGTGAAGGCAGCGGGCGTGACCGACGCGACCGTTCAGATCGAGATGCTGAAGGAGGTTTCTGATCTTCTTGCCGAAGCAAGGGAAGCTGAGCGCACGCTCGAGAAAAAGGTGGCAGAGGCAGCGAACGTTGCAAACGAGAAGGAAAAAGCCTTCTACTACAAGGATCAAGTATTTGTTGCCATGGCAGCCCTTCGCGCTCCCGTGGACGCGCTCGAAATGCTTGTCGACAAGTCCGTATGGCCCATGCCGACCTATGGCGACCTGATCTTCGAGGTATAGTCTGGTCCGGATAGAAAAAATCTTTAAATTAGGGCTTGCATTTTCAAAACAACTAGTGTATAATTCATCAAGTAGCCGTTCGAACGACTACTTGATGAATACCTATAGCGCTATCGCCAAACGGTAAGGCAACGGACTCTGACTCCGTCATTTCAAGGTTCGAATCCTTGTAGCGCTGCTGTCGCAGAACTACGGAAGTAGTTCTGCGATTTTGAACAAAGTGAAGGACGTGACGAAGGTCACGCTTGAAGGAACCGAGAGATCGGTTCCTTTTTTGTGCTTCTTATTGCGGGGGGTGGTTTGCTAAATCGAGGTTTGTCGAGGTGATTACGGACGTACGGAGCTTGTCGCGATATCTTTGTTTGACAAATGCCTCGGCTGAAGGGGCGGAGCCTGCGCAGGAGGTAAAGGCAACAGAAACGGGATAAATGCTGCCACGTGTTGCATTTTAAGAAGCATGAGGACGGCAAATTGCAACCAAGAATGAGCGCATGCGCGCAGGCGTTGAAACGCACCTGCTTGACTATGACGGCGACCTCTACGGCCAGGAGGTGCAGGTCTTCCTGCATCATTTCCAGCGTCCTGAGCAGAAGTTCAAGAGCATCGACGCCCTAAAGGCACAGATTGCGAGGGATGTGGAGGCATGCAGGTAATCCTTGTTTAGAAACGGCTATCAGGAAACCATTTTCCCTTTACAACTAGAGAATAATTGAGTAAAATTATCATATGCAGAAACATGAGCTGAAAATATAGAACTCTCTTGGAAGATGGTAGAACATACATGATCATAATTGGAATCTGCGATGATGAACAATTGCATAGGGACAGGGCGAAGGAACTCTGCGAACAGTATTTTTCTGAATATCCCAATGAACACGATTACGTGGAGTTTTCATCAGGGGAAGAAGTGCTTGCCTATGAAGGGGAGCGCATGTATCTGCTCTTTTTGGACATTGAGATGGAAGAAACGAACGGAATAGAAGTTCTCAATGCCCTAAGGGAAAAGGACAATGTCTGGAGAATCGCATTTGCTTCCAGTCATACAGAATATGCGATAGATACCATTGACATGAAGACGCTTGCTTTCTTAAATAAGCCTCTTACATATGAGGGCGTGAAAAAATGCATTGACATTGCCATTCGGGAGAATGAAGAAAATGTTGGCACAATTTTTACCTTGATGGATGGGAAAAGGGACGTCGTTCTTAGCGATATCATCTACATTCAGGCAGAAAGGCATTATGTCAACATATATGCCAGAAAAGGTGACTTTATGGCTTATGACAGCCTGAAACAGTACGAGGAACAATTACAAGGCACTTCCATGATACGCATTCATAAGTCTTATTTGGTGAACATGCAATATGTTAAAAAGGTTTTGGCAGAGAAAATCGTCATGATGGACGGAAAGCACCTGCCAATTGGCCGAAAATACAGTAATGACGTAAAGGAGAAGTATTTTAGCTTTGTCAAATCCGTGACGATTGGAAGAAACGAGAAAAAATGATCTGTCATGGATTAATTGAATATCTGCGAAGAAAAACAGACAAATGGCTTGGCGAGCACGTAGTTGGTAAAAAAAACACGTAGTTCGTGCAGGGCCATTTGTTTTTTTGTGGTTCTTTCCTCATAATTGATTTCGCAGTGGGAGTTTCTGGCCATCTTAACCGTGCGTTGGATCGCGAAGACCGAGAAGGAGGTGAGTTTCATTATCACCCGCAAAGGCGTATTTTTGCCATTTGTGTCGGCGAAAGGTTTTGATCTGGCTCCTTGTTTCGGATAAGGAAGAAAAGAACAAGTATCGGTCTGTTCTCAAAGTATATGGTGCCGTTGCAATCCCGTTATGCCTTGTGATCGCTTCCTTTGTCTCTGGGAAAATTGATTTTCAAAACTATGGGAAAAAGGTTTTAAATAACCTAAATGATCAGCAGATGGTCTATTTCGTGACTGAAAACAAAGGGGATTATTTTTCAAATTTTATCGGAGATTTCAGTTGGAACCAGCAAGAGAATTATTCGAATTTCTTTATTATGTTCCAAAGACTCGGATTGTATAACAGAGAGATCACAAAGATTCCTGAAAACTTAGGGGATTCCGCACGTGCGCTTGTTGTGATGAATCCAACGGAATCCATGTCGAAAAAGGAACTGAACAACTTGGAGAACTATGTCAAGGAAGGCGGAACCGTAATCGTCTGTGACAGGGGCGACTATTCCGACAACACGTTGCTTGAGCACTTTGACATACTTAAAAGCGGCGTGATCCAGAGCGTTCCGATCGATTTTCAGAGTGAAGACGGGAGCGTGAAGAACGTTACGACGCTGAAGCAGTCATATAATGCGTATGGATCCTGGAAAATCGTTGACGTCATTACAAATGACAAGTTCATCGATCTAATCGCGTATCGTATTGCGTGCGGTAATGGGAGCATCTACATTCTGTCAGATTCATACATTCTGAGCAATGCTTGGCTGGGCGATCCAGGTATGGCACCGACACTGCTTCAGTATGAGACCATGAACTCAATCTATGATATGTTGGAAAAAATGATACCAATGAGTTAGGAGGAGATGCAGATGGATACTTGCATTAAGGTTAACGGGCTGAATTATTCCTACGGGAAAAAGAAGGCCTTGGATAGTCTTTCTTTCGAAATGGGACAGGGAAAATGTTTGGGGATCCTTGGGCCGAACGGAGCTGGGAAAACCACGCTGATCCGCAATCTCATGGGCGTGATCCCGCCTGCACCTGGCGTCATTCAAACGCTTGGGTTTGATGCTTCCACTTCAAGTGAAAAGATCTGCGAGTTATCAGGATACCTTCCGGAGGGCGCTTCGGTTTTTTTGAACATGACGCTTTATAAGTATCTCGAATTTTTTGCGAAGCTTCGCGGCGTAAAACACATTGACAAGGCCATCATGTCAGTGATCGAGTTGATGGATCTGACGGAAGAGAAAAACACAAAAATGAAAAGATTCTCCAAAGGTATGTTGCAGAAGGCGAAGATTGCTGCCATGATCGTTCATACGCCAAAACTCTTGATATTGGATGAACCGACGGACGGTCTCGACATCGCCACTACAACGACCCTTGTGAATTACATTAATGATTTCGTAAAGGCCGGCATGACAGTGATCATCTGTTCACATCTGCCAGATGTCATCGACAGGGTTTGCACTGACATTCTGTTTATCAACAAAGGAAAACAGATCTTTTTTGGGGCGAAAGAAGAGTTCTTAAGCAAGGGACAAGGCAGCGTTTCTTCTGCCTATCAGAGTATTTTGGACAATGGAGGTCGATAGGATGAGAAGATTTTTGGTCTTACTAAAAAAGGAATTTGTCTATGGCGCAACGCTCATGAAGATCATGGCATATTCGTTTGCTATTGGCTATAGCATATTGTTTGGTTTCGTTTCCAGACTCTCAGAGTACATGTTTTTATGCATCTTAGGAATGATGCCTTATATAATTGCCATGTGTAGTGCCCCTCAGATCGTTCTCAGCATCAGTTCAGATAAAAACGAAAGGACTGGAGAGATGGTTTTGACGACAGGCGTTAGTCTTAGCACTTATGTCTTCTCCAAATTGTTGAGCAGCATTATCCACACAATCCTGTCAGTCTTTCTGTTCCTGGGTATCTACTTGCCTGCAGCGGGAAGGATCACTGGCAATGTGCTGACGATGAATGAGGTGCTTCTCTACATATTTGCGTGCATTGTGATAAATATTTTTTACTGTTGCATTTCCCTGATGATAAGATTGAGCGGATTTGCGCATAAATTAATCATTCTTGCATTTCTTTTGATCGTTGCGGCGTTTTTGGTATTGATTTTTGTAAATTCCTTTATGGCCATCCCACTCATGGATCAGATTCCGAAGGCTCTGCTGTGGCCAGTTTTATTTGTGTATGGTTCGATCTGTTTGATCGTCGGTGTTAAGATGTTGACAGTCAGAGACTTTGTGGCAAAGTAGGAGAAATGATGCAGATTGGCATAAAACTAATGGCTTTTTTCGGCATGGAGGCATTTGTTTTATTGCTCTTTGTCGTATATGAAGCATACAGATTTGTTCGGATGCGCGAAAGCCACGCGGACGATAAGAGAGCAGGGCTTGCCTCAGATGTTTGCGTGGCGTTGATCTTGCTTAACACGCTATTGTATATTCTGTTGATACGAAGCTATGTTGGCGTCATACCTCAAACGTTCAAGATGGCTATTGCGGGTAGCATGATCGCATGGAGTCTGTTTAGCTATATTGTACTATACAACGGGCAGAGAGTTTGTGACTCCGTCGGAATGCAAGGCATGAAATCACGCAAACTGTTCCACAAGGAGCTGGTGGTCGCATTGGTGATCGTCTCCCTTTGGACGGTCCTGTTCAATGAAGTGGTGAAGCCGATCGCATTGCATTGTCCGCTCTTTGCGTTTGAATGGAAGAAGATAACTCTTAGCTGGGATGATACTTTTGCCCCCTTGCTTATGTACTGTATCATCGCTCCCATTAATGAAGAAGTCTTGTTTAGGCATGGAATGTTGACGACCTTCCTGGAGGTGTTACAAGGGAAAAACAAGCAACTCTCTCCAAAGGTCGTCGGATTTGCCATAGTCTTAGTGTCCATTTTATTTTCGATGGCACACATGCAAAATAATTATCTGCTAAAGGTAGTACAGATCATGCCAATTGCGGTTGTGTTGGCCGTCGTATACAAGAGACAAAACCTGTGGCAGAGCATTTTAGTGCACATGTTTTTTAACTTTTTGAATTTCGTGGTCTAAAAGGGGGGTAACTTTTCCGATTATCCTATTGCTTTGGGTGTTGATGCAGGGCTGATTGCCGGGATTGCGGCATTTGCGTTCTCGGTCCTTCTGCTTATCCTGATCGGTTGGTATTTGGCAAAAGTATTTCCGCAAAAGGGCTATTATGATTTTGAGATCGTTCCTATGGAGGTGGTTTCGACGGAGTATCATGCCGGAGATCTGCGGGCCGTTGACCTTTGGTCGGAGGAACAGCAGAAGTGCGTGCATTACGCTTTGATCCGCGCTACCAACAATATCCACAAGGACGTAAAGGGCTTCTTTGTGCGGGCTGTTTCGGACAAGCAAAAGGACTATATTTTTGTCACGGAACACGAATATAAGATCATGAAAATGAATGCGGACAATCGCAGATAACCCATTCTTACAAAATGCTTTTTAGTTTTGCCGTCTCTTCCTCGATCACTTTCTTGTCAATGCGTTGGAACAGAATTTCCGTCGCTGGCAGGGCATGGCCTGCGGGAATGTCATGGACTTCCCACGTCAGGTCCGTGCCAAGCCAGCGGCTTATTTTTTCTGAAGAAAACGGCAGGAACGGAGCCAGCAGGGCGGCGAGATTAGCAATGATCCGGACGCACTGGAAGATAGTGTTCCCGCATTTTACGGGATCGGTCGTCCTTGTGATCCAAGGCTGCTCGGCATCAAAGTATTTGTTTGCAAAGTGTACAAATTCAAAGATCTCACGGATTGCATCGCGGAAATTTCCAGCCTCGATTTGTTTGCCGACGGAGGCATACAGATTTTTCAACCGTGCGAGAATCGTTGGATCCGCGTCTTGCAGGGTTTCGCCGCAAGCTGGCGTAACGCAAGCGTCTTTCAAAGACTCGCTACAGGCCGGAGCAACGTTTGCGGGGGATGCGGATGAAACTAACGTTGCTGCTTCGGCGGAAAGGTGACTGGACGGCACGATCCCGTCATAATACTTTGTCACAAACGCGAGGGTTCTGTTGACAAAGTTCCCGTAAGCCCCCAGCAATTCGCCGTTATGGCTTAACACGTAATCATTCCACGAAAAGTCCGCGTCCCTCTTTTCGGGGCCGTTTGCCAGGAAGTAGTAGCGGATGGAATCTGCGTCGAACTGGTCCAGCAGGTCTTTCAGCCAGATGGCGTAGTTGCGGCTTGTGGAGATCTTGCGTCCTTCCAGTGTCAGGTATTCGCTGGAGATGATGCGGTCGGGCAGGCGCCAGTCTTCCCCGTTCGCAATCAGGAGGGCGGGCAGAATGATGGTATGGAAGGGAATGTTATCCTTTCCGTGGACGTAATAATGGATGCTGTCAGGATCCTTGGAATCCCACAGCGACGCGTACTCCTCCCTTGCGCGCCCGGCGGCTTCATCTGCTGACGGCGCCGCCACGTCTGTCGGCAGTTCTGCTGAAGTTCCAGACGGCGCCGCAGCGCAGGCCTTTTTGACTGCAACTTCGCTTGCGGAAAGATAGCCCAGCACGTTCTCCGCCCAAATGTAAATGGTTTTGTTCTCATACCCTTCCTTGGGTACGGGGATGCCCCATTCCAGGTCCCTCGTCAGGGCGCGGTCGCGAAGGCCTTCCGAGATATACTTGTTGGTGAAAGCGATGGCATTTTTGCGCCACTCAGGATGCTTGTCGACCAGGTCCTTCAGCTCTTTCTCAAGCTTGGAAATCGCGACGTAGAGGTGCTTGGAAGTCTTGAACTGAATGGGTTTGCCGCAGACGGCACAAACGGGCTGCTCAAGGTTTTCAGGCTCCAAAACCGTTCCGCACTCGTCGCACTGGTCGCCCCTTGCGGGCGCGCCGCACTTTGGGCAAAGCCCCGTGACAAACCGGTCCGCGAGGAAGGTGTTACAGCACTCGCAAAAGGCCTGCGGGGACTCCTTTTCGTAAACGTACGGGCTCTCATAAAGCTTTTTGTGAAATCTTTGGATAAAATCAATATGCTCACGAGAGGAAGTCTTGGTATAGCAATCGTAGCTAAATCCAAGCTTTTCAAAGCATTCCGTAAATTCTTCGTGATAGTGGTCGCTGATCTCGCGCGGCGTTTTTCCTTCCTGCTTTGCGCGGATCGCCACGGGCGTTCCGTGACAGTCGCTTCCCGAAACAAACCATACCTGATCACCGGCGGCGCGGTGATATCTTGCCAGCACGTCTCCCGGCAGAAGTCCTGCCACGTGTCCAATGTGTAAAGATCCGTTTGCATAGGGCCATGCCCCGCCAATTAAAATTTTTCTCATAAATATCCACCTCTTTCCATTCAATTTAGGTTTAACAGCGTGTTGCGGTAACTTGACTCATTTTTTGCATCAAAAAAGCCCTCCTCTCTGAAAATTTCTTTTCAGGGACGAGAGCTTACGCTTCGCGGTACCACCCTAAATTTACCGTCACCTCGCGATAACGGCCTTATCAGCTACGGACGAGAAATGGCTCATCGATAGCCTGTCACGATAACGGGTGAACCCGTCGCAGCCTTGGCAAGCACGTTGCTTCGGTGCGCAGCTCCGAGACCATTTTCAGCAGTTCCTTCCGCGTCCGTTCTCACCATGCCGGACTCTCTGTGCCGTATCTAACCGCCTACTCTTCTCTTCATTGCCTTTTTGGATATTGAAAATAACATACTATGTGATTTCGCGTACGTCAACATTTTTTTTATGAGACGGATTAATGGATCGTCAGATGCATGATAAGGGGGCGTATCACGCGCAATATCATATTGTCATGGCGCAGTCCCCGTGATAAAATATACTAAATTGGACTACTATGGTTTCTTGGAAATACTATGAGGAATTCAGAATGCAAGAGAATTTTCGTTGCCCGGGCTGTGAAGCAACAATGGAATATTATCCCCAAGCAGGTAAAATGTATTGTCCCTACTGCGGCATTACGATGACGGTTGAGGAGCTGAAGGCCGCCCAGTATAATGCCGTTGCGGAGAAAGCGATCGATTTGGACCCGTGGGATAAAATGATGGGGCATCCGGATGAGGACGGATACTTAATGCCGTCGGATGACGTACGTCTTGTCAAGCGGTTTAAGGAGAATAAATGGCGTAATGCCACGATGAAAATGCAGATTTTGCACTGCCGGTCCTGTGGCGCGGAAATGGTGATGAACGAGATGGAATCGGCATCCTTCTGTGCTTACTGTGGACAGCCCGCTATCGTTATGGACCGGGTTGACGAGTGCTTAGAGCCGGATCGCATGATACCGTTTAAGGTTTCAAAGAAAGATGCGGAAGCGGCCATGAAAAAGAAGCTTAGGCCGGCAAGAAGCTTTTTTGTCCCGAAGGAATTGAAGGATCTGGAAGTGGACAGAATCATCGGCATCTATGTTCCCTACTGGATGTTTGACGTATATTACGGGGATGATCAATATTGGAAGTACACGTTTCAGGAAAACCGTGAAACGCTTGTGCGATACAGCCACAGAATCGGAGACTGCGAGTATTCAAACATCGGCATCGACGGCTCCACAAAATTCTGCGACGCATTGTCCCAGCGCCTGGAACCGTATTTCTTCGACGAGGCGGTAGCGTTTGATCCCAGATATCTCTCCGGATTTTACGCTGACCGGTTCGACTTGGACGGAGACAGGGGAGAGCAGCTGGCGATGGACCTGGCGAAGGAAAAATTTGACGAGGCAATGAAGGAAACCTTGGAATATCAAGAGGCCACGCTGTGTTATACCAATTCCACCCATTACGTGAAAAAGCGAGAGTACGTCCTTTTGCCCGCCTGGTTTTTTGTATTTGGACATGAAGGGAAGTTCTATAACGTTTTGATGAACGGTCAGACGGGAAAGACAGTGGGAGCCCTGCCATATGACAAGAAAAAGGCGTATTTTACGTTTGGCGCTTTGACGGCCCTTTTTGGCGCGGTTTTGGCACCGGCATTGGCCATGTTTTTTCATTTGATTTTGAAGATTGACGTCCATTGGTTATTAAAAGTGATTCCGGTTGGATTGGCGCTTGCCGGTTGCTTCGCCCTTTGGCTCATGGTGGTCAGAAAGTATGAAAAGCTGCAGGATCAAATGGTCATGATCACTTCGCTGGAGACGAAGGAGTATGCAACGGAAAGGCAGGAACGATGATGGGTTACGTGCTGGGAGTTCTTTTTGGGATTGCGATCGCGGCAGGCTTTGCAGGCAGCATCACCATTTCCATGATCAGAAAATCAAATGATTTTGGAAATCGTAAAGCGCCGCTTAGGGATTTTGGACATTTGGAGATAATTGAGAAGGAAGACGGAATGCATTCCATTCGCGTGGCACCTGAGCGAGGGATCATGACGTTGGCGGAGAGACGCAGAAAAGTCATCTTTGAAAACGAGCAGGACGGAGTGAAATAAAAAGCGAGGTAACAGACATGGACAACAGACCAAGTTCAAGAAAGAAAAACGTCATTGGAGGCAGCGGCACCGTCCGTAAGCGTGGCAGCGGTTTGGGAACTGGCCCCGTGGGGACTACCGGCGGAAGAAGGTCTTCCGGTGGTTACGGTTCTTCCGGCGGTGGCAGCTACGGGAGTGGATCCTCAGGCGGCGGATATCCATCCGGCGGCATGGGTGGAAAGCTGATCGGGATTGTAGTGGTTGTCGTTATTTTCTTTGTGGGAATGAAGCTCATGTCGGGTGGCGGTGGAATTTCGAGCATTTTGAACACCGTGACGGGCGGCGGCAACGCGGCAAGCATTCTGACGGATCTGACAAATGGCGCGGGGAATATTGCGGACGAATTCCAGATTGGTTCCCAGGGAATCGGTAATATGCAGCTGAGCTCCGCTGATCTCAATACCCGTGTGGCGACGGGATCCCGCGACAAATACACGGAGATCCTTGGCGACGGGAAGGACGTTGTTACGCTGATGGTGTATCTGTGCGGCACGGATCTTGAGTCGAGGGGCGGCATGGCCACCTCTGACCTGCAGGAGATGATGAAGGCACAGTTTGGCAGCAATGTGAACCTGATCGTCTACACCGGCGGGTGCAAGCGATGGAAGAACAACGTTGTCAGCAATGACAAGAACCAGATCTACCAGATCAAGGACGGAAAGCTGGTCTGCCTGGAGAAGGACATGGGCAGCGCGGCAATGACGAAGCCGGAAACCTTGACCAAGTTTATTAATTATTGCGCGAAGAACTATCCTGCCAACAGAAATATGCTGATCTTCTGGGATCACGGCGGCGGTTCCCTGTCGGGCTACGGCCATGACGAAAAGAATGCAGCCAGCGGCTCCATGAGTCTTGCGGAGATCGACGGTGCGCTGAAGGACACGGGCATCCGGTATGATTTTATTGGTTTTGACGCCTGCCTGATGGCAACGTACGAGACGGCCGTGATGCTGTCTGATTATGCGGACTACCTGGTCGCTTCCGAGGAGACGGAGCCGGGGGTGGGCTGGTATTACGTGAACTGGCTGACGGCGCTTGGAAAGAATACGTCCATGCCGACCATCGAGATCGGCAAGATGATCGTCGATGATTTTGTTGAGGTCTGTGACAGAAGATGTAACGGACAGAAGACGACGCTCTCCGTGGTTGACCTTGCGGAGTTCAGTAATACCGTGCCGGGGAAGATGAGCGCGTTCTCTTCCTCCATGAGCAAGCTCATTCAGAATAACGAGTATCAGACGGTTTCTGACGCGAGACATAACACCAGGGAATTTGCGCAATCCTCCAAGATCGATCAGATCGATCTGGTGCATCTCGCCCAGAACTTAAACAGCGCGGAAGGCAAGCAACTGGCCAGTGCCGTGCTGGAGGCCGTAAAATATAACAGAACTTCCTCGAACATGACCCATGCCAACGGCATTTCCATCTATTTCCCGTATAAAAAGTCAGGAAAAGTGGATACTGCCGTGAAGGAGTATCAGCAGATCGGCATGGATTCGGAGTATACGAAGTGCATTAAGGAATTTGCCAACGTGAACTATGCGGGACAGGCAAATGCGGTTTCCACCGGCAGCGGCACGGGTTCCGCCATCGGTTCGCCGCTCGCTTCCCTGCTTGGAGGCCTGCTTACCGGCTCGACGACCACCAGTGCGCCCAGCGACTGGACGCAGACGCCGCAGATCCAGAATTACGTAAGCAATAACTCCCTGGACGCTTCCAACCTTACCTGGAAGAAGGATTCTGACGGAAAGCAAAAGATCATGCTCTCCGAGCAGCAGTGGAAGCTAGTGCAGGATCTGGATCTGAACGTTTTCGTGGATGACGGGGAAGGCTATATCGATCTCGGTTTGGACAATACCTTTGAGTTGGATTCCAAGGGAAATCTTATCGGAGAATACGATGGCACCTGGCTTTCCTTTGACGGGCAGATCGTGGCATATTATCATTTGGACACCGTGGAGGAGGGAAATCATTACTCTGTCACTGGTTACGTTCCCGTGATGATCAATGGCACGCGCTCCGAACTGATCCTGGTGTTTGACGATGCGAGACCGAACGGTTACGTCGCCGGCGCGCGGGAGGTTTACAAGAGCGGAGAGGTGCAGGTAGAGCCGAAAAACCTGATCGAGCTGAAGAAGGGTGATCAGTTGGACTTCCTGTGTGACTATTATACTTACCGCGGTGAGTACAAGGACACCTATTATCTTGGTGATCCCATGACCTATGACGGCAGTGCCGAGATCGGCAACATTATGATCAGAGGATCGAAAGTTTCCGTGACTTATCGGCTAACAGACATTTATCAGCAGACCTATTGGACTCCAGTGTTGCCTTAAATTCAACAAGTTTTCGGAAATCATTAAATTTTTCTGTAATTACTTGAACAAAAGGGTAAAGTATTATATAATTAGCAACAAAGAGGGGAAGAGTTAGTTAGTTTTGGGAGGTATTCTATGATCGTACGTGGAATTATTTGTGAGCCCGGAAAGCCTCCGATGGAAGCGGAGGTCGACACCACCCGTTTGGGAACTGTCATGGGGGACAACCGTTTGTTGCTTAGACCCTTTAAGGACAGAAACGTTGGAGTGGTGGTAAGTGAAAACTATGCGGACGACAGCACAGGCTTAGAGTTTAACCGAAGTGTTGGCGGGTTATTTAAGAGCGTTACAATTTACGGAATCATGTTTGTGGCCAGCCTGGACGTGGATGGTTCCCTGCTTCCGCTCAATGACCAGCAGATCAAACTCTACATGAAACAATTGTCCAGATAACGTGTCACGGGGACGTGGCTGATGACACAATAATACAAAGGTTTTATGCGGGTGATGAAAATCACCCGCTTTTTTTGCGCGCTTTTCAAATTGCAATTTACCTTTGTGAGGATCTTGCCTGCATGGCACGCAGTTGATGACTAAACAAAATTCACGAAAATAAATTATCGAAACACAATAAAATTATATTGACATTCGAAACGAAGCATGATATTGTATGTTCGAAGGGGTAAATACCACTTTATCACCGGTGAAGTATCAAGCGGTACGCCAAGGAAGGAGAATGCGGATGCCAATTTTAGTATGTTATGGAATCGCTTTTTGGTTTAGCATAAGAAACTTGGTTGGCCTGTTTAAGCCTGACGTGGAAAGAAAAAAGCTCTTTTGGGAGCTCACGGTGATTATAGGCATGTTGTTTCACGTTTTCTTTTATCAACTCGTGCAGTTTATCTTTGTGAAGGACGCGCATTGGACGGTACAATTATACAATTCCCAGGTTCATCAACTGGCATGTACGGAATACCGAAACGTATACGGTTGGATTCTTTTTACGGGGTTTTGTGGTTTCCTGTTACTCTTGCGAAGTCACCCTGGGGAAATGCCACCGCTGATAACGGTGCTTGCGATGGCGGCGCTATATCCTGCTATGGCTGCCTGCCTTGTGTTTTGTGCGCAAGTGATGCCTGGATTCGGCATCAGTATTGACCAAGGCGAAATAGGGTTTACCTGGATGATATTGCCGCTCAACTTGGTGGTTATAGCCTGCTCACTGATTCGAGAGAAAATCTTGGAGTATCAGAAATACATGGAACTTAAGGAACCGGATGAGCAACAAAAATGGTACCAAAGGGTTCTGTCAAAATCAAAGTATTGGCCATTATTTGCGCTGGTTTTTTCTTTACCCATTTTGGGAATTGTGCTTGGGATCTCCATTCTGCGGGGACAGCAACCGGATGCGATTATTAAGACATGGACCGAGACGGCAGACTGGAACTTGTCCACGAGAGTTGGGCCTCCAAACATAATTGCACCGAGCGACGGACACTATTTGTGTACCGTGGCGGCTGGAGGACACAAACGGGTGGTAAAGCCGCTACGCATGGGAGAAAGACGAGGGTGCCGCGTCATTGTCAACCGACAGTTAGAGATTGCAAACGCGTTTGAGATTGTACTAGAGGAGAAAACGCCCCGACTTCATAAAGCGGTGAGAAGCTTTTATGATCACTGCGGATTTCCGATCGCAAAGATGATCCGAACTGAGGGCGCCTGTGACGTGGTATACATATTGATGAAACCCTTAGAGTGGATGTTTTTGATTGTCCTCTATTTGACACAGCCCAATCCAGAGGATTTAATCGCAATACAATACATGCCAGGATACCGAGAATTCTGGCGAGACTTCAAAAAAAAGATGAATTAGGGAGGTAGTTATGGAACAGAAAACTTTTGCAAATCTAGTGAAAATTGTAATCATCGGCGCGGGGATCTTTGGCTTGTTCATTTGCCTTTACGTATTTCCAGCATGTGGGCAGATCTTCACAAACATGTATCCGGAATTCTCTTATGCGTATTGGCCTTGGCTGATCTTTTTGTGGATTTGCTCCATTCCCTGCTTCTGCGTTCTGGTATTTGGATGGCAGATTGCGACCAACATCGGAAAAGACAAATCCTTTTCCTTTACGAATGCGAATCTGTTGAAGTGGGTGGCTTGGATGGCGGCTGGAGACAGTGCCGTGTTTTTCGTTGGCAACGTCATTTTGCTCTTCTGTAACATGAATCATCCCGGCATTCTTTTTGCATCCATGATCGTTGTATTTGCAGGCATTGCGATCACGGTGGCTGCGGCCTGTCTCTCTCACCTGGTGCGCAAGGCAGCCGTTTTGCAGGAGCAAAGCGACCTAACGATTTAACCAACCGTAACTTGCAATAGACCATCACTTATTGAGCTTACGTGAATGATCGCGTGAAGAAGGGAGAAGACCGTGGAAGAAGAATTGAGAGATGAATTGAGAGAAGAATTAAATGGTAACATTGTTTTTAACATAGACGTGATGTTGGCAAAGAGAAAGATGAGCGTGGGAGAGCTGGCAAACCGCGTGGGAATCACGCTTGCGAACATGTCGATCTTAAAGACGGGCAAGGCAAAGGCCATCAAGGTGTCAACGCTAGCAAAGCTCTGCGATGCGCTGAATTGTCAGCCTGGTGATCTATTGGCATATGAGCCAAAAGACGAGAAGTAAGCTTAATCATGCGGCAGTCTGCGTGCTTGGAATGCACGCGGACCGCGGATCATGCCATGACCATGTGGCAAGGAGGTAAGGATTATGGAAGAACAGCTAGTAAGTGGCGGGGAGCCAATGTCGAATGACAATAATGGTTTACCTGCCGGAGTTCCAATGGGAACGCCGCCCCTGATGGTGATCCCGGGTGCCAGGGATACCGAGGAGACGAAAAAATTAAAGGAGAATTATCAGTTCTTTGGACCTGCAACGGCAGCCTACGCATTATTTTATGCGTTTTGCATGTACAAGAACGGATCAGGGATCACCTTCCCTTTTTTCGTCGCAAGCAGCCTCTTGTATTTTTACTACTCTTTGAAAAAACTAGAGCTTACCTTAAAGAGCGGCAGTGCCTTTTACGGGGTGAGCGTGATGCTGCTTGCCGTGGCGACCTTTTGCACTGACGACGAAAGGCTCATTGCGTTTAATAAAATAGGGATTTTCCTGTTGATGATCAGTTTTTTGATCTCGCAGTTTTGTGATACGGCGAAATGGGGATTGGGGAAATTTGCGGCTACGATCCCGGAGGTTGTGATATCGTCCCTGGAGGAATTGATCAGACCCATTCAGGATATGGCAGGCTTTGCCAAGAAAGGGCAGTCCCAGGGAACCCGGCGCGTGATCTACGTGTTTTTGGGATTACTGCTTGCCCTTCCCATCTTTTTGATCATGGCAGCGCTTCTTAGCAGTGCGGACGTACTGTTTCGTCAGATCACGGATGCGGTACTTGGGTTTATCAATCTTGGCAACGTATTCGGCGTGGTTTTCCGCGTGGTGCTCTGCTATTTTGCAACCTATATGCTGGTGGCGAGACTATGCCGGAAAAAAATCCGCGAGGACGTGCGTGATCACCGCACGGGTGAGCCCGTTTTGGCAATCACGGTAACCTCCATGCTGTCCCTGATGTATCTGGTCTTTAGTGCCATCCAGATCTTTGGTTTGTTCCTTGGTCAAATGCAGCTTCCCACGGGGTATACCTATGCGAAGTATGCAAGGGAAGGATTTTTCCAACTGCTTGCGGTATCCATCGCAAATCTGGTAATCGTGCTGTTTTGCATGGCATTCTTCCGTGAGAGTAAAGTATTAAAGGGCGTGTTGACGGTCATGTCCCTGTGCACGTTTATCATGATCGCATCCAGTGCCATGCGCATGATCCTTTACGTTTCAACCTATGACCTGACCTTCCTGCGGATTTTGGTTCTCTGGGGGCTGGCCGTACTTACGCTGTTATTCCTTGGCGTTATGATCCAGATATTCAAGCAGGATTTCCCCCTATTCCGGTACGGGATGGTGGTGGTGACGGTATTCTATATAGGACTTGCGTTTTCTCATCCGGATTATATCGTTGCAAAGTACAATTTGGAATACTCCATAAAGGAGCCGGTGGACGTGAGTTATTTGAGTGGACTTTCCGCGGATGCGGCCCCGGTGATACTTCCATACCTTCGAGAGCAGGGATTTGATCTTTCCCTGATCACGAAAGATGCTGAGAAATATAAAGCCAAGGATCTTAAGTTTTCAAGTTGGAAGATTGAGCAAAATGAATGGCAGGCAAACGACTCTTCGGACCGTCATTGGCTTAGCTACGCGAATTGGATCCGGAAAGCTTATCTCCAACAGGGAATCCGGAATTTCAATCTTTCCCGTTATTTCGCCTTCCGTGAAGCCCAATAACATGTGTGATAAACAACAATAGTAATAAACCAAAAAGCAACAGACAAAAAGAAGACCTGGCCATGCGAAAGAAGCGTGACCAGGTCTTTTGTTTGATAAATCTTATTTGATCGTAACCTTGCTCCAGGAATCGGAGGGTATCAGGCTTACGTAGATCTTGCCGACGTTCATTACCAGCTCTTCACCGGTCTTTGCGTCATAGTAATGGGCGGGATCGGAATCGTCGTTGGATTTCGTCCACTTGATGGGGATCGCGTTGCCGTTGGTCAGGTAGTAACCGTCAGCTTTTTTCTTGTTGGTACCGTAGTAGTTATAGTAGTTGTAGATCATGTAACCGTGCTCGTCAAGCTGAGAGAAAGAGCAGTTCAGGATCAGCACGTTCTTGAAGGTCGTAACGTTGTCATTATCTGCCGCATCGGTATGTGCATTGCCATACTCATAAAGATCATAGGTCTTGGTAGTCTTGTTATACTTCAGTGCGGTAGAGGTATGGGAGAAGGGAAGGCTGATCTCAGATGCGGACTTTACGCCGCTCACGTCGGAGAGATCCGTCTCTTTGTCTTCTAAGAAATTGAAGCCCGTTCCCTTGTAGGAGGAAGAATATTCCTTGCTAAACTTTGCCTTATCGAGAGCGCTCTTCAAACCCGTGTAGCTCTTGCCCGTATTGGGATTCTTGTAATTTTCGTAGGTGACAAACTCCGTAAACTCAGAAGCGTAGGTTCTTCCCGCATAAGAGGATGCCCAGGAAGGACGCTCGGAGGTCGGTCTGGTAAATCTTGCAAAAATGCCGCTAAAGTGTGCACAGTATTTCTTTGCCACGTAATCGTTGATGTAGAACGGACCGCCGTCGTGACAGAAGATTGCTTCGTAAGGGAAACCAACAAGGAAGTTGGTGGGACGTATGGAACGAACGCCGCCAAAGCGCTCGATCTGTGCGTAATCCTTTACGATGCACATGAAACGGGTGATCCGTCCATTTGCGGTGGAGTTCATCATTTCATATACGACGTCAGCTTGGTTGATTCCGTAATGGGGATAGGTCAGGATCTCGTTGTCCACCATGATGGCTACGGGACGCTGATCCTTTAAATCCTTGCTGATCCATTCGCCGGTTAATTCACTGCGATAACTGTTTTCCTTATCGGGAGGAGTGGTTTTCTGGGGTTTGGTCTCAGAACCTTCAGAAGATTCCGTGCTGGCGTCGGCAGGATTGCTTTCAGGTGATGGCGTCAACGTTGGTTCATCAATGACAATCGGTTCGCCACTAATGGCGCCGCTCCCGGTGGCAGGAACGTCAGTTGCGTCCGTGCAGGCGGTGAGCATGGTGCCCAGCAGAATGCCTGCTACAACAAGTTTCCATTTTTTTCTCATGCGTAAGTTCCTCTTTCTTTTATCTGTTTTAGGAAGAAGGCTTCCTATTTTTTGAAAATAGTTCTACCCTTTACTATACCTAAAATCGGTTGGATTTTCAACTGCTTCTGTTAAAAACAGATCAATCTTAAGGAATTCATAATATATCGCGATCAAGTCAAATCCGCGTGGTCCATTTTGTGCAATCCCATACTGCCGTTGCCAGTCCTTCATAGAATTCCGGCTCATGACATACCATGAGGATGCTGCCCTTGTATTCCTCAAGCGCACGGCGAAGCTCTGCCTTGGCGTCCACGTCCAAGTGGTTTGTCGGCTCGTCCAAAAGCAGAAGATTGCTGGGGCGGTTGATGAGCTTGCACAGGCGTACCTTCGCCTGTTCTCCGCCGGAGAGAACCTTGACCTTGCTCTCGATGTGCTTGGTCGTCAGGCCGCACTTGGCAAGGGCGGAACGCACCTCATACTGGGACATGCTCGGGAATTCATCCCAGAGCTCCTCTAAGCAACTCTTAAAGCCGCTGCCGCTCATTTCCTGTTCGAAATATCCGATCTCCAGATAATCACCTTGCTCCACGCTGCCGGAAAGGGGTGGGATCAGACCGAGTAGACTCTTTAAGAGCGTTGTCTTGCCGATGCCGTTGGCGCCGGTGAGAACGATCTTGTTGCCGCGCTCCACCACGAGGTTTAATGGGCTGGAAAGCGGATCGTCATAACCGATCACGAGATCCTTTGTCTCGAAGATAACGCGTCCCGGCGTCCTTGCCTCCTGAAAATGAAATTCCGGCTTTGGCTTATCCGCGGCAAGCTCGATCACGTCCATCTTATCCAATTTCTTCTGACGGGACATGGCCATGTTTCTCGTGCTGACGCGGGCCTTGTTTCTTGCCACGAAATCCTTCAGGTCCGCGATCTCTTTTTGCTGGCGGTTGTAAGCAGCCTCCAGCTGGGCCTTCTTCATGGCGTAAACTTCCTGGAACTTTTCATAATCACCCACGTAGCGGGTGAGCGTCTGGCCTTCCACGTGATAGATCAGATTTACGACGCTGTTTAGGAACGGAATGTCATGACTGATGAGGATAAAGGCATTCTCATATTCCTGTAAGTAGCGGGTGAGCCATGTGATATGCTCTGCGTCCAGATAGTTTGTGGGCTCGTCGAGAAGCAGAATGTCGGGCTTTTCCAGGAGAAGCTTGCCCAACAGGACCTTCGTTCTCTGACCGCCCGAAAGCTCCGTTACGTCGCGGTCTAAGCCAATGTCCGTAAGGCCGAGGGCGCGTGCGACTTCCTCGACCTTCGCGTCGATGACGTAAAAGTCGTGGGCGTCGAGGAGATCCTGGATGGTGCCGAGATCTTCCATGTATTTTTCCAATTCTTCCGGCGTGGCATCCCCCATCTTCTCACAGATCTCATTCATCTGCGCTTCCATGTCATATAGAAAATCGAAGGCGGAGGAGAGGACGTCGCGAACGGTCTGCCCTGCGGTCAAGACCGTATGCTGGTCAAGGTAACCGGCGCGCACGTTCTTCGCCCACTCAATCTTTCCCTCGTCGGGCTGCAAGGTCCCGGTGATCACGTTCATGAAGGTGGATTTTCCTTCTCCGTTGGCGCCGATCAGGCCCACGTGCTCGCCCTTTAAGAGGCGGAAGGATACATCGTTAAAAATCGCACGGTCGCCAAAACCGTGAGTCAAGTGTTCTACGTTTAAGATGCTCATAAATACTCTCCGTAAATAAATATGCCGGGAACAGAGTCCCGGCACATTGTACCATAAGTTGTCACTTTGGTCAAAACTATTTTGGGTCACGGGAATGTGTCTGCTGACACGCTATTTATATTTCTCGTTCTCCCAGACGAGATTGCCGGCGGAATCATAGATTCTCTCGTAATCCTCGTCGACGGAATCGGGCGATGCCTTGTAAATGACAATCGTCTTCTGGCAGATCTTGTAACCGTCCTCGGTTTGGATCTCGATGAGAAGGGCGAGATTCTTTTCTACCGTGAGATCCTTTTCCAGATCGATCTGCGTATTTTCCTTTGCTTCCTTCGTGGCGTCAAAGGATTTCAGTTCCTTGCCGTCTGCAAGATAGGTGACGGTGACCTTATTGATCTTTTCCGGTGCGTTAAAGGCCAAACGATACCATCCGTTGCACTTGACCTTTCCCATGGAATCCTTGGAAGTAAAATTGCATTCAATACGGGGCATGGGAAGCGTGTCCCAGAACAAATAACGGTCAAAATTTGCGGACTCTACCCTAGTAACTCCATTCTCGGTGATGCAGACCTTCAGCTGCTCATAGTCTTCAAAGAGACTTGTGGTAATTTGTCCAACATAATTTCCAAGCGTCGTCTTGGTGAGAGGGAATTCCTTGTCCTTTAAGCCAAGCGTAACGGTGGTGTTCTCGGAGAATTGCTTTAAGGAAATGGTGAATTTCAGGTCTACGGTCTTCTTTTCCGCGTCTTGCCCGGTGATCTCCCAAGAAATGTCGGACAACAGCGAGTTACTTTGCTCGATCTGGCGCTGAAGTTCCAGAATGTTCATGTTCATGTCATGTTGCGATGATTTCATGTTGTTTATGGTGTTGTTCATGGAACGGACGATGCCGGTCAGCGTGCTGACGCTGAGTAACGTAAAGATCGTAAGGCAAATCAGTACGGTCTTGTAAGTGATGCCTGCCGTCGTTCCGGGCTCCGGGATGTTGCTGTGGGTATCCCTGATCTCGCCGCTTGCGATCCGGTTCAATCTTTTGTTGTATGCAAGAAAGCTGACAATGATAATGATTGCTGCCAGGATCATTAAAATAATGACTAAAAATAATGCTTTTGACATATGATTCCTCCTGTTTATGGATGGAGCTTTTATAATAAAGTCTCATCAAGTGTATTAGTTTAAATGTTAAAAAATCTGCGGAAGTCAGCGTAGTAACTTCTTGTGACGTCGACGAGCGTTCCGTCTGACAGCGTCAGCACGTATTTCATGGACAGGGACGCCCTGATCTTTTTCACGTGTTTTTTTGAGATGATGACCGATTTGCTGACGCGTAGGAATTTCTGCGGATCCAACAGTTCTTCCAACTGGTACATTCGGTCTAGCGCATAAAAGGTTCCTTGCTGCGCATGGATCTCGATTTCCTTTCCAAAGGCTTCCACGTAGATCACTTCGTCCACGGACAGCCGGAGCCGTTCCTTTTTCTCGTCGCGGACGTTTAGAAATTCGGGAAACCTCGAGGATTCCGAGATCACGTATTCGGCGTCTTCACTGATTTCGACCCCATGCCTGGCCAGGTATTCTTTTACAAGGTCGTAATTTTCCGCCGAAACGGAGATTCGGATCTTCATTTTGGCACCTCCTTTTTACTACAATACCATCATAACAGACATCGCCCAAAAGTAAATGCCTTGGAAACAAGTTGCACTGAAACGTGGAACAAGTTGCAAATGACTCGGGGGAAGCCTGCGTAGTCTTTTCAGGGCGTGCCCCTTGGCACGTCCTCGCTGCGCTTCGGATCGCAGGCAAAGCCTGCGACGGTGCCCGCTCGCACTATGAGTGCAGCGTATCGGTACTAAGTTGCCGCATAATTAACCGCAAAGGATTCGGTTAATTATGCATACGTCAACTAAGTACCGACGCTTGGCACACATGCCTGGCCGAAGCCTGCGTAGGCCTTCCCCTCGAGTTACGTGCAGCGTTAGTTCCACGAAGGAGTGCATAATAGAAGAAAGAATGAAGGGGGGTGCGGGAGGGGGCGTAAATAATTGGGGAGGGTGGACAATAGGTGGGGAGGAGAAACGTTTGACGTGGAGGGGTGGAAAAGGTACACTTAGGATGTGTGGGTGAGGGAGTAAACGCGAAGTGGTTGGGAATGAAAAGCGTAAGTTAGTAGGGAATAAAAAGAGAGAAGGTTTGGAAAGGGGTAGGTTATGAACGAGAATATTGTAAAGAGAAATGAATTGTGGGCGCAGAAGGTGATCAAGGGGCTGGAGTCCCGCAATATGTCTGGGTATTATGCGGCATCGAAGGAGGAGGCGCTAATGAAGGCTTTGGAGCTGATCCCGAAGGGCAGCAGCATTACCATGGGCGGGTGCATGAGCGCACAGGAGATTGGTCTGGTGGATGCGGTAAAGACGCCGGAGTATCGGTTTATTGACAGGTATGCGGCGCCGGACAGGCAGGCGGCTGAGCGCGAGGCATATTCTGCCGACGTATATCTTGCAAGCGCCAATGCTATGACGGAAGACGGCGTTTTGGTCAACATTGACGGCAATGCCAACCGCGTTTCGGCGATCGCATATGGCCCGAAGAAGGTCATCTTTATTGTGAGCATGAATAAGATTTGCATCGATGTTGACAGCGCAATGAAGCGCGCGAGGAACGTGGCGGCTCCCATCAACGCGCAGCGTTTCGGTCTTGCAACGCCCTGCGCAAAGACGGGCTCCTGCATGAACTGCAAGTCCCCTGACACGATCTGCTGTCAGTTCCTGATCACGAGATATTCCAAGCATCCCGGCAGAATCCACGTGATCCTGGTTAACGAAAATCTAGGCTTTTAATGGAAGAGAATGGAGGGTTAACGTATGGCACTTTTGCAAGTAAATTATCTGTCTTGCGCACTGTTCCGGACGGTGCCGCTGAACGTCATTTTGCCGACGGACAAGATTGATTACGCGACGGGCATGTATCTTATGAAGGACGGGCAGAAGTTTAAGACATTGTATCTCTTGCATGGACTTTTGGGCAATTATACGGACTGGGTGAGCGGCACGCGCATTCAGAGATGGGCGGAGGAGAAAAACCTGGCAGTCGTCATGCCGTCGGGAGACAATTCCTTTTACTTTAAGGGGCCCGCGCCCATGAATGATTATGAAAGGTTTATTGGGGAAGAGCTTCTGACCGTGACGAGGAGAATGTTCCCGCTTTCCGATCAGCGCGAGGATACCTTTATCGCCGGGCTTTCCATGGGTGGTTACGGCGCCATCCGGAACGGCATTGTTTTTTCAGAGAAATTCAGCCACGTGGCAGGACTTTCTTCCGCCGTACACTTCTTGGAGGATCCGCCGGAGGATCATTTTACAAAGGGATTCTTTGCAGATCCCGCAGCTGCCGCAAAGACAAATCTCAACGTAAAGGTGGCGTTTGAGGAACTCCTGGCAGAGGGACGCAGACAGCCGAAGTTTTATTTATCCTGTGGGCGCAAGGATGATCTCATGCCGGCAAATGAGTCTTTCCGCGATTTTCTGACGGAGCGCGGGGCAGACGTGACTTGGGACGAGGAACCCAATGCCGGTCACGAGTGGGATTTCTGGGACAGCCAGATCAAGAAGGTGTTGGACTGGCTGCCGCTTGGGGAGGCGCAGGCCGGCCTGGGAAGCGGAAACGTGAAAGTGGAAAAGACGGAATGATGCAGGAGGCTGAGTCATGGCAGATTATGAATTGATCATCGCGCAGGCCGAGGCGCTAGCGGAGGGAACGGTCTGGGACGTAACGCTCTATGCGAATATTTCAGCCCTGTTATATGAGGCACTGGAGGACGTAAACTGGGCCGGATTTTACCTGCTCCGGGAGGGAGAATTGCAGCTGGGGCCATTTCAGGGAAAGACGGCCTGCACGCGGATTCCCATAGGAAAAGGAGTTTGCGGTACGGCGGTCTTGGAGGAAAGGATCCAGCGGGTGGAGGACGTGCATGCCTTTCCGGGACACATCGCCTGCGATTGTGCCTCGGAGTCAGAGATCGTATTGCCAATCCGTAAAGACGGTGAGATCATTGGCGTGCTGGACATTGACAGCCCCGTGAAGGGCCGCTTTTCAAAGGAAGATGAGATTGGCCTGCAAAGGCTTGTGGCAGTGCTCGAAGCTGCCCTTTGAACCTAAGCGGATCCCGGTTAGGGCAGTAGCATCAATAGATTTGGGAGGGAAAAGAAATGTTAGAAGTAGGAACCAAGGCGCCGGCATTTACGTTGCCGGATCAGAACGGGAAAATGCATTCTTTGAAGGATTATAAAGGGAAGAAGGTCATCTTGTATTTTTATCCCAAGGACAACACTTCCGGCTGCACGAAGCAGGCCTGCGGTTTTTCCGACAGGATGCCGCAGTTTACGGAAAAGGGGGCCGTGGTGCTTGGCATCAGCAAGGATACCGTAGAATCCCATAAGAAATTTGAAGAAAAGTACGGTTTGAAGTTCACGATCCTTGCGGATCCGGAGCGCAAGGTGATCGAGGCTTATGACGTATGGAAGGAAAAGAAAAACTACGGAAAGGTTTCGATGGGCGTAGTCCGCACGACTTACCTGATCGACGAAAAGGGCGTGATCATCCGCGCCAACGACAAGGTAAAGGCGGCCGAGGATCCGGAGAAGATGCTCGGTGAGGTTTAAGTGGAATTCACTTGTCATTCCAAACGAAAAGCGTTATGGTTTGATCAGAGCAAGACGAAGGGATTGTAAGAGGGCGTGACAAACGTCATTTGCGAGGAAGAAAACAATGACGTATTCCACTAGGCGGCCAGAGCGTTTCGCGATAGGATAAAGTCAGAAAAAGTTCTGTCAGCCGGAGGAGGCGCGGTCATGTCGGTTAGAAATGGTAACGTTGGAATAAGTCTTCTGCACAAAGTGTTTGCGATTCTCTCTTTCTTTTTTGGAATGGGATTCTTTTTGTCGGGTTGCACCCTCAGCGCAAGCAGCGTAAAGCTCCATACGAAGGAAGAGATGCAAAAGATTTTGGATGAGCGGTACGGAGATGCGGAATTTGTCAGCATGGAAGAAAATAAGGAAAAGCATCAAAGGATTTTTACCTTCCGTGACAAGAAATACGGATTTACGTACCAGGTGAACTCCCATCCGAAGGGCGTTGGCTTAGACGGCTCTAACTTCTATTATGACGGAGCCTCTGTCTATTATGAATACCAGGAGCCCTTCTTGAAATACTTTATGGAGCAGGAAAAGGATGCGTTCGGGAAGCAGGGGATTGAGATTTGCGATGACCTTACGCTTGTGGAGAACCTTTCCTATCCGGGGAATAAAAAGTTTTCCTTAAAGAGTAAAACGCTGGTTTCTACGCCGGAAGATTATGCGGGGGACCTGCAATTTGTGATGGACCGGATACGTGCTTACAAAGCGGTTCCGGAGCTTGGCATGGACCGGTACGAGATAAAAGTCTATAATTCCGAGGAATTGGATTATCTGGGAACAATGAAAGAAAGCGGTTTTTCCACTGCGGAGGAGGAGAGAATAGAGTATTTCATGCAACAGGCGAGAGAGCTTGGAGGCATTCAGGAGGTCACTTATCTTCGAAAGGAAGAGAAAAAGATCAGTGAGCTTGGAATTTCGGACCAAAATTTCTATCAGCAGTCTTATAATAAAAATGATAAGTCTGTCACTGCATATTATTATTCCTATGAAGGAAAGGAATACTTTATCATCGATCAATGGGTCGCTCAGATCGGCGATGACGGCGGCGGGATCTTCCAGTATTATCAGAGCTATAAGTATTACGAACCTTCCAGAGACTGACGGAAAGACGGAAGAGAAGTGAGTGGAAATAAAATATGACCGCTTAGGGCGTAAAAAGTGCAACCTGTCCTTGGACGGGTTGCTTTTTTGCGTACTTTTTTGTATGTTAGAATCAAGAAAGCCATTTACAAGAAGCGGGATAAGCGGCGGAGGTTATGACGTTAAACGGAAAGCGCGCAAACTAGAGTTGGGAGAAGATGACAGGCATGAAGATACGGATCGAACGGATTTCGGAGGGAGAAGCGGAAGTGGTTCTCAAATACCGGGAGAAGACGCGGGAGGTAGAGGAACTGCTTGCGTATCTGAATAAAAGGAGCCGGGCGTTACTTTGCAGAAAGGACGCAGAGGACGTGCTTGTGAAGCCAGGGGACGTGATCTATTTGGAGAGCGTTGACGGAACCACTTACGCATATACGGAGAATGACGTCTTGCAGGCGGGGATCTCGCTTGCAGGCGCGGAGGCTGAGTATGCGGACGACGGATTCTTTCGCTGCAGCAAGTCCATGGTGATCAACGTCTTTCACGTGGAGCGGCTAAAGAGTGAGGCGGGGAACCGCATCGACGCCCAGATGACGGGCGGTGAGCACGTGATCATTTCAAGGCGGTATGCAAAGAAGCTGCGAAGACTCCTGGCAGGCAAGGAGTGACGGCGCCATGCGGAGAACGGCGGACAGGCAAGGCAGTCACGGGGCGCCGGGACACAAGCGGTTGGAGAAAAGGCAGTGGCCGGATGAAGCGGTTACGCGGCGCCGCGCGTAAGGGATTGGAGAGATTGGCTCAGGAAAGGATTGGAGTGGGAATATGAAGAAGTTTCGGAAGTTTTTACTAGCGGAAGTGGGAATAGAGTTTAAGGCATGCCTATATTTCTTTGCTTTTTTGTTCTTTTACTGTATGTACAGGATCACCCAAGGGAGTTTTCAGGCAGACATGATCGTGATGGCGGAGATGATCCTGGCAACCTACGTCATGGGTTACGTGCAGGTATATCTGTTAAAGAATTTTGAGGAGTCCGATCATCTGGGAGCCTTTGAATTACTGGCTTCCATCGGATGTTCCCTGGTCTATGCGGGACTTAGCTTTTTGCTCTCCTGGTTTGACAGGAAGTGGCTTCCCGGGGTTTTGTTTTTTGGCTACGCCATGCTTTGCTACGTAAGCATTTTTATGATCTATTACGTGCGGCGCCATTGGGACACGGAGGAGCTGAACTTGGAGTTAGAGGCATTTAAGAAGGCGCAGAAGACGAAGGAATAAATCTATGGGAAAGAATAACCGTGGAAAACCACAGGAAAAATCTCAGGAAAACCACGGGGTTGAAATGAGTTGGGGCAGCGGCCGGAATAAAGGAGACGGGATTTATGGGAAAATATGCCATTGAGATTAAAAATCTAACAAAGAATTACGGTAAGAACAGGGGCGTGACGAATCTTTCCATGGCAGTGGAAGAGGGTGACGTGTACGGGTTCCTTGGACCGAACGGCGCGGGTAAGTCGACGACGATCCGCTCCATGCTTGGACTTGCGCGGTATCAGGAAGGGGAGATAACGCTTCTTGGATTGAATGCGCGGGAGCATCAGGTGGAAATCTTGAGACAGGTGGGCTACATGCCCTCGGAAGCATGGTTTTATCCGGAGATGCGGGTGAAGGATGCCATTCGTTATGCCGCTGACGTGCGGAAGCTTGATTGCCGGACGGAGAGCGAGATGCTCTGCGAAAGGCTCCAGCTCGACGTGAATAAAAAGGTCGAGGAGCTTTCGCTTGGAAACCGCAAGAAGGTGAGCATCGTCTGCGCCATGCAGCACAAGCCTTCCCTGTTCATATTTGATGAGCCGACCAGCGGCCTGGATCCCCTGATGCAGGCAGAGTTTTTTAAGCTGGTCATGGAATACAATGTAAAGGGAACAACCTGCTTTTTATCCTCCCACGTGTTGTCGGAGATCAAGAAGTATTGCAGGCATGCTTCCATCATCCGTGAGGGAAAGCTGATCCGCACGGACTCAGTGGAAAATCTGACCAAGACGAACGCGAAGCACGTGCGTCTTGTCAAGGACGGCATTGAAGAGGACTTTATTTATCGCGGTAACCTGAACGAACTTCTGAGAGATCTTGCGGGTCATGACGTGTCGGACGTGGTCATTGAAGAGCCGGAACTGGAGGAAGTATTCATGCACTTCTATGAGGAGAAAATCACCAAATAAGGCAGGCGTGCGTTATGCCGGACGTAAGGCGGAAACGGCGAACAAAGGCAGGCGGAAGTTATGCCGGCTGCAAGGTGAAAACAGCGAACTAAGACAGGCGTGCGTTATGCCGGACGTAAGGCGGAAGGGAGAATGACATGGTATTATATAAACAGGAATTGAAATCGAATTTAAAGGGATTTTTGATCTGGTTTTTGGTGATCGTTGGAATGTGTTTTGGATGTATTCTCTTATACTCGAGCGTGGAGAGCTCCTTGTCAGACATGGGCGATATCTTTGCAAAGATGGGCGTCATGTCGAAAGCCTTTGGCATGGACAGACTCAGCGTTGCAACCATGGGCGGTTATTTCGCAACGGAGATCGCCATGTTGCACGCGCTCGGCGGCGGAATGTTTGCGGCGATCCTCGGCAGCAATCTGCTCTGCAAGGAGGAGTTTGGGCATACCATTGAATATCTTGCGGTACTGCCCCTCAGCCGGGTTTCGGTGTTGGTAC
This sequence comes from uncultured Lachnospiraceae bacterium, assembly GCA_946414885.1. Taxonomy (GTDB): domain Bacteria; phylum Bacillota; class Clostridia; order Lachnospirales; family Lachnospiraceae; genus Acetatifactor. Next base: position 150,339 of record CAMKQH010000008.1, read on the forward strand.
AAAAGTATCTGGCCATGGTGAGCATGCTCCTTTGCTTTCAGGTGATCGGAATCCTTTGCTATCTGGGCGGCTTCGCCATCATGGGCGAGAAGATCTCTGCAGAGCATCTTTGGACCATGGGTGCCACGCAATTTCTGATGATGCTTGAGATTGGGACGATCTGTTATTGCGTCTCCGCATTCTCCAGGAAGAACCGCATGGGAGCGGGCCTTGGCATCGCCATGATCTTCTTCGCCATGGACATTCTCTGCCGCGTCATCCCAGCCATCGAAGACTCAAAATACGTAACGCCCTTTTACTACTGCAACGCCACCGACATTTTCACGGACGTAAAGCTTTCCGCCGCAAGCATTGTGATCGCGGCCGGCGTGATCATCATCTCCCTGATCCTGACCGTCTGGCACTACCTCAGAAAGGATCTGCAGTAATGGTAATGCCGGTTTAATCCCGGACCACAAACAGGCCAGGCTTTCTCATCATCTATTCCTTGAGAAGGCCTAGCCCTTTTATTTTTTGAATTCATGGTTATGTTCATGCACGTTCTTGCTATGACAGGTATAGTTCTATTTTTTCTTGTATTTTGCGTATGTCCAAGGTTTCATCCGTAGATTCCATGGACAGGATTAAATCCGTTCCAAGAAACAGTCCGTTCTTTTCATAAAGCTCTATTTTTCTCAGCCCCTTTTGGGCATAGTCCATGTCATCTAGCAATCCAAAATGCTCCCAATATATTGTTTTTCTCCTTTTCACGTTTAGAACAACGAAATCAGGGTATATGGTATTATAGCCATTTAGCTCCAGTGCCGGTTCATATTGATAGGGAATATCCGCCTTATATAACTCATCGGCGATGATTTTTTCTGATTTTGAGCGTACGGATTCACCGCGTTCCGTTAGGTATTTTCCAGGTTCCGGATAAGGATTTTGGCTCCCGGGATGCTCTTCCAACCAAGACTTTACGTAGGCGTCATCGCTTAGTAGAACAGGCGTTACGATGGATTTTCTCGCCACGCACAGATTGTCATAAAGTGCGTGGATGGAGTTGACGTCATACGTGGAGAGAAAATGACTTAGAATACTTTTTTGCTTTTTTAGGAGAGAAGTCAGTTTCCGCTCGTAATCCAACTGAGCCAATTGAGTAATAAGTTTGTTTTCTGAAGAATGCAGATAGCGGATCTGCGCGGTTTTGGCATCTTGAAAATAGTACTGCGGGTAACCGTGACTTCCTTTTACAAACATTCGCCCCTGAGGCAGACGTGTCAGTTTTCGCATGGCCTTTTCAGACATGGATAGAAGCTCCTCCAGTTCATTAAGTTGTTCGTAAAGCTGTTTGGAAAAATCTTGCATAATAAATCCTCCTTTTCGTGTGGTTGTACTCTTGATGGGTACGTTGATAGTTTTATTGATGAACACGTTGATGGCATTTAGGCGAGTTTATTTCTGACGTGAGCTTTTTGGTAGTTGAGTGGGATTGGTTTATTTCTGATATGAGCTTTTTGGTTGTTGAGTGGGATTGGTTTATTTCTGATATGAGCTCTTTGGTGATTGAGTGGGATTGGTTTATTGTCGGTACGGTTCAAGGGTCGGTTTTTGCGCTTGTTGTTTTATTTTTCCATGTATGTGGTTTCTGGGGGATGTGCGAAACATGTCTTTTATGGAATGACTACCGCAAAAAATCCGTGTGACACAAGATATGCGGTAAGAAAAACATGGCAATGGAAAAACATACCGTGAGAATGATGGAATTTGAAAAAATGCGGTAGGAGAATTGGAGAAAAAGTAAGTTTATACCGCAAGATTTAGAGAATAAAAGAAGATGCGGTAGATGATTTCAAAGAAAAAAAGAAATCTACCGCAGAAGTCAGAAGAATAAAAGTGTTGCGGCAGGGAAAATGGAATTTTTGAGAAGGGATGTACCGTAGAAGAAAGGAAAATCGAGAATCTGCGGTAAGAAATTTTGAAACTAAGAAATTGGGTACCGCAGAAATATGTAAATCGATGAAACTGCGGTAGAAAATTTCAAAACAAGAAAAAAGCATGCCGTAAAGTGAGGGGAATCGAAAATAATGCGGTATGAAACGACTGAGAAGGGAGCAAGAAAGGAGAAGGGACATCGTTTGGGAAGTAGAAAGGGGCGAAGTACGTGTCCGTATGCGTATCATACAACAAGATTCGTTAAAATACAACAGGAAAATTATTTGAGAAAGGGTAGAAACAGGGAAATGATCTGGGAAAGGATAGAAACAGGGAAATGATCTGGGAAAGAGTAGGCACGGGAAATCTGAGAAAAGGCAGGCATAGAGATATTATCTGAAAGGGAGGAAGAGACTGGGGAGGAAGGCAGGATGTCAGGGCGGCGGTCTATGAAAGAGGTGTTGGGACAAAAGCTGGAACTCAACCTTACGTTTTTGTAAGACAAGTGTAAGAAATATAGATGGACGAAGCTGATACAGTATGTTATGATTGCCTTATCAAACAAGGAGCCGCGAGCGTATAAACCAAGAAGGCATGAGTCAAGAGGTTTGAAACCAAGGACGCATGAGTCAAGGGACCTCGTGTCAAGAGGGTTGAAACCAAACCAAGAGGGTATGAGTCAAGAGGGTTGAAACCAAACCAAGAGGGTATGAGTCAAGAGAACTTGAATTCGGACGAAGGTGTCTGTCGCGGCGGAAAGTGAGGAAGGGCATGAAAGATTTACTTAGGGCAGGATGTGAATTATTAGCGGACAATAAGGACGAGATCCACAAGAAATTTGCGTGGGACATGGAGTTGATGAGCGTTGCCGGAAGCGTTATCTTTACGAGCGCCGGAAAGGTTGCAGACATAGAGAGAATGAAGGAGTGCAAAAGCATTCTGAAGAAACGTGAGAGTGTTTTTTCCAACTTCCGCGGCAACATGGAAATCCCCGTGATCAGTAAGATGGCGCTTACCAAGGATCCGGAAGAGTATCTTACCCGTCTGAACGTAATTTATGATAAGTTGAGCAAAGGTAAAATCTTTGGATCGGAACACATCGCTTTGACGGCACTTGCCATATGTGATGAAAATATGTGGGAAGACGTGGATCTCATTGTGGAGAGGACCAAGGAACTGATGAAGAGGATGGCTGCGGTTCATCCGATGCTGACCTCCGCAGAAGATACGACGTTTGCGGCACTTCTTGCCATGACGAACAAGAGCATTGACCAGATCGTGGATGAGACGGAATATTGCTACAATGCCATGAAGAAGAAATTCACGTTCCACAACAATTCCGTGCAGTCCCTAAGCCACGTGCTTGCACTTTGCCCCGGTGAGCCGGAACGGAAATGTGCGAAAGTCAGCGCCATCTACGACGCACTTTTGGTTAAGGGGATCAAATACGGATTGGACTATGAACTGGCTTCCCTTGGCGCGCTTGTCAACGTTGACATGACGCCGGAGGAAATCGCGAGCGAGATCGCAGAGGCGGCCGCATACTTAAAGACCCGAAAGGGCTTTGGCGACTGGGGCATGGGCAGCAAGACAAGAGTGATGTTTGCGGCGCTGATGGCCGTGCAGGCATATGCGCCTAACAGCATGGCCATGGATGCATCCGTTTTGGGCAGCTCTCTTGCAATGGTGATCGCAGAAGAGGTTTGCTACATGGTCATCATGACCTCCGTAGCGACGTCCAGCACCAATTAATAAAACAAAAACAAGATTTTGACCCCGCCGCGCAAGTGGCGGGGTCATTGACTATTTACCCTAAAAATGATAAAGTAGTTGAAGTGGGAAATTTGTCCCGAAAGCTTGTCGGAATGGTTGCGAAAGTTGCAAAGGAAGGGTCATCCTTACCATGGAATTTGGCAGCGTTGTTTTTATATTGCGGTTTTTGCCCGCTTTTTTCATACTGTATTATTTGGCTCCCGGGAGGACGAAGAACGTTGTCCTTTTTTTAGGGAGCCTTTGTTTTTATGCATGGGGGGAGCCCATCTGCCTGCTGCCCATGGTTCTCAGTGCCTGTTCGGACTTCATTCATGCGTTGCTGATTGAGAAATACCAAGGGAAGGGCACGGCGAAGATCCTGCTGTCCAGCGCCCTGTTTTTTGACCTGTGCCTGTTGTTCTTTTTCGGATATGCCGACTTTTTTATTGAGACGGCGAACGGCCTGTTTGGAACGCGCTTGATTCAGATCGGATTTCCTCTTCCCGTGGGCATTACCGTGTATACGCTGCAGACCATGTCCTACGTCATTGACGTGTATCGCGGCAAGATTCCGGCAGGACGGAATCTTTTGGAGTATGCAACGTACGTGACCATGTTTCCACAGCTTCCCATCGGACCGATCGTCAGATACCGGGATCTTTCGGGAGCGCTAAAGAAGAGAAAAATGAATCTTCATCAGATCAGCAACGGCGCCAAGAGGATTTGCGTTGGCCTCGCAAAGAAGATTTTGATCGCGGACGCGGCCGGAAAGCTTTGGAGCGAGATCCAGCTCACGGCGCCGGGAGAAATGAGCATTGCCTTGGCATGGCTTGGCATTTTGGCATTTGCCTTCCAGATTTACTTTACCTTTTCCGGATACTCAGACGTGGCCATCGGCCTTGGGGCGTGCATGGGATTTTCCTTCCCGGAAAACTTTGATCATCCCTATGCGGCCCGTTCCGTCACGGATTTTCTTAGCAGATGGAACATGGCGCTGACGGGATGGATGAAGGAGTATTTTTATCAGGCCGTTGCCCCCGAGAAAAGCGGTGCGATCAGGACTACGATCGCATTTATCCTCACGTGGGGACTGATCGGATTGTGGTATGGCCCTGACTGGACGTTCGTTCTTTGCGGATTCTGGATGGCACTTTTTTATCTGGCGGAAAGACTCTTCTTGGGGAAGTTGCTCAAATTTCTTCCCTCCGTTTTGTGTTGGGCTTACACCATGTTAGTCGTGGCAATCGGCTGGGTTTTCTTTGCATTGGAGGACGTGGCGGACGTTATGACTTACCTTCGGTCGGCGTTTGGCATGGGCACGGGTGCGATCCTGGACCGCAGATTCCTGTTTTTGGCTTTGGAGTATTTCCCGTTGTTGGTATGCGCGTCCTTTTTCTCTTTGCCCGTCGTAAGCAGACTGCTCTCCGGGCTTGAGAACGGGAGAAACGGCATGAGCATTGCCATAACGAGATTTCTGGAAAAAGTATATCCGGCAATATGTCTGTTATTGTCACTGACGTATCTGGTTGGAAGAGGCTGGTAGGAAAACGGACGCAAAAACGGAGGCGGAAGATCCGCCGGAAGAGAGGAGGTTTCGCATGGAAGATAAGAAAAATGATCTGTTTACCATAGGGATTATAGCGTTGATCCTTCTTACCTTTGCCGTCATGGATCTTCTCTTTCAGGCGGGACTGATCCATTCGGCCGGGACAAAAACGCCGGATCCGCTCCCCGTATTTACCGTGCGAAACCTTTTGAACGGAAAGTATTTTGAGGATTATGACGCATACTCGGTGAAGAGCTTTTATAAAGAGCCCAGCTGGTCAAAGCTTGTAAGGGGAACGGAGATCCTTCTGGGAAAAAGAGAGTTTGAAGGGATATTGCTTGGAAGGAAAAATACGTATTTTGAGAGCCGGTCCGGCAAAAAGACTGGGGAGACGGCAATCGCGGAGAGTCTTGATTTCCTGGAGAAGCTCACGACGGATTACGATGCAAAGGTCATGCTGATCCCTACGGCGGATGAGGTTTGGAAGGACCGCTTGCCAGCGTATGCGGCATATTTTGACCAGGAAGAATATTTGGACAGCGTTATGGAACGCGTTGGCGAGGACCATTACGTGGCCTTGCTGCAGACGTTAAATGAGCATAAGTCCGAAGAAATCTATTACCGGACGGCCCCTTATTGGACAAGCCTGGCTGCATATTACGGTTATTATGCCTGGTGGGAAAAATCGGGAAAGCTTTTCCCGTATTATTATGATCTGGATCGGAAGATCCTTGTGACAAATCATTTTGTGGGGCCTTTTGTGAAAAGGGTCGGCATGGAAGACCGGGGCGAAGAAATGTTTATCCTGAAGGAGACGGAAGGAAAGCAGGTTACGGTGTGTTATGACGACCGCGTGACGATAGAAGGGTATTATCGCCCGGAATATCTGGACGCGCAGAATCCCTGCGGATATTACCTCGGTGATGAATTTGGGGTGGCCAAGATCCAGACGGAGAGCCAAAGGAAAAACGTGCTGGTGGTGATCGGGGATCTGAACGCGAACGTCATGATCCCGCTGATGGCGCCGCACTATTCCACGATCTTGCTGATCAATCCCAATTATTATCAGGGAGACGTAATGGAGTTCCTTGCGGAACAAAAGGGAGAAGATACGGAATATCTTGTGCTGCAGGGCGTTTTGGATTTCGTGGAATTATTTGACGTAAAGGAGTAATGGGCTTTGAAGGCAGTAGTTTTTGACATGGACGGCGTGCTCTTCGACACGGAGCGGGTATGCATGGAAAGTTGGGTGAAGGTTGCAGAGAGCCGGGGAATGCAGGGGATGAAGGAAGTGTTTCCCCTGTGCATAGGGAGAAACAACGCGGACGACGAGTTGATCATAAAAGAGCATTACGGGGCCGGTTTTGATTATCAGGGGTTCCGGCAAGAAGCATCTGACGAGTTTTGGAGAATGATCAGGGAGCAGGGACTCCCGCAGAAAAAGGGCGTAAAGGAGTTGCTTTCGTTTCTCAAAGAGGATGGCTGGAAGATTGGACTGGCCTCGTCAACAAAGCGGGCTTCGATCCAAAATCATTTGGAGAACGCAGGCATTTTGGATTATTTTTCCTTCATCATTGGCGGTGAGGAGATCGAGCATTCCAAGCCGGAGCCGGAGATTTACTTAAAGGCATGCGAGGGTCTTGGGGCCGTGCCGGAAGAGACGTATGCCATTGAGGATTCCCATAACGGGATCCGATCGGCAAGCAGGGCGGGAATGATGCCGGTCATGGTTCCCGACATGCTGCCGCCCACGCCGGAGATGGAAGAACTTAGCTGCGTGATATTACCGGATTTGTTTCAGGTCCGGGAGTGGCTGAAAGAGAGAAAGGGATAAGGCATTGGCAAATTTAGGAATTCCTCAGAATACGATAGAGATCTTACAAAAATACAAATTTAACTTTCAAAAAAAGTTTGGTCAGAATTTCCTGATCGATACCACCGTTCTTGAGCGGATCATAGCGGCGGCACGGATCACCGCGGAGGATTGCGTGCTGGAGATTGGCCCCGGCATTGGAACGATGACGCAGTACCTTGCAGAGTCAGCGGGGCAGGTTGTGGCCGTAGAGATTGACAAGGCGCTGATTCCAATCCTGGAGGAGACGCTTTCGGCCTATCAGAACGTGACCGTGATCAATGCCGACGTCCTGAAGCTGGATATCAAGCAGATCGCGGAAGAAGAAAATGGCGGGAAGCCCATCAAGGTGGTGGCCAATCTCCCGTATTACATCACGACGCCGATCATCATGAGCCTTTTTGAGAGCGGCGTTCCCCTGGACAGTATCACCATTATGGTGCAAAAGGAAGTGGCGGAACGCATGCAGGTTGGCCCCGGCACAAAGGATTACGGAGCCCTTTCCCTGGCAGTGCAGTATTACGCTAAACCGGAAATCGTAGCGAACGTGCCGCCGAATTGTTTTATTCCCAGACCGACGGTTGGGAGCGCCGTGATCCGGCTTACCAGACACCAGGTGCCGCCAGTGGACGTAAAGGACGAGCATCACATGTTTGCGCTGATCCGGGCGTCCTTTAACCAAAGGCGGAAAACCTTGGCAAACGGCCTGTCCAACGCGCAGGAGCTGCACCTTACGCGCGAACGCGTGACGCAGGCAACGGATAAGATGGGACTGTCCCCCACCGTGCGCGGAGAGACCCTGACGCTCGCACAGTTTGCGGAGTTATCCAATCTTTTGCTTGAGCAGGTTTGATTTTTGGAAAACGCCTTATTTTTTGCGGTTTACTTTTGACATGCAGGGTCTACTATGATACACTTATGTTAACTGTGAGATGAAATACCCAAAGGGAGCGAAATACAGTGGACAAATATGAATATAAGCACTTAGTGGAACAGATACAGAGCCTGATCGATCAGGGACAATACCAGGAAGCGGCAGCCATCGCTGACAAGATCGATTGGAGAAGGGTCAGGAGCGTCATGACCCTCGGTACCATCAGCGACCTTTACAAGATCAACTGCAGATATGAGGATGCCCGTGACATCATGCTCCTTGCGTATGACAGAAAGCCTGAAAGCAGGCAGATTTGTTATTCGCTCTGTGAATTATACATTAAAACGGGAGAACCCGTGGAGGCGGCAGAGTTTTACAAGGAATTTGAGAAGCTGGCGCCCAAGGATCCCGGACGTTATATTTTGAAGTATAAGCTTTATGACGCATACGACGTAACGCTTGATGAAAAGATTGAAGTGCTGGAGAAATTAAAGGCGGAAGAATACCAGGAAAAGTGGATGTATGAACTGGCAAGCCTTTACCACAGACGCGGACTTGGAACGAAGTGCGTGGAAGTATGTGACGAACTGATCCTTTGGTTTGGCACCGGAAAATACGTCAACATGGCGATGGAGCTGAAGATGCTCCATGAGCCCCTGACGCCAATCCAGCAGCAAAAATATGAGCATCGGTTTGACGAGGAGCCGCAGTGGCAATCTCAGCCCCAGCAGCAAACGCAGTACCAGCCTCAGGAGCAGATTCCGTATCAGCCCCAGGAGCAGCCGCAACCGGTGCGCCAGGCAACGCAGAATGAGGAACTTGTTCCCAAAACGACAAATGAATGGAAGGTCAGCGACATAGAGCGGGCAAGCGCCGAGCAGTTAGGGGCAACCCGCGTGTTTAACGTGGAGGAAGTGCGTCAGCAATTAAAGAATTCCGGAGCTGGCTCAGACATTGACGACATTCAGGTGAAAACCGTTGACGTTGGACAGTACAATACCATGAACCTGCAGGCAGAGATCGCGGCAGGCTTAAGGGAGGTTTTGGACAAGGATTCCAAGGAGGATGAGCCGCAGCATCAGGATGGGAATTTGGAGCCCATCACGCGCGTGATCGTATCTCCCATGTTAGATCCGGATTCGGATTCCGGTCCCCTGGACCTGCCCGTTATAGAAGGCGTTGAGGACGAGGAAGAACTGGAGAAACAGGAGAAGGAGACGAAGGAGAGCGTTCCTGAGAATATTGAGAAATCCGAAGTCTTTTTTGAGACGCCGGGCGAGATGTATCAGGATGAGAACGGGTACTTCCATGAGGCAACTGAGCGCCCTGCCGCAAAAGCGGAAGAGCAGGATAATGGATTTGCGAAGATACGCCGCGACGGAAAGTCCGTGCTTGAGAAAGAAGCAATGAAGGCACAGCCGCCGGAACCCATGGCGAAGGTGCTGACACAGGAAGCGGACGGACAGCTTCGCCTTGTGATGCCGGAAAATAAGAAGCTGGAAAAGCAGATCACCGGACAGCTCAGCATTGAAGACATTCGTGCCGAGTGGGAGCGGATGAAGCATGACAGCCAGGAAAAGCAGGAAGAAGAGGTTCGTCAGCAAGTACTTCGTCAGACGGGACGCATGTTTACGGAATTTGAGGAAGCGATCCGTGACAACATCTTAAAGCAGATGGAAAACACGATCGATCCCACTACGTTTGCCAACGTTGAGACGGACGCAGAACCAGCGGAAACCATTGAAACCGCTGAGACTGCAGAAAACGTAGAGACTACGGCTGATGAGTCAGTGGAAAGCGTTGAAACCATAGAGACGTTTAACGTTCCTGAAACCATGGAAGTAGCCGAGGCTGTGGAAGAAACTGAGACCGTGGAGGCAATCGAAACCGCTGAAGCAGTCGAGACCATGGAAGCAACCGAGGCCGTGGAAGTAGCCGAGGCCGTGGAAGAAACTGAGACCGTGGAGGCAATCGAAACCGCTGAAGCAGTCGAGACCA
>CAMKQH010000009.1 GCA_946414885.1 uncultured Lachnospiraceae bacterium
GGGAAAAGGCTACGGGCAGAAAAGCAAAAGTGGAAAAATGACCCGTAGGAAAATGGCCGAGGCTACGGGCAAAAAGGCAAAAGAAAGAAAATGACCCGTAGGAAAATGGCCGAGGCTACGGGCAAAAAGGAAAAGTGGAAAAATGACCCGTAGGGAAAGGGAAAAGGCTACGGGCAGAAAAGCAAAAGCGGAAAAATGACCCGTAGGAAAACGGAAAAGACTACGGGTGAAAAGACGAAAAGCTAAGTTTAACCCGTAAGATGGAGGGGCAGGTTCATTTTGGCAATAAAGTGAAACACATGTCATGAAGAATGAGGACAGGGATAGTATGAAAAAGAGATTCATTACGTTGATGTTGCTGCTATCGATGGTCACGGCGGGATGTGCCGGGAAGGGCGGGGACGCTACGGGCACCGCGGAGGTTCCGGGTCGGTCCAGTGAGACGGTGGTGCAGAGCGTATCAGAAGAGAGCGGGACGCCGGAGGAGACGATTGCGGTAACGTGGAATGGCTGCGAGGTGGCGAAGCAGGTATACGAGGCGCAGCTGCCGACCGCGAAGGAAAAAGCGGAGATCTACGTGGAACCGATCGCGGGACTTTCTGATGATTTTATCAGGGGCATGGACGTCTCCACGGTAATCGTGGAGGAAGAAAGTGGCGTTACGTACCGTGACGAGAACGGTAACGTGCGGGATCTGTTTGAGATCCTCGCGGATGCCGGCGTGAACTATATCAGAGTCAGGGTTTGGAATAATCCCTATGATGCCGACGGCAATGGATATGGCGGCGGAAACTGTGACGTGGAAAAGGCGGCTGAGATAGGCCGCAGGGCTGCGGAGCATGGAATGAAGCTCTTGGTGGATTTCCATTACAGTGATTTCTGGGCAGATCCGAACAAGCAGTTTGCACCGAAGGCCTGGGCCAGAAAGCGCATAGGCGATAAGGAGACCGCGATCGCGCAGTTCACGGAGGAATCTTTGTATGCCATTCTGAATGCCGGTGCGGACGTGGGTATGGTTCAGATTGGCAATGAGATCAATAAGGGTGTTTGCGGAACCTATGAAGAGGCTGACGTCATGAAGCTGTTATCCTCCGCTTCCGGGGCCGTGAGAAAGGTTTCTTCGGTTACTGGCAGGGAGATGCAGGTGGCAGTGCATTATACCGCGGTGGATGACTCGGCGATGACCCTGAAAAGGGCAGAAATCCTGCAAAACTATGGCGTGGATTATGATATCTTTGGCATATCCTATTACAGCTACTGGCATGGCAGCTTTGAGAACATGTGTAACGTGCTGGGGGAAATCAGCTCCAAGTACGGAAAGAAGACTTGCATCATGGAGACCGCGTATCCCTTTACCTCGGATGACGGCGACATGAACGGCAACAGCGTGGGCAGCGGCGGCGTGGAGGGATATCCCGACAGCGTGCAGGCCCAGGCGAAGAACTTCCGGGACGTTGCATATTATGCCAACGAAGCCGGAGCGCTCGGCGCATTCTACTGGGAAGGTGCTTGGGTTCCCGTAGGTTCGCTTCGTGAGAGCAACGAAAAGATCTGGGAGAAATACGGATCGGGCTGGGCTTCCAGCTATTCCGTTGATTATGATCCCCAGGATGCCGGTCAGTATTACGGCGGCTGCGCATGGGACAATCAGGCCATGTTTGATTTCTCGGCGAAGGCCCTGCCTTCCCTGAACGTATTCAAGTGGCTGAAATACGGCACCGATGCGCCGCTTCAAGTGATGGAATTCAAGGAAGTGTATATCGAAAGCGGGATCGGCGTGCCTTTGGACATGCCAAAGACCGTTGACGTATACTACAATGACCCTTCCGTCAAGGATGGCATGGAAGTCACCTGGGATGCCGATTCACTTGCAGCCGTGAACGTAAATGCCGCGGATACCTATGAGGTTAAGGGCAAGGCGGCAGACGGCAGCAGCGTTACGGCCACCGTCAAGGTGATGAACATCAATTACGTGCAAAATCCTGGCTTCGATGAAGCGGATATGAGCATGTGGACCGTGACCGACAATGGTGCAGGGGACACGACTGACGTGCAGAAAAAGGCGGCGGACGCCCTGTCCGGGGATAATGCATTCCACTTCTATTCCACTTCAGCGATTGATTTCACCGTGGAACAGGAGATCAAGATCGCAGCCGGCGGAGAATATGCGGCAGTCGCAAACATTCAGGGCGGCGACGTGGGCAGCTCTGCAGAGATTTACCTGTACGTGACCTGCGGCGACAAGACTTATAAGTCCGATCCTGCAAAGCTCAGCGGCTGGAAGCAGTGGCAGAAGCTGAAGGTTGACGGAGTGCCGGTCAAGACTGGTGACGTTGTTAAGGTGGGCATGGTCGTGAAGGCTGCGGCAAAGGGCTGGGGAACCATTGACGACATTGAATTTTACGCCCTGGCGCAGTAGAAATCACGCGTTAATTAAATAGCATAAAAGAAAGATTAAGATACTGCCTCCTGGATCCGGACGGATTTGGGAGGCAGTTTTTTGTTCGCAACTTGACAATGTAAAGATGAATGACTATAATAACTTTACAATGTAAAGATTGAGAGGTAAGATGATTGAAGAAGATGACAAAAGTGATCCTGATCGTTTGCGCATGCATGATAGCGGCCTTGGCACTGCTTTTTGTGGTCTGGGTGATCATGAGTCCCGGGACGATCCGGCAATATACGGAAGAAAAGAGCCTGTCCGAGAAATTTGTAATGGACGTAAACGGTGCTCCTAACGGATTCTTCATCAACGGCAAAAACACGGACAACCCAGTGCTTCTGTTTGTGTCGAGCGGGCCTGGAACGGATGATTACATGCTCACGGACAAGTATGTTGACATGAATCTGGAGGAAGATTTTACCGTTGTGTACTGGGATTACCGCAACATGGGCATCGCTTATGACAAGTCTTATGACGTAACGCAGATCACGCTGGAAAACATTATGAAGGACGTGCAAACGGTCACGGAGTATCTGAAGGAAAGGTTTTCAAAGGAAAAAATCTATCTCATGGGATTCTCGGGAGGAACGACGATCGCGTTGAGAGCGGCCGCAGAGCACCCAGAGAACTATATTGCGCTGATCGACATGGCGCAGAGCGTGACCAATTCCTTTGAACGCGACACTTACATGTACAATTTCATGAAGAAGGTTTTCACGGAGCGGAGCGACAAGGCATCCCTGAAAAAGCTGGAGGCGTCGGTTAAACAGCTGGGAGACGGAAACGTAAAGTGCGACAGCTGGATCGATTACGTTGACCTGCTTCACCATGCGGGAGGCGGAACGATATTGAATCAGACGGAATTTGAGGGGATCGTTCTTCCCATTCTGTTCTGCAAATGCTATACTGTAAAGGAAAAGCTGAATTACGTGCCGGCGATGAAAAAATATCGCACGACGCCTTTTTATCAGGAGGTTTTGGAGAAGGATTTTGATTTCCGGAATGATATCCCTGAGCTCCAGATCCCAGCCTATTTTATCAGCGGCGAAACGGACTATAACTGCCCGTGGGAACTGGTTCAGGACTATTGTGAAAAGCTAAAGGCGCCGGATAAGGCATTTTATCTTGTTCCAAACTCAGCGCACAGTCCTCTCTGGGAGAATCCGGAGGTTACCTGCGCCATCATGAGGGAAATAAAGGAGAAGACAAGGGATGAGTGACGGATATCATCATGGAAATTTGAGGCAGGCCCTGATCGATGCGGGGATCAAGATCATTAACGAGAGCGGAGAGGATGGACTTTCCCTCCGGAAGGTTGCGGCCGCCTGCGGGGTTTCCCACGCAGCTCCTTACGCACATTTTAAGGACAAAGAGAAACTGATGGAGGCGATCAAGGCGAGCGTGAACGAACAGTTTATGGACGAGCTGGAACAGGCGGTTGCCGAGGCAAAGAATGCCGAAGGAGCGATCATAAACATGGGAAGGAGCTATGTGTCCTTCTTTGTTCGCAATCCGGATTATTTCCGGTTTCTGTTTGGCAACCAGAATATTATTGCCCACCCGCGGCCTGACAAGCATTTTAAGGAGGATTATCCTCCGTTTACGCTGTTAAAGGACACTTACCAGAAATATCTGAAAGAGAAAAAAATCAAAAAGAAGAAAGAAGAACAGGAGCTCGGCGTCATCCGCCTGTGGTCATCCGCACACGGCTTGGCCGCCATCGCATGCATGCCAGGCGTGGAAACCTCTTTTGACTGGGAGGAGAAGAAAATCTGGGCCGTTCTTCTGCGATAAGGCCGACAAACCAAAAGCACTATAAAGAGCGTAAAAAAGAGCGTAATAAAGAGCGTAATAAAGAGCGTAATAAAGAGCAATAAGGGTAAAAATACATGAGCGTTGCGACAAAAGGAAGAAGAAAAATAGAAGTTGACGGAAGGCGGTATGTCTGGTACGTGGCCGATGATTACGACAGCGCGTATAAGGTGCTGAACGTCATCTCGGAAGACAAAAAAATGATTTTGACGTTGCCTTTGCATGCGCCGTCCGCCTACGTGATAAGCAAGGGATCTGTCTTTCAAGGCAAGAAGACCGGCGGAACATGGGAACGATATGCCTTGCCCTATGCCGTCCCAGACGCGATCATTCCCAGCTTTGTGGCTGACGTCATTCAGTGGTCAGTTGGGAACAACGGCGCCGTGGCGGTAGCATGGGATGGGAAGCAATATCCCGTGTGACGTGGACGTGATCGCAAACAAGGAATCCAAGGAATGAGTCAAAGAAAGCGGGACCTCGGCATGACCGCAAATAAAGAAGCAGAGAAATGAGTCATGCGTGAAGTGGCAGAAAGGATGAAAGCATGGTACGGGAAGCGAAGAGAGAAGATTTAAGGGCGTTGTTGGAACTGTATCTGTACTTGCATGAAGACAGCATACCGGAATTTGACGCGCATTTGGAAAGTATGTGGGATCAGATCATGGAAGACGGCAATCACCATTTGATCGTGAATGAAATAGACGGAAAGATCATTTCTTCCTGCGTTTGCGTCATCATTCCGAATCTGACGCGAAACGTAAGGCCCTACGCCTTTGTGGAGAACGTTGTGACGCATGAGGACTATCGGGGGAAGGGTTATGCCGGCGAATGCCTGGATTACGCAAAGAAAATCGCCGAGAAGGAAAATTGCTATAAGATGATGCTTCTGACCGGCTCCAAGAAGCCGGAGACATTGCACTTTTATGAGAAGGCCGGATATAACAGCAGCGACAAGACGGCCTTTATACAGTGGTTGGGAAAATAAACGCACGTTGCCGTGCTTATGCACAAAGAGAGAAATGCCTGGCAAATAATGAGTAGTCCGCCTGTTCCAAATGGGTTATAGTTGAGTTAGGCACGCTGGAAATGAAAGGAACGCCTAAAGGCAAGATTAGAGTAGAAGAATGGGAGGATATGCGGTATGAGTTGCAAGGGTATTGGGCACGTGGCATTTAACGTAAGGGACATGGAGAAGACGATCGCCTTTTATGAAGAGACGCTGGGCTTTAAGAAGGCCTTTGAGATTCAGAGACCGGAGAATGGAGAGCCTTGGATCGTTTACGTTTACGGGGGCGGCGGCCAGTTCATAGAGCTGTTTTACGGCGGCGTAAATGAAATTCCTTATAAGGACGAAAACATAGGATTCTTTCATATTTGCGTGGCAGTGGATGACATTCACGCGGCGTGGAAAAAGGTGGTAGAAACGGGTGCACCGATGGATGACGCACCCAAGCAGGGAGCGGATTATAACTGGCAGTGCTGGACGCATGATCCTGACGGCAACAAGATTGAATTGATGCAGATCAGCGAGGACAGTCCCCAGATGAAATTCATCCGCAGCATGGACTTTTAGGGGCAAAGAAAAATTAAAAAACAGGCAAAGATTTGCGCGCCGCAGCATGCTATACTCCTAAGTAAAGGAGGAACGTGCCATATGAAAACCACGGGAATTACTTTGATAGTATTCGGGCTGTGCGCCATTGTGATGACCATCGTGCTTACGATCAGGAGAAACAGGAAGTATTCCGTCCCCGTCACCGCCAGATGTATCCGGGTGGAGGAGCGGTACTTGCCCATGGAAGGCAACCAACGGGCGGGCGTATTTGAATATGAACTCGAAGGAAATAAGCATACGGTTAAGGGCACGTACGCAAAATATGGATACGCGCGCGAAGGAGAAGAAAGGATATTCCTTATCAATCCGAATAACGAGGAAGAGTTTTTTGATACAAAATCCAATCAGGGAATAGGCAAGGCCGTCATTAGCTTTTCGATCATAATGATAGTGATCGGAATCATAATGATCTACGCCGGGAACGTAATGCAGACAATGGAATAAATTACGAAGGAACAAAGAAAGCCTTCCCCCAGAGAATCGGGGGAGGGCTTTTTGCTTGGGAATCATTTGCTTGGAAACTTTGTGTTTGCGGGAGCGGAGATGGGATAGATCACTCAATCCCGTCGATGCGGTAGATAAACTTCACCTGTCCGTCCATGTCCTCGGAGATGCCGGAGAAATTTAGGTATTGCTTGGAGGCGTTCACGGTTGCCTGCAGTCTGTTTACAAGGCCTTCCAGGTCGCCGTCTATGGCATTTACAAGCTTTTCAATACCTTCTTCGTTGAAGGTCTCTAGACCATCCTTTAGGGCTGCGGAACCGTCATAGAGCTTATTTACGCCGTCCAGGAGCGCGGGCATGGAATTCTGAAGCTCCGCCAAGCCACCCGAAAGCTGCCCGGCGCCTTCATAAAGCTTCTGCGTGCCATCCTTTAGGGAGCTTACGCCTGTGGTAAGTTGACCTGCGCCTGAGGAGAGCTGACCTGCGCCTGAAGAGAGCTGCCCGGCGCCCGCAGTGAGCTCACTTGCACCCGTGCAAAGCTGGCTCGCACCAGTCGCTGCCTGCGCAACGCCGGCGGTGTAGGCCTGAAGGCCAAGGTAGAAGGTGTTGTAGTTATCCAGGGAAGCCTTCAGGGAGATGACGGCCTTTGCGCCTTCAGAGGCTGCGGCCAGCTTTTCCTGTACGGCTGGGCTTGCCATGTTTTCAGTGATGGCTTTTTGCTTCTGCGCTTCCACGTTCTGGGCGATTGTCGCCTGTATGGAATCCTCTGCCATCTTGGCATCAACGTTTGCAGTAATAATGGCTTTCACTTCGTCCGTATTCATCTGTGCGTCGGTATTGGAAACGATCATGGCCTGCACGGTTTCCTCTGGCGTTTGCTCCGGAACCTGAGCTTTGACGGCTTCCGTTACCTGTGCTTCCACCTGTGCGCGAACGGCTTCGGTCACGCCGCTTTCCACCTGTGCGCGAACGGCGGCAGTCACCTTTTCCGTGATCAGGTCGCTCTGCGCGTTCACGGCGTCCGTTACTGCCTGCAGGGCTTGCGCGTAAACCGCATCATTATCCAGGGAAGAGATAATACTGTTTAATGCGTCTCCGTAGTTCTCTATGGTCATGGCGGGAACGGATAGGCCGTTTGCATTCAGCTGAGACTGGGCAGTGGCAAGGAGCGTTTCAAATACCTGACGGGCACCGCCGTTTAAGCTGTCATTATTGGAGACCAAGGTATCCAATCCTGTGGAGAGCTGCCATGCGCCGCCTTGGAGTTGCGATACGCCGTTTTGGAGTTTTGCGGCGCCGGCCTGCAACTGGGTCGCACCGCCCTGGAGCTGCTGCGCACCACCTAAGAGCTGCGCCGCGCCGTCATTTAAGCTGCCCGCGCCGTTTGCAAGTTCCTTGGCACCGTCCGCCAACTTGGTAACGCCGTCCGACATTGCGCCGGACTTTTCCAAAAGCTCCTTCAGACCATCGGTAAGCTGGGAGGATCCATCCATGAGCTGGCTCATGCCGTCGCTAAGCTGCGTCATGGCATTCTGCAATTCCTCCATGGATCCGACACCGTCCAGATTCAGGTGATTGAAGATTTCATTGGTGGCGATGATCACGGAGGTGCCAAGCCGGAAATTCTTTACGTCCGCTTGAATCTCAAGGCTGTCTGGGATTTCGAACTTCTCGGCATCCAGATTTAAATCCTCTTTAAGTCCGGGGAAGGCCACGCCTGCCACGATGGTGCGGTTCCCGTCGTTGATAAGGCGCCCGTCGGTCACTTCCACGTTGGTAAACACGTCGTTATCAAGAAGCAGTCCCGTGAGCATGGCAAAGGGAACGAAGATTTTTTCTTCCTTTCCGTCTACTTCCATAAGCTGGTGCTGCGTGTTTTGATATGCGTAGCGGATGGTCACGTGGCCGCTCTTTCCCTTTAATTCATTAGGAGTTACTGACTTCCCGTCCAGCAGGTAGGTCACGGTCACCTTTACGGGCAGCGCCTGATCGGTATTTCCCTGATAGTAGACGTCCTTGCCCTGGCTGTTCCAGTAGGTGTTTCCCTGGTCGGTAACGTAGGTTTCGTCACCCTTTACGTTTTCAATGTTTTTTAGGTTAGAGACGTCCTTAAGGGCGGTTTCACCCAGGACGTTCTTCAGCCAGTCGCTGACGATGACCTTTTGCACGGAACCGTCAGCGTTTGTCAGAACGTAAACGGTCTCGTCCTTGCTCGCCTTATTGCCATCGGCATCGCTGGTGAGAAGGGAAGTGCCGGAGAGCGTCGTCTCAAGAACGGACGTCCCTGACGGTACGGAGGTATCGGAGATGCCGTTTCCGTCGGCACGGACAAATGCGGTAATGCTGGTTGCGGTAAGTACGCCGCAAAGACTCAAGGATAATAATTTAATCACGCTTTTCTTTTTCATGATGGATTGCCTCCAATTCTTTCAATCTATTTCTTTCCGTTTGATTTTCCGGAATTCATTTGAGTTCTAGGTTCCCGGGCTGCATTACCGCAGCAGGTGGAGCAGTCTTCTTCTGACAGGATGGTGCAAATGCCTCATGCCTACGGTGGTATCGCAGATTACCCGGTCAAATGCCAGGAGTAGCGCAGGCAATATGAAGATAACCATCAGTACGCTGATGATTGCGCCTCTTGCCATCAGCATGCACATGGAGCTGATGATGTCGATGTTTGAGTAAACGGCAACGCCGAAGGTTGCGGCAAACAGACCCATGCCGGATACGATGATAGAGGGGATGGAGCTATGAACGGCCACGTGGACGGCATCCCGCTTTTCCTTGCCCAACATGCGCTCCATCTTATATCTTGTGGTCATCAGTATCGCGTAGTCCACGGTCGCGCCAAGCTGGATCGTACTGATGCAGATCGGTGCGATGAAGGGAAGGCTCTGTCCCAGGTAATGAGGAAGGCCAAGGTTGATGAAGATGGCAACCTCAATGACGGAGATCAGGATGAAGGGGAGCGTCGCACTCTTTTCCACCAAGGCGATGATGACGAAGATTGCAACAATGGAAACCATGTTCACCACCTGGAAATCATGATCGGTTGTTTCGATCATGTCCTTCATGCAGGGGGCTTCGCCGATGAGCATGCCGCCCTTGTCATATTGCTTTAAGATGTAATTCAGTTCATTGATCTGGCCGTTGACCTCATCGCTGGCCACCTTGTAGCTGGAGTTGATGAGAAGCAGCTCCCATTTGTTGCTCTTTAGCAGGGAAGTCACGGATTCGGGAAGGATTTCCTCAGGAATCCTGGAACCGATCAGGGACTCCAGGCCGATGACGTATTTTATGCCTGGAACCTTTTCCATTTCCTTGATCATGGACCTTACCTGCTTTGCGGGAAGACTGGAATCCACAAGGAGCATGTGCGTGCTTGCAATGTCAAAATCTTCGTGAAGCTTTGCGTTGGCGATCACGTAGCTCATGTCTTTCGGAAGGCATTCGCCCATGTCATAGTAAACTTCCTTGTTGGTCTTGTTATAACCGACGTAAGCGGGCATAACAATCAGTGCAAAGAGGATCAGGAACGCCGGGAAGAATCTCACAATGCCCTTTGCCAATCCATTGGTATCCGGGATCAGGGATCTGTGTTTCGTTGCCTGCAGGGGCTTGTCAAAAATAAGAATGAGCGAAGGCAGCACGGTCACGCATCCAATGACGCCAAGCACCACGCCCTTTGCCATGACGATTCCAAGGTCACGGCCCATCGTGAAGGACATAAAGCACAGTGCTATAAAGCCGGCAACCGTCGTGATTGAGCTTCCTACCACGCTGGTCAGGGTCTCGTGAATGGCAGCGGCCATGGCTTCTTTCTTATCCTCATGACTGTGCAGCTGCTCATTATAGCTGTGCCACAGGAAGATGGAATAGTCCATGGTGACGGCCAGCTGCAGTACTGCGGATAGGGCTTTTGTGATATAGGAGATTTCTCCGAAAAAGTAATTGCTTCCAAGGTTGAGCAGGATCATCATGCCGATGGAGGCAAGAAATACAAAGGGAACCAGCCAGCTATCCAGAAGAAGCAGCATGGAGGCCAATGCCAGTGCCACGGCCAGGCCGACGTAAATGGGCTCTTCCTTTTCGCACAGGTCTTTCAGGTCAGTAACCAAAGCGGACATGCCGGAGACAAAGCACTGCGTTCCCGCGATGGAACGGATCTCGCGGATCGCATCCATTGTGACGTCCGCCGAGGTGGCGCTGTCAAAGAATACTGCCATCATCGTGGCATTTTCGGTATTGAAGGCGTTATAAACCTTTTCTGGAAGCAGTTCCATGGGAATGGAGAGGTCTGCGAGGGAATCATACCAAAGCACGGTTTCCACGTGATCCACCTGCTCGATCTTTTCTTTTAACGTGGCCACTTCCTTCGGCTTCATATCCTCAAAGATCAGGAAGGAAAAGGCTCCTTTGCCAAACTCATTCATGAGTTCGTTTTGGCCGGTGACCGTATCCATGTTTTCGGGCAGATAGTTTAACATGTCGTAATTAACTCGCGTGCCAACGTAGCCCAGAACTGCGGGGATCATCAACAAGAGCGTGATGACCAAAATGAGAATGCGGTGTTTTACAACCGCGTTTGCGAATTTCATAAGATCATTCCTCCTTATAACTTGTATCGATCACGTCCGGATACTGATTCTTTATGATTTTGACCGTGCAAACGGCCACGCAAAGATTCAAGATTCCTTCCGCAAATAGAGCAACGCCGAGCAAAACAGTGAGAAGTGAAGCGCTTTCCCAAGGCCGGAACACTAATGCCAGGCCGATGAGGCCGGTTGCGATCGCCAACGTCAGGATGGTCCACCAGGTACTGATTCCAAAGGCCTTAGAATCAAAAGCGATCCTTGCCTTAAACAGCGCATCGACCAAGATGGCCACGCCAACGGCGATGAAGATAAAGTTCATGACGTCGATGGTTTCCGTGACGGCGATGACGCCGAGCAGCAGAAGTAAAATGCCGATTTCCAGGTCGTATTGAAAGGCCAGGCGGAACAAATCCTTTGAGAAGTAACCAATTAATTTGATGATGCCGAAGACGATCATGGCAATTCCGAGGGCCCTGCCGATCAGGATCGCGGAGGCCTGGGGCCTCGTCATAAACAAGATTCCGATCAAGCAGAACGCAAGGGACATAATGACGTATCCGCTCTTTGCAATTTTCATTGGCATTATGGAACGCATTTTCATAATTGTCACCTCCTTGATTCATAAGATATCGCGGAAAAATGGAAAAAGAAACGGGCAAAAAAAATCCCGTGCCCAAAATTTAGGCACGGGACCAAATCTGTCTAAAATTTTTAGTTAATTAACAGAGATCGGTTTGATTTTCTAGAGGGGGGCACTGCGTTCGAGCATTTCTTCCACCATGCCGTGATGGAGCTGACAGAAGCGCTCGATGTCCTTTTTTACGTCTCTGGACATGCTTTCATTAAGCCACAGGGTGATCAGCCCGAAGCATTCGCATTTGTAAAAACGACCGATGAGATCCTTGTCCTCTGCAGAGACGGCGCGTCCTGCCATGACGGTATCGCCGTATTTGTCTACCACGTGTTCGCATACGCGCCAAAGGTATTTTTCAAAGATGTCGCGGTTGACGGAGTTGTAGACGTGGAGGATGGCGCGGCGCTGCTTTGATGCAAAATCCGCCGTGGCTTTCAGGGCCTCTTCTATCGAGTCGATGGTGGGGTGACTTTCGATGATGGCATCGGCTTCTTCTTGAAAGATTTCCTCAATCAGGGTAGGAAGGTCCTGGTAGTGATAATAAAAGGAATTGCGGTTGATGCCACATTCCTCCACGATCATTTTCACCGTAATCTGACTAAGGGGCTTTTGCTCCAGCAACTGCAAAAAGGTTGTTTTGATTGCTTTTTTCATGAAATCAGACATGGCAATACCTCGCGCAAAAACAAATTCTAAATATGGAGATATTATAACGCTTTTGAAAGGGAAAAACAAGGTTGCGGGGACCGACAAAACAAATGGAAGATGATCGTGACGATTTCATGAGGGTAAAAAATTGCATGGCTCTGGTAGGGAAACGGGTGGCTTTTGGCCGCCCGTTTTGT
Organism: uncultured Lachnospiraceae bacterium; assembly: GCA_946414885.1. Lineage (GTDB taxonomy): Bacteria > Bacillota > Clostridia > Lachnospirales > Lachnospiraceae > Acetatifactor. Next base: position 12,391 of record CAMKQH010000009.1, read on the forward strand.
TACAATGAAAATGATGGTTATGTTTTGTCAGAAAGGGGTATGGTTATGGGAAGGAACGTTATGGTTACGGGTACGGGAAGGCCGTACGCACTGGGATTTAACATGGTTTTGCGGTATCTCGAAGCGGGTGACCGGGTTGTGGCAACGGTTCGGAAGGAATCGGCGGATCTGGAAAAGCTAAAGGAGCAGTATGGCGATCAGCTGATCATTTTGACGATGGACATTGGCTCGTCAGATTCCGTAAACAAGGCGGCGGAGAAGCTTGCCGGTGAGATCGATCACTTGGACCTGCTCATAAATAATGCGGTGACGGTTTCACCGGATTGTGACAAGGAATTCTTCGACGCAAATCTGGATTATATCGCACGGGCGATTGACGTTGCGGCGGTAGGGCCCATGCGCGTGATCAAGGCCTTTTATCCCCTGCTGAAAAAGAGTGATGACGTTTCGCTGATTATCAACGTATCGTCGGAAGCAGGCAGCATTTCAAAGTGCTACAGAAGGAACATGATCGATTACGGGATGTCGAAGGCAGCCCTGAACATGGCGACGATGAATCTTGTGAACACCTTTAAGAAGGAACGCAAGATCAATATTTTCTGCATTCATCCTGGTTGGATCCGCACGAATGGAAGGGATGACAATCCCGCGCCGCTTTCCTCTTATGAAGCAGCCGGAATCCTGCAAGGCTTATTTGACAAGAAGTGGAAGGATTTTGACGGCCCCAGGTTCATTACAAATGACGGGAATGCATATCCGTTCTGATGGATATTGATTAATACATGGAAGGAGGAATGCCAAAATGAAGATTCTTGTGATCAGTTCGATGCTTAAAGACCGACATAAGGAGCAGATTTTGGGGATTGCCAAGAAGTATAATGCCGAGGTCTGCTTTGCGGGAGCGGAGGGCGAAGCGCCGGAAGCGTTCGCGGAGCCGGACGTCATCTATGGCTTTGGAATGCAAATGGCCAAAACGCAAAAAAGCCTAAAATGGCTGTGCGTGCCGTCTGCGGGAGTGGACTATCTCATGAAGCCGGGCGTTTTTGCAAACGAGGCATGCCTTCTCTCAAATTCCTCCGGAGCGTATGGCGTTAGCATCGCTGAGCACATGATCGCAACGTCGTTAATGATGATGCGAAGACTTACGGAATTTTATGAAGAGACGCTAGACTCCCATTGGGGTAAGCCCAGGGCGCAGCGCTCCCTTTGGGGAAGCCGGATCACGGTGCTTGGTACGGGAGACATAGGGCAGTGCTTTGCCAGAAGGGCGAAGGCATTTGAGCCCGCCAAGATCACGGGCATCAACAGAAGCGGAAACTGTCCTGATCCGGTATTCGACAAGGTGATGAGCGTGGATGCGCTGGATGAAATTCTGCCGGAGACGGACCTGTTGGCCATGAGTCTGCCGGATACGCCCATGACGCGCGGAATCCTGACGCGTGAAAGACTATGGTCGCTTCCCGAGGGAGCCTTTGTAGTCAACGTCGGACGAGGTTCGGCCATTGATGAGGAAGCGCTGGCGGATTGCTTGGAGGCAGACCATTTGGCCGGAGCCGCACTGGACGTGTTCCAGAAGGAACCCCTGCCGAAGGAGAGCCGGTTGTGGAAGACAAAGGGAATGCTGATCACTCCGCACGTGGCCGGGAACCTTACGCTGGAATACACGCTGGATAAGAACGTGGCGATGTTCTGCGAGGATTTGGTGAACTTTGCGGAAGGAAAACCGTTAAAATACGGGGTGGATCGCAAGAAAGGGTATTAAAAGGAGGTTACAAAGATGAAGAAGGTGGCAGTGATTTGGTCGAGCCCCAACATGGACGGGCTTACGGCATCTTGTAAGGATCAGTTTATGAAAGGCCTTGCGGAGGCTGGCGCGCAGGTGGAAGAGATTCACCTGAACAGGAAGAAAATAGAGCATTGCAGAGCCTGCGGCAATGGCTGGGGAACTTGCAACAAGAATGGTTCCTGCGTTTTGCAGGATGACTTCGCGGAGGTTTACAAGACACTTGCGGAGGCCGACGGCATTGTTTGGATCAGTGCAGTCTACTGGTCAGACATGACGGAATGCTTTAAGGCATTCTTTGACAGGCTTCGCAGATGTGACGCCACAAAGAATCATTTTCTGGCGGAGAAGCGTTGCGTTCTCATGGCGTGCGCCGGCGGCACGGGGCGCGGGACGATCGAGTGCCTGACACAGCTTGAAAGAGGCCTCACGCATATGGGCATGCGTGTCTATGACCGCATCTCCGTCGTGAGATATAATAAGGACTATGTGCTTCCGATGCTTCCGGAAGCCGGAAGGACTTACGCAAACATACTGGAAACTGGATTTAACATGTATTATTAAACGTAACAAAGGAAATGCGAGGAATGCAAATGGAATGGCTGACACATCCGTTTCCACCGCTTTATGATAAGGACTCACGGATATTGATCCTGGGGAGTTTTCCTTCGGTAAAATCCAGAGAGCAAATGTTTTTCTACGGGCATCCGCAAAACCGTTTTTGGAAAGTGATTGCAGGAGTGTTTGAGGAAAAAGTACCGGACGCAATTGAAGAGAAAAAGCGTCTGATATTAAAGCATCACCTGGCCTTGTGGGACGTAATTGCCGAATGTGAGATCGTCGGTTCGTCGGATGCAAGTATTAGAAATGCCAAAGCGAATGATCTGAGTGAGATTCTTAAGAATGCACCGATTGAGAAGATCCTTGTGAATGGAAAGACGGCGGAAAAACTGTATAAAAAATATATCGAGCCCAAGACAGGCATCTCGGCGCAGGTTATGCCATCTACCAGCCCGGCAAATGCAGCATGGAAACTGGACGTGCTTACGGAAACCTGGGGAAAGGAATTAAAATTTACGCGGTCATCCCCAAACAGTCTAAAATGATCGCAATGACGAGTATCATCATATATATGCCGACGCGCAGATTTGACTTTGAAGACGGCACGTGAATATGATTCCGCTTGCATATTGGGCGGCATCGTGATAGGATGATGCAAAAGACCGGGCGGATAAAATCAGTTGATTCCGGAAGAAAATAGGCCGGCAAAAGATGGGGGACGTACAAATGGAACAGAATTTCGTGACGTTGACGATTGGCAAGCAAAAGAACATTGCATTGATTGCCCATGATAATAAAAAGGCAGAGCTGATCGCCTGGTGTGATGCTAACAAGGAGATTCTGAAAAAGCATTTCCTTTGCGGAACGGGTACGACGGCAAAGATGATCACGGAGCAGACAGGGCTCCCCGTGCGCGGCTATAATTCCGGCCCTTTGGGCGGTGACCAGCAGATCGGTGCAAAGATCGTGGAGGGAAGAGTGGATTTTGTGATCTTTTTTTCGGATCCCCTGACGGCGCAACCGCATGATCCTGACGTGAAGGCACTGCTTAGAATCGCGCAGGTGTACGACATTCCGATTGCCAACAATAAGTCGACGGCAGACTTCCTGATTACTTCTTCCTATATGGATGAGGAGTATAATCATACGGTTTTGAATTTTAAGAAGAATATTGAGGAGCGGGCTCACACGCTCTAGAAAGTTTTGAAGGCCGGCGGAGGATTTTTGTCGGCTTTTATCCGTTAGTTGATTGTTTTGGGGTGGTAGAGCCACACTGGAATAATAAGAAACTGCCTTAAGAATCCAGATGGATCAAGCGATCAATTGACCGCTTGATCCATTTTTGGTATACTTTAAGAAAGATTTTGAGGAATGGAAGTAACTATCTAACATGTTAAGGATTATGTTCACAGGGTAAAATCATGAAAATATTAATTACCAATGATGATGGTATTTCTTCAGAGGTTCTTTTGCCGCTGGCAAAGTGGGCAAAACAATTTGGCGAGGTGACGATTGTTGTCCCCAAATATGAACAGAGCGGCAAAAGCCATTGCGTTGAATTCCGAAAAGCTTATGAGGTAAAACGGGTTCCCGTTGATGACCCGGACGTCAAGGTTTATACGGTTGATTCCTCTCCGGCTGATTGCGTCCGTTTTGCGCTGGTGGGCATGCAGACTTCCTTCGATTTCGTAATTTCTGGAATTAACAAGGGATTGAATATGGGCGTCGATATTTTATACTCCGGCACCTTGGGAGCAATATTTGAGGCGGCTACTTATGGACTTCCGGCAGTGGCACTTTCCACAAGATCAGGAGGCTTTAGTGAGTCCATGGAAGCATTGGACGAAATCAAGGATTTTTTTGTCGTCCATGATTTGATGAAAAAAAGCAGTTTATATAATGTAAACATTCCGTTGCATCACAAAGGAATCAAAATTACCCGCATGGGGGATCGATATTATGCAGATGAATTTATCCCTCAAGGCAATGACCTTTATATGCCTGCCTACAAGGATTTGCGGATGGAAGCAACTAATATGGAGTATGACGTTGATGCCGTTTATTCGGGGTTTGTTTCCGTAACGCCGATGAAACTGGATCGGACAAACCTAAACGTGTTCGATGAACTAAAAGCATTGAATGATGCGGCTAAAGGCATTACTGAAGCAGACAATCATTAAAATGGGGGTATGAAGGAGAGAGAAACGATATGAACGTACAGGTATGGTCGGGGATCCTGTTGCCATTTCTGGGAACCAGCCTCGGGGCGGCGATGGTATTCGCGCTGAAAGACAGGATTTCAGATGGCATTCAGCGCATGTTCACCGGCTTTGCCGCGGGAGTTTGCATGCGAATGTCGAAAGAGGAGCATTAAAAAATGGATCAGAATTTTGACGTTCAGTCTTACATGACAAGAGGCGTGGAACGGATTGTTTCCGATGCCATCAAGGCAACGATAAAGAATCCCAGAGAAAGCGCCTTTATGCTGAAGTTTGCAAACGCAAGCCGGGCAGCTTCAAAAAAGAGGGCAGAATTGGAAAAGAACGGAGATCACGTTCCGCCATTTCTGATCGCCAGCATCACCAGTAAGTGTAATCTTCACTGCGCTGGCTGTTATTCGCGCTGTAATCACGCAACGGTAGATGCAGAGCCGGTGGAGCAGTTGTCAAGCGATGAATGGCTTAGGATTTTCAGCGAAGCAGATGATCTGGGAATCAGTTTCATACTGCTGGCGGGTGGAGAACCCATGCTTAGGCGTGACGTAATCGAAGCCGCCGGAAAGCATCAGAGCATATTGTTCCCGATCTTTACAAACGGAACCTTCATAGATGACAAATATCTCGAGACGTTTGATCAGTCGCGGAATCTGATCCCCATCATGAGCATAGAGGGAAAAAGAGAGGTGACGGACGCAAGAAGGGGTGAGGGGGTGTATGACCGCCTGATCAGTAACATGGATGCCTTGCAGCCGGCAGAGGCTTTTTCCACGTCAATTCTCACGGCGGAGCCGAACCATGTCCGTTCTCGCCGTTTTCGGACGTCAACGTTCGTGACAAGAGTCTGAAGGAGGCAATGAATTCTCAGTTGTTTATTGCTCTAAGATCGGGTGATCTTCTGGCCGATGATCACAAGGGTGGTTGTGTTTTATACGAGAAACGCGATAAAGTGCAGGCATTGTTGCATAACTGCTGAGCGGTATTTATCGTAGCCTGAGAGTCCATATTTTTGCAAGGGCAGTCCTACGTGGGACTGCCTTTTTTGGAGAGTTTTTTTCATGGACGCGTAACCAACTCTGTGAAGAAACCGATAAGGAGGGTGAAGGCCTTCAAAAAACTATCAGTGAAAGGAGGGCAGTGCTTATGGAAGATGATAAGATCATTCAGCTATATTTTCATCGGGATGAGAATGCAATCCAGCAAACGGCCGATAAGTACGGTTCCCGGCTTCGCGCGATTTCATATGGGATCACAGGAGACAGGGAAACGTCCGAGGAGTGTGAAAATGACACTTATATGGAAGCATGGAAACGAATACCGCCGAGTGAACCGAAGGATTACTTCTTCGCATTTCTTGCAAAGATTACCCGCGCATGCTCCATCGATCGCTGTCGTGAACGCACAAGGCTAAAGCGAACCGGTTACGTTGTTGAGCTCACGGATGAGCTTGAAACGTGCATCCCTGCGATGAGTGACGTTGCAGATGAAGTGGAAGCCAAGCTCCTTGGAGAAGCAATCAGCCGTTTTCTGTACACTTTGTCCGATGAAAAACAAGTCACGTTCCTGCGCAGATATTTCTATATGGACACCGTGGCAGAAATAGCTGAGCGCCTATCGATCAGCGATAGTAAGGTAAAAACGTCATTATTCCGGATTCGTAAGGAACTCCGGGAGTACCTTATCAAGGAGGGTTATTCATTATGAGAAAGAACCAATTGGACTGTATTGCACATGTTGACGATCGGCTTATCGAAAAGGCTGAAAAATACGTTGGCGTGAAGAAAAAGAATACCTGGGCAAAGTGGGGAGCCATAGCAGCTTGCTTTTGTCTCGTGGCTGTCGGTGCACTTACGATTATGCCAAAGTATTTACGAGAGACGGATGCTGGCACTGGCCGGAAGCAGCCGGTTTCGGGTGGCATCAATGAAGGAAGCCTATATAGCGTTGCCGTTTTACCGGCAGACAGAAATCGTGATGACGTTCGGAATGCAGATTGTAATGAGATCAGTGAAGCAGAAATTCAGGGTGAAGCAGGGCTAAGGGATTACCTGCCAACCAAGCTTCCTGACGGTTTTCATTTTGATCAGGCAAGTCTCTACGTTACGACCATGAATGACGGTACGATCTATAAGAGACTATTAATCACCTACCGTACGGGGAAAGGCGCTAAGGCATTGCCTAAGGAAGAGGGAGCTGAAGTGATTCCAAACGCTCATGATCTGGGCGAAGAGTTTAGAATCAACGTTTTCTCTTTCATGCCGGATACAAGTGCTGAAATTTATTCGGTGGAAGAGGTACGAAGTGAGTTGCAAAGCGGAAATCTCGGAAACGGATACTTCTGCGTTCAGTATGGTGATTATTATGTCGGAATTGAGCCGCTTTCACTGAGTGCGGAGGAAATCCTCGGTCTTATTGAGAGCATTGGAAGATAGGCTGTGATTGACCGGAGTTTCCATTTTTGTTATACTGAAGAAGCAAGTTTTGGTGACGAAAACAGATTATGGTTAATGCATGCTGTTGCTAACGGAGGTAGCGTGCAATGAACAACTGGTATACGGCAGATTCACATTTCGGTTCCGATTCCCTCTCAGTATTAAAGCGCGACAACCGTCCGTTCAAAGATAATGCGGAATACGTGGCTGAGCAAGTCAGGATATGGAATGAGCAGGCTTCATCGGATGACACAATCTATGCCATCGGCGACTTTTGCAATTACAATGCGACGGAGAAGGATTACGTCAGCGGTCTTGCAGTATCAAAGCTGATCAATGCACACGTAATTCTTATTACCGGGACATCGGAAGGCCGCGTTATCAGAGATGTCTTCGGCGGTGATTTCGAAAGGTTCAGAGAATACTGCCTGACGGATCCCGCGTTTAAGTTTCAAGATGTTTTAAGGGATGCTTACGTCGATATTCAGGGCGAAAGGTTTTTCCTTACGCATAAGCCAACTGACCACGATAAAGAGTACCAGACTTTATTTGGCCACACACACAGATACGGCGGGCTTTGGAAGCCGTTTGGATTTAACGTCGGCGTTGACTTAAATCATTTCAGATTATTTGGAGATGACGACATAATGTTTATGCTCCGCGAAAAGAAGATCTACTGGGACGAGGATATGGCGCTTAACAGTTGAAAGATATGTTGCCGGAAAAGAATATAACATATGGCTTTCTACGAATTTTTCAACAAATTCGTAGAAAAATTCGTAGAAAAAAGCGATTTTCGAAGGAGAAATTAGAGGAAAAAGGGAGACAGAAAAATGAACAAACAGGAAACGTTTTCCTACGAAAAACAACTAAGAATATTGTGAATAAAGGACAAACAAGAAACGGGACATCATTTGCGTGATGTCCCGTTTTTCATCGGCGCGACGTGATTCGAACACGCGGTCTCCGCTTCGCTCCGGTCGGCTCAATTCCGACGTCCCCCGGACGTCGTGATCTCCGCTTCGCTCCGGTCGTTGCAGGCCATCGTCCCCCGGACGATGTGCAACCTCTGCGCCCGAACGCGTGTGTTCTGTCCGAGAGAGGTTACATATTTGATTTAGGTACGAGGATTAGAAAAAGGGTATGCGGAAAAACCACATACCCTTTTTCTAATCGGCGCGACGTGATTCGAACACGCGACCTCTGCGTCCCGAACGCAGCGCTCTACCAAGCTGAGCCACGCGCCGCCTTGGTAACAGTAAAATAATATATAAAAAAGTAGTAAATGTCAAGGGCAAAATGACAGAAAATTGTAGGCGACGGGAGCCTTTGTGTGCTATAATATAAAAACAGTGATTTGGACTGGAACGTAAGTCAGAAATGGAGGTAGGGCAATGAAAGTATATGATATCTCGCAGGAAGTGTTTTCGTGTAAGGTATATCCCGGGGATCCGGCGCCGGAGAAGCACGTGATGTTGCAGATCGCCAATGGTGACGTCTGTAATTTGACGGCGTTTCAGATGTGCGCGCACAACGGAACGCACGTGGATGCCCCCTATCATTTCATAAAGGGCGGGAAGACGATCGAGCAGGTGGCGCTGGAGCGTTTTGTCGGGCCGGCTTACGTTGCGGAGCATAATGGTGACGTTACGGCGGAGGATGCCATGGCAATCCTGGAGAAAGCTCGGAAGACGGATTCCCAGGCGGCGCGGAGGATTCTCGTGAAGGGGAAGGCCGTGGTTACGGAGGATGCGGCGAAGGTGTTCGCGGAGGCGGGACTGCTTTTGTATGGCAATGAGTCGCAGACCGTTGGCCCGGAGGATGCGCCGATGGCAGTGCATCTGATCATGCTGGGGGCGGAGATCGTGCTGTTGGAGGGCATCCGGCTCGGCGAGGTGGATGAGGGCACGTATCTGCTAAACTGTGCGCCGCTGAACCTTGGAGGCTCTGATGGAGCTCCCTGCAGGGCAATCCTGATGAGCATGGCGTAACGGAGCTGCGGCGGATAAGCATTATGGGAATTGAGTAGTAGCCCGGCGCAGGAGAAGGCCTGCGGCAGACGGGCCTGGATAAAGGGTTAGAGCAAAACTGTATGGAAAAAGGAGGACAACAGACATGATTTGGTACGTAAACGCAAAAGCGGGCCGCGACGGAAATGGTTCCAAGGAGATGCCTTTCAAGCGGATCAGTGACGCAGCGAAGATGGCACAGCCTGGCGATGAGGTTCTGGTGTATCCGGGAACGTATCGCGAGTACGTGGACCCGAAGAACGCGGGAACGAAGGAGGCCCGGATCTCTTACAAGAGCGTTGAGCCCCTTGGCGCGCATATTACGGGCGCGGAGCTTTTGACTGGCTGGAAGAAGTATGACGGCACCGTTTGGACCGCCAGCGTGGACAATGGCATTTTTGGAAATTATAATCCCTATACGACCTACGTATATGGTGACTGGTATTTTGCGGGTCGTTCCAAACATACGGGCTGCGTATATATGAATGGCAAGGCTTTCTATGAGGCAGCAAGCATTGAGGCTTGCAAGGAAGCGAAGAAGTCCGAGACTTCCTGGGTGCCGGAGGATTCCGTTTATCAGTGGTATGCGGAGCAGGCTGAGGGCCGCACGGTATTTTACGTGAATTTCCAGGACAAGGATCCGAATCAGGAGACGGTGGAGATCAATGTGCGCAGGGAGTGCTTCTTCCCTTCAAAGACGGGCGTTGGCTATATTACGGTCAGCGGCTTTAAGATCAGCAAGGCAGCAACGACCTGGGCGCCTCCCGCGGCATTCCAGGACGGCATGATCGGCCCGAACTGGTCGAAGGGCTGGATCATCGAGGATTGCGAGATCAGTGACAGTAAGTGCGCCGGCATCTGTATCGGTAAGTATTATGATCCCGCAAATGATCATTATTTCACCTTCAAGCATGTAAAGAGCGCAACGCAGATGGAGCGCGACGCGGTTTGCCGCGGCCAGTATCATGGATGGCTGAAGGAGAAGGTTGGCAGTCATATCATCCGCCGCAACAACATCCACAACTGCGAGCAGGGCGGCATCATTGGTCGCATGGGCGGCGTGTTCTCGATCATTGAGGATAACCACATTCATCATATCAACAACATGATGGAGCTTGGCGGCGCGGAGATCGCAGGCATCAAGATGCATGCGGCCATTGACGTAACGATGCGCAGGAATTACATTCATCACTGTACCATGGGCATCTGGACGGACTGGGAGGCACAGGGCACGCGCATCACGCAGAATCTCTTGCATGATAATCAGCGGCCGGCCTTCGCAAAGCGTCTTGGCGGCGGCATGGAGAGTCAGGACATTTTTGTTGAGGTGGGACATGGCCCGACGCTGATCGACAATAACATTCTGCTGTCCGACGTATCGCTCCGCATGGCAACGGAGGGCGTTGCGATGGTGCATAACCTGATCTGCGGCAGCTTTACGTTTGTCGGGGCAGGCTGTGACAACATGGTAGAGGGTAAGCTTCGTCAGAGGTATACGCCGTATCACATTCCCCATCGCACGGAGGTTTGCGGCTTTATGACGATCCTTCACGGTGATGACAGATTTTACAACAACATTTTTATCCAGAAGTGGCCTTCTGACAAGGAAGACAAGGATCAAGACAATTATGAGGTTGGAACGCACGTATTTGAGGAGTATCCGACCTATGACGAGTGGATTTCCTGGTTTGACATGGATACCGATACGCCTGACATGGGCAAGCTTGACAAGTATCATCACAGACATCTTCCCGTTTGGAGTGCAGGCAACGTTTACTTAAATGGCGCGAAGGCATGGAAGAATGAGAAGAACGGACTTGTCAATGATGCGGACGCGGCATTTGTGGAGATTGATGAGAATGGCGGAAAGCCTGTTTTGAAGACGAACGTGTATGATCTCATCAAGGACTTCACCTGCAGCATGGTTAACACGGACGTGCTTGGCAAGGCCTTTGAGCCGGAGCAGCCTTTTGAGAATCCTGACGGAACGGACATTATCTTTGATCGTGACTACAAAGGGGATTCCAGAGGCGTAAACGTCATCCCCGGACCTTTTGCCTGCGGAGCCGGTACGATCGAAGGATTGTGGTAAGAATTACGGATGCTTCTCCGAAAACTAAAGTTTAATTGAGGGCAGCAGAACCGTCACTTTTCAGTGACGGTTCTTTTTTCATTGTAAAAACATGGCGTGCGTGATATGCTTCATAGTAGTGAAGATATCTTTATGATTGTCGGGATATGACCTCAATCGAAAAAATCTTGAAATGGGTCAAGGAAACAAGAGCATGACCGCAATCGAGATAATCTCGAAATGAGTCTTCATAGCTTAGATTTGTCGATATTTCTTGCGGGAAGGAGATGGAAGGATGGCAGCGGAAGAGCAGGTCGTTTGGAGAGCGGACAGCAACAATATCTACGAGCGTTTTATAGAGCAGCTTGACGAGGCGATGAGCGGCGAGAAGGAGCTGACCGAGGGTGATCAGGACACGCGATATGCCTTGAAGCTTCAACAGGTGCGCCTGCGGGAAAAAGGAACGAAACTCCGTTATCATATCACGCCGCGAGGCTTTACGTCGAACGGTCAAAACCTGCCCCGGAAGTGGAAGGACAAGCATTACGTCAGTGAGGTCGCGTACTACACTTCCATGTGGGAGCGCGACATAGCGGTTGGAAACGGCAGGCCGTTTCGCCAAAAGAGCAAAATGACCATCTATGAGACCAAGACGGACGTGATCGGCGGCGTAAACGTAGAGGACGAGATTTACGTTTGTCCGGGGTGCGGCGCGCCCTCCAAGATCAAGGATCTTCTCGGTGGATGTCAGTACTGTGGTTCGAGATTTCAAATGAGCGAGCTCTATCCGAAGATCACAAGTCATTACCTGGTTAAGGATTTTTCCTTCGCGGGGAATGAAATGAAGTATTATCTCATGAAGTTCATGATTGGAACGGGTGTCGTTATTCTCATCGCGATGCTCATCGGCATGGCGGTTCGGGGAGAATTCAGTCCCCTGAGGATCGGAAGCTTGATCGCCACGATCCTGGGTTCAGCTTTTTTTGGCGTTGTGATGGGATATTTCCTTGCGAGCATATCCCTGATTTTCAAACTATTTTTTGAAGCGGGGAAGACCGTGCCCATGATGGGCGCCATCGGCGCAGGAAAGCGGTTTGAACTGTTCATGAAGAAGTATAGTCCGGAATTTTCTTATGAGTATCTTACGGGAAAGACGGTTGCCCTTCTTAAGATGATCATGTTTGCAAAGGATCCGCAGGAATTGCCTTTTTATGTGGGAGGTCCCTTGGGAGGCCGCTTTCAGGATTTAGTGGACGTCATATTCCGCGGCGCCATGGGCTATAAGGGCATGAAGGAGCAGGACGGATATCTTCACGTGACGGTGGACGTCTTTCTGGAGAATGCTTACGTGACGAACGGAAGGGTCAGGGTGGGCGTCAATGAAAAGCTTCGCGTGACGCTTGTGAAGAACTTGAACGTGCCGATCCAATACAATTTCTCCATCAAGAAGCTGGAATGCCCGATCTGTCATGCAAGCTTTGACGCCACGAAGAACAAGACTTGTCCTTATTGCGGCGGCACCTATCGGATCGAGGACGCAGACTGGGCAGTGGAGTCCGTCACGGTTATGTGATGACGAATTGAGGATTGATGAGATGACTTGCTTGCTTGATCGGGGTTTGGTTGGATTATTATGGTCTGCATATCGTGTGGCAGAGGAGCGTATTGGCTTACAGAATCACAATTTAGAGGAATTCCGGCATGCCAGATTATCACCTACGGCGGAAAATGAAAAAAAGTAAATCCCGCTGTAGGAAATCAAGCAAGAATAACGCTTACGACAGCGGAAAATGGAAAAAAGCGAATCCCGCCGTAGGAAATCAAGTAAAATGAACACTTACGACAGCGGGAAATGAAAAAAGCGAATTCCGCCGTAGATGATCGCGCAAGGAGAATTCTCTGGGTTGAAAAGGCAACGTGGCAGAAGTATTTGCAGATACATGTTGCTTTCTTCAGTGGAGCTGGATAAAAAAGCAACAAATATAGAGTAAGGGGAAGAAGAATCATGGCAGTGGTGATTTTGAAAAAGGGCGAGGGCCGCACGATCAAGGCGGGCGGTGCCTGGATCTATGACAATGAGATCGCAAAGATTGAGGGAGAATTTGAAAACGGTGACGTGGTTGAGGTGCATGACTTTGACGGTTACGTCATGGGGCAGGGCTTTATCAATACGAATTCCAAGCTTACCGTGAGAATGCTGTCCCGCAGGAAGGATGCGGTGATCAACGAGGCTTTTATGGAGCAACGCGTGCGGGATGCATGGAATTACCGCAAGGAAGTCATTGATACCTCGAGTTGCCGCTTGATCTTCGGGGAGGCAGATTTCTTGCCGGGCATCGTCATTGACAAGTTTTCGGACGTGTTGGTGGTGGAATCCCTGGCCCTCGGGATCGACAAGTGGAAGCTGACGATCATCAATGCTTTGAAGAAGGCGCTGAAGGAAGACGGCATCGAGATCCGCGGCGTCTACGAGAGAAGCGACGCCAAGGTTCGCTTGAAGGAAGGCATGGAGCCTAGTAAGGGCTTTATCGGTGAGCCCTTTGAAACGAAGGTGGAGATCGTTGAGAATGGCGTGCACTATATGGTGGACGTGGAAGATGGCCAGAAGACCGGTTTTTTCCTCGATCAAAAGAATAATCGCGCCAGCATCCACAAGCTCTGTAAAGGGAAGAAGGTACTGGACTGCTTTACCCACACGGGTTCCTTTGCATTGAATGCCGGAATTGCGGGCGCAGCCAGCGTGCTTGGCGTGGATGCATCCCAGCTTGCCGTAGATCAGGCAACAGAGAATGCGGCGTTAAATCATCTGGAGGATATCGTGAAATTCCAGTGCGCCGATGTGTTTGAACTTCTGCCGGAATTGGAGGCGAAGGGGGAAAAGTATGACGTGGTGATCCTGGATCCGCCTGCGTTCACGAAATCCCGTAATTCCATCAAGCAGGCGGTCAAGGGCTACCGGGAGATCAACGTGCGCGGCATGAAGCTCGTGAAGAACGGCGGATATCTCTGCACCTGTTCCTGCTCGCATTTCATGGATCCGGAGCTCTTCGCAAAGACGATCCGGGAGGCGGCAGTTGGTGCGCACAAGCGCCTCCGCCAGGTGGAATTCCGCACCCAGGGTCCCGATCACCCAATCCTCTGGGCCGCCGATTCCAGTTACTATCTTAAATTTTTTACCTTCCAGATCTGCGAGGAAAGATAAGGAGGAATCCTTATGAATAAGTGGAAGATCATAAAGATTGTTACAATCAGTCTGTTAATCCTGTTTATTGTATGGCAGGCGGTTGACGCGTGGAAGTGCACGAAAATGACTTACCCGCATCCGGTGATGGGCATGGATGCGGGTAATTGGTTCGATCAGTATTTGGTCAATCTGGCCTTCACGTTGATGGCGGTGGGAGTTCCCCTGATCATCGACGTGGTTTTGATGGTCATTTCCATAATAAAATCAAGAAAGCGGTGATGCATCCCCGTGACTCCCAGTTTGACCTGATTCGTTAGTTGAAATACTGACGTAGATGCTCCAGGGTAATAAGGTTTTTCTTGGTACGAAGGAGCTCAGGGTAGGCGAGAAGCGCGTCCTCAGCCCCCTTAAGGCAGAGGGCTGCGTTGTCATAGTTTTCCGCGCGAAGCTGCATGTGGGCGTCATTGACGTAATCGTTGAATAATGCAATGACGTCGGGAGCAACGTTCACGCCCAGCTTTTTGTTGCCGGAGATGCACTCCGTCCGGGCCTTGGTGGCCTTGTTGAGGTTGCGGATCGCTTCCGCAAGGTCACCGGCCGCGTATTGGATCCGGGCCGTATATTCCATGGCTTCTGCGTATTTTGCACAGCGCTCCAGGTGGCGGCTGGTCAGGTAAGCCTGACGAGCCCGTTCAAGCCAGCACAGCGCCAGTTCCAGAGTCCTGTCGGCGCATAATTGTTCTGAAAGCTTTGTCAGAGTCCTGTAGCATCCGCTCAGATCACAGAGCGTCTCGTAGGAAGAGAATTCCTCGTCTGTTTTTAACATCATCTTGAGAATGTTATAATAATTTTCCCAGATATCCTCCAACGGAATATTGGACCACTCGCAGTTGAGATCCGTAAGGCGCATGAGCGGCGTGTACCAAAAGCGGTTTGCCTTGAGGGAATGCTCAAAGCGCATGAATTGTTTTGCGTACTCAAAGGAGCGGTTGTAGTATTCTTCAATCCTGTCGAGCTGGCTTGCCTTATCCTCCGCGGAAGGAAGCTCAATCTGCGCAAACGTGCCGAGCTTGTCGGCGGCGATGATGGCATACTCGATGATGCGGGGATCCGTATCCCATCCCTCCACGCGGTCAAGCAGCTCCTGTACGGACTGATAGCATTTTTTCATGCCCTCGTAATCTTCCTGCATGCCGTGATATTCGCCCAAGAGATTGAGATGGTGCAGATAACGGTCTAAGGCATCCAGGGATTGTTCTTTCTGGAAGCGGGCGGCAAAATGATTTGTCAGAACCTGTTGCCAGTCGGTAGCAGAGGCCAGGTCGTAATGATCCACGCAGATCTTGACCATGGCGTCGCAGGCGTCCATGTGGCCGGCCGTTGCCGCTTCACGGATGAGGTCAACGGCAATGTTTTCGTCTCTGTTTTTATAGATGCCGCGCTGATATGCGAGGCCCAGGTGATAGCTCTGATCCGCTTTCTCCCACTTGGTGGTGCGCTCGCGTTTCCCCATCAGCTCCACCATGAGTTCGGGTAATTCATCAATGGCATCGCCATACAGGAGAATGGGATCACCCTCGTCTAACTCTGCCGGCAGACTATGGGAGCCCTCGATCACGTCGAGCACCACGATGGTTTTTTCTTCCTCCACGGCGCGGGCATATTCCCGCTCAAGCGCATAGCTGCCCTTTTGCAGCATGGCCTTTGTGAGAAGAAACAAAAAGACGTCGGATGCGTCCAGGGCCGTTTGGATCTCCTCATCAAAATCCTCGCCGGCGGTCAGGTAGTCATCGTACCAAAGGCCGTAGCTGACACAGGACTTGGCCTCATTAAGAAGCGTGATCACCTCTGACGCAAGGGCTTTGTCCACCTTGCGGTAGCTCAAAAAGATCCTGCCGTCCAGGGCCTGCTCGATCTTTTTGCGGTCCGTATTTCCAAAGGCGTGCTCCGCAAGGAAATCCTTGAGCTTTGTCAGGAACGTACGCCCGGGATCCTTTTTGTTGGGGAAGATCACGTGATGATTGCCCAGATGGTTTTTCTCACAAAAATCATCCAAAAGATAACCGACGTTGTCAGTCATGCCAAGGATCATGAGGGGAATCCCGTTCTTGATCGCAAGAGGAAAAATGCGGGTCATGACGTCGGAGGGGGACTTTAGCAGTTCCTCCGTCAGGATCACGACGATCACGTTCATGCGAAGAAGCTCCGCAGTTTCCGTGTTTTTGGAATTCTGCTGGTCATCATAGTATACGGCAACGTTGGCAGCCATGAACAGGTTGCTGGTCACGCTGTTCAAATATCCGTAATCTTCCTTGCGCGCGGCAAAGTAGACGTGAGGTTTTCCAATGGGATTTACCTTTCCGATGGTGTCGACTCTTAACATGTTTTCTCCTTTTGCAAAGCGCCGTGGGAGGCGCGCCGCCGGTAAAATGATCTGCTAACTTATATTTTAAAACGTGACGGTAAGTTTCGCAATCATAATCATTACAAAATCAAAAAAATATGTTAGAATATACAGAAGGAGGGTGAAGCAGTGAAGATCATACATACGGCGGACGTGCATTTGGATTCAAAATTGAAGAGGCATTTGGATGACAGGCGGGCGAAGCAGCGGCGTGACGAGCTGCTCCTTTCCTTTCAGAAGATGGTGCAGTATGGCGATAAGCAGGGCGTGGAGGCCATTTTGATCGCAGGGGATCTGTTTGACGTTGCGAAGGTTTCCGCGACGGCGAGGAATGCCGTTTTGGCCGTGTTTGAGGATCACCCGTGGATCACGTTTTATTATCTTCGCGGAAATCATGATGCGGATTCTTTCCTCCAGGACGTGTTGGATAAGGTGGGAAAGCTTCCGAAAAACCTGAAGCTCTTCCAGAACGAGTGGACTTCCTATGAGCAGCAGGGAACGGACGGTACGAGTGTCGTGATCACCGGGGCGGAGATGACTGCCGAGAATAACAAGAAGCTTGCGGCTTCTCTTCTTTTGGATCAGGCGAAGCTTAACATAGTCATGCTTCACGGTCAGGAGACGGAGACTGCCGGGAAGAAGGACGCGGAGGTCATTCCCCTGCGGGAGTACAAAAACCGCGGCATTGATTATCTGGCGCTGGGCCACGTGCATGCGCCGAAGCTGGAAAAGCTAGACGCAAGAGGCGTTTACGCGTACTCGGGATGTCTTGAGGGCAGAGGCTTTGATGAGTGCGGACCGCGCGGATTCTATCTTTTGAACGTTGCGGGCGGGCGTATTGACGCGGAATTTGTCCCGTTTGCGAAGCGCATGATGCGCGAGCTTACGGTGGACGCGTCGGATGCCGTGACCTCGGACGAAGCCATAGCGCTCACGCGCGCGGCAGGCGTGTATTCGGACGTGTCGCAGGAGGACATGGTCAAGGTGATTCTCACGGGAGAGCCCAGCCTGGATGCGGAGTTCGATGAGAAATACATTGAGAAGGTACTGGAAGAAGACTTTTATTTTGTAAAGGTGGTCAATAAGACGCAGCCCAAGGTGGACTATGACGGATTTGCACTGGACGTTTCCTTGAAGGCCGAGTTTGTGAGGCGCGTGAAGGATGCCGTACAGGCCGGGGAACTTTCGGAGGACGAGGCGGCAGAGATCATCCGGCTTGGCGTGAGATTACTGTCGGGAGAGGAGAAGCTGTCATGAGATTGCTGCATTTGCACGTAGAAAACTTTGGTACGCTCTCCAATTATGACGTGGATCTTCAGGCGGGACTGAACGAAGCGCTCCGGGAGAACGGCTGGGGTAAGACGACGCTTGCCGCTTTTATCCGGGTGATGTTTTACGGGTTGGACGGCGAGAGAAAACGGGATTATTCCGAAAATGACAGGATGAAGTTCAAGCCTTGGAATCAAGGGTATTTCGGGGGCACGATGGAGTTTGAGGCAGGCGGGAAGCGCTATCTTGTCACCAGGAATTTTGGACAGAAGGAAAAGGACAGCACCTTTTTGCTGCAGGATGCGGAGACCCTCCTGGAAAGCCATGATTACTCGGAGCGCCTGGGCGAAGAGCTTTTCGGGATCGACCGGGAATCCTTTGAGAGGACCAGCTTTATCGATCGGGACGTGATCCGCTACCGCGGCATCAACAGCGTCATCAGTTCGAAGGTCGGATCTGCTTCCCAGACGGATGACCTAAGTAATTATGACGCGGCGCAGGAGCTGATGAAGAATTTCCTGAATGCCTATTCGCCGAAGAAGAAAACAGGTGAACTGTATAAACTGGAGGATGAGATCCGGCAGTTGGAGCGGGATGCGGGAAATGCTGGTCTTATTCAAGCCAGGATCGATGGAATAAAGCAGCAGCGGGAGCAGGAAAAGGCTGCGCTGGAAAAGATCAAGACGGAGCAGGAGAGCCTGCAGGCGGAGGACAAGGGTCTTTCCGAGCAAATGACGAAGGCCGTGAACCTTCGCAGGCTGCAAAAGCTGGCGGAGGTGTATGAGAACCGCCGCACGGCAGTGGAGAAGATGAAGCGGGAGTTTGGTTCGAGGATTCCCACCCGGGCGGAGCTGCAGCAATTGCAGACGCAGGCGGAGAGATCAAAAGAACAGCAGATCCGTCTTTCGGGATTTGCCAATCAGCCGGAGAATGAAAGGCTTCAAAGCCTTCGAAAGTATTTTAGGCACGGCGTTCCGCAGGAATATGAAATGACGGCGCAGATTGAAAAGTGTAATTCCATTCAGAACAGGACCCAGCAGAGGCAGAACCTGGAGGGGCTGATCGAGAAGGAGAACCTGAAGCTGGAGGGATACCGGATGGAGCTTCAGCGCCTGGAAGTGGCCTCAGGCCTGGAGGCCGCGAAGAAGAGGAAGAAGCAGGGGCTTTTGATGCTCCTTGGCATATTGCTTACGCTTCTTGGCATTTTGGCAGGCGTGGGTACTTTCTTGCTCCATTGGAATCAGTTGGTTTACGTTCCGGCGGCGATTTCGCTGGTTGTGGGCATTGTGATCCTTATGATCCCGCTCCTTCGCCGTTCGGTGCAGGAAAGCGTTCCCTTTGGGGAGGAGCAGATGCTCCGTCGTCAGATCCAGGAGGGCATGGATCATCTGACGGATCTTGAGAAGGATGCGCGGGAACAGGAAAAGCGGATCAACGGAATGGAAGCAGAACTCCGGGAATTTTTCGAAAGCCGCGAGCTAACCTACGACAGGGTGAAGGCAGAAGGCACGCTGTACGAGATCAAGAACCGCGTGAGGGAATATGAAGGGCTTCTTCAGGAAGAAAAAGAGAGGGAGTTTACGAAGAAAAAGCTTTCGGAGGAATCAGGACAGATCGACGGAGAGCTCAAAAAGCTCATGGATCAGATGGAACTCCGGATGGATAAGACGGATCACGCAGCCATAAACGGATGGATCAGCGAGACGCTCCAGAGGCTTACGGCATATGAGAAGGAATGCCGCGAGGAGATGACGGCGAAGGCAGATCTTGATGCTTTTGAAAAAGAGCATCCGGAACTGGAAGCGGAGCAGGAAAAACTGCTTTCCGAGGAAGAGATCCGGCAGAGGGAAGAAGAGATCCGGGAGAAGCGGAAGCAACTGTCGGAAGAAGAGACAAAGATTCACGAGAACGTGAGTGCCTATAACCGTAATCTCGAGGATGCCTACGCGGACGCGGAAAGCTTGCGGGAAAAGCAGGAACGCATTGACGTGCTGTCGGAGCGCCGCGAGGAGGCGAAAAAGCGTTATCATCTTGTGGAGATGACGCAGGAATACTTAAAGACGGCGAAGGAAAGGTTTATCGCCAAGTACGTGCAGCCGATCAAGACGGCCTTTGACGGATATTACCGGCTACTCACGGGATCGGCGGAGGATGACGGAAGTGAATTCCAGATTGACGCGGACGTGAATATTTTCCGGAAGGAAGCAGGAGAGTATCACGGCGTTGAAACCCAGAGTGAAGGCTTTGGCGAGGTCATTGGTCTTTGCATCCGCATGGCGCTGCTTGACGTGATGTATGAAAAGGAACGTCCTCTCGTGATCATGGACGATCCCTTTGCCGGCCTTGACGAAGCGCATCTAAATGGCGCCAAGGTCTTTCTTGAAAAGGTATCCCAAAGATATCAAATATTGTATCTTACCTGTCATGAATCCCGTATGTGATAAAAGCATGGGTCACGGGACGTGTCTACTAACCCAAACTCTCGTAACTCATACCGACAAAAAAGGTGCCGCGGTTATCCGCGACACCTTTTGCTTTCTTAAGTTACATGATCTTCTTAAATTCGTGAATGTGATATTCCTTGTCGTACTTCATCTGGCAGGGAACGAGGTCGTAAAGCTTCAAGCCCTTTCCGTTGAGTTCGGACGTGCGGATCGTGGTGGTCTGATCATAGAAGCCTTCTCTAGCCTCGTTGTAAAAGACCAGGCGCACTTTGGATTTCTCACCATTGGTATCAATGGAACCGATCAGTCCGCGCGTTGCACACTTGATGCCGGCGCCGTCCATGGGCTGATAAGGCTCAGCCTTTACGGCTTCTTTGTATTCCTCTGGAATGGAGGCGAGAAGATCTTCCAGACTTGCGCTTTCCTTCTTGGCGATCACAAAGATCACTGCCACGAAAACGCCCAGAATCACCAGAACAATGGCGATCACGGTCAAAAATTCACCAACTGACATACCCCACATAGCGTTACCTCCTATATTTTCATGGAATTGCATACCTTTATACAATTATCTTAGCACGTGAAAAATACAGTTTCAACTCATAACAAATTTTTTTTCTTAAGATTTTCTAAGAAGGTGGGAAAATAGTTGTAAAGTAAACGCTTACAAATGAGAAAAAAGATTGTTTAAGATGGCAAAATATGATAAAATAACCCTAAATATGGGCTTCTTTTTGAAACCCACTGGGTGAAAAAATAGTATTGAGGAGGAAAGATCTTTGAGTAGGTTAACTTTGATCAAGGAGAATCAGTCCCAGGTGACCGTGGAATCTCTTTCCAAGGATCTGGAGCGCAGGATCGTGGCGAATCCCACGGGTGCCTGTCCGGTGGACATGACGTCGTCTTTTATTAAGATGTGTCTTGCCCAGTCATGCGGTAAGTGCGTGCCCTGTCGCGTTGGCTTAAACCAGCTGGCGAGGTTGTTCGACGACGTGCTGAACAACAGGGCGGACGAGCGTAAGCTCGATCTGATCAAATCCACCGCAGAGTCCATTTATCTCTCCGCTGACTGCGCCGTTGGTTATGGCGCTGCTGAAATCGCGTTGAAGTGCCTGGACGGGTGCCGTGATGATTTCCTGACCCACATTCGCGAGGGTCATTGTTCTTGTAATTCTAACGAGCCGGTGTCCTGCGTAAACATGTGCCCTGCACACGTGGACATTCCCGGTTACATCGCGCTTGTGCACGAGGAGCGCTATGCAGATGCCATCCGGCTGATCCGCAAGGACAATCCCCTTCCGTCCGTATGTGCTTACGTCTGCGAGCATCCCTGCGAGAATCACTGTAAGAGAAATCTGGTGGATGCGGCCATCAACATCCGCGGTCTGAAGAAGATGGCGGCTGATCATGCCGGCGAAGTTCCCGTACCAGAATGCGCAAAGGCGACTGGTAAGAAGGTAGCCGTCATTGGCGGCGGCCCCGGCGGTCTTTCCGCAGCTTATTTCCTGTCCTTGATGGGACATAAGGTAACGATCTACGAGCAGAGGAAAAAGCTGGGCGGCATGCTTCGCTACGGCATTCCCAACTACAGACTTCCCAGAACCATGCTGGACGCAGAGATCAAGCAGATCCTTTCCACCGGCATTGAAGTCCGTACTGATATCAGCGTAGGACAGGACATTTCCATGGACGAGATCGTAAAAGAATACGACGCATGCTTCGTTGCCATCGGCGCACACATCGACAAGAAGCTTGGCATTGAGGGCGAGGACGCAAAGAACGGCGTGATCTCTGCAGTATCCATGCTGCGCGGCATCGGTGACGACGTATATCCTGATTTTAAGGGCAAGGAGATCGTGGTGGTCGGCGGCGGAAACGTTGCAATGGACGTGGCGAGATCCTCCATCAGACTGGGCGCTTCCAAGGTGTCCATCGTATACAGAAGACGTAAGGCAGACATGACCGCGCTCCGCGAGGAGATCGAGAGCGCCGAGGCAGAAGGCTGCGACATCCTTGAGCTGATGGCTCCCGTCAAGGTGGAAGTGGACGGCGAAGGCAATGCGGTTGGCCTTTGGATGCAGCCCCAGATGATCAGCAACGTCGTAAACGGCAGGCCCGCGCCGAAGAAGGCAAACAAGGAGATGATCCTGCTTCACAGCGACGTCATCATCGTTGCCATCGGTCAGGGTATCACGACCGAATACTTTGAGGAGACCGGCATTCCCGTAAAGCGCGGAACCTTTGCCGCACAGGATACCGGCAAGATCACGACCTCCGAAGGCATTTTTGCCGGCGGTGACTGCGTGACCGGTCCCGCCACCGTTATCCGTGCCATTGCGGCAGGTAAGGTTGCGGCTGCAAACATTGACGAGTACCTTGGATTCCATCACGTGATCACCACGGACATCGACATTCCGCGCGCGACTCACGATGACAAGCTGCCCTGTGGCCGTGCAGAGGTGCCCATGCGTGACGCCTTTGACCGCAAGGATGATTTTGATCCCGTTGAGAAGGGTTATTCCTGTGAGGAGGCCTGCCATGAGTCCGGCAGGTGCTTACGATGTGATAACTTCGGATTCGGATCATTTAGGGGAGGTAGACAGAGCAGATGGTAAATTTAACAATAGACAATAAGCCCGTGTCCGTGGAAGACGGCACTACAATCCTGGAAGCTGCCAGAAAAGTCGGCATCAACATTCCCACGCTCTGCTTCCTGAAGGAGATCAATGAGATCGGCGCCTGCCGAATCTGCGTTGTCGAGGTGGAAGGCGTGGAGAGATGCGTAACAGCGTGTAACACCGTGGTGACCGAAGGCATGGTCATTCACACCAACAGCGCAAAGGCAAGGGTTACGAGAAAGACCAACGTAAAGCTGATTCTGTCCCAGCACAAGACGAATTGCACGACCTGCGTGAGAAGCGGAAATTGTACGCTTCAGAAGGTCGCGAATGACTTAAACATCACGAAGCTTGGCTATGAGAACATACCCGAGGAGAAGGCATGGGACAGAAACAGCCCATTGATTCGCGACAGTTCCAAGTGCGTGAAGTGCATGCGCTGCGTACAGACCTGTGACAAGGTACAGGGAATGCACGTGTGGGACGTAGTCAACACGGGTTCCTATACGACGGTTGGCGTGCGCGACAACAAGCAGTTCTGTGACGTGAACTGTACCATCTGCGGTCAGTGCATCGTCAATTGTCCCGTGGGCGCGTTGAGAGAGCACGACGACGTGACGAAGGTACTCCTTGCCGTTGAAAATCCTGAAATCATCACCGTAGTGCAGATCGCTCCGGCGGTTCGCGCAACCTGGGGAGAGGACTTTGGCCTGACGAAGGCGTTTGCCACCGAAAAGCGCATGGTTGGCGCCCTTCGGAATGCAGGCTTTGATTACATTTTTGACACGACGTTTTCCGCAGACCTGACCATCATGGAGGAGGGAAGCGAATTGCTTCAGAGACTCCCTGAGATCAAGGAATCCGGGATGCCCATGTTCACCTCCTGCTGTCCGGGATGGGTTCACTTCATGAGAAGTGAGTATCCCGACATGTTGCCGAGACTTTCTTCCGCAAAATCGCCCCAGGGAATGTTTGGCGCCATCGCAAAGACCTACTTTGCAGAAAAGCTTGGCGTTGAGCCGGATAAGATCTTCTGCGTGTCCATCATGCCTTGTACGGCAAAGAAGAAGGAGATCACGTGGAAGAACAGCGGAGACTACGTGGATGCCGTTCTGACGACGAGAGAGATGAACCGTCTGATCAAGACGTTCTTTGTAAATCCTGAGGAGATCCCCGAGGATGACTTCGATTCACCTCTTGGGACCGGTACCGGTGCAGGCGTGATCTTCGGAGCCACCGGCGGTGTTATGGAGGCAGCCCTCAGAAGCGCATATTATCTCGTGACGAAGGAGAATCCGGATCCCGACGCGTTTAAGGACGTAAGAGGCCTGCAGGGCTGGAAGGAAGCAAGCTTTGACATTGCGGGAACGCCCGTGAAGGTTGCCGTTGCCAGCGGTCTTGTCAACACGAGAAAGCTTGTGGATGCGATCCGCAACAAGGAAGTGACGTATGATTTCGTGGAGATCATGGCATGTCCCGGCGGCTGTGTCAACGGCGGCGGTCAGCCCATCCATCACGACGGACCCGACGTGGCAGAGCGTGCGGGCGTGCTGTATGGCCTGGACAAGAAGAACAACATCCGTTACTCCCATGAGAATCCCGAGGTTATCAAGCTCTATCAGGACTTCCTCGGCGAGCCTCTGTCTCACAAGTCTCATGAGCTTCTTCACATCGAGCATGAGCTTGAGTGATCAGGTACGGTCAGAGATTGACGGAAAAATGATAAGTAAGTGACGCAAAAATGCCGGGGTGGCAATACCCCGGCATTTGTTATTGTATATAGTTTTCTTGTTGCATGAAATCTGGCGATGCGAAATCTAATGGTACGAAATCTTTGAAAGTTTTATTTTAACAGGGAATCCAAGTAGAGCTTCGTCTCAAATACAAGCTTCTCCGCACCTGACGGTATGCCATAGATCTGCGTGATGGTAATGCGCGCGCCGCCGGCAAGCTCATAAGTAAGGGAGCTTGTCCCTAGACCGGCAACGTTTGGATGATATTTTTCCAGACCTACCAGCCCCAAAGCACAATACTTCTTGGCATCTTCCCTAATGCGGTCGAATGCCTGGGCATCCAGCGCCTTCTCGTGCTGACAGACGGTATCGGAGGTTGCATACTTGGCCTTGTCGTAAATTCTGGCACCGGTCTGCGTGGATTCAAGGCGAATCAGGGTATGGGAAAATTTGCTGTCCTCCCTGTGCTCCACGGCCAAGATTTCTGAGGCGTCAGGCAGCGGCGCCCTCGGATATTTCTCAAATGCAAGCGAAAAGAGCTCCCGGACGGCTTTGTCTGCCGGAATGGTGATGACGGGAGACTGGTTGCAGCTCTTGGAGATATACTCTCCGGACGCATAGCGGACGTCAACGGCGCCGCCAAAATCTTCAGGAAGACCGTGAGTGAAGCTGTGACGGCCGTTATCCTCAATGAGGTTTTGTTCCTTGGTCAGTACGTCCAGACGCGAAAGGAAATCACAATCCGCATCCAACAGTGCATACCTTGGCTCGGATTCGAGCGAATACAAATAGATCCCCTGTTCTGTTTTTGCGGCATACACGTTGGCCTGGATTTCGGAAGGATAACGCGAGGGTAATCCGTTTCCGGTTCTGATTTTGAAAAGCAGCAGATCCGTGGAGTGAATTTCCTGGGGGGCATTCTCGTCATGACTGTGGTCCGTGCCGCCACAGACGGCTTGGCTAACCATGCCGGGACGGTCCTCATTTTTCTTAAAAACGTCCATGATTCCCATAGATACCTCCTTATTTACAAACGAAGCATTGGCCGGGCCGAGCTTAGGGATTAAGCATTGGTCAGGTCGAGTTTGCGGATCACGTCTCTCAACGGCAGTATGTAGGACGCGGATACGGAGAGTTCGTCTATGCCCAAGCGCAGGAAAGTCTTTAAGAGGGCTTCGTCCGTGGCCAGCTCGCCGCAGATGCCAACGGGAATGCCTGCGCGGTGAGCGTTCTCCACCGCCATTTTTATCAAGTACAGCACCGCGTCGTGATGCACGTCACGAAATTCGTCAAGCCCCGCGCTCTGCCTGTCCATTGCGAGCACGTACTGCGTCAGGTCATTGGTGCCGATGCTGAAAAAGTCCGTAAGCCGCGCCAGCTGATCGCTGATCAGGGCGGCAGCAGGCGTCTCGATCATGATGCCAAGCTTCGTCTTGTCATTAAAGGGAATGCCTTCCTTTTGGAGGGAGAGCTTGACCTCTTCGCAGATGCTCTTGGTGCGTTCCACCTCGGAGACGCTGGTGATCATCGGAAGCAGGATGCTAAGGTTCCCGTACGCGGAAGCGCGGTAGAGCGCGCGAAGCTGCGTTTTGAAGACCTCAGGGCGCTTTAAGCAAAGACGGATGGCCCGCATCCCAAGGGCAGGGTTTTCTTCTTTTTCCAGGTGAAAGTAATCAATGCGTTTATCGGCGCCCACGTCCAGCGTTCGAAGGATGACTTCCTTGTCCCCCATGCGCTCCAAGATCTGACGATACGCGTTGAATTGTTGTTCTTCGGAGGGATAATCGTCGCTCTCCAAATAGAGGAATTCGCTGCGGAACAGGCCTATGCCATCGGCGTCATTTGCCAGGGCGGCTTCTACGTCGCTAAGGTTTCCGGCGTTGGCAAGAATTTTGATCTGATTTCCGTCGATGGTCTTAGTTTCCTTGCCGCGAAGGAGCAACAAGCGCTCCATGGACTTCGATAATTCTTTTTGCTTTTGGAGAAGGCGGTTTCTCGTCTCGTCATCGGGATCCAGGAACACCTCGCCGGTCACGCCGTCCACAATCATTTGCATGCCGTTTTGCAAGCTGCCAAGGAATGCATCCCCCACGCCGAGCACTGCGGGAATGCCCATGCTTTTGGCGAGGATTGCTACGTGGGAGGTGGCAGAGCCCTTTGCCGTGACAAACGCGAGCACCACGTGCTTATCCAATGCAACCGTCTCGCTGGGCGTTAAGTCTTCCGCGCAAATGATGCTGGGGGAAGTCGGTTTGGGCTGTTCTTTTTTTGAGGTTCCAAGGCAGGTGATCAGACGGTTTGCCACGTCCTTAACGTCACTTGCCCGCTCGCGGATGATCTCGTCATCCATGAGGGCAAATTGGGATGCCAGCTCGTCAGCCGTGAGCGTGATGGCATATTCCGCATTCCAATGCCTTTTTTCGATGAGCTTGCGAATGGAGGCAAGGAACGTTTCGTCTGAAAGGAGCATTTGATGTGCCTCAAAGATCTGGGCATGAGCATCATCCGTCTCCGCTTGGGCGGCGTCTCGAATCTTCTGCAATTGTTCCTTTGCGAGCGCCAAGGCCTTGTCAAGGCGCGCAAGCTCTGCCTCCGCGTCGTCGATCTGGAGGCGCAGGGCGTCGCCCCGCTGCTTGGAAATGACGAATGCGCTTCCAATGGCAATGGCATTGCTGATACCCTTTCCGTGAAACGTTTTCATGAGAATTCCTCCCCGGTTTCCCCGTGATTTCTAGATACTTCCTTCTTATTATGGCATACTCTTTTGTTTTCGTCAAACTCGTAAGAATGACTAAAAGGCTTGAAAAAAGAGCAAAAAATGACTATACTTGAATTGGCGTCGAATGATGCCGGGGAGGATAATCATGGGAAAGATAGGCATAGCTTCAGACAGTACGTGTGATCTCTCAAAGGAACTGACGGACCGGTATGACATATCCATTCTGCCGCTCCACGTAATCCTTGACGACAAGGAATATCTGGATGGCGTGGACATTCTTCCAAAGGATATTTATGAATGGTCGGACCGGACAAAGAAGACGCCAAAGACGGCGGCGATGTCTCCTGCAGAAGCAGAAGAGTTTCTGAAAAAACAGATGACAAAATATGAAGAGCTAATCTTCTTTGACATTTCGGATACGATGTCGTCGAGCAGAAGCGTAATGCAGATGGCAGTAAATAATCTTGATTTGGAAGATAAGGTTTACGTGATTGATTCCATGAATCTTTCCACGGGCATCGGGCTTCTTGTTGTGGAAGCTGCGATTCTGGCAAAGGAAGCGAAGAGTGCGAAGGAAGTGGTTGACGAGATCCTTGCGCTTCGCCCGAGAGTGCGCGCAAGCTTTGTGGTGGACACTCTTACGTACCTTTACAGGGGCGGCAGATGCAGCGGAACGGCGGCGCTTCTTGGAAGCGCGATCAAGCTGCATCCAAGTATTCTCGTTACGGACGGCAGCATGCAGGTTGGAAAGAAATATCGCGGCACCATGGATCGAGTGGTCAAAAGCTACGTGGAAGATCAGATTGGCTTAATGATGGGTGCCGTGAAGGATCGCATCTTTATCACCCATTCCGGAAGCGATCCGCAAATCGTGGATGCCGTGAAAACGCAGCTTTTGGAGCTGGGATATTTTAAGGAGGTCATCGAAACCCGGGCAGGAGGCGTCGTGTCCAGCCACTGCGGGCCGGGAACGCTGGGCGTTCTCTTTATTGGTGGAAACAGCTGATTTCAAAAATTTCCGCTTGACAATCCTGAGATTTATGATATAGTTCTAAATGCGAATGAGTTGCATTTGCGTTTAGAACTATTTTATTTCAGGAAGGTAATTGGTGTCAGAAATGTTTGAAGTAATCTGGGATGCGCTGTTGGATGCCTTGATCGACGGGGCGAAGCTGCTTCCCTTTTTGTTCCTCACCTATTTTGCCATGGAATGGCTGGAACACAGGGCGGGAAATAAAGTAAATGCATGGGTGCGAAAATCAGGAAAGCTTGGGCCTTTGGTCGGCGGAACGCTTGGTGCGGTGCCGCAGTGCGGATTCTCCGCGGCGGCTTCGAATTTATATGCAGGCCGCGTGATCACGCTGGGAACCTTGCTTTCGATCTATCTTTCCACGTCTGACGAGATGCTCCCAATCTTGATCTCGCACAAGGCGGAGCCGTTGCTGATCCTAAAGATTCTGCTTGCAAAGATGGGCATCGGCATGGCAGCAGGCTTCCTAGTGGATCTGTGTTATCGAAAGAAGCTGCCGGAGCACGGCCACATTCATGAGCTCTGCGAGCATGAGCACTGCAACTGCGAGAAGAGCATTCTGAAATCTGCTTTGATCCATACGATCAAGATTGCCGCATTTATCTGCCTGATCGGCTTTGGCCTGAATCTGATCCTGGAGTTTGGCGGGGAGGAAGTGCTGGCATCCTTCCTTGCGGACCGGACGATCCTTGCGCCGATCCTGTCTGGCTTGGTTGGCCTGATCCCGAACTGCGCCTCCTCCGTTGTCATTACGGAATTGTACCTTGAGGGCGCGCTGGGTTTCGGAGCCATGCTGGCAGGCCTTCTGGTGAATGCCGGTGTGGGTCTCCTCGTACTGTTTAAGATGAATCATAACCAGAAAGAAAACCTGACGATCCTGAGCCTGCTCTATCTCATTGGCGTGATCGTAGGAATTGGCGTAAGCTTTGTCGCAGGCTGACGATACAAATGGGATGCTCACACCTTAGGATAAACGTGAGGCATGTGACGTCACCCATGGCACGGCCTGGGGATGGGGAAGGAAAAAATGGAAGAGAAACGGAAAGTAGAAGAATATCCTGCGGGATTAAAGTGGACAAAACAACGCAAGCGCGTTTACCAGATATTGAAAGAGGCGACGGAGCCCCTAAGCGCGGCCCAAATCTATGCACGCATGGAAAGCTGGGAGCAGGAACAGTATGCCATTTCGACCGTATACCGTATCCTTGCAGCCTTTGAGGAGAATCAGCTGCTGGAAAAGACCACCTGGATGGGAGAGGGGACCATCGTGTACGAACTGCGCCACTCCAGCCACGTTCACTATGCCGTTTGCCTTGATTGCCATCGCCGTATCCCTCTGGAACATTGCCCCCTCCACATGACGGGCGCTCATTTCCATGCTTCGGAGGAAGAAAATCATTCCCACTCCCCGGCGGAAGATTTTACCGTGGTTTCCCATAAAATCGAGCTCTACGGCTACTGCAAGGAATGCCAGGCAAAGCGATAGTTTCCGCATGGAAAGTCGTTATTTCACGAAAATTAAAAAAAATAAAAAAATTTCAAAAAAATGCTTGCATTTTTGAAATCATTGCTATATAATCAATCTTGCGCTTGAGAAATAAATAAAAAACGCGCGATTAGCTCAGTTGGTAGAGCACCTGACTCTTAATCAGGGTGTCCAGGGTTCGAGCCCCTGATCGCGCACTGAAAGTACTGTTTTGACGGCTTGACCGTTGGGGCGGTGCTTTTTCTTTGCAATCATTCAGAGCCAAGCGCCCACATAAAACAAACGCCCGAGCAAGCTCGCTTGCAGAGGGCGTTTTTTATGTGGGCATTTGGCGAGAAGCCTGCATGAGCGAAAAGTGCCTTCCAGGCGAGCTGTTTTTTAGCGAGCCTAGGCACTTTTGCGAATGCTGGCTCTGAATGATTGCAAAGGGCCATCGTTCGGCGCCATTTGGCTAGGTTAGCCTAGCCGAATGGCACGCAGAAAAGTCGCAGAGTGAAACTCTGCGATCCTAAATTAAAAATGTTTCCGCCTTGGCGCGGCATACGGAAGGCAGTCCCGGACGGGGCTGCCTTTTGCCGTTTGCTTAGTATCAGGTCACTTTCATGGTGAAGTGGCTTGTGTCTGACTTCATGCGGATTCTGTATAGGTCATGATCCCAAGCTTTCATGAGACGGGGATCCGTAATGGGAAGAGTTTCCACAGCAAGGATAGTGGCACCCTCGCACGATACAAAAGCATCGCCGATGGTTAATGCGTTGGAAGCAGCCCCAGTATTAGTAATCACGGGGGAGGAGTAGGTAATGAAATTTAGGATGACGGAATCGTTACTGGCATCCATAAGCGTTACGGTTTCTGCTTCTTTATTTAGGATGATTTTTCTAATATAAGGGTTATCGATTTGCTGGTAGGCGGTGGACAGATCCATTTTGATCCATGACTCCTCATCAGTGCTTCCAAGACTAATCTGAGATGCGGCATACTCTTTGCCGGCGGATTGGTCTTTTCCATTAATTACGGGAAGGTTATGATAGCAGGATTGCATGGTCCAGATGTCATAGCGGTTTGGAGAAAATGTTTTTTTGGTATAAGTTTCTACCCCAATGTCTATGAAAATCGGTTTGCCATTTTTGTAGAGAATAAAACTGCCGGTATCGTTGTGGTTATGGCTGTCCCCATTGCTTCCCGCCTTCACGGCAAGCTGGAAGATATTGCTTTTGCTGATCCAGATACCAACGCTTTGATAGTACAGATCAGGAGGAAGCTTTTTGGGGGGAATGGCTTCTGTCGGGGAAGCTTTTGAAATTCCCCGGGGGTACGAAAGGATCTCATCCAGCATATAGACTGTCTGACTTCTGAAGTACAGGTTCAGAGCTTGAGATTCATCCTCCAGAAGTGTTCCGGCGCAGTAGGAAGCAAAATAATCTTCTGCAGCAAAATCCATAAGAAAATCCTGCTTTGTTGCCTTGCCGAATAAGTATTCACGGGCACCGGAACTGCCGGCCATGGGAGAACAGTCTGCAAAATTGAAATAGCAGGGACCGACAACATGCATGTGATAAACATAGGCAGCCATGTTTTTTATTTTGGAGTTCTCATAAAGAGAAGAAAAGTGATCATGCGTTACTGCATTCATGATTTCCAAACAGGCATAAAGGCAGAGCCCAGCATGACGATAATATTGGGCTCCTTCATCACAGCATCCGTCTTCTCCGTAATCCTTTAGGAAACAATCCAGGGAGTAGGCTGCTTTCTTTAAAATGTCCTGTTTTTGGTCGCCTGACAGGAGGTTGTTGGGCAGAAAAGCCGTCAACAGAATATTTTGGGTACACCAGGGAGTCCAATTGCACATGGGCTCTTCTTCATTTCCCATCCACCAGAAATGCTGTTGGATATAAGGAAGCAGAATGCGCTTTTTAACTTCATGGTCGATTCTTTGGCAGATGAGTGGAGACAAGCGATCCAATTGCTTTTGGAGTAAATACTTAACCATGGACAATTGCGCTCCGGTTTCACAGGCAAATAAATCCAATACGGGTCTGGATACGTCAGGCAAGATAAGCTGCGCCTCATTTCGAACGTAGGAATTATGAGCGGGAAGCACCCAGGAACTTTCTTCGCAAAGAAGCCAGATGCCATCTGCAATTTTGGACAGAAAGGTATCATTGTGGGTAACGCACTCTGCCAAAACTAATTTGTTAAGCATGTGACGCCTTTCGAAATAACGATTTTCATAATCAATTCGATTGCCGGTCAACGTGAAATTCATAAAATCAGAAGCAGTGATATTTGGATAATCAGAGCGAAGGGCAATTGTTCCTTCTGCGATCAGTTGGTTTTTCATTTTTTTGTCAAGGTGATCCCAATAATTCCGATCTTCACTGCAAGGTAAGGGAGTATAGAATTCCGGTGAATGAAAATACCGTAATGCCAAGGGCTCGATGATTTTCGTAATGCTCATTTTTTTTCCCTTTTCATTTATCATTTCATTTAGTTTTCTTTTCGCTTTTTTACGTCCTACTTAATACTATTGACATATTCGGAAGGAGAGATGCCTTCTACCTTCTTAAATACTTTGCTGAAATAGAATTCGCTTCCGAAGCTCATGATCTCGGCCACCTCATAGATTTTAAGCCGTTCTTCCTGGAGCAGTCTTTTTGCTTCCTGAATTTTATTGTAGTTAATATATTCATTAAAGCTGAGGTTACTGTACCGGCTGAACAACTGGCTGAGATAACTTGTGCTGATGCCAAACTGTGCAGCAATCAGATTCAGGGACAGCTTTTCAGAAATATGTTCATTGATGTAATTTTTGACGTCAAATACAATCTTGTTTTTGTAGTCTTTGGTTCTTTCATCAAAGAAAGTACAGATCCCGTTGGAGAAGTTTTTTAGCCAACCGACTATTTGATGAGTGTTGGTTTGTCGGTAGATGGACATGTACCCCTCCGGGAATCCTGAGAAAATATTATTCAGATTTTCAATACTGTTTGGCAGAAGCGAAATAGCCAGATAAAGGATGTTAATGGCAGCATCCAGAGCCTGCACGTAGTGATGAGGATGCGTATCAATCAAATCGCATAACGTGGCGATCGTATCAGACAAAATCACGGAATTATATTCCTCAAAAGCACGGGTCAGATTCTCTTTGAAGAGAGATAAATTGAAGGCATCATGCGGCAGGATTTCTCCGGGGGAGAAATAAGAAATCGGTGAGTCTGCATTGGTTTGGCGGTATGCAGAGCGGGCACATTGATAAGATTCACATAATGCTGAAGGGGTACTGCATATGGTACCGATTCCGCAGGTGAAATCTATATTGCAATATTTTTTTATGCTGGTTCTGATTTTTTCGAGTATGCCCTCCATGACTTCCTGAACCGAGTTTGGGCCTGACTGGATGTTTTCCAGGGCTTTTTTGTTATATGCAAAAAGAATTGCAAAATGAGAGATGTCCAGGGAAATGGTCAAACTGGGATAATACTTTTCTGCCAACTGCATAAGGAGCTGCATGGAGCCATTATATAACGTTACGCTATTCTCCGTTGTTGCGGGATGCATTGTTTCGAAGGATCCATAGCAACAGAGAAAGGCATCATAATCCAGATTAATATGGAGATCCTTGGCCTGAAGATACAATTGCTCGTCAGACTCAAACATATTGTTGATTAAGTTGATCAGAAATTTTTCTTTATAGGAGTATAGGTTAGAGGAAGAAGTCGTTTTGGAAGTCTCATCATTCGCATTGTTTTCTTCCAGAATGGAGAGGGCTTTTGCAACGGCGCCTTTTAGACTATCCGGCGTAAGTTCGACCTTAACCAAATATTCAAGTACCTGATAACTGACGGCTTCTTTGGCAACGTGAAAATCTTCATAGCAGGTAAGCAGAAGAAAAATAGGTTTTTTGTAGCCAAATTCATCCCTGGCTTTTTTCAAGAACTCTAATCCGTCCATGACAGGCATCTTAATGTCAGTAATGACGATATCCGGCATGAGGGTGCGGATCATTTCCAAGGCAATTTGTCCGTTGGGGGCAGAACCGCATATTTCCATATTTAGTTCTGACCAGTTAAGCATGGACTTGATTCCGGCTTGTACCAGGGGTTCATCGTCTACAATAAATACTTTATACATGTTCTCTCCTTGGAATAATGATCTGCATGGTTGTTCCGCTTCCTACTGCGGAATGAACAAAGATGCCGTATTCTTTGCCAAATTCGTATTGAATTCTTCTGTTTACGTTACTGATTCCGATTTCTTTGAAGAAATCATTTTTGTCATTAGTTGTCTGATTAAGAATTTGCGCTAGTTTATCAGGTGGAATTCCGATCCCGTCATCGATGACCTCAATACTGATATTTTCGTCAACATAAGATAAATGGATGGTAATGCTTCCGATCCCGCCTTTGGGCTCGAGACCATGGAATATGGAATTCTCCACCAAGGGCTGAAGGGAAAACTTGATAATGTCATAGTTCGTGATGGTTTCATCGTCCACTATGATATTAAAGCTGATCATGCCGCCATATCTGTAATTCTGTATTGTAAAGTAGTCGCGGACCAAAGACAATTCCTCACTTATGGGAATGACCAATCGGTCTCCCTTGGCAATGCTGCGCAGCAGACTCGCAAGGGCTGTTGTCATCTCCGCAATCCCGGTTGCACCTTGTATGGCCGCCATCATTTTGATGGAATTTAAGGTGTTATACAGAAAGTGAGGATTAATCTGGCTTTGTAACATTTGATATTCTAAATCTCTTTTTTGCTTTTCATTTTCCAGTCTGGTTTCCAGGAGCTTTTCGATGCTTTCGGATAAATCGTTGATTCCTTTTCCGACTTCTCCAAATTCATGATTCCATTCAATGGATGGATCTCTTGAAAAATCTCCGGCAGCAGTTTCTCCTATTTTTTTCCTGATTTTGTATAAGGAGCGATGCACGTAACGGTCTGAAAAGATGGTTAAGACCAATCCCATGGCTGAAATCAATATGATGATGCCGGCAATAACAAGCAGGAAAACGTTAAACTGACTTTTTAGGGTCGCAGGCGAGATTTCCTGGATCAAATAACATCCCTCCATGTTTATTGCAGTGGAGAGAAGGGTCAATTTTTTTTGCCCAATGTTGGCACGAATCACGGTCACGTCAGAATTGAGAGTGTATTCCGTTTTTTTATCTATGTCGTCAGGCGCAAAGTAAATTGGCTTTAATTGATTATCTTCATAAAGATAGTAATGATCTCCCATGATCAGGTATAGATGGCTGCCTTGATCCATGTAGTACTTTTGCATGTGGTCAGTGAACAGACTGGTGGTAAACTCTAAATATAAATATCCGCCCTGCTTCGCATTAAATTGGTAGGTAATGGGACGAACAATGGGAATGACAGGCTTTTCGAGGCGTGGGGAAAAGGGATCATTAATTATTCCAACGGAAAAATCGTATCCCTTTGCATTAGCAAGGATATCGAAAAAAGGAAGAGCCGGAATTACTTGTGCCAAATCGGCAGTTGTAGAGTAAGAAGTTTGACAAGCCTGCAAAAAGTGAGAACCGGCAATGACTGCAACGCGGGGAATATAGAAATTGGACTCGTTGTTCTGATATTCCTCGTATAATCGGTCATAGGTGTTGACGCTTAATACTGAACCGGGATTCGGACTTGCCTTAACGTAATCCGCGATGTTTACGCTGCTTTGACAGTATCTGGCCATTCGGTATACGTTGCCCAGTTCCGTGTTGATTGATTCATTAAGATTGGCCAAACTGATAGCGGTAGTATTCAGTAATGAATTTTGGAGATAATTTCTGAAAAAGAAGTAACTTAGTCCGCTGATAATAATGCATATGATTAAGGTGCTGGCTAAGGTAAGCAGCAAATAGCCTTTTTGGAGAGGCCCAACTACAATTCCAGCTTTACCATTCTTTAAATTCGAGTTTCTTTTGCCTAAATGAATCATTGCATTCCCCTAAATAAATTGGTTTCCTCACGTAATAAGCAGATTAAATACCTAAACGTATTATAGCATATTCGATTGGAAGAACATATCATAATAATGCGCTATTATGAAAAAAGATAAAAAAGTGTATGCCAGTTAAAAATTTTACATACTGAAATGCAAAATTCGAAAAAAAATTGAATGTATTAGAAAGTTATTTAATGTTCATTTTGTTTTTTTATTGATAAACTGATAAGCGTAAAGAACAAGTCAATTGTTCTGAGGAAATGACGGCAAAGTTTTTTATAAGGAGGATTACATGAAAAAGAAAATTTTGAGTCTGTTGCTTGTGGCAACGATGGCAGTAACTGCCCTGGCAGGATGTGGTAACACTTCAGAGCCGACAAATTCTTCCGCTTCAAATGGAGGAGGTGCGGAACCCATAACGCTAAAATGGGCGATTTGGGATGAGAGTACAACACAGTATTGGGGGGACATTAAGGCTGCGTATGAGGCTTCTCATCAAAACGTAAAGATTGAAATGGTAGATCTTGGTTCAACTGATTACATGACGGTTTTAGCAACGGAACTGTCCGGTACGGGATCTGATTTTGACGTAGTAACGGTAAAGGACGTTCCCGGTTATGCGACCTTGGTGCAGAAGAACTCCATTCTTCCATTGAATGATTATATTAGCAAAGACGGCGTTGATCTTTCGCAATATGCAGGTGCTACCGATCAGGTAACCGTAGACGGTAAACTCTATGAACTTCCTTTCAGAAATGACTTCTGGGTAGTGTTCTACAACAAAGACGTATTTGATGCGGCAGGAGTAGCTTATCCTACCAATGACATGACCTGGAGCCAGTATGATGCATTGGCAAGAAAACTTACAAATACCACTTTTGGCGAGCAGGTTTACGGATGCCATTACCATACCTGGAGATCCACCGTTCAGCTTTGTTCAGTATTGGATGGAAAGCATACCATCCTGGATGGAAATTATGACTTTATGAAATCTACCTATGAGATGGTTTTGAATCAGGAGAGAGACGGAGTCTGCCGTAGCTATTCTGATCTTAAGACGGAAGGACTTCACTATTCCGCAGCTTTCTCGGCAGGTGATACTGCAATGTTAAACATGGGATCCTGGTTTATTGCAACCCTGATTTCTAACATTAAGTCCGGTGAGTATGATGCTTCCTTATGCGGTAACTGGGGTATTGTTAAGTATCCTCACGCTGATGGCGTAGAACCCGGTTCAACGCTTGGTACCATCACCGGCCTTGCCGTTACTGCTGCTTCTGATACCCCGGATGCTTCCTGGGATTTCGTAAAATGGGTATCCGGTCCGGAAGGCGCTAAAGTAATGGCTTCTTCGGGTAACTTCCCTGCAATCATGACGGCGGAAGTTAAGAATACCATCGCTTCCATGGACGGCTTCCCTAAGGATGCTAACTCAAAAGAAGCTTTGAACGTTTCTAACCTCTACCTGGAAGTGCCTTATGGTAAGAACGTTTCAGAGATTAACTCTATTCTTGACACCTATCACGGAGCCATAATGAGCGGTGAAATGAGTATCGATGATGGTATCAAGGCAATTAACAGTGAAGTTGGAAAATTAGTAAAATAGTAAGAAAAACAATACTAAAATAACGTAATTCCGATGGAGGTCATTTTTAATAAGGTGACCTCCATCTTATGAGAAAGGAGTTAGCATGGGGGAATCAGTATCCACTTCGGAAAAACGGAAAATATTAAGTCGTCAGACAAAAAGGAATCTTGTGGCATATTCATTTATCGCCCCTAACTTTATTGGTTTCTGCGTTTTCACGTTGATTCCGATGGCATTTGCATTTGCACTGGGATTTATGAAATGGGATGGTTCCAATCCCGTTCAGTTTGAAGGGTTAGGTAATTTTACAAGAATTTTTCAAGATACGTTTTTTAAGGCGGCACTTCGAAATACGATCATATATTGTTTGGGAACAGTGCCTCTGACAATGATAGCCTCTTTGGCATTAGCCATTTTATTAAATCAGAAAATTATAGGCCGTGGTATTTTTCGGACATTGGCTTTCTTCCCTTATATAGCATCTTTGGTTGCGATTACTTCCGTGTGGAAAATGTTATTTCATCCAACCAAAGGACCCATCAATAATATTTTGTTTAACGTATTTGGGGTTGAGCAGAAAAACCTTCCGCAGTGGTTTTCCGGAGGTTTGGTTTTACTATCCATGATCCTGTTTTCCGTATGGAAGTACATGGGCTATTACATGGTTATTTACTTGGCCGGTTTACAGGGGATTTCCGCTGAATTGTACGAAGCTGCTGCTTTGGATGGCGCAGATGCCTGGGGAAAATTCAGATATGTTACCTGGCCACAGCTTCGTGCAACCACGTTCTTTGTAGTCGTAATGCTTACCATTAACTGCTTTAAGATTTACGACGTCGCGGTTATGCTGGCCGGAGGCGGCAGTGGTGAATTGACGCCGTCTTCTACGGTTCTTGTATATTACATTTACCAGAAGGCATTTGTTGATTGGGATCTGGGATATTCCAGTGCGGTATCAATGGTATTGTTTGTACTAGTTCTTATCGTAACCGTGGTTCAATTTACTATTGAAGCTAAGCAAGACCGATAGAAGGAGGATAATTTGTTATGAAATCAAAACGTAACAAGGAGATCGCCACGAAGATAATCGTTTATTTAATATTGATTATTATGGCAGTATTAATGATTATCCCTTTCTTATGGATGATATCAGCCTCTATTAAAAGCGATAGGGAAGTATTTAAAATGAATCCCTTTGTGTTTATTCCGGAAAAACCAAAGTGGACGAATTATCGAGATATTTGGACCAAAATACCTTTGGCCGTATTTGTTAGGAACACTGTGGTTTTAACCATTGTAGTTACGTTTTTACAGCTTCTGACCTCTAGTTTCGCAGCCTATTCTTTTGCAAAACTGAAATTTAAGTATAAAAAGACTTTGTTTATGGCTTACATTGCAACGATCGCAATGCCCTGGCAGGTATACATGGTTCCACAGTTTATCATGCTCAGAAAAATGGGATTAAACGATAAGCTGATGGCAATGGTATGTTTGCAAGCCTTTTCCGCCTTTGGCGTCTTTATGATGAAGCAGTTTTATGAAGGCATTCCGGATGAGCTTTGCGAGGCGGCGAGAATTGATGGAATGAGCGAATACGGGATCTATTTTAAAATCATGTTACCTTTATCAAAACCTGCTCTTTCCACGTTGACGATATTTACGTTTGTTAATACCTGGAATGACTATTTGGGCCCCCTTATTTACCTGAGAAGTGAGTCTAAAAAGACGATTCAGCTGGGCCTTAAAATGTTTATCTCTCAGTATTCGTCAGATTATGGTTTGATTATGGCAGGTTCCGTGCTATCATTAATTCCGTTGATGGTTGTATTTCTTATTTTCCAGAAGTACTTTGTGGAAGGCGTTGCAGCTACCGGAATCAAGGGCTAGCTTGTTTGATCAACAGGTTATCCGTTACTCTGTAATTTTATGGAAAAGAGGATGAGTCATGGCGGTATTTTCGCTGAAAATCATGGATAAAGACGGAAACACTCTGGCAGTGGCAAAAGGAGAAGATTTTGTAGACCTAGTATATGCACAGGAATACAAACCCGGAGACATAATTGAATTGCAGTCTTCTGAAAATAATCTTCACGTTAACTGGCAGGTGGATGATGCATTAGGCGTTTCCTTTGTGTACGTCACCGGCACTGTTCAGTATGACATTCCCTTTGGAGAAAAAAGAATCAGTTATTCTCCTAAGGTGTTTTATGGAAACAGACACTATATTTACGCTGAAAAAGCATCTGAAGCAGAGATCAAGTGCTATAGAAACCTGGCATTAAATAAAGCGGATCAGCATAAGGACGTTCCCTGCTATCCGCATGCGACGGCTAACGTGGAGACAAGGGGTGAAAGCGTTTTTGCGGCAAAGAATGCAATTGATGGCGTGAGGGCTAATCTCTCTCATGGAGAATGGCCATATGAATCCTGGGGAATTAACAGACGGGATGACGCTGCCATGAAACTGGAATTTGGCCGCAAAGTGGAAGTAGATAAGTTGGTTTTTTATACCCGCTCAGATTTCCCGCATGACAATTGGTGGACAGATGCAACCGTAACCTTTTCTGATGGATCGGTGCTGCAGATTTCCCTAAAAAAGCAGGCAACGGCACAGGTGATTCCCATTGAGAAACGCGTGATTGAGTGGTTGGAACTGGGCAACCTGGTGAAAGCGG
This sequence comes from uncultured Lachnospiraceae bacterium, assembly GCA_946414885.1. Lineage (GTDB taxonomy): Bacteria > Bacillota > Clostridia > Lachnospirales > Lachnospiraceae > Acetatifactor. The sequence goes on from CAMKQH010000009.1 coordinate 52,572, forward strand.
ATGACCCTTCGCCTTTCCCGGCATTAACACAAATAGAGGTTTACGGAACGGTTGTGACGGAACCTGAAATGACGGAATAACGCGGATTTTGCCATTTTATGCAAGGAAGGAGACTGGATGGACAGGTTTTCAAAATATGCTGAGATCTCCGGTGAAGAAATTGAAGCGGGATTGGAATTTGCAACGAAACAGATTCTGCATGTTTTACCTGATTTTACGTACAAATTTCAGCCGGCTTACAGCATAAATAATTTTTATGAGCCGGCTGACAATACGGACTGGACCAATGGATTCTGGACCGGTGAAATTTGGCTTGCTTATGAATGCTTAAAGCGAAAGGCAGCGAAACAAAAGGAAGAGGGAAAGGAACCGGAGCCTGCCGTTTTAGAGGCACTTGCCCTTTTGAAAAAGACCGGGGAAATCCAGGTTGAGAGCTTTTTAAACAGGATAGAAAAGAAAATCTCCGTCGATCATCATGACATGGGATTTTTATATTCGCCTTCCTGTGTGGCTGCTTATAAGTTGACGGGCAATAAGGATGGAAGAAAGGCTGCGATTCTGGCAGCTGACCAATTGATCACCAGGTTTCATCCGGTGGGACAGTTCATTCAGGCATGGGGACCCATGGATCAGCCGGAGAATTATCGTTTGATTATTGATTGCCTTTTGAATTTGCCTCTTTTGTTCTGGGCGTCAGCAGAGACTTTAGATCGAAAATACATGGACGTGGCGCAACAGCATATTCATACGGCGGTAAAGAACGTCATTCGGGATGATTATTCTACGTGGCATACTTTTTTCTTTGACGTGAAAACAGGTGAGCCGGATCATGGGAGTACCTGTCAGGGATATCGGGACGGATCAGCCTGGTCTAGGGGACAAGCCTGGGGAATATATGGTCTGGCGCTTGCCTACCGATATACAAAGGAAGCGGAATATGTTGATTTATTCAAAAAGGTTACCGCTTATTTTATGGAGCATCTTCCTGAGGATCTGATCCCTTATTGGGACTTGGAATTCGCTGGATGGACAGAGGAAGAATTAGAAAAGAATCCGCAGCCAAGGGATACTTCTTCAGCTTCCATCGCGGCATGCGGCATGTTGGAGATGGCCAAGTATTTGCCGAAGGAAAACGCGGCATATTACCAATCTTTGGCGAAGAAATTATTAAAGGCAATTTGGGAATATGCGGCAGTTAAAGACGTAAACGTATCTAATGGGTTAGTACTTCACAGTACCTATTCTAATCACTCCCCATATAATACCTGCAACCATTATGGCGTGGATGAATGCAATTCCTGGGGAGATTATTTTTATATGGAAGCTTTAACCAGATTAAGTGGAGATTGGGAGCAATATTGGTGATGGACATGAAAGAAAACTATCCGGCAATACAGGTGGATTCCCTGCATTCGAAAAAAGATTTTCAGAAGGTAATGCTGGAAATCTTAAATCCGCTGAAAGAGCATTACAGTAGCGGATGTGCCTGGTTAAGTCTGGGAGAGACTTTTGCGCATTATGACGTGAAGGCTGCTTACATGGAAGCAGTGTCAAGGCCGCTTTGGGCATTAGTTCCCTTTTGGCTTGGCAAAGGAGAGGAAAGCCGGGAGACAAGGAGTTTCAAGGAAATCTATCGGAAAGCCCTTGTGAGCGGAACGAATCCGGCTTCAGAAGAATATTGGGGGGAGTGCGGAAGCTTTGATCAACGATTCGTGGAGATGGCTGCCATTAGTTATGGCTTGACGTATGCTCCGGAGGTTATATGGAATCCTTTGACGGAGGAGGAGAAGAATCATCTCGCAACCTATTTAAGACAAATCAATAAACATCCATTACCGGTGTGTAACTGGATTCTTTTTGCGGTTATGGTCAACATAGGCTTAAAGTCTGTGGGGCAGGCATATGACGCGCAGATGATCGACAGATATTTGGACGGATTGGAAAGCTTTTATCTTGGGGAAGGTTGGTACCGTGACGGAGATTCCGGTCAAAAGGATTATTACGTATCTTTTGCCATCCATTTTTATTCTTTGATTTATGCCGACAAGATGAAAGACGAGGACGAGGCCCGCTGCAGGATTTATAGAGAAAGGGCAATGACTTTTGCAAAACAGTTCATTTACTGGTTTGATGAAGATGGAGACGCGGTTCCTTTTGGAAGATCCTTAACTTACCGATTTGCTCAATCCAGTTTCTTCTCTATTTGCCTTTTAACGGGATTGGAACCCTTCTCGCTTCCGGTCATGAAGGGATTAATCGTGAGAAATCTGAAGGCCTGGCTTGAAAGGCCGATTTTTGACAGAGACGGCATTCTTACGATTGGATACGGTTATCCCAATCTGACCATGGGAGAACGTTATAATGCACCTGGGTCTCCTTATTGGGGAATGAAAGTATTTGCAATGCTTGGATTGCCTGATGAGCATCCTTTTTGGAAGGTTGAGGCAGCAAGGTATCCTGATGAAATTAAGAATCATCCCCTGTGTCAGATGAAATATGCGGATATGCTGGCATATCAATATGGCAAACATGCCACTGTTTTTGTCCCTGGAGTATATAGCAAATTTGGTCATGGCAATATTGTGGAAAAGTACGGTAAGTTTGCATATGATACCAAGTTTTCCGTCAGCGTGGCACATTCCCAGTATGAGCTGGAGGAGTGTGTACCGGATAATATGTTAGCCTTTGTGATACGGGATTACGTATATGTTCGCAGACAATGCATTTCGTCGAAAATCATGGCAGACAGCGTGGTGTCAGTCTGGAGTCCTTATCCGGGAATTACGGTGGAGACAACGGTTACGCCAGATGAAAAAGGGCACGTGAGAACCCACCGCATTACCAGCGAAGTGGAATGCAGCGCTTATGATTTTGGATTTGCGGTTCGCCGGGATGATGCGGAAATGGTAGATTTTTCGGAAGAGAAAAATAAAGAATATGCTCTGGCTAAGAATAAGTATTGTTTCTGCAGGGTAGAAGGAATGGTATTAAAAGGAGAGACGATCATGGAAGAGGGAATGGTCCTTCGCGCCAATCCCAATACCAATCTTCTTTATCCAAGGACGTCCGTACCGGGAGTGAAATACTTGATTAAACCGGGCAACAGTGTTATACAGTCAATAGTGACGGGAGTTTGGAACTAGAGGTCATAAACAGAAATTTTGTTGGTTCCGGAATGGAATAAGTTCAGCCGGGGATAGGAGAGGGATAATATGTCGGAATTTTTGAATTTTTCACTGAAGGGGAAGGTTACACTGATAACGGGTGCTTCTTATGGAATTGGTTTCGCCATCGCATCGGCTTATGCTGAGCAGGGAGCTACAATTTGTTTTAATGATATCAATCAGGAATTGGTAGACAAGGGCTTGAAGGCTTATGAAGAAAAAGGGATCAAAGCCCATGGTTACGTGTGCGACGTAACGGATGAAGCTGCAGTAAATGCCATGGTTGAGAAGATTTCTGCTGAAATTGGAACCATCGACGTCCTGGTAAATAATGCCGGAATCATTAAGAGGATTCCCATGACGGAAATGACGGCGGAACAGTTCAGGCAGGTAATTGACGTTGATTTGAATGGCCCGTTTATTGTATCAAAGGCAGTCATACCGGGAATGATCGAAAAAGGCCATGGAAAGATTATTAATATCTGTTCCATGATGTCTGAACTTGGCAGAGAAACTGTATCTGCTTATGCTTCTGCAAAAGGTGGCTTAAAGATGCTGACCAGAAATATCTGTTCAGAATATGGTCAGTACAATATTCAGTGTAACGGCTTAGGACCAGGGTATATTGAGACGCCGCAGACGGCACCGTTACGTGAGAGGCAGGCAGATGGAAGCAGACATCCTTTTGATCAGTTTATTTGTGCAAAAACCCCGGCCAATCGTTGGCTGAAACCGGAAGAATTGACCGGCCCGGCAGTATTCCTTGCATCAGATGCATCCAACGCGGTAAATGGTCATATTCTGTACGTGGATGGCGGTATTTTGGCATACATTGGTAAACAGCCGTAAGGCGGCAAGCATGCCTTAGACAGGCCTTGTCGGAACGCCATACTGCTTTATGAGCTCAGTCGTTTTGGTTATCATGACGTGGCACGCTTTGCCGGACTTGCGGCCATCTGGCGAAGCTGGGTAAGATATGTTTATAAGGATAGAAAAGCGTACTAGAATTTTCCGAAGAATGCCTCGCCGGAAGGGACGGAGCCCTTACAGGAGGTAAAACAAGCAAGAATTTTCCGAGGAATGCCTCGCCAGAAGGGGCGGAGCCTTCACGCGAGGCAAAGTAAGCAAGAATCTTCCGAAAAATGCCTCGCCAGAGACGACGGAGCTTCCACGCGAGGTAAAAAGCAACAGAAGTAGGATAAATACCGCCACATGTTGCCTTTCAAGAAGCATGAAGGTTGAAAAGGCAACAAGGCAAGAGTGACGGAAGATATGTGTTGCTTTCTCCAGCCTGGCAAGATGAAAAAGGCAACAAACATGAAATAAACAGGGGAAAACGGTTGCTTTTGAAGGAAGCAACTAGCGCCACCAATGTGATCATGCAGGGCATGGACGTTAAGAGCGTGGCTAATCGACTGGGACACAAGAACTGCGACATCACGCTTAAGATCTACACCGCGGTAACGAACGAGATGAAAGTCAAGAATGCCGAGAAGATGGACGAATTCTTTGCCAAGATGGCCAGCGGCTGACGTGACGGGGAGAAGGTTATCAATGCCTTCTTCCCGCTTTTTTGCTTTTTTTTAAGGCTAAGATGTGTTATGCTTATTAACGTGACTTGATGATTTGCGAATCTCGCGATTTTTAGAACGATTATATTTCAGTTTAATGGAGGTCAGAAATTAAATGAATAATACATATATAATTAGAGAGGCTGTTCCGGATGATGCAGAGAATATGATTTCATATCTGAATCAAGTGGGTGGAGAATCTGATTACTTATTACATGGAGAAAACGAATTTAACGTTCCGATTGAAGGCGTAAAACGAAAACTGGCTATGAGTAAGGACTCTCAGAACAGTATTGTTTTGATAGCTCTTGAAAACGAAAAGATTATTGCAAGAGCAGAAATAGATGGATATTATCCGGCAAGAATCCGTCATAGGGCTAAATTCTCAATCTCAGTAAGAAAGGAGTACTGGAATCAGGGAATAGGAACAGATATGTTAAATAGAATCTTCGAGCAGGCAAAAAAGATGAATATCCGGATTATAGAACTGGAAGTAATTACTGATAATGCAAGGGGGATTAATCTGTACCATAAAATGGGATTTACAGACATAGGAATATATAAAGATTATTTCTTTGTAAACGGGATGTTTAAAGATGCAGTAGTAATGCAGAAAACATTATAGGATGTTCAAGTTTGTCGGGATGAAGTGGTAGTAAGATGATTATTTAGACTTCTCGTTCGTCTTTTATTCGGCGCCAGGTTTCATATACAAATCAAAAGCATGAGAGAAATTCCTGTCTTTGAAAATTCATGTAAATAGTACCCAAACTCAAGAAAATCAGTTACAATCCTGATATTGCAAATGTATTCTATCGAGCCGGTTATATTGAACACTGGGGAAGGGGGATACAGAAGATTTGTGATGCCTGCAAAGAGCTGGGAGCGGAGCCACCAGTATATGAATTGCTCGGAAATGGACTTCGGGTGCATTTTAAGGCATTGGAGAGTGCGCTTATAGATGAATCCAAAACGCCAAACCGCCAAAATGATGTTTTGGATGGCGTTTTGTTCGTCTTTGGCTGAAATCATGATTTTAATCATTGCACTTGGCGACGATAGCCTTCCCAAGTGACCAAAACACAGACTTAATCACATTATCACCCCTCCATCGTATAATCAAAGAAGAGAGCACCATCAAAGAGACATATGGATTTTGCTGCGAATAACTAACAATAAGGAGGGGGTGCCAATGACGGGTTCACTATTCTATTGCGGATTACCGTTGCTTAGCATGTCAGAGATCATGCCAAAGCTTGTGTTTTTGGGGCTAAGCATTATAGGGGGAAAAACATGAAAAAGTATTTTGTTAAAGCATTGCAGTTGGCATTGCTGGCTTGCGTTATGGGAATCTTAGGAGGTTGTTCCCGATTTACGGAAGAAGTCACGGAGGGAGTATGGAAAGGCTGGCTGAGTCCTGAAGATAAAAAGGCATATGTTTATTCCTATACTTGGGATGGAACGGAGGAAGGTCTGCGCATTGAGGCTCCGTCTGAGATTTCGGGATGCAAGGTAGTACAATATGGAGGATATTATGGTCGGGGCGTTCCATATCATTTTTTCATTGATATCCCTGAAGGACGCATTATGAGCAGAGAGGATCTTCCAGAGAATGCAGAGGTGAAAGAATTAACGTTTACGCTCGTCATTGGAGAGAACATAAAATACCTCTTTCTTGAGAATAATTGGGAGTTGGTTTGTTATTCCGTTTGGAGCAAGGAAGATAATTGCATGTATTATTATGGCATCCACGTGACGCCGGAACTGGACCCGGCGAATACGAAATTTGCCATGTATGACGGGAAACTATGGGAAAAGGATTATGAGGAAAAAGAACTGGTACACAGCGTGGATGGACTTGAATATGGATTGAAATAGCTAAGTAAGCCAGGGAAAAGCCTCTATAAAGGAGTTACGTGACATGAAAAAGAAATGGTTTACTGCATTATTGCTTGGCCTCGCGTTGGCCGTGGCGGGATGTTCCGACCTGGGAATCGCGCCAACTGGTACCGAACTGGCGGAAACAACCGCGTCGGCAGACGGTGCTTTAAGTGAAGAGGCAACGCCGGCCCCGACGGAGGCACCTAAGGCTACGGCCACTCCGGCTCCGTCGGATGAACCTGCCGCAACGGAAAAACCGGTGCAGACGGAAGAACCGATGCAGACGGAAACGTCGGCCCCGACGGAGACTCCGGTCCAAATGCCAGAGGGAATCCCGGAGGGCTTCTCAGACCAGGAATTAGAAGCGCGGGCGAGAGCAGAAGCGCAGGAAATGCAGTATGCCTACGTGGCTGAGAGCGTGATCGAAGGACCGATGGGTGATTTCCATGACACATACGGTATTTTTGATTATAACCCGGCGATCCCATGCAATAAGATCGTCCTTTATTACGAGGCAGACGGATGCCTTGGGATGAAAAAGTACTTCCAGGATGAAAAGGAAGTATGCTCTGACGTCTACACTCATTTTGGTACGCTGTCGGCCAATGCCGGTGAAAGCGCGTCATGGTCGGGTAGTTCTCTTTCTTACGTGGAGACGGATGCCCAGGGAAGAAAGATTGCAGAGCTAAGCGGCGGATATAAGTATTTCTATGCGTATGACGGGGCGGGACGCCTGGCGGCAAGCCGGACGTATGAAGGCGATCAGATGATGGAAGACGCCGTATACGCCTATGATGCGAAGGGGAACCTGACGAGCAGGGAGAGGACGGAAGCAAACGACGATGTAGTGCGTGAAACGGCATATGCATATGAGTTGGACGAAAATGGACGGATCGCCGGCGTGACGGTTTCCTTTGGCGCGGGCGGGATGATGAGCAATCATAAATATATTTATGAGTTCCATTACTTTAATAATGGACCAGTGCTGATGGTCACGTATGATCAGAAAGGGGACATGATCCTCCTCGAGCATCCGGCGTACGTATTTATTCCAAGTGCGGAAATCAAAACGGCGTTAGAGACGGGAAGCGGTTTCTCTTATCCCGCATTAGAAGAATTCCTTCAGCCATTCATAAACAACGTTAAGGGAATGCCGTCACCACTTTATCCGCGGTTCGAAGCGAAGTTGAGTGATCACTATGTCTATCCGGATGAAGCAGGAAGGCTTCTTGCAAAAATTTCCCAGAATTACAGTGGTGATTCCTTTACCACCATCATCAATCGATTGCTTGTCCAAGATGAATTCCAGATGGATGCATCGGTGAAGACAAGTGAAGGGGCATTTTATTCGTATAATGGTGATAAACTGACCTCGTGGCATAGTTACGGCGGCAATAGCGGAAGTACGTCGTACAGATCGCTGAAATATGACTTTGAGGGGCGTCCCGTCGAGATGGAGTTTGGTGCCGAAAATGAATTCCATTTCAAGATATCCTATGACAAGGCGGGATGCATGTCAAAGATCTTATATGACTACTCATATTATGTTTATGAGTGTGAAGTAAAGGGAACCTTAACGTATTCCCATGACGCTGACGGAAATCTGAGTGCCATCAACGCGGATTTCTCCGGGGAGCGCATGGAAAATCAGAAAGTCCATATGTCCTATTCTTTAAAGCTTCTTTCAGATTGAAAAAAACGTGTTATAATTATTTATGCAGTTTTGTTCGAAAAACTTACGCATCCGGAGTGATGCGAATACAAACTCATGGTACAAGGGATAAGATATGATCGATAAATTTACGATGCAGGTATCTTTTCTAATATTTGAAGCCGTGTTTTGTTTCCTTTCGGCGCTGGTGTATTCCGTCAGCAGGGATACCCTGCGCATCCGAAAGTCTGTTGTGTTGTCCTTAAACATCTCCTGCGGCGCGATGCTGATCTGCGAATATTTATTCTACGTATACAAGGGAAGTACAAATCCCGTTAACGTCGTGATCATGCACGTGGTAAATGCCGCGGTCTATTATCTGATCGTTCTTTTGATGTTGTTTTATGCCATGTTGGTTGCCATCCGGCTATTTGGAAGATTTAACCTAAAAAAAGACATGCCGTGCAGAAAGCGCTTTCTGGCAACGTGCGGCATCGTCGTTCTCGGGTTAGTGCTTGTGACGGTATCGCAGATAAATGGCATGTATTATTATTTCGATGAAAACAACTTCTATCAAAGAGGACCGCTCTTCTGGCTCGCGTCACTGATTCCCACGGCGGGGGCGTTTCTGGTGGTGACGGTCATTGTTCAATATCGGGCAAGGATTAGCCTGAGTCAGCAGCTCGTAATGATCTCCTATCTTGTACTGCCCTTGGTTGGCGGCATTTTCCAATGGATCTTTTATGGCAATTCCTATATGAATATCTGTATTGGCCTCTCGGTACTTTTAATGTTTTTCGAGAACGTGATCTACAAGGAGAAGGAGGTAATTAGGGCCTCCAGAACCGAGGTCAGGACGGGATTGGCGAACGAGCACGGCTGCGTGGAATGGCTGAATTCCATGCGGGGAAGGGAAGACCTTCTGGGATTTGCGGTGGTATTCTTTGATCTTCGGAAATTTTCGGAAGTCAATCGCAAATACGGAATCGAAAACGGCAACCGGATTCTTGCGGCCTTCGGAAACATTATGCTTAGCAAGGTCGGGAAGGACGAGATCCTTGGCAGACAATTTGGTGATCAGTTTGTTGCGATCGTAAGAAAAGAAAACCTGGAAGGATTGCTGAACGTGCTCAAGGGAGTAGAGGTATCCTATGATGACGTGAGCACGGGACGAAAAGCGCAGGTGACGCTGTCCGCGCGCGCCGGCGTATACATGATCGACCGGACGGATCTGGCCGGTGAGGACGTCCTGATCTTTGCGGGGCAGGCACTTAGCGATGCAAAATCAAAGGACAATGCGGACGTCATTAAGCTGACCCAGGACATCATTGATGCGATGGTTGATCGCAAGAAATTGGAAAATGACGTCAGGGCTGGACTTGAGTCCGGTGAATTCATACCGTACTATCAGCCCAAGATCAACATAAAGACGGGAAGGCTGTGCGGCGCGGAAGCACTGTCGCGCTGGAATCACGGCGGGACGATCCTGTTCCCTGGAAAGTACGTGCCTCTCATGGAATCCAATGACATGATCCGGCTGTTGGATTTCTGCATTCTCGAGAGTGCCTGTAAGGATATTGCAAAGTGGCTGGAGGATGGCATGGCAGTGCCGATGATCTCCGTGAACTTTTCGAGGCGGAACCTGATCGATCCGGATCTCGCAAAGCACATTGATTCCGTGGTGACAAAGGCGGGGATCCCGAAGAATTTGATCGAGATCGAGGTGACGGAGAGCAGCGATGAGTTTTCGATCGGAGTGCTCAGCAGCTTTGTTGAGCAGCTTCATGAGTTGGGATATAAGGTATCCATTGATGATTTTGGAAGTGCCAGTTCGTCGCTTGCCCTGCTCCGTGAGGTATCCTTTGACACGCTGAAGATCGACAAGGGCTTCGTGAACCATGCAAAGTCCAAGGATCTCACGATACTGACGCACATCGTTAGGATCTCTGACGAGATCAACGTGGACGTCGTTGCGGAGGGAGTGGAACAGGCGGTGCAAGTCAAGACCCTGGATGGTTTGGGCGTGGACGTGATCCAGGGATTTTACTTTGACAAACCGCTTCCGAAGGACGAGATGACAAAGCGCTTGAAAGCGCCGGCTTATACGTTGTAATTGATTGCTGCATTACCATGGCCGTTACGTTGACTCGATCACGCATCAGCGTAAGGCAGAGTATTGCGAAAGACATACGGAATAGGAATGGCAAGGTAAGCCGGTATGACAAATACCGGCTTATAAATATATGGAGGATAAACGCTGATGGGTTTGGAAAGCTTTTTGGCAAGCGGAATGCCACGGTTTTAAAGTCTTTGAAATAAAATGGAGGGAATGGCTACTCTTTTCAGACGGAGGAGGGCTACGTCGTTATCGGGGCGCTTGGCTCCGGCGATCCCGTCTTGTGTGAAAGGGATAGCGACGTGATCTCGATCTATAATCTGGAAGGCGGGAGAATCGAGGAAGATGAGAGCTTCCCGGATTTCTTCACGTTCTTGAAGGAGCTGGAGGACATTTTGGGGCTGTAGAAAGAAGGCCACGTAAAAATGAAATCGCCCCGGGAGCCTGGATTGGCACTCGGGGCGATGATATTTTAAATCAACTTCTTGAACGGCGGTTCTTGATGAAAATGACAACAACCGTGATGGCAATTCCAAGGACGGCAAGCAGGATGATGATGGTAAGTGACTGAAAGCCCTCGGACATGGCTTTGGTTGGCCCTTCGGAAGCATCTCCGGAAGCCGCTTCGGGAGTTTCCGCCGGAGATTTCGCGGGATCAAGGATTGTTACAAAGTACTTGACGGTTTTCCCGTCGATGGAACATATAATGTTTCCGTACCCTTCCTTTAATCCAACAACTTCGCCGTTTTCATAGGTAAAAGAATCCCCTCCGTTGACGGTGACGATCGCGGCACTTTCCGCTGGATCAGTCAGGATTTCTTTGCCGCCATAGTATTGCACCGTGAACTTTAAGGGCACTCGTTCCCCGATCGATAAGCTTACTTCCGGTCCAAGAGATTTGTCGTGCAGAAGGTCCGTTACATAATAGGGAGTAAAAATATATCTCCACCAATTGTTGAAATATCCCTTTTCATCCCGTCCATCCTCATAAGGCATGTTATAAAACCACCAGCGGTGATGGGAGATACAGGGGTCACGGTCATAGGAAAACTGCGGATCGTCCAGATAGCATTCGTCCGGCGTAAAATCTTGTACGTCCGTGCCATTTTTCCAATCCTTGTAATACTTCACTTTATCTGGGTTATTCCAGTCATAGTCAGCCGTGGAATTTGGAGAAAAATGAACCATGCCATAGCCATACGTCTCCGTTTCGGGAGTGGCAAGGAATTTACAAAGACAGTATTTTTGCCAGTCGTTTAATTCTGAATAATTCGTTCCGTCAAGAATTCCGGGAACGTAGGGCACGGATCCATAGGTATATCCAAGCATGTTCTCTGCCATGTGGCCTATGTTTTCAATGGAACCGTCGAAGCGGGAGAACGTTACGGTGGCGATAACAAAATTATCACAATCAGCAATTACGCCTTCGCCATTGATCCAAAGAGGGGCACTTCCCACCATGCAGGTTTCGAATGGAGAGAGGGGATCGATCCCGATCAAATACAGCATGTCGAATTCGTTGGCATTTTTACGATTCACCAAATCGAGTTTTTCAACGTAATAGTCATAATCCAGATCACCGCAGGTGTCATATTGGCGGTATTCCGGCTTGAAAACGCCGCCGGTGTTGCCGTAACCGAAAGCATCCTTTTCAAATAATGCCTGATAGGATTCATTGTTCAGAGAAGCGATGGATTTGTATTTGGGGAATTCATCGATGATCACTTTGTCCACAATGTTGAATTTCACCGTTTGATGTGACACTTCTTCAAAGACGGCACACCATTCTGACAGTGATTTGTCAAAGGAAAAACCCAGATATTCAGACGCGCGGATCTCATTTTTGCCATTCCAGAAAGGTTTGTCGTCAAGGGAAGTGAGAGTGGGATCAATGGCGGCGACCAGCAGATTAACGTGGATTTCCCCGGTGGACTTTGGCGATGGTCCGGAAAGATCCTTTTCAGAAGCATAAACCGTTACCGGCGTTAACAGGATTGCAGTTAAAAAACAGAACGTCAAGTAAGCGCATAGTGTTTTTCTCACAAGCCATCCCTCCTTTCATTATTTATAATCGACGCAGACGTTATGGATCCGTCAGTTTCACTGCAAAAGTGCTGAGAGGATCACAAACAGGAAAAATCCCCTGATCGTGCGTGAAACGTTTGCGATTTCAAATTTATCATACGATAAAAGGTTGCGAGCGTCAATGGAAAACGTCCGTCAGTCAAGGCGCAAGATTGCGCGGTTGCTTGCAACGTGGTATGATAAACTTAATGCAAGTTCTGCAAGGGAGGCTATTAGCTTCATGAAGGAAACGGAGAGAGGGAAGGCGTATTATCATCTTCCCGGATTGTTTGAATTCTATGAATTATACAAGGTTTTCCTGCCGCTCTTCCGGGAGCATGGGGAATGGTTTTATGACTGGTGCGGGATCGGATCCATTTACGGCGCGCCGGGAGACTGCTTGTGGGGAGGCGGACGCGTTGGATTTGGAGAGGAACCGCCGGAGAACGTGGCGGCGCTGATGAAGGAGTATGGCGTGTCTGCGCGCCTTACCTTCAGCAATTCCCTGCTTGGGGAGGAGCATCTGGCAGACAAAAAATGCAATGCCCTGTGTGCCTTGTTCGAAAAGAGCGGCGTCGAAAATGGGGTGATCATATGCTCGGATACGCTTCTGCGTTATCTGATGAAACGTTACCCTGGGTTTTACTTTGTTTCCTCGACGACGAAGGTGCTGATGGATTTCCGTCAATTCAAGGAGGAATTAAACCGTGAGGAATTCCGCTACGTGGTGCCGGATTTCCGGCTGAATAAGGATTTTGCCAGGCTGGATGCGCTTTCGGAAGCGCAGAAGCAAAAGGTGGAATTTCTTTGCAATGAATGTTGCTGGTTTGACTGTTATGACAGGAAGCGTTGTTATGAGAATGTCAGCGAAAAGAGCCTTGGGACGGACTGTGAGGATCACCGCTGCGTTTCCCCGACGGCAAGCAGGGGGTATCGCTTTTCGGATGCCATGAAAAATCCTGGATTCATTGGGATTGATGACATCCAAGACATATACGTGCCAAAGGGATTTTCACACTTTAAGATCGAGGGACGAAGCCTTGGCAGCGCCGTGGTTTTGGAGTTTTTACTGTACTATCTGACCAAGCCGGAGTATTGGCTCAAGGTGCGGGAGGAAATCTATTTGGACAGCTCGCTGGATTTGTTTTAGCGGACGTCAAGTGTAAGAGATTAAGTAAGGGAAGGCGGGAAAACTATGACGAGGGTGAATGATCCAATCGTAATCAATCAGACAAAGCTTCGCAACAGGCTGACCATGGCGCCGACGGTGAAATTTGATTATGCCGGCGCGGACGGTAAGGCTACGGAGAAGCATATCGAGCATTACCGTGAGAGGGCAGCACACGGATGCGGCCTGATCTGTGTTGAGGCCACGGCAATTGCGCCAGGCGGAAGATTTTGGAAGAATCACATGGGTCTTTGGGAGGATGCGCAGATCGAAGGACATCAGGAGATCGTGAAGGCGTGCCATGAGAATGGGGCAGCAGTGATCCTCCAGATTAATCACACGGGGATCGCTTCCAATCCGGACTGCGGGCCTGCCATTGGGCCGTCAGCGGTTCCGACGCGGGAGCCGTCGGTTCTTTCGAAGGAGATGACTGTTGATGAAATCCATGAGATGCAAACGCTCTTCGCGGATGCGGCCGTGCGCGCAAAGAAGGCGGGATACGACGGCATTCAGCTCCATGGCTGTCACGGCTACCTGATCAATCAGTTCATCTCGAAAAAGACGAACCTTCGAAACGACGAGTATGGCGGAAGCGATGAAAACCGCGCGAGATTTGCGGCGGAGATCATCCGTGAGATTAGGAACAGATGCGGTGAGGAGTTTCTGATCTCCGTGAGGACTGCGGGGGTGGAGCCGGACGTGGCGACTGCCATCGCCGTAGCGGAAGAATACGTCAAGGCGGGCTGCGATTACCTGCAGGTGTCCACGGGAATTGTGTGGGAGGATCCGACGCTCGCCGAGCACGAGGCGCCATATAACCTAATCTGCGAGATGGGCATACGCTTCCATGAGCACTTCCGGGGCCGCGTTCCCGTTTCCTGCGTGAACAGTATCTTTACGCCGGAACAGATCAAGTACCTGATCGAAAATGAGCTTGTGGATACGGTGGATCTTGGCCGTGCCATCCTGGCAGACCCTGCGATCTGCGAGGCTGCATTAGACGGCGCACCCTACGTGAAATGCTTTGATTGTCCTAGATGTCAATTTGGCCCGGGCATGGTACACAAATGCCCCGCCGAGATGCGAAGGATGCAATAGGACTCGCCCGGTCAGAGGGCGGAAATGCAAGAGGATTTGAGAAAGGAGCCAGCCATGCCAGTTATTGCTGCTTTTATGGTGCCACATCCCCCCATGATCCTGCCGCAGGTGGGACGCGGAAGGGAGAGACAGATTCAACGTACCATCGATGCCTATGAAAAGGTCGCGGAGGAGATCGCGGCGCTGAAGCCGGATACGATCCTGATTTCCAGCCCGCACTCCGTCATGTATGCGGATTATTTCCATCTTTCTCCCGGCAAGTCGGCAAAGGGTTCTTTTGCGGAATTTGGGGCGCCGGAGGTCAAGTTTCAATTGGAATATGACGCGGAGTTCGTGCAAACGGCATCGGGGCTCGCCTCGGAAAGGAGCTTTCCCGCGGGCACGCTTGGGGAGAGAAACAAGGAGCTCGATCACGGCACCATGGTGCCGCTTTGGTTCATCCTAAAGAAGTATAAGGACTTTCGGCTAGTGCGGACGGGTCTTTCTGGTCTGGACCTCACAAAGCATTATGAATATGGCATGCTCCTTCGGGAGACCTGCGAAAAGCTCGGACGACGCATGGTGTTTGTGGCCAGCGGGGATTTGTCCCATAAGCTACAGAGCTATGGACCCTATGGCTTCGCGGAGGAAGGACCCGTCTATGACCGGCGGATCATGGAGACCTGCGGAAGCGCACGCTTTGGGGAACTGTTTGATTTTGACGAGAGCTTTTGTGACAAGGCGGCAGAGTGCGGGCATCGCTCCTTTGTGATCATGGCGGGGGCGCTGGACGGCATGGCGGTCAAGGCCGAGCAGCTAAGCCATGAGGACGTGACGGGCGTGGGCTACGGAATTTGCACCTTCTACCCGCAGGGAGCGGACGAAGGCAGGAGATTCCTTGCGCAAAGACTTCAGAGCGAGGCGCGCAAACTGGAAGAAAAGAGAGAACAGTCGGATGCTTACGTAAAGCTTGCGCGGGCATCCGCGGAATATTTTGTAAGGACGGGTCTTACGCTGGAGATGCCGGTCTGGGTGCCGGAGGAACTGCGAAAGGCGAAGGCGGGAGCCTTTGTCTCCGTGCACGAGCACGGTCGGCTTCGCGGATGCATCGGGACGATCTCGCCCGTGAGGTCTTGTGTTGCGGAGGAAATCATCAGAAATGCGATCAGCGCCGTGTCGGAGGATCCGCGGTTTGATCCCGTGGGGGAGGAGGAACTTCCTTGGCTGGAGATCAGCGTGGACGTGCTGGGAGAGGCAGAGCGCGTAAAATCCGAGAGAGAGCTGGATCCAAAGAAATATGGCGTGATCGTGCAGAGCGGCATGAGAAGGGGACTTCTTTTGCCGGATTTGGAGGGCGTGGACACGGTGGAAGAGCAGATTTCCATCTGCAGGAGAAAGGGCGGAATCGCGCCGGACAGCCCGGTGGAGCTGTACCGGTTTGAGGTGATCAGGCATCATTAAAGGTCAAGGCAGGGAATCAAGGCAGACCAAGAGGCGATTTGGTCTGTGCGTGGCAGGAACTGAGAAGGGGGTGAGGGCGTGGCGGAATGTGACGTGTGTTTCCGGAAATGTAAGCTGCAGGAGGGACAGACGGGCTTTTGTGGCGGGCGCATATGCGCAGGAGGTCAGGTCGTTGCCGCAAACTATGGAAGGATTACTTCGGCGGCGCTTGATCCCGTGGAAAAGAAGCCCTTAAAGCGCTTCCGGCCGGGGAAGATGGTGCTTTCCATCGGTTCCTACGGCTGCAACCTGCGTTGTCCCTATTGCCAGAATTACGAGATTTCCTGGTCGAAGGAGGCCATGAGCCTTGCGGGAGAAGCGGACTTTGCTTCGCCGGAGGAGATCGTCCGGATGGCGCTTGGGCTTCGAAACCGCGGAAATATCGGGATCGCCTATACCTACAACGAGCCGCTGATCGGATACGAGTTTGTGCGGGACACGGCGAAGCTTGCGCATGAAAACGGATTGGCGAACATATTAGTTACCAACGGGACGGCCAGCAGGAAGGTGCTGGAGGAAATGGGACCTTACGTTGATGCGATGAATATTGACCTCAAGGCTTTTACCGACAGGTTTTACGGGGAGTGGATCCAAGGGGACCTTGCCATGGTAAAGGACTTTATTGAGGGTGCGGTAAAGCTCTGTCACGTGGAGCTTACAACGCTGGTCATCCCCGGGGAAAATGACGGGGAGGAAGAGATGAGGGAGCTTTCCGGCTGGGTGGCGGGACTAAAGGGAAAGGTTCCGGGAAGGCAGATCCCGCTTCACGTAACAAGGTTCTTTCCGCGGTTTCACGTAACGGACAGAGGACCGACGCCGGTGGAAACCGTGCTTAGGCTCGCGGACGTTTCCAGGGAAAAGCTGGACTACGTTTATACGGGAAATTTGTGACGATCCTGCGGCATGTTTGGGCGTATGGAAAGGCGGGATGGTGTTTACAAAATCTTACGTCCGTGATATTGTTAACTGGAAACGGACGTAATTTGCAGGAAACTGTATGTATACAAAAAGGAGAACGTAACAGAGATGGAAATGAATGCGACAACGGAAATGCCAGTTCAGGCGGCTCCGGAAAATAAAAAGGGCGTAACGGGAACAACCTTAAAGATGATTGCGATCGTGGCAATGTTTATCGATCACTTTGCGGCAATATTGATTGAGCATTACTTAATGACGGTCACGCCGTCCAGCTTTAGTTCTGTCGAGGCACAAGCGGCGTGGATTAGAGAGAATTCTGGAGTTGCCATCATGGAAATCGTATACATAGTGATGCGACTGATCGGAAGATTTGGTTTCCCGCTGTTTGCGTTCCTGATCGTGGAAGGCTTTCAGCACACGAGAAGCGTCAAAAAGTATGCACTTAACCTTGGCGTGTTTGCATTGATTTCCGAACTGCCCTTTAACCTTGGGTTTGCAAGCAAGCTGTTTTACGCGAGTTATCAGAACGTTTTCTTTACGTTGCTGTTGGGTCTCCTTTGCATTACCTGCATGCAATACTTCGCTGAGACGAAGAAGGACTGTGAGAAGCTGAAGCCACTGTTTTATTTGGCGGCATTGCTGACGGGTCCTTACGTGGTATATATGTTTTTTATGGATTTCCAGGTTGGCTTATTAATCAAAAAAAGGATTTTGCACTTAGATGAAAATACGATCCTGATCATGGCGATCGCGGCTGCGGTGATCACTGCGATTCTTTTCACGATCCTCGGCAGAAAATGGGATACGGCGAAAAAGAATGCCTTTTCTGGCATGATCCTGTCGCTGGTGGTATTCTGTGTGATTGCTGATTTGTTAAAGACAGACTACAGTGGTGGCGGCGTTTTGACCATTGCCATTCTGTACCTGCTCAGAAAGCGCAAGAAGCTTGCTTTCTCCATGGCGTGCCTGCAACTCACGATTTTCTCCGTATCTGAGTTCACGGCATTCCTCATGCTGATTCCGGTGGCATTCTACAACGGAAAGCGCGGCGCCAAGATCAACAAGTACGTATTCTACGCGTTCTATCCGGTACACATTGGATTGCTCTTTTTGCTGACGCTGCTCAAGGGATACACAACCTTCGCCCTTCACTAAATGGCTGTTTAGGATAAAGTTTGGGCCACGGGGACATGTCTAATGACACGTTTTCCGTGACCCTCGTTTATTTTAAAGTTGAATTTTCAGTACGCCAGGCATAACGGTGCTTCGTCTGTCGGGAAGATCAACGATGAGGACTCCGGACTGCTGGATGAAATTTACAGGTCCGCTGCCAAGGAATTCCACGCTTTTCACCGTTTCTTCCGGCTTAAGGGAAGTGATGACGGCGGTCTTGTTGTGATCGGCCTTCATGACAAAGGCATAGAGCACGTTGCCCTTGATGACGAAGCGGAAATCATCCTCATCCCACTTGACCTGATCCTCGCGGAAGCCGTCAATGATGACGTGGGCATGGCCTTCGCCGGAGACGCGGAAAGGCCTGGTCCCGTGAATGGCTTCGCCGTTGACGGCAAACCAGGCTGCGAGTTCGGAAAGAATATACTCAGCTTCCTCGTCGATGGATCCGTCGGGACGCTGCAAAATATTGAGAAGGAGCGTGCCGTTCTTTGCGATGGAGTCGATCAAAATGTCGATAATATGGCGAGGCTTTTTATAAATGGCCTTCTTATCGTAGAACCAGCCGCCGATGCAGGTCTCAGACTGCCAGGGAACCGGTAAGATATCCGGAAGCTGGCTCCTTTCAATGTCAAGCGTGCCAACGGAATAGATCGCGGGATCGCGGTGCTTTTGCGTATAGACGGCCTGATTTGTTCCGTGGAGCTTCTCGGACACGTTGTAAAGGTGTGCAACTGCCTGTAAGCCATAGCGGTAAAGGTTGTGGTCGTCAGCGACCATATGGTTTTCCTCCTCAAAAGGCAGCCAGCTGTCGGAGTAGAGCAGGTCAGGCTGATAGTTGTCAATGATCTCATACATGACCTTCAGCCAATACTCATGGAACTGGGGATTCTTTGTGAGCCAGATGCAGGGATCCTTACAATCCGGAGTCGTGACGTGCTCGTAATTGTCGTGATAGAAATCGCGGTACGCGGGATCATTTCCGTCATAGGGTACGTCTTTATAAGGACCATAGGTGTCATGCCCCTTATTTGAACGCCACCACGCAAAGGACGCGCCGAGATGCTCCGTCATGCCAAAGGGTAAGCCATATTTCTTCGCGGCCGCCTTCCAAAGGCCGCAGATGTCCTTATGAGGACCAACGTCGACGGAATTGAAGCGGTTGAGCTTCGAAGCATAATTAAAAAAGTGATCATGATGTGAGGCCTGGGCCACGAAATAGCGTGCCCCGGCCTTATAATATTTCTCCATTAGCGCGTCCGGATCGAACTTCTCAGCCTTCCACAGCGCGCAAATATCCTTGTAACCAAATTTGGAAGGATGACCGTAAGTTCTAAGGTGATACTCATACTGCTCCGTGCCCTGAATATACATGTTGCGCGCGTACCAGTCGCCGCACATGGGCACGGACTGCGGCCCCCAGTGACTCCAGATGCCAAATTTCGCGTCCCGAAACCAGTCAGGACACTGGTGCGTTCTAAGAGATTCAAATGTGGGTTCAAACATGATGATCCTCCTTTCAGATGAGTTCTTTTAAGGCTTTCTGTAATACTTGGGAGAAATTGACTCCGCGCTCTAATGCGGCGGCATTTAACCATGCGGGGAGCGTCACTGTGCGATTGACGGCTTTGGTTTCATGAGCAAGCCGAAGTGTAGGCATAAACACATCGATCAGAGCCGTTGTTTCCCCTTTCTTTAAGCGTAGCTTGGAAAGCTTTGACGGGGAAGGAATGCGCTCACCATCCTCCTCCAATCCGAGCATGGTAACGCCAAGAAGTTCCCGCGCGGAATTAAGTGCATCTGCGTCATCCGTTCCGCTGGTCGCCACCCCAAGATCCGGGAATTCGACGGCGATTTCTTTCCTGGGACCATAATCCGTAAATACGGCAGGAAAAACATATCGCTCAGGGAGTTTAATCTTTTTCATTGGATGAATGACCTCCTTATTGCAAACTAATGGGTTAAGTGAGAAAAAGCGGATTAAGTGAATTTTAGCCCAGATTGCCGTTCAATGCTTTTCAGAGTTTATATGGGAATGTCATGATCAGGATGCTTTATGGTAACGCGTCCTTTTCTGTGGGGTGCTTAAATTGGTGATGACTGCCAACAATGTTTACTTCATACCAGCTATCTGCCAATAGTAATTTGATGATTTCTCTTGAGGAATAGCTTTTCAACCAAACCTCCTTTTTTAGTATGACACATATAATAGTATTTGTCAAACCAAGAAAAAATAGTAATGGAATAAGAGCGTCATTGGAAACGAGAGAGATTTGTCACGCAAGGGATAGTGTCTCCCTCCGCGTGGAGGGAGTGGATCGAAATTTCTACGGGCGTTTGCTCCAAGCCAAACTCAAGGGTCTCACTCCGCTAGGAGGGAGGCAAACAAGAGAATAAGTGACTTGGGTTAAAGGATCAGAGGGGATTTCTGCAAAGTTTGAGATATTTGAAATGGTAAATAATGTTAGATATAAGGCATGATTTAACTTGTAATCCACACCAAAATATATTATAATGTATATTAGCATATATGTAATTTGCGAAATTTTTTTGTAAATAATATTTTCATTTATTATTCAAGGTTATTTCTTTTTATTCTAGTGTTTTGCTCTGCCTTTGTTTCCCTCAAAAATTATTAATTGCAAGAATTCTTATTAATGCTTCGAATAATATTATGTAATTTATGTATTCAATATTGTAATTATGTATTTTATGTATTATACTTAGGAGGAGGTTAGGAGTGAAGGGAATTGAAGTTGTAAAGTTATTAAAACGAAGGGGCTGGTCAATTGATCGCATACACGGGAGTCACTATGTTATGAAAAAAGGCAATCAAATCGAGGTGATTCCAATACATAATAAAGATTTGCCAATAGGTTTGCTAAATGCAATCAAAAAAAGAACAGGAATATGAAGGGAGGTTTATTATGACTCGTATTTATCCTGCAATATTTCACAATGAGAATGGTGCATATTGGATTGAATTCCCGGATCTTGAGGGGTGTAACACTTGTGGTAATACTTTTGAAGATGCCATGAGAATGGCGCAGGAAGCTTTGGGCTTATATATTAACGGATTGTATGAAAATGAGCTAGATATCCCGATGCCATCTGACATTCGTACCATTCTTCCGGGAAAGGATGCATTTGTTAGCTACGTATGCTCGGATGATGCAAAATATCGAAGAGATACGCGGGCGGTTAAGAAAACGCTTTCCATTCCGGCATGGCTTGCGGCAGAAGCTGAAAAGAGAAATCTTAGCTTATCTAAGCTGTTGCAAGATGCTCTTCTTCAGAAAATAGAGGCAAAATAATGTTAAAGATATTATATGCAAACATGCCATAGGATGGTTCTTATGACATGTTTTTAACATATGTCGCCTGAAATAAATAGTAACTATATAGAGGGGTTTTCAGAAGGCAGAATCTCAGGTAGCGATCCGCAACCTGAGATTTTTCTTTACGATGTGTGCTACTTGTAAATAAGAATTAGGCACTGAAATGGATTGTCTACAGATAGCTTACTTGCGGTAAAAAACCTGGGATTTACTTTTCCCATGGCGCAAAAGTCGTGAAAAAGTCGTACGGACAGCGTTCTTGCGGTGATTTTGTAAGTACAAGCCGAGAAAACATGTCAGTAGACGTGTTCCCGTGGCAGAGAAAACGTGTCAGTAGACACGTCCCCGTGGCACAAAAAGGGGGATATTTGATTTTTGGGGAAATGGGTGTATAATCAAGAAGGATTTATGAGATCCGTTTGGCGGAAAATTATGAGACGTGGAGGGGAACAGAAGATGAGTGAAATGAATGCGGAGAAGATCCCGGCAGGTTTGTCGGAGGCGGAGGTGAAGCTTTCCGTCTGTGAGCTGGGGGAGATTAAGCCGGATAAGGTGTTGGATTTTGACGTCGTGGTGGTTGGCGCGGGCGCAGCCGGGGTGCCGGCGGCCGGATGGGCTGCAGAGCTTGGCGCGAAGGTGGCGCTGCTTCAGAAGGAGGCAAACGTGGTGTCGCAAGGTAACTGCGGATCGGCCATCATTAAGTCGCGTTCCACGGAGGCGGGCATTGCAAAGTGGATCCATCATACGAACGGACTTTGCGACTGGCGCGCGGACGTAAAGCAGCTTCGTGCATATGCGGATCATTCCGAGGAAGCCATGATGTGGCTGTGGAACCGCGCGGGAATGACGACGGAGACGGAGTATGGCGACGGCAGCAAGGTGGACAGCAATACGGAAAGCGCAAAGCTCCTGAATGACGGTGACAAGCTCTGCGCATTTATGTGTACGAGCGGCGACTTTACGGGAACCTGGCGTGACCGTGAGAGCAGTTATGAATATGGCGATGACCATTGTTATTTCTGGGCACCCTGGTTTGGACCGAAGCCCCTGAACGTGGGTAATGCACTTCGAAAGATCGTGGACAACGTGCAGGCAAAGTGCCCGAATCTGGAGACATTTTTCTCTATGCCCGCGGTACAACTCATAAAAGACGGCGAGCGGGTAACCGGCGTGATCGGCAAGGCTGCAGACGGCACGTATATCCGGTTTAACGCGGCGAAGGCCGTGATCCTGGCAACGGGTGATTACACGAATAATGCGGCAATGGTGGCACGCTGGTGTCCGGACATTGCGGAGTTTGACAAGAAGCAGTTTGGCAAGACGGGTGACGGTCACGTACTGGCGATCAGCGCCGGCGCGAAGATGGAGAACCTGGGCCACACGAAGATGATGCATGACTTTGACTCCGCGCTCATGTGGGAGGAGCCGTTCCTGTACCTGAACATGAAGGGGGAGCGCTTCACCAATGAGTATACGGGCTTTGTATACATGGGGAACGTGCTGAAGTTTCAGCCTTCCTACAAGGGTTCCATGCTGGATGCGGAGCATAAGGAGACTGGCTCGAAGGGCTGGTATTGCACGATCTATGATGATGACTACATGAACTGGCCCGCGGACGAGTTTGTCAGCGGAAAGGTGCCGCCCATGGTGATGCAGAAGTTCATTCCCGGCGCGGTGGAGAACCCGCAGGGCGTGTTCAAAAACCTGATCGACCTGCACAGATGCGATACTTTGGAGGAGCTTGCAAAGGAGCTGGACCTTCCTTACGAGACGATGAAGGCATCCGTGGACCGCTACAATGAACTTTGCGACAAGGGATGCGATACGGACTTTGGCAAGCCGGCCAAGTACATGCACAAGATCGAGAAGGCGCCGTTCTGGGGCGCGCGCAAGCACATCCGCGTGTCAGCGGAGGTGTCCGGCGTTCTGGCCAATGAGAACGGGCAGGCACTGAATGCTGCCGGTGAGCCGATCCCGGGCCTGTACTGCGTGGGAAATCTTGGCGGACCGTTCTATGGCGGCAATGATTATCCTTTCCATCAGACGGGTCTTTCCCTGGGAAGATGTTATACCTTTGGCATGATCGCCGCAAAGCATGCCTTGGGAAAGCTGTAAGAAGCAAGTATTTACAAAAATTGCATGCGTAATGCGCAGACGCGTAAGGGCCGTGACAAACGTCACGGCTCCTTTTTTATTTGGTGACGTATGACCTCTGCCCTTTTTCGATAAGTGTTTCTATAATGGAACCATAAGGATGATGGTTCTGTCTTGGGCCGATCTTAGGCCTGCTGAAAGAAAGAGGTGTGATTATGGAAGAGAAGAATAAGAAAGTGTTTTCAACAATCCTATTGGCGGTTGGAGTGCTTTTCATCGTAGTCTCCGGAGGCATTTTTGTTTCCCAGACTTGGAAGTATCTGCCGGCGGGGGTAAAGTTTCTGGCCTTGCTGACGGTGACGGGCGGCATCTTCGGCGGATCGCTCTACACGGAAAAGCTTTCGCTGGAAAAGGCATCCACGGCGCTGTATTATCTGGGCGTTTGCTTTTCAGGTTTTACGACGGCGCTGCTTATGAGTCTTTTGGATGTTACTGCACGGCTCGGAGGCTTCGCGGTATTATCCGTCATGTCAGTTCCCGTTGTGATCAGATTCCTGCGGGAAAAGAGCCTGATCGACGTCATCATTCAAATTTTCCTGTGCGACGGCATGGTGCTGTGTACGGCAGGTGAAGAATCCGTCTTGTTTGGAAATGAGTGGACCATGATCTGTGCGGCTACTTTGGTTATGGGACTTGCAGGCTTTGTTTATTACTGTAAGCGTGAGTTTACCGAGACAAACGCGATCCAGACCGTGGCGCTGTTGGCATTTGGCGTTCATGCAATCCCTTGCTACCTGTCGACGTTCATCAATCTGTTTGTTGCGGATTCCTTCCTCTTTGGCCTGTTCCCGGTCCTTTTGCTTGTGGCAGCGGTATCGGTGGTTTACGTGGCATGTGACAGACCCATTTTGTTAAGAATCCTGCAGAGCTGCGCATTATTATACGGTGCCTTTGCAACTACCCAGAGCATTTATCTCCACGTATTTGAAAGGGCCGGTTATCCGGAATTTGCCACGGCTACGTTCGCGGCGTTTGTGATCGGACTGATCCTGATGGCATTCCTTGAGCGCACGGAGCTTTTCGTGGCATGCGGCGCCATGACGTTATTGTTATCTTTTGCTCAGGTGCTGGGCTACGTGATCATTAGCGACGAAATGAGGAATGGGATGTTGTGTCACCCTTACGGCTTTGGCGTCTGCATCGCCCTGGTGGCGTGGAAGCTGCTCCGTGACCCGGACGTAAGCTGGGGAAAGCTCAGTAAGGTTATGGCTGTCCTTGCTGCCCTGAACTTGAATGGCATTCTTTCTTATCTCACGAGAGATTACGGTTGGCAATACGGCATATTCTTTATTTTGTCCCTTTCGGCATTGCTGGCAACCTTCGTTTTGGAAGCGTTCAATCGTGAGGTCGACGTTCAGATGGCTCTGAAGAGCATGTCCATATTCTTTGCATTCCTTGCACTTTGGATCCACCCCGTAGTTTCCACGAAGATCTATTCGCAGGCTGGGCACGAGCTGCTTGCAGACTTCGGAACGGAGTATTTCGTCATTCTTGCAGGAGTTGCTATTGTTCTTTTGGGAATTATTTGGTATGATAGGTTCAAGGGAATTCGTTCCCTCCAGTTTATTGGAACTTGTCTGCTGCTGGCGATACTGGTCATTCACAATCTGGCCGTACCCGCATTGCCGAACGTGATGTTCCTGGGAGTTGTGACGCTGGTTATGCTGATCGTTGCCACACTGCTGAAAAAGAAGGATTACGCCATGGCGTCGGCTGCCACTCTGATCCTGGTGGCTCTGTACCTTACCAGAGATCTTTGGATGAGCATCGCATGGTGGGTATACCTCTTCGTGGCAGGCGTTGGGCTTGTGATCTTTGCGATCAAGAAGGAAAAGGCTGAGAAGTAAAATGCAATTGGTACTCACTTTTATATACATAGCCGTGATCGGAGCAGTGCTGTTTTGTATGGCAGCGCTGCTCTTTCGAGGAGATGGAAGCGCCGGCAGCTGGACGTATTTTACGTGTCAGGGCACGGTGGTTTTATGGTGTGCGTCCCAAATCTTGCAAATGATGGCAAAAACCAGGGGAGAACTGACGGCGGCGTTTCTTATCGGAAACGTGGGCATTTGTTTTGTTGGCTCCACCTGGTTTTATTTTACCATGCTTTACTCGGGAAGAAAGCTGAAAGGTCTGGTGAAGGTGGTCCCGGCGGTGGTTTCGGCGTTCTTTTACCTGAGCGTTCTGACGAATGAGCTGCATCATTTGTATTATCGGGATTTTTCTTTGGAGCACGTGATCCACGGACCGCTGTTCTACGCGAACGTGACGTTTACGTATTTCTTCGCACTGACGGGTGCGGTGATCCTGTACGTAAAGATGGGACCGAAGCATCCGCTGGCCCGGAAGCTTGTGGTGGCATCCGTTCTGGTGCCGGTCGCGTTAAACGCCCTGTATCTTGTAGGTTTTGTGGCACCGTCCTTTGACATCACGCCGCTGGGATTCGCGATCTCGGTATTCCTTGTGATGATGGCGGCATTTAAATATCGTTTTATGAATTTGAGGAAAGAACTGGCGATTACGAACGAGAAGCTTCTTTTGGAGCAGGAGAGAAACCGGATCGCGCAGCAGGTGCATGATACGGCGGGACATACGCTGACCATGATCCAGTCCTACATGAAGCTGGCGGAGATCTCTGCCGGAAAGGAAAACTTCGACGAGGTCAAGGGGTATCTGACCGAGGCCAGACAACTGACGGGCCAGGGTATCAAGGAGCTCCGGGAATCCATCAACATGCTTCGCGAGGAGGCGGAGTATGAACTGCTCACGCAGGGCGTAATGCAGCTGGCAAACCAGATGAAGGAGATTCCTGTGGAGGTGACCGTTCGCGGCGAGGACGGAAAGCAGTATTCCCACCTGTCCAAGACTGTGTACGACACGGTGAGGGAGAGCATGACCAACACTCTGAAATATGCAGAGGCGTCGAAGATGGACGTGGTCATCCGGTTTACGAAGAATGCCGTGGAGCTGATGATTGCGGATGACGGCAAGGGATGCGAAAACATTCAGGACAACAACGGCCTTCGCGGAATCCGGGAGAGGGTTCAGAAGGCGGGCGGAACGGTGAGCTTTATCTCTTCGCCCGGGGAAGGATTTTTGACCAGAGTGAAATTGCCGCTTTAGGTGCCCTAAAGACACCGGAAAACGATATGTTTAGAAATATGTGGGGAGAATGGCATGGAGAAGATTAAGGTTTTGATTGCAGACGACGTGATGATCTTAAGACAGGGTCTGAAGGCAGTGTTGGAACAGGATGAAGGAATCCAGGTGGTGGCACTGGCGGAGAATGGCAAGGAAGCCTTTGAAAAGTGCAAGGTGTTCCGGCCGGACGTGGTGATGATGGACATGCGGATGCCGGATTATGACGGCGCTTATGGCATCAAGGCCATCAAGGAGCAATGCCCGGGCGTGAAGGTCCTGGTGCTGACCACGTTTGACGACGAGGAGACCATAGACAAGGCGCTCTCCAGCGGCGCTGACGGATATATCCTGAAGGAGATGGAGGACGCAAAGGTGATCGCCTCCGTCAAGAGCGTGCATTCCGGGATCAGCGTCTTCGGTGACGGCGTGTACCGCGTGATGCGAAAGCGCATGGAGGAGGCACCCGCCCAAAAGCAGGACACGGCGCAGGATGAGGATACCATCTTGACAGCAAGGGAGTTGGACGTGGTAAAATTGGTTGCGCAGGGTTATGATAACAAGGAGATCGCCGGGGAACTTTACTTGGCGGAGGGCACGGTGCGAAACCAGATCTCGAAGATCTTGGAGAAACTGGAGTTGAAGGACCGGACGCAGCTTGCGGTATATGCGGTGAAACACGGATTGGACGAATAGTCTGTTGGGAGGTGGCGCTATGTTTGGTTTGTTTGGCGGAGTGAAGAAGAATTCTGAACTGGAGCATCTGATCGAGCGCATGGAGAATAACATGGCGAACAACTATAAAGATGCCGCCCAGGAGTATCTTGTGGAGTTTGAAGCGAAGTTTAAGGAACTGTCTGAGAATGGCGGCTTAAACGAGAAACAAAAAGCACATTACGAATCCCTTCTGGATTCTTACAAGATCAGGATGAAGGGATTTACGCATAAGGATCAAAAGCCCTATTGGACCTAAAGCAATATTTGAAAATAAGGAGAACGAGAATGACAAAGCGAAGTTGGAAAACGTGTCTGGTCGTCCTTGCGGCGAGCGCGATGATGGCAGGATGTGCGGGCAAGGAGGAAGAGATCAGCGTTGAACAGTCGGCACCGGTCAGCATTGAGGTGAGCCAGGCAACTCCCGAGCCTAAACCGGAAAAGGATTGGGCGGAGCACTACAAGGATTTTTTCAAAAACTATATTCTGAATGATCATCAGATGACGTTAGCCTATCGTGAGAGGAGCGTCGGAGGCGTGATCATTCGCGTGACCCAGGCAAATAAAAGCGGCAGAGGTTACGAACGCTATGAATTTGAGGGAAAGGAGCCGACGGGCAACTACCTGGAAATTTATAATGATGAGCAGGGTGTGGTTTACTACAAGAGTCAGATCAGGGATCATGAACCAATCCTTTCCAAGACGGAAGGCATGATGAGTGAATTGGAGGCATCCATTGGAGTGGACAACCTCATCAAGTTTACGGACGAGGACGTGCTCGGGGCGACGTATGAACGTGAGGAGACGGAGGAAGGCACCGTCTACGACGTGTTATACGCAAGAATTCTTCACAAGACCACGACAAGAGCAAACAGATACATCAAATATTATTTTTATGTCAACAGGGTTACGCAGGATTTGGAAAAAATCGTGATCCAGGATGCGGGCGATGAAACCATATGTTACGTTTCTCCCATTGAAAGCATTGAAATTCCGGAAGAATTACTGAATGCAAAGAAGGTAAAGAAGAAGGAGGATTTCCTGTATAATCTCGGCAAGGAGATCATGAAGCATTCTTTGGAGGCGACGGGCGTAAAATCTGACAGTTTGGACAAAATGAAATGAGCGAATTGATTTTTGATACTCACGCACATTATGACGACAAGGCTTTCGACGAGGACCGGGAGCAGCTTTTGGAGCGGCTTCCCGCCGGAGGGATCGGAAGGGTTGTCAACGTGGGCTCTACGGTTGCCTCCTGTGAGGCATGCCTGAAGCTCGCTGAAAAATATGATCACGTATACGCGGCCGTCGGAGTGCATCCGTCAGAGACGGAGGAGCTGAACGAAGAGCGTTTTGAGCGTCTCAGGCAGCAGTGTCAGCACCCAAAGTGCGTGGCCGTCGGCGAGATCGGCCTGGATTATTACTGGCCGGAGCCAGAAGCTGACATGCAAAAGAAATGGTTTGAGAGACAGCTGGAACTGGCGCGGGAGATCAATAAACCCGTGATCATTCATTCCAGGGAGGCTTGCAAGGACACGCTGGACGTTCTGCGGGCCCATGCGGCGGAGGAGATTGGCGGCGTGATCCACTGCTACTCGTATTCCGCGGAGACGGCAAGAGATTATTTGAAACTGGGATTCTTTTTTGGGATCGGCGGCGTACTGACTTTTAAGAATTCCAAGAAATTAAAGGAAACCGTGGAAATGCTGCCCATGGAATCCATGATACTGGAGACGGATTGCCCGTATCTGGCGCCTGCGCCGCATCGTGGCAAACGGAATTCTTCCCTAATGCTGCCGTACGTGGTGGAAGCCATGGCGCAGATCAAAGGAATTTCTCCCGAAGAGGTGCGACGCATCACCTGGGAGAACGCATGCAGAATGTACCGGATGGACGTGCGGTAAGACGTCTGATCCGGAATGGTAGGGTTTTTGGCGCATGAGGCGCCGCGGAGGATAGTAATGGAAATTGTACGGATGATACTGCCGGTCCTGGTGGGAGCCATTATCGGTTGTTTCACGAATTATATAGCGATCAAGATGTTGTTTCGCCCTCAGAAGGAGAAGAGGATCGGAAAGTGGCACGTGCCCTTTACGCCCGGCATCATTCCGAAGAACCAGAAAAGGCTTGCCGCGGCGATCGGTGATGCCGTTGGCGGTCATCTGTTTAACATGGATGCCATCAAGGATAGCTTTCAAAAAAACGGCACGAAAGAAAAACTGGTAAAGAAGGTCGCGACGGCCCTTTATGAGAGTGAGGCCTGCATCGGGGATTTCTTTTCTTCGGATGAGAATCATGACGAACTGATCGGGAAATTCAGCGGCATCATGGCGGGGGCCGTGGCGGATAAGGTGCGCCAGATCGAGTTTAAGCCCATCGTCGCAGAGATCGGCAAGGACGCAATGAGTGATCTCTTGAGCCACAAGATGATCGCCATGCTGATCAATGAGGAGCGACAGGATGCCATCTACGATCGCATTGCACAGGCGATTCACAAGTATCTGGAGGAGAACGGCGAGGAGATGGTGCGCAGCGCGATTCTTCAGAACGTTAAAGAGATAGAGCATAAGCCGATCAAGGAGATCGTGCAGGCGGGCACCAGCCAGGAGGGTCTGGAAAACGTGGCCAATTACCTGGTGGACCGTGCGGCAGACCGCTTTGGCGCTGCGATCCTGCAGGCTGTGGACGTAAGCTCCGTGGTCCGGGAGCGCGTGGAAAGCATGGACGTGGCGGAGATGGAGAAACTTACGCTGTCCGTGTGCAGCAAGGAGCTTTCAGCGGTAGTTTATCTGGGTGCCGTGATCGGTGCCGTGATCGGTGTCATCAATATTTTCACCTAAATGGCTTTTAAGACTTTCATTGGATACTGACAAAAGAAAAGAGGAATCAAAATGCCTACGACGCACGCACATTACGTACACGGGGAAGAGGTACGAAAGAAAATAAATCCCGAAGCCCGGGAGATCATTGACAAATATCCGGAGCTGTTTCATTTTGGAGTACACGGACCGGATCTGCTCTTCTACTATGACGCGCTGAAAAAGAATCACGTAAACCAGACGGGGGGAAAGATCCATGACCTTCCCGGAAGGGATTTCTTTGAGAATGCGGCGAAGGTCCTGCAAGGACTTTCTGAGGAAGAGAGCGGCGATTATCGGCCGTCCCTGTCCTATATATACGGTTTCTTATGTCATTTTTCTTTAGATCTTTACTGCCATGGATACGTGCAGGAAAAGATGGATGCCAGCGGCATCTCCCATGCGGAGATCGAGGCGGAGATGGACCGCGAACTCCTTGTGCGGGAAGGCCTGGATCCCATCCGGACAAAGCTGACGGGGCATCTTGTTCCCTCCGGAAAGAATGCGCGCGTGATCAGCAGGTTTTATGAGGAGATCTCCCAGGAAGAGGTCTTCAAGGCCATGAAGGACATGGTGAAGTTCCTGGATTATCTAGTGCTTCCGCAGAAGGTAAAGCGTTCCGTGATCCTGGGAGTGCTGAAGGCCGTCGGACAATATGACGGTAAGCACGGGCTGATCATCAATTATGAGAAGAATCAGGAGTGTGCGGACAGCACGGAGCGGCTCCTTGCGTTGATGGAGGAAGCGGTGGATTTTGCGGCAGGGCTGATCGATGCGTTCCCTAAGATGGGCGAT
Organism: uncultured Lachnospiraceae bacterium; assembly: GCA_946414885.1. Lineage (GTDB taxonomy): Bacteria > Bacillota > Clostridia > Lachnospirales > Lachnospiraceae > Acetatifactor. The sequence goes on from CAMKQH010000009.1 coordinate 83,849, forward strand.
GAATACCGATATAACTTCCTTTCGATCGATCCTTCGTCGGGTGAGGTTTATCCGGCCAAGACAAAAGCGGAAAAATAAGGAGAGGCTACGTGGAATGAAGCAGAAAATAACTAAGCAGGAACGCAACTGGATCTTGTATGACGTGGGTAATTCCGCATTTACCATGCTGGCCACGACGATCATTCCCATATATTTTAATTACATTGCCGGGCAGCAGGGCGTCAGCTCCGTGGATTATCAGGCGTACTGGGGCTACACGGCATCCATCGCAACGCTGATCGTGGCAATCCTGGGCCCCATCGTGGGAACCTTTACGGATAATAAAAATTTCAAGAAGCCTGTTTTTCTGGCGTCTCTGGCAATTGGCTCCATCGGATGCGTTTCCCTTGGATTTGCGGGACACTGGCTGGCTTTTTTGATACTGTTTATCATCTCTAAGATTGGTTATTCCTCGAGCTTGATCTTTTATGACTCGATGTTGCCGGACGTAACGACGAAGGAGCGCATGGACAAGATCTCGACTGCAGGATATGCCTGGGGCTATATTGGCAGCTGTGTTCCCTTCATCCTTTGTCTTGTCGTCGTGCTTGGAAAGGACAAGGTCGGACTGAGCATGGAGCTGGCAATGACGTTGTCCTTTGTGATCACGGCAGTTTGGTGGGTTGGCATGACCGTGCCGCTCCTTCGGACGTATCAGCAAAAGTACTACGTGGAATGCCGGGAGCATGCGGTGGCGGAAACCTTTAAGCGTCTGGGAAGCACGCTTGCAAATGCACGAAAGCACAGCAAGATCTTCTGGTTCCTGATCGCATTTTTCTTTTACATTGACGGCGTGTATACCATCATAGACATGGCGACGGCTTATGGAACGGCACTGGGGCTTAGCAGTTCCGGTCTGCTCCTGGCACTTTTGGTGACGCAGATCGTGGCGTTCCCCTGCGCCATTATCTTTGGCAGGCTGGCCCAGAAATTCGAGGCAGAGAGATTGATCACGGTATGCATCGCGGCGTATCTTGGCATCGTGATCTTTGCCGTATTCCTGACGAACATTGTGGAGTTCTGGATCTTGGCCGTTCTTGTGGGCATGTTCCAGGGCGGCATACAGGCACTTTCCAGATCTTATTTTACAAAGATCATCCCGCCGGAGCAGTCGGGAGAGTTCTTTGGGATTTATGACATCTGCGGCAAGGGTGCGGCATTCCTCGGAACGACGCTGGTGGGCGTTGCAACGCAGCTGACGGGCAGCAATAACAAGGGTATCAGCGTGCTAACCGTTTTATTTGTTTTGGGACTGCTCTTCTTTAGAATAGCGGCAGCCTCTGCCAAAAAGGATGAAGGGAATGGAAAAGCCTGAGGGAAAATATGCGGACATTCTAGACCTCCCGCACCATCAGTCATCGAGAAGGCCACACATGCCACTCTCGGAGCGCGCGGCGCAGTTTATGCCCTTTGCGGCATTAACCGGGTATGATGCGGCGATCGCAGAGGCAGGGCGACAGACGGAAGAGTTCCGGGAGATGGACGAGAGTGAAAAGGCCTTGCTGGATGAGACGCTCCGGGTGCTTGAGGAGCGGAAGGGGGAACGGCCGGAGGTCAAGACCACGTATTTTGTGCCGGATCCCGTAAAGGACGGCGGCGCGTACGTGGAGGTTACGGGGAATTTTGTTAAGGTGGACCGCGCAAAGCGCGTAATGCTGTTGGAAGGCGGAACGCGGATTCCGCTGGATGAGATCACGCGGATTTTGATCCAGTGAGCTTGAGAAAAGAGAAGGTGATGGCATGGAAGAGACGACAAACGCAGCTGAGGAGACGTTGGAAGTAACGCCGGAAGGGACGAAGGACGTAAAGTCGGAAGTACTCGAAAAGGTAAAGGGGTTCTTGATCGAGAACAAGGACGCACTGATGCTGGCAGGGCAGATCGCGATCGTTGCCATGATCTGCGTCGCCGGAATCCGGAATGACATGGAGCCTCAGAATTGTTGCTGCAGAAGATGCAGGAAGAAGAGAAAGAAAAAGCGGAAGTAATCATGTCGGAGAGAGCTTACGTAGCGATTGACTTAAAATCATTTTATGCATCCGTGGAATGCGTGGAACGAGGGCTGGATCCGCTGACCACAAATCTTGTGGTGGCGGATGAAAGTAGGACGGAGAAGACCATTTGTCTGGCGGTTTCGCCTTCTTTGAAGGCGTACGGGATACCCGGTCGCGCCAGACTTTTTGAAGTGGTTCAAAAAGTCCGGGAAGTCAACAGGAGCAGAAAGCGCGGCGAGCCAGAGCTTACGTATCTGGTGGCGAAGCCGCGGATGGCATTGTACCTGAAATACAGTACGGATATCTATCAGATTTACTTGAAATATATAGCGCCGGAGGACATTCACGTCTATTCCATCGACGAAGTGTTCATGGACGTGACGGCATACCTTAAGACATATCGCATGACGGCGCAGGAGCTGGCGAGGAAGATGGTCCGGGACGTGTATGACCAAACGGGGATCACGGCGACGGCCGGGATCGGAACAAACTTGTATCTCTGTAAGGTTGCCATGGACATTGTAGCAAAGCACGCGCCGGCAGATGAAAACGGCGTCCGCATGGCCACTTTGGATGAACGCAGTTACCGCGAACTTCTTTGGGATCATAAGCCGCTCACGGATTTTTGGCGGGTCGGCAGGGGAATCTCCCGGAGACTGGAGGAAGTTGGGCTGTTTACCATGGGTGACGTGGCCAGATGCAGCGTCGGCAAGGAGACGGAGTTTTACAATGAGGATCTCTTGTACCGGATGTTTGGCATCAATGCGGAGCTTTTGATCGATCACGCCTGGGGCTGGGAGCCAACGCGGATCTCGGATATAAAGAGTTATAAGCCGGAGAACAATTCCGTCAGTTCAGGACAGGTCTTATCCCGCCCATATCCTTATGACCAGGCGCGGATCATCGTGCGGGAGATGGCGGAGGTGCTTTCGCTGGATCTTGCCGCGAAGAACCTGGTGACGGATCAGATGGTGCTGACCATAAGCTATGACGCGGACAATCTCAAAAATGCCGCGAAAGGAAAGGAATATCACGGGGAAACGTCCACGGATTTTTATGGACGGCAGGTGCCAAAGCATGCGCATGGATCGGAGAACCTGGAGGAATTCACGGTTTCGACAAGGGAGATCGTGGATGCGGTCCTGGCGATCTATGACCGCGTGGTGGATCCGGCGCTTTCGGTGCGAAGGATCGGCGTGGCCGCGAACCACGTGATGGAGGAGAAGGAGGCTGCAAGCCAGGAAAAATATGAGCAGCTGGAGCTCTTTAAGGATTATGGGGCTTCCTTGGCAGATCCTAGGCAAGCGGCCAAGACTGCTGAAGAGATCGCAAAAGAAGAAGAGCGAAAGCAACGCGAGAAAAGGATGCAGCAGGCCGTTCTCGGGATACAAAAGCGATATGGAAAAAACGCCGTCCTAAAAGGGACGGATTTTGAAGAAGGAGCTACCAAACGGGAGCGAAACAACCAGATCGGCGGGCACAAGGCGTAAGGCGCATAGTCCCGCCCCGGAAACAGAGAATAGGTTTAGGAGGGTTATGACATGCAAAAAAATGACAGTATTTCAATACCAGTGATCTTGAAAGTGGGGAAAGGATCCCTGGGATGTCTTGGACCGACGCTGATGGAGGAGGATCTCTCAGAAGTCGTGATCTTTTTTGGAAACGGATTGATCGATCTGTTTGGCACGAAGGTCATGGAGTCCATGCGTGCGGCTGGGGTTACCGTTTTGGAGTATCAGGAACTGGACACGGTGGCCATTGAGGACATCATTCCCCTGGCATTTGCGATTCCCAACAAGGCGAAGGCGGTGGTTTCCATTGGCGGCGGCAAGGTGATCGATGCCGGTAAATATGCGGCATTCCTTCGCGGCATGCCATTTATCAGCGTGCCGACGAGCAGTTCGAGCGACGGTTTTTCCAGTGCCAGCGCGTCCCTGTTGGTTGGAGGCAAGAGAAATTCCGTGCCTGCAAAGCTGGCCTATGGGATCGTGGTGGACACGGAGGTTATCCGCACGGCGCCCGTGAAGTTCATTTATTCCGGCATCGGCGACATGGTGGCGAAGATCACGTCCCTGTATGACTGGGTATATGAGGCGCAGCACGGTGCGTCGGTACTGAACGATTTTGCCGTGATGGTGGCAAAGAAGGCCGTGAACAGCTTCGTGCGCACGCCCTTCGAGAGCATTCAGGATGAGGTGTTCCTGAAGGAGCTGCTGGATTCCCTTGCCATGAGCGGCATTGCGAATGAGATCGCGGGCAGCAGCGCGCCCACCAGCGGAAGCGAGCATCTGATCTCCCATGCGCTGGATAAGTTTTTGGAAGTGCCCCAGCTCCATGGCGTGCAGGTGGGCATTGCAACCTATATCATGGCGAAGGTGCAGGATCACCGCCACGTCCGCGTCAGCAAGATCTTTGCGGATACGGGCTTCTGGGATTACGTGGAAACTCTCGGCATGAGAAAAGAGGATTTCATTAAGGCGATCGACATGGCGCCGTCCATCAAGCCTCACCGTCATACCTATCTGCATGAGGAAAAGTATCGTGAAGAGGCGAAGAGACTTGTCATGGAGGATGAGGTCCTGAAAAGGGTACTGGTATAAGGACTGGATGAGTTTATTTTGCGGGAGAAGAATTGCATGAGTACAATTTTGGATTGGAAAAAATATCAGGAGAAGGCGACGCAGGCCATCGCGGAGGGCGTGGTCCTTTTGGAGAATAAGAATGGGGCGCTGCCCCTTGACGCGGCAAAACAGATTGCCGTATTCGGAAGGATCCAGCTCGATTATTACAAGAGCGGAACGGGTTCCGGAGGCATGGTGAACGTGTCGCACGTGATCAATATCCCGGAGGGACTGGAGCTTCGCGGGGCAAAGCTTGATCAGGATCTCAAGAAGGTTTATGAGGATTGGACGGCGGAGCATCCCTTTGACAAGGGCGCCAGCTGGGGCGGAGAGCCTTGGTGCCAGGAAGAGATGCCTCTTTCCGAGGAGCTTGTCAAAGCATCCGCTGAGCGCTGTGAGACGGCGCTGATCGTCATTGGACGTACGGCGGGTGAGGAGATGGACAATTCTTACAAGGAGGGCTCGTACCTGCTTACGGCCGGCGAAAAGAACGTGCTGAGGATCACTAGAAAATATTTCAAAAAGACGGTGGTGCTTCTGAACGTGGCATCCATCATTGACATGGGATTTGTGGACGAATTTGCGCCGGATGCCGTGCTGTATGCATGGCAGGGGGGCATGATGGGCGGCCTTGGAACGGCTGACGTGCTGCTTGGAAACACCTCGCCCTCCGGAAAGCTGACGGACGTGATCGCGCATAAGATCGAGGATTATCCTTCCCATGCGAATTTCGGCGATCAGGACAGGGATTATTATTGCGAGGACGTCTATGTTGGATACCGCTATTTTGAGACCTTTGCGAAGGATCAAGTGCGTTATCCCTTTGGATATGGGCTGTCTTATACGGAATTTGCGTACGGAGGCCTGCGGCTGGAGTGCGGAGACGCATTTGCAGCCGATGACGGCGAGGACGCAAAAACGTGTCAGAAAACACGTCCCCGTGACCCAAAGATCGTGGTGGAAGTAAAGAACGTGGGGAAGGTTGCGGGAAAGGAGATCGTGCAGGCGTATTGCGAGGCTCCGCAGGGGAAGCTGGGGAAGCCGGCGAGAGTGCTGTGCGGCTTTGCAAAGACGAAGCTTTTGGCGCCCGGGGAGAGCGAGCAGGTTAGCATTGAGATCGACCTTGAGAGCATGGCATCCTTTGACGATACGGGAGTGACGGGGCATCCCCATGCCTTTGTCTTGGAGGCCGGGGAATACCGGTTCCACGTCGGAAAGAACGTTAGGGAGACCATGGCACCGGTTGTTGCCAATTTGGATCAGACGGTCGTGGTTTTAGAGGCACAGTATGCGCTTGCACCCGTGCTCCCCTTTGAGAGAATGGTCAATAAGAACGGCGTACCCGCATTTGAAGCCGCTCCCGTTGCAAAAACGTGGGAGAGCAAGGGCGAAAACGGTATTCCGGCAGGCATCTATCGCGAGATGGAGGCGGAGAGGCGTCTTGCCGGCATGCCTAAGGAGATCGCATATACGGGCGATCTGGGAATAAAGCTTGCGGACGTGGCGCTTGGAAAGAAGACCCTGGAGGAGTTTATTGCGCAGCTTTCGGATGAGGATTTGTCCTGCATCATCCGAGGCGAGGGCATGGGAAGTCCCAAGGTAACGGCAGGCACGGCAGCAGCCTTTGGAGGCGTTTCGCCGCGCCTTGCAGAGTTTGGAGTTCCTTGCGCGTGCTGCAGTGACGGTCCTTCCGGCATGCGCCTTGACTGCGGGACGAAGGCATTCAGCCTGCCTGGCGGAACGATGCTTGCATGTACTTGGAACCGCGAGCTTTTGACGGAGCTGTTTACGTTTACGGGTCTGGAGATGACGGCAAACCACGTGGAATGTCTGCTGGGACCGGGCATGAATATCCACAGGCATCCCCTGAACGGGCGTAATTTTGAGTATTTCTCAGAGGATCCGTATCTTACCGGTGAGGTAGCCGCGGCGCAGCTTAAGGGCTTGCATGACGCAGGCGTTACGGGAACCATCAAGCATTTTTGTGGAAACAATCAGGAGACTAGAAGACATTTCCTTGACAGCGTGATCTCCGAGAGAGCGCTTCGGGAAATTTACCTTAGAGGCTTTGAAATTGCCGTAAAGAAAGGCGGTGCCTATACCATTATGACCACTTACGGCAGCGTAAACGGTCTTTGGACGGCGGGAAGCTATGATCTTACGACCACGATCCTTCGAAAGGAATGGGGCTTCGAGGGCCTCGCCATGACGGACTGGTGGGCAAATATCAACCGTCGCGGGCAGGCGCCGGACAAGCGGGATTTTGCAGCCATGGCCATGGCGCAAAATGACGTGTACATGGTTTGCTCGGACGGGGAAAAGCATGATGACAACACGCTGGAATCCCTGGGAAAGGGAGAGGTGAAGCGCGCGGAGCTGCAAAGAAACGCGGCGAACGTGCTGGGAGTGGTGCTTCGCTCCAATGCCATGAAGAGACTCCTTGGCACGGCGCAGACCGTAGAGATCACGGGCCGGGAGGAGGAAGGCACCACAAGTCAGGAAGAGGTGCCTTGCTATCTGTTAGGCAATGATCTGACAGTGGATCTGAGCGGCGTAAAGACTGCCCGTGATGCAAGCTACAGTTTTGTGCTGGATCTGGAAAAACCGGGACTTTACCGCTTTACGCTGACGGCTAGCTCGGAGGCGGGCGAACTGGCACAGATTCCCGTGACGGTGTTCAGCATGGGAACGGCATCCGGAACCTTTACCTGGAATGGAACCGGAGGAAAACCCGTCAGCTTTTCGGGCAGCACGTACATGTTCTCACGCTATACAACGATCCGTCTGTACTTTGCACAGGGAGGACTGGATCTTACGGACGTAAGGTTTGAGAGAGTGATGGAGGAATAGGAGGAGAAGCCATGGAAGAACCGATCATGCAGGAAGAACCGATCATGCAGGAAGAATTGGACCACGACAGTGAAGTAACGCCGGAAGCATTAGACAAGGCGCGCTGGCATTTTACCATGCTTGGCCTGTGGCTGGTCTTAACTACGCTCCTTTTTAACGGGATGCAGTATCTCGCAGTCTTTGCGTGGAAGCTGTTAAAACCGTTGTTAATGAAGGACGGGCAAGCGTATGGGATCTTTGCATATAAGGGCTTTGGGTATTGGCTTCAGCTCTTGCCGACCTATTTGATTGCCGTGCCCTTGATCCTGTACTTGGGGAAAAAGCTTCTTCCCGGAACGACTCCTGAAAAAAGAGCGATCAAACCCGGACATTTTGTGTCTGCGCTTGCATGCACGTTCGGCGTCGCCATTACGTGCAACGTCATCGGACTGGTCATTACGGGCATCCTCGGGAAGGCCATGGGAGGATCGGTGAAGAACGTAAGCATGGAATTGATTTCCGGCTTGGATCCGTGGACTTCCGTCTTTTTGGTTACCATCGGCGCCCCGGTCTGTGAGGAGCTGATCTTCCGGAAAACGTTGGTGACGAGAACCTTGAAATATGGAGAAGGCGTGTCAATTCTGCTTTCCGGACTGGCCTTTGGTCTGTTTCACGGAAACTTTAACCAATTCGCATATGCATTCGGCATTGGCGTGCTTTTTGCATACGTATTCGTGAAAACTGGAAACATATTGATCACCATTGGGCTCCATGCCTGCATGAATGGCTTTACGAGCGTTGTCTTGACAAACCTGATCCAAGCATTGGACTTACAAAAGCTCATGGATCTTGCATCAAAAGGCATGGTCAATCTGCAGGATACAAAGGCGTTTGCGGAATACGCCAAGTTTGTGTCGGAAAATGGAGGGCTGATCGCGGCAATCGGTCTGTGCATCTTGTTTGAGTATGGATTTGCGCTCTTTGGGATCATCTTTTTGCTTGTGAACTTGAAAAAGATCCGGGTGAATGCCGGAGAAGTGACGATTCCCAAGGGAAAACGCTTTTTCATTATCTTTTGCAACGCCGGAATGATCGCATTCCTTGGCGTATGGATTTTCCAGATTGTCGCGCAGATCATGGGTTGGATGTAAAAAGGAAAGGGACAAAATGTATCAATTTGACAGTAGGATAAGATACAGCGAGACAGACAGCGAGGGAAAGTTATCCTTCATGGCGCTGCTCAATTATTTTCAAGATTGTTCGACGTTTCAGTCGGAGGATGCCGGAGTTGGCATCAAGTATTGCCTGGACCGGAATTTGGTCTGGGTGTTAAATGCCTGGCAGATCATTCCCATCAGAATGCCAAGGCTGGGCGAGAAGGTGACGATCGGCACGCTTCCCTACGAGTTTCAGAAGTTTATGGGACAGCGTAATTTTATGATGTTTGACCAGGAAGGGAATTACCTGGCAAAGGCAAACAGTATCTGGAGCCTAATCGATATCAAGACGGAAAGGTTTGTCACGCCGGACGAGGCGATGCTGAAGGGCTATCCCGTGGAGGAAAGGATTCCCATGGAGTATGCGGGACGGAAGATCGCGGTGCCTGCGGGCGGTAGCTTGGCAGGACCCATCACGGTCATGCCGCATCATTTGGACTCCAATCATCACGTAAACAATGGACAGTACGTGGCGATGGCTCTGGAATTCCTGCCGGAAGGCGCGGAAATACGTCAAATGCGCGCGGAGTATAAGAAACAGGCATTTTTGGGCGACGTGCTGCATCCCTACGTCGCCGTGGAGGAAGGACGCCTGGTCGTTTCCCTGCAGGATGAGGGCGGAAGGGCTTATGCCGCCGTGGAATTTAGCATTGGATGAAAAGATAATGGAGGAGATTTAAGATGAGCATGCGTTTGGGAGAGATCCAAAGGCTGGAGATCGTGAAGAAGGTGGAATTTGGCGTGTATCTGGCCGAGCCGGGAAAGACGGAGGACAGAGTACTTTTGCCGGCGAAGCAGGTGCCGGCTGGTGCAGCCGTGGGGGATTTGATGGAAGTCTTCCTGTACAAGGATTCCAAGGACCGCCTGATCGCGACGACAAAGCGTCCCAAGCTGATCATGGGTGAAACGGCACTTCTTACCGTTGCACAGTTAGGAAAGATCGGTGCTTTTTTGGACTGGGGGCTGGAAAAGGACCTGTTATTGCCGTTTAAGCAGCAGCGCGGCAGGGTGCGCGAGGGCGATCAGGTGCTGGTTTCCCTTTACGTTGACAAGAGTGAACGCCTCTGCGCCACGATGAACGTATATGAGCATCTCCTGCCGGACAGCCCGTATCAGAAAGAGGATAAAGTAACCGGCAGAGTGTATGAGATCAGTGATAATTTCGGCGCATTTGTAGCCGTGGACGACAAGTATTCTGCCTTGATCCCGAAGCGTGAACTGTACGGCGAGGTGGAGCCCGGTCAGATCATAACGGCGAGGGTGACCAGGGTGCAGGAGGACGGAAGGCTTTGCCTGAGCGTGAGGGAAAAGGCATACCTTCAGATCGAAAAGGATGCGGAGAAGATCCTGCAGCTTTTGGACGGTTATGAGGGCTCACTTCCCTTTACGGACAAGTCTGCCCCGGAGGTCATCACCCATGAGACCGGTATGAGCAAAAACGAGTTTAAGCGTGCCGTCGGGCATCTCCTGAAGGAGAAAAAAATACAGATTGGAGAAAAATCCATTCGGAGACTGTAATCATGGTTTGGATGAGCATTTTACTGGTTTTGTTGTGGTCGCCCCTTTTGTATCTTTGGATGTTGGGGCCAAATAAGCCGAGACGAAAGGGCATGCGCCCCTATGAAAAGGTTTTGATCGCCCACCGCGGGCTTCATGACGCGTCGAAGGGGATTCCGGAGAATTCCCTGACGGCCTTCCGGAAAGCCGTGGAGGCAGGCTACGGAATGGAAATGGACCTTCAGCTGACCAAGGACGGAAAGCTAGTGGTCTTTCATGACCAGTCTTTGCAGCGCATGTGCGGCGTAAAGAAGAATCTAACGGATCTTACGTATGCGGAGCTGATGCAGCTTCGTCTCCTGGGGACGGAGGAAAAGATCCCCCTGTTTGACGACGTGCTTAAGATCGCGGACGGCAAGGTTCCCATGATCATCGAGATGAAGTCGGAGGGCCGGTGCTTCCGGGCGACGAAGATGGCGTGCAAACGGCTGGAGAGCTATCACGGCCTTTACTGTATGGAATCCTTTCACCCGCTCCTGATGTGGTGGGTCCGGAGGCATTATCCGCAGATTCTTCGCGGGCAGCTCTCCATGAATTATTTTGTGGAGGAGCCGGACAAGCCATTTTATCAAAAACTGGTCATGACGAGCATGATTTTTAACGTTTTTTCCAGGCCGGATTTTATCGCTTACAAGCATTCCCAGAGAGAGCAGTTTTCTTATCGGCTTCTGAGAAGACTCTATCCAGTGGAGAACGCAGCCTGGACAATCAAGAGCCAGAAAGAACTTGAACAAGCCAGATCCGTTTTCCAGGTGATGATCTTTGACAGCTTTACACCAAATGGGTGATCAATAGTTTCCATGGTTTTTTGTGCATTATGACGTGCACTGAAAGAAAAATTGCACAAAAAGCTATTGCTTTTTTTGGCTGTTTTTGGTATAAATGTTTTATACGGTTTATTTTGGGACGCAAAGGAGCGTGTACATATGATTTCGAATCAGATACTTCAGAATACGATCGACGGGTTAAAAGGGATAGCCAGAATCGAGCTGTGCGTCATGGACGTGGATGGCAAAGAGGTTGCCAGCACCATCGACATGGGGAACTGCGCGAAGGCCGTGGTTGAGTTTGCAAGCTCGCCTGCGGATTCCCAGGAAATCCAAGGTTATCAGTATTTTAAAATTTTTGACGAGCAGCAATTGGAATACGTGTTGATCGTGGCGGGCAGCGGCGAGGACGTGTACGTGATCGGTAAAATGGTGGCGTTCCAGATCCAGAACCTGCTGGTGGCCTACAAGGAAAGATTCGATAAGGATAATTTTATCAAGAACCTCCTGTTGGATAACCTGCTGCTGGTGGACATCTACAGCCGTTCCAAAAAGCTGCACATCCAGACGGACGTGGCCAGAGTCGTCATGATCGTTGAGACGGGCAACCGTAAGGACAATAATGCCCTTGAGCTGACAAGGAATCATTTTGGTTCGAACAGCCGCGATTTTATCACGGCCGTGGATGAGAATAACGTGATTGTGGTAAAGGACTTGACGGACGTCAATGCCGCAAAGGAGATCGATAAGTCTGCGAAATCTCTTTGCGCCTTCCTGCAGAAGGAGGGATTGAAGGTTCGCGTCGCATACGGTACGGTGATCCAGGAGATCAAGGAGGTCAGCCGTTCCTACAAGGAAGCAAAGATGGCGCTGGACGTAGGGAAAATCTTCTTTGACGACAGGGACATTGTCGCGTACAGTGAGCTTGGCATTGGACGCTTGATCTATCAGCTCCCCATCCCGCTCTGTAAAATGTTTATCCGCGAAATCTTCGGCGGAAAGAGCCCGGATGAGTTTGACGAGGAGACGTTGTCCACGATCTACAAGTTTTTTGAGAACAGCTTGAACGTGTCTGAGACGTCACGTCAGCTTTTTATCCACAGAAATACGCTGGTTTATCGTCTGGATAAGCTTCAGAAGACGACAAATCTGGATCTTCGCGTCTTTGAGGACGCCATTACGTTTAAGATTGCGCTGATGGTAGTAAAATACATGAAGTACATGGAAAGCATGGAATATTGATCCCAAAATGGAACTAACCGGGCCCCCATTTCGTCTAATTAGATGGGAGCCCGTGAGTTTGTGATTACGGAACGTTTGAGAAACAAAAAATATCGAAAGAATACGGGAAGTTATGAGTAAAAAAGAAGAACAAGAAAGAGAAAGACAGGAATTTATTGAAGAGAAGGGCATCATTTATCTGGAGAACGTCAGCAAGACCTATTCTGCGGGCGTGGCTGCGGTAAGTGACGTAAACTTAAGCATCAAAAGAGGGGAATTTGTGTTTATTGTCGGTGAGAACGGCGCAGGTAAGTCCACGTTGTTCAAACTGTTGCTCCGGGAACTGAAGGCTTCCGAGGGAAGTGTCTACGTGATGGGGCAGGATGCCGGGAAGCTCCGGCATTATCAGATCCCGAAATACCGCCGTCAGATCGGCGTGGTATTCCAGGATTTCCGTTTGCTGACGGACCGGAACGTGTACGAGAACGTGGCATTTGCCCAGAGAATCCTTGAGGTTCCTACGGAAGAGATCAGAAAGAACGTGCCCACCATTCTTGCAACGGTGGGACTTGCAGGAAAATATAAGGCGAAAATCCGGGAATTGTCCGGAGGAGAACAGCAGAGAGTCGCGCTGGCGAGAGCTCTGATCAATCAGCCTGCCATCTTATTGGCTGACGAGCCTACGGGTAACCTTGACCCGCAGAATGCATGGGGCATTATGGAGCTCCTGGAGGAGATCAATGCCCAGGGAACGACCGTGATCATGATCACGCACAACAGAGAGATCGTTAACAGCATGCGTAAGCGCGTGATCGCGCTGAAAAAAGGCGTGATCGTAAGTGATCAAGAGGATGGTGAATATGTTGAGGAAGATTAATTCATTGGTATACGTATTTCGTCAGGGCATAGCGAATATTATGCGTAATAAGCTGTTTTCCCTGGCGTCCGTGGCTACGATCACGGCTTGTCTGTTTTTGTTTGGAGCATTTTATTCCATCGTTACGAATTTCCGTCACATGGTTATGCAGGCGGAGGAAGGCGTGTCCGTGACCGTGTTCTTCCACTCGGAATATGACCTTTGTTACTATGCGGAAGGCCTGAGCCACTGGGAGGATTACACCCATCCGGAAGGACAGATTCCTTCTGACGTCCGCTTGAAGGAGATCGGGACGGAGATCGCTGCGAGACCTGAAGTTTCCGAGGTGAAGTTTACCAGTGACGAGGAAGCATGGGCCAAGTTTGGACCGGAATACTTTGGACCGGATTATGCCATTGGCTACGAAGACAATCCGCTTCGCGGAGAAAACAGCTACGAGGTGTTCTTAAGTGACGTCAGTCTTCAGAATGACCTTGTCACTTGGCTAAATAGTCTTCCCGAGGTCCGGAAGGTAAATGCAGACGAGGCCACCGCAACGACTCTTACCGGCACAAACCTGATCATTGCCTATGTTTCTGCCGGCGTGATCGCGCTTTTGTTTGCAGTCAGCATTTTCCTGATCAGTAACACGGTTGCAACAGGCATCGCCATCCGCGCCCAGGAGATCAGCATCATGAAGTACATCGGCGCAACGGATTTCCTCGTGCGTTCCCCCTTCGTGATCGAGGGCATGATCATGGGACTGTTTGGAGCCGGAATTCCTTTGATCGTATTGTATCACATGTATCAGTATGCAGCGGATTACCTTGTACAAAGGTTCCCCATGCTCATGTCGCGTTTGGGCTTGTTGCCCGCTGAAGCGATCTTTAACTTCCTGACGCCGGTATGTCTTGCGCTTGGCGTGGGAATTGGTTTCCTGGGGAGCATGTTCTCCGTGAGAAAGCATCTTAGAGTTTAGACACCGTAAATTACAAGCAACGTAAGAGTGGTAACGTATGAGAAAAAAGAGAATAACGACGCGGGTTCTTTTGCTTAGCCTGACGTTATTGTTCTTGGCAACCTGGCACGGCGACGTGATGATGGGAAGTGCCGCGAAGAGCGGGGACGCTTCCATTCTGGAGAGCATCCGGGAAAAGCAGGAACAGATTTCTAAGGCAGAGAAAGAAAAGAATGGCCTTAAGAAGAATTTAAGCGACGTACAAGGGATTAAAAAGAGCCTGGAATCCAAGAAGAAGGACTTGAACAATTACATTGCGGAGTTGGATGATCAGATTGCGCAGATCGAGCAGCGCATGAATGACCTAAAGGAGCAGATTACCACAAAGGAAGCCGAGATCGCGGAAACGCAGACACAGGTGGAAGAAGCCCTTGCCCGTGAAAAGGGGCAGATGGACAGCATGATCGTTCGCGCCCAGCAGATGTATGAAAAGAAAAGCAATCTGATGTCTGACCTGCTGTTAAGCGCTTCCGGCATCGGCGATTTCCTCAACAGGGCAGAGTTCATGGAAAAGCTGGTCAATTATGATAAGGAGCAGTGGACAAATTTCCAGAATTACCGTAAGTACGTGGAACTTTGCGAAAGACAGCTGGAGCTGGAAAAAGAGATCCTGGACCAGACGAAGGAAAACGTTCAGTTGGAACAGAACACGCTCGAGATCTTCATGGAACAAAAAAAGCGTGACATCGAGGCTTATCAGTCTGACATAGAGAATAAGGAAAAGGCCATCGAAGAGTACGAGGCCATGATCAAGCAACAGGACGAGGAGATCAAGGCGTTGGAGCTGGCCATTGAGGCGGACAGAAAGCGTCTTTCCGTCATGAGAACCTATGACGGAGGAACATTCCAGTTCCCGCTGGCATCCTATACAAGGGTTAGTGATCCCTACGGATGGCGAATCCACCCGATCCTGAAGGTAAAGCAGTTCCACAACGGAGTGGATCTTGCGGCACCAAAGGGAACGGCGATCTATGCCGCGTACAATGGCGTGGTGGTTGCAGCGGCGTACAGCCCCACCATGGGTAACTACGTGATGATCGATCACGGTGACAATCTATACACGATCTACATGCACGCATCAACTCTGAAGGTTCAGACAAATGCGGTGGTCAGCAAGGGTGACACCATTGCGCTTGTTGGTTCCACTGGACGATCCACGGGAAATCATTTACATTTTAGCGTGAGAAAAGACGGAGAGTACGTATCGCCCATGGATTACATAACGTTACCGTAAAGCCCGTTATGCCGGACAAAGGATTGACGTAAAGAGTAAAGGAGACGGCAGAAAATGGATCAGAACAATGAATATCGGGACATTGATTCTTATCAGGCGATAAATCAAGGGAAAACGAAGAAGAAAAAAGACAGCGGAGCCTTTATCGGCGGCATTGTCGTCGGCATGATCGGAACGCTGGTGATCGCATGCGTGATCATTCTTGTATACTGGCAGGCCGGAAACGTGTCAGCAAAAAAAGCCGATGAGGAAGTGGAGGAAACTACGACCACTTCCACGAAGAAGACTACCAAAAAAACTTTGAAGGTTAGTGAGGACGACTTCGTTACGGAAGCAATGGTCACCAAGATTAACGGTCTTGTGGAGGCCATTCGTGAAAAGTATTTTTTGGATGAAGTGACGGATGAACAGCTGGAAAACGGAATCTACAGGGGACTTATGAATTCCCTGGGGGATCCGTATACGGAATACTATACGGCTGAGGAATACAATGATCTGATGCAGGGCGCGGAAGGAATCTACTACGGCATTGGCGCGTACGTGAGCATTGACGAGGAGACGCAGCTGCCAAAGCTGGGCACCATCTTTAAGCAGAGCCCTGCGGAAAAGGCTGGATTAAAGACGGATGACCTGATTTACAAGGTTGACGGCGAACTGACTTACGGAAAAACGCTTACGGAGGTGGTTTCCTGCATTAAGGGCGAGGAGAACACGAACGTGGTGCTCACTATCATCCGGAACGGAGAGCAGAAGGACGTAACCGCCACGAGAGGAAAGGTGGAGACGCCCACCGTAGAGTATAAGATGCTGGATGACAAGATGGGCTATCTGCAGCTCACGGAGTTTGACGACGTGTCGACCAAGCAGTTCCTGGACGGCATGGATGAATTGTATGCACAGGGAATGCAAGGCATGATCTTGGATCTTAGGGCGAATCCCGGCGGAAATCTTTCCACCGTGGTGCAGATCGCTCAGAACCTGCTGCCGAAGGGAACCATCGTTTACACGGAAGACAAGGAAGGCAATAAGCAATATTATAAGAGCAAGGGAAATAATGAGATCCAGATTCCGTTAGTGGTACTGATCGACGGAAATTCCGCAAGTGCTTCCGAGATTCTTGCGGGTGCCATCCAGGACTACAAGAAGGGTACGCTTGTCGGTACCAAGAGCTATGGAAAGGGTATCGTTCAGACCATTTATCCCGCCAGGGACGGATCTGCCATCAAGATCACCACGAGCGGATACTTTACGCCGAACGGAAGAAACATTCACAAGGTCGGCATTGAGCCTGACGTGCTTTGCGAATTCGACAGTGAAATGTATTATGACGAGGAGAATCCGGTCGACAATCAGCTCGAGAAGGCCAAGGAAGTACTGGCTGATTTGATGAAGCAGGCGAAATAAGAGAGAATATGAAATTGGATTGACGTGAGGGAGAGTACAGAACAAACATTCGATTTGCTCTGTACTTTCTTTGTCGTTTCTGTTATACTGGGAATAGGGCGACAAAACGGGAAGGTGTATTTATGGATCATTTTGCTTTGCATTCGGAATATCAGCCGACGGGCGATCAGCCCCAGGCGATCAAGGAATTAGTGGACGGGTTCCGCGCGGGAAATCAGTTTGAGACCCTGCTTGGCGTTACCGGTTCGGGAAAGACGTTTACCATGGCGAACGTGATCGCGGCATTGAATAAGCCGACGCTCGTCATCGCACACAATAAAACGCTTGCTGCACAGCTCTACGGGGAGTTCAAGGAATTCTTTCCTGAGAACGCCGTGGAGTATTTTGTGTCTTACTATGATTATTATCAGCCTGAGGCCTACGTGCCGCAGTCAGACACATACATTGCAAAGGATTCTTCCATCAATGACGAGATCGATAAGCTGCGTCTCTCCGCGACGGCATCCCTGACGGAACGGCGCGACGTGGTGGTGGTGGCCAGCGTGTCCTGCATATACGGACTGGGCAGTCCGGATGAGTATCAGGACATGGTGGTGAGCCTTCGCCCTGGCATGATGAAGGACCGTGACCAGGTGCTCAGGGATCTTGTGGGCATGCAGTACGTCCGGAATGATCTGGATCTGGAGCGCGGAACTTTCCGCGTAAGGGGTGACGTTCTTGAGATCTATCCCGCAGAGGGCGGAGATTATTTTATCCGGGTGGAATTCTTTGGCGACGAGATCGACCGCATTGCACAGGTGGAACCGCTTTCGGGAAAGGTCCACGCAACGCTGCAGCACGTGGCGATCTTCCCCGCTTCCCATTACGTCGTGGCACCGGAAAAGATCAAGGTTGCCTGCGACAACATCGAGAAGGAATTGGAAGAGCGCGTAAAGTTCTTTAAGTCGGAGGATAAGCTGATCGAGGCACAGCGCATCTCCGAACGGACGAATTTCGACGTGGAAATGCTTAGGGAGACGGGCTTTTGTTCCGGCATAGAGAACTATTCGAGGCATCTCGTGGGCTCAAAGCCCGGGGATCCGCCCATGACGCTGATGGACTTCTTCCCAGATGATTTTCTGATCATCATCGACGAGTCCCACATGACGATCCCGCAGATCGGCGCCATGTTCCACGGCGACCGATCCAGAAAGACGACGCTGGTGGACTATGGGTTCCGCCTGCCCTCGGCACTTGACAACAGGCCCCTGAATTTCGAGGAGTTCGAGGCACATATCGATCAGATGTTGTTTGTTTCCGCAACGCCCGCGAAATATGAGGAGGAGCATGAGCTCCTTCGCACGGAGCAGATCATCCGTCCCACGGGGCTCTTGGATCCCGAGGTGAGCGTGCGGCCCGTGGAAGGGCAGATCGATGATCTCGTGGGCGAGATCAACAAAGAGGTTGCAAAGCATAACAAGGTTCTTGTGACGACGCTGACGAAGCACATGGCGGAGGACCTCACGGATTACCTGAAAGAGGTCGGGATCCGCGTGAAGTACCTTCACTCGGACATTGACACGCTGGAACGTGCCCAGATCATCAGGGACATGCGACTGGACGTGTTCGACGTGCTGGTCGGCATCAACCTGCTCAGGGAGGGACTTGACATACCTGAGATTTCCCTCGTTGCGATCCTGGATGCGGACAAGGAAGGCTTCCTCCGAAGCGGAACGTCCCTGATCCAGACAATCGGGCGCGCGGCTCGTAACGCGGAGGGCCACGTCGTCATGTACGCGGACGTGATCACGGATTCCATGCGGACGGCCATCGACGAGACGAACAGGCGTCGCGCCATCCAGCAAAAATATAACGACGAGAACGGCATCACGCCACAGACGATAAAGAAGGCCGTGCGTGACCTCATCAGCATCTCCAAGGCGGTGGCTAAGGAAGAGATGCGCTTTGAAAAGGATCCGGAGTCGATGAGCAAGAAGGAACTGGAAAAGCTGATCGGTGAAGTACAAAAGAGGATGCAGCGGGCGGCAGCAGATCTTGATTTCGAGAGTGCGGCTGAGCTTCGTGACCAGATGATCGAGTTGAAGAAGCATCTTCGGGAGGTATAGCGTGAAAAAACAGATTCAGGAATACGTTAAGATGATCAAGCTCATCCTGACGGAGGATAAGCCAGGTACAAACTGGGCGGAGGTCGCTGCCCGGCATTTGGTGAAAATCCAGTTTTACCAGCATGAGAGGCTGATCCACTTGATCGTGACGGCGCTCTTTGCGGTGATGGAGGTCATTTGCGTGGCAACGCTTCTGGCGACGGCAAATCTGTGGTCGCTGGCTCTTATGGTCATGATCCTGGTGCTTTTGGTGCCGTATATCGGGCACTACTATTTCTTGGAGAATTCCGTGCAGGAATTGTATTTGATCTATGACGTGATCCTTTCGAGGATTCCCGGCGGGGATGCAAATAAGCATTCGGAAGAAGGACCCCAGGGCGGGGAGAAATAGGTTTTCCGGAGGAGTGAGCACATGGATGAGCGGGAGATCAATGATCTGGTAAAAATGATCGACGGAAAGATGGATGGCGGCGTGAGCAGGCTGTCCGTGGGCTTTCTGGCGAATCAGAAAAAGGATTTTGTGGCGGAAAAACGCACGTATGGAAAGAGAGATGCCTGGGATCCGTGGGTCTGGGGCGAAGGATACGGAAGCAGGGATCAGGACGAGAGCTTTTGACGAAAGTCCGTTTGCTGCGTATTGGAAATAGTGATTTTAGTGAATAAACAAAGACGGAAAGTTGGAGAAATGATGGCAGGCGAGAAAAATGCGCTCCCGAAGTTTGACGCGCGGGATTACATTAAGATCCGCGGCGCGCGGGAGCATAACTTAAAAAACATTGACGTAAACATCCCTAGAAACAAATTGGTTGTTCTGACAGGGATGTCAGGTTCTGGAAAATCTTCCTTGGCATTTGATACGATCTACGCAGAAGGGCAGAGACGCTACATGGAGTCTTTATCTTCTTACGCGAGACAATTCCTGGGGCAGATGGAGAAACCTGACGTGGAGAGGATTGACGGGCTTTCCCCCGCAATCTCCATTGATCAGAAATCGACGAACCGGAATCCCCGTTCCACGGTGGGAACCGTGACGGAGATCTATGATTATTTCAGACTTTTGTATGCCAGGATAGGCACGCCGCACTGTCCAAACTGCGGAAGGGTGATCGCAAGGCAGACGGTGGATCAGATGGTGGATCAGATCACGGCCCTCCCGGAGGGGACGAGGCTGCAGCTCCTTGCGCCCGTGGTGCGCGGCAGAAAGGGCCAGCACGAGAAGGTTTTGGAGCGGGCGAGCCGCAGCGGCTACGTTCGCGTTCGCGTTGACGGGAATCTGTACGAGCTGACGGAAGAGATCAAGCTGGATAAGAATATAAAGCATAACATAGAGATTGTTGTGGACAGACTTGTGGTCAAGCCCGGAATGGAAAGGCGACTTGCGGATTCCATCGAGAGTGCGCTGAATCTGGCGGACGGGCTTTTGGAGGTTGACGTGATTGACGGTGAGACCATGAGCTTTAGCCAGAATTTTGCCTGCCCGGACTGTGGCGTGAGCATTGGAGAGATCGAGCCCCGGAGCTTTTCCTTTAACAATCCGTTCGGCGCGTGCCCGGCCTGTTTTGGTCTGGGATATAAGATGGAATTTGACGAGGAACTTCTCATTCCGGACACGTCCCTGTCCATCCGCGAGGGAGCCATTGCCGCCCTTGGCTGGCAGTCCTGCGCTGACAAAGGAAGCTTTACGAACGCGCTTTTACAAGCGCTTTGCAAGGAATATAAGTTTGATCTGGATACGCCCTTTGAGAAATACCCGCAGAAGATCAAGGACGTGCTGATTCACGGTACAAACGGGAAAAGCGTGGACGTATACTATGAGGGCCAAAGAGGCAGGGGAATTTATCCCACGGCCTTTGAGGGGTTGATCAAAAACATGGAGAGAAGGTACAAGGAAACCTTCTCGGAAGCCATGAAGCAGGAATATGAGACCTTCATGCGCATCACCCCGTGTAAGGAATGTAACGGCATGAGGCTGAAGAAGGAATCTCTCGCCGTGACGGTGTGTGATAAGAATATTTACGAAGTGACAAATCTGTCAGTTATTAACCTGCAGAAATTTTTGCAGGAGATGCAGCTTTCGCCTCAGCAGGAATTCATCGGAAAGCGCGTGCTGAAGGAAATCCGGGCGCGGGTTGGCTTTTTGGTAGACGTGGGTCTGGAATACCTGTCCTTATCCCGCGCGACGGCCAGCCTTTCCGGCGGCGAGGCGCAAAGAATCCGTCTTGCCACCCAGATCGGTTCCGGACTGATGGGCGTTTGTTATATTTTGGATGAGCCCAGCATAGGCTTGCATCAGCGGGATAACGACAAGCTCTTAAATACGCTGAAAAACCTTCGTGATCTGGGTAACACGCTGATCGTTGTGGAGCATGACGAGGACACCATGCTGGCCGCGGATCACATAGTGGACATCGGACCTGGCGCCGGCTCTCACGGAGGAGAGGTGGTCGCACAGGGCACGGCGGAAGAGATCATGAAGGTGCCGGAGTCCATTACGGGACAGTATTTGTCCGGAAGGAAGATGATCCCCGTGCCCGAAAGCCGCAGAAAGCCTGCGGCCTGGATCACGGTGAAGGGGGCGCAGGAGCATAATCTGAAGAATATTGACGTGAGGATTCCTCTGGGCGTAATGACTTGCGTGACAGGCGTGTCAGGTTCCGGAAAGAGCTCTCTTGTCAACGAGATTCTTTATAAACGTTTGGCAAGGGAATTAAACCGCGCCCGCATCATTCCCGGAAAACACGCAGACATCGAGGGGATGAAGCAGCTTGACAAGGTCATTGCCATCGATCAGTCACCCATAGGACGTACGCCGAGATCCAATCCCGCAACGTACACGGGCGTCTTTGATCAGATCCGCGATCTCTTTGCCTCTACCGCGGACGCGAAGGCGAAGGGCTATGCGAAGGGGCGTTTTTCCTTTAACGTAAAGGGCGGACGCTGCGAAGCCTGCAGCGGCGACGGCATCATCAAGATCGAGATGCATTTTCTGCCGGACGTTTACGTTCCCTGTGAGGTCTGCGGCGGAAAGCGCTACAATCGCGAGACGCTGGACGTGAAATACAAGGGGAAGAGCATTTTTGACGTGCTTGACATGACCGTGGAGGAAGCGCTCTCGTTCTTTGAAAACATGCCATCCATCCGGAATAAGATCCAGACCCTATTTGACGTGGGTCTTGGCTACGTAAAGCTTGGCCAGCCTTCCACGGAGCTTTCCGGCGGCGAGGCGCAGCGCATCAAACTTGCGACGGAGCTCTCAAGAAGGAGCACGGGCAAGACGATCTATATTTTGGATGAGCCCACCACGGGCCTGCATTTTGCGGACGTCCACAAGCTTGTGGAGATTTTGCATCGTCTCGCGGACGGCGGAAATACCGTGGTCGTGATCGAACACAATCTCGACGTGATCAAGACGGCCGATTATATCATTGACATGGGACCCGAGGGCGGAGACCGCGGAGGTACCGTCATCGCGGAAGGAACCCCGGAGGAGATCGCAAAGAACAGGAAATCCTATACGGGCGAATACGTGAAACGCATGTTGGAGAAGGCTAAACGATAAGGGCAGAGGAGACGCATGAAGCATAAAAGACTAAACAGGGACCAGTGGGGATTTCAGTACTATCCGTACTATCAGATGAGGATTGACGACGATTGCTTTCACGGGCGCGCCACCCTGATCCGGATGACGGACGGGGAAAAGAATTATTGGCATGCGCCCCTTGCGGGAAAGGTACAGGTGACGGGGGAAGGCATGTGTTGGATGAGTCTGATCCCGGATGGCAGGGAGCACGTCATTACCGTGAAATACTTTCCCATCGGCATGCACGACGAGGAGCGCAGAAATTATCCGAAGCCCGGCGACGTGCGCTATCAGCCTTCCATTTGGTACGTCGACGTCTGTGAAGGGATCGAAGAGGATGAATATGGCGTCTGGGTTTACGTTGATAAATACCTGGACCTGGTCTTTACCCCCGAGGGCGACGTTCACGTGGATGACAGGGATGAATTGGACGCAGCCCATGACAAGGGAGAGATTACTGACGCGCAATATGAAGCGGCGATCCGCGAGTGCAAGGACATAAAGAAAGAGCTCTGCGATGACATTTCCAAGACGGATGCATGGTGCGCAAGGATCCGCGACCTGGTTGAAAAGAAGATCGCGGCGGGTCATCCCGTTACAAAGTGCAGGGAAGTTTTGGAAATGGAACGGAAGAATGGAATACTGTAGGAAAGTACGGAGAAACTTATGATACAAAGCGAGAAGCTGGCGCAGTTCTATTTTACGCAATACCGGGACTGCGTCAAGGAGATGAAAAAGAAGAATAATGACGGGAAAAAGAACTTTGTGGAGCGCATGAACAGGCTGCATAAGGAGATGAAGGACTGTAAGAATCCCAAGATCAGCCAGGCGCATCTCGACGAGTATCACCGCATGGTGCGCAGCATGGCGTATTATACCTTTAAGGAGGACAATCAGTTCGCCATCATGAAGCTTCGCGACATGATGATCCCTGAACTGGTACGCCTGGACCTGCTCGGGATGAAACCGGAGGAGCAGGAGCTTATCACGGCGAAGTTCCTGGAATATATCCGCGAAGAGCATCCCTATGAGATCTGCCAGAAGTCCCTTAGAAACCTGGCGAAGAATAATGCGGAGAGCGGCATACGAAGCCAGATCATCGGCATGGTGCCGACCAGGCCTGAGACGGAGTTCCCGAAGGCATTGGAGATGCAACGCCATTTCATCCTGCACGTGGGTCCCACAAACTGCGGAAAGACCTATCACGCGCTGGAGAGCCTAAAGAGGGCGATGAACGGCGTGTATCTGGGACCGCTCAGACTTTTGGCACTGGAAGTCTTTGAGAAGATGAATGATGCCGGCATCCCTTGTACCATGCTGACCGGCGAGGAGAGGATCTATCAGGAGAATTCTTTCATCACCGCGTCCACCATAGAGATGCTGGACATTGAGCAGGAGTATGACGTGGCCGTGATCGACGAGGCGCAGATGATCACGGATCCGGACAGGGGTCATTCCTGGACGAGGGCGATCCTGGGCGTGCAGGCAAAGGAGATCCACGTCTGCATGAGTCCGGCGGCGGAGAAGGTGGTAAAGCACCTGATCTCACTCTGCGGCGATACGGAAGAAACCAATCACTATGAGAGAAAGACGAAGCTTCTTTGCGAGGACGTGCCGGCGGTTTTCCCGGATGACGTACAGGAAGGGGATGCGGTCATTGCGTTTTCGAAGCGCGCCGTCCTGGACATTGCGGGGCGCCTTGAGAGCGACGGCATCAAGGCCAGTGTAATCTATGGCAGCCTTCCGCCGGAGATCAGAAGACGTCAGATCCATCTGTTCACGACGCATCAGACGAAGGTGGTGGTCTCGACGGACGCCATCGGCATGGGCTTAAACCTTCCCGTACGAAGGATCGTCTTTGCGCAGACGACAAAGTTTGACGGAAAGGAGACGGGACCCCTGACGGTGGAGACGATCCATCAGATCGCGGGCCGCGCAGGCCGTTTTGGCATCTATGATACGGGTTACGTCAACGCCGTTGGCGAGGATAACCTGAATTTCATCAAGGAGAATTTCCCGAAGAAGGAAAAGGAGGTGGAGACGGTCAGCCTTGGCTTCCCGCAGGTGCTTCTCGACATGGATGAGCCGCTGGATGCCATCCTGAAGATCTGGAAGTCCGTTGAAACCCAGCCTCCCTTCGAGAAGATCAGCATAGAAGAAGTATTATTCCTGTATGAACGGGCCTACAAGGACCGCAAGGAGATCGACGGATTTGAGGACAAGCACCTGCTCTATCGCATGCTGACCTGCTCCATTGACGTAAAAAACCGGGACATCGTTGAATTGTGGCTCTATTACTGTAAGACCTACACGGCGGACGTGAGCCTGCATTTTCCTGCACTCATCATGTGCACGGACATTGGACTGCATAAGTACGAGACCTTTTATAAGCTCTTGGATCTCTATTATCAGTTTTCCATCCGCATGGGCAAGGTGATCGAGCAGGACCGTTTGGACAAGGAACGCGAAAAGACGGAGGAGACCATCATGCGCCTCCTTGCGAAGGACAAGAACGTCTTTATCCGCAAGTGTCAGTACTGCGGCGCACCCATACCGCTGTCCAGTTCTTCAAGAATGTGTGACGTCTGCTATGCGGAAATGAAGGCACACAGAATTGTGGGGGAATCAAGCTTTGGAAAAATGAAAAGAAACGAGTTGCGCGGCGATTCGGGCAAGAAAAAAGAATCCCGCGGAGGCGGGCAACACCGCCGATATCACCGTCGTCACGGAGATTCCTAAGTTGTTCCAAAATGGACGAGGATCAGGGCGATTTCTAAAAAATTTTAAAATTTTTTTTAGTTCCTCTATGAAAATGACGGGAATTCGGTTATAATGTATTGCGCGTGACTCATTAATTTGATTTTTTGGAATTTGAATGGAAAGAGGAGTTAAAAATGCAAGGTACGGATATCGGCATTGACCTTGGAACGGCAAGCATACTTGTTTACATAAGAGGGAAGGGCGTGGTGTTAAAGGAGCCCTCCGTGGTTGCGCTCGACCGCGACACAAATAAGATTAAGGCGATCGGTGAGGATGCCAGACTGATGTTGGGACGCACTCCCGGCAACATCGTGGCCATCAGACCCTTACGTCAGGGCGTTATCTCCGATTACACCGTGACGGAGCAGATGATGAAATATTTCATCCAAAAGGCCCTCGGCAAGAAGGTATTCCGTCGTCCTCACATTGCGGTTTGCGTACCCAGTGGCGTAACGGAAGTTGAGAAGAAGGCCGTGGAGGATGCAACGTATCAGACTGGCGCGAAGGAGGTTTCCATCATTGAGGAGCCCATTGCGGCAGCCATTGGCGCGGGCATCGACATTTCCAAGCCCTGTGGAAACATGATCGTGGACATCGGCGGCGGCACCAGCGACATTGCCGTGATCTCTCTTGGAGGCACTGTTGTCAGCGCATCCATCAAGATCGCCGGAGACGATTTCGACGAGGCGATTGTCCGTTACATGAGAAAGAAACACAATCTCCTCATCGGTGAAAGAACCGCAGAGGACATGAAGATCAAGATCGGATCTTGCTACAAGCGTCCTGAGCCTGACTTTATGGACGTTCGCGGACGTAACCTTGTGACGGGTCTTCCCAAGACCGTCAGCGTGTCTTCCGAGGAGATGGAGGAAGCGCTGAAGGAAGCGACGGCGCAGATCGTGGAGACCATCCACAGCGTACTGGAGAAGACTCCCCCTGAGCTTGCGGCCGACATTGCGGATCGCGGCATCGTGCTTACCGGCGGCGGAAGCCTTCTGCGCGGTCTGGAGGAGCTGATCTCCGAGAAGACCGGCATCAACTGCATGACTGCAGAGGATCCCATGACTGCCGTTGCAATCGGTACCGGAAAGTTTGTAGAGTTTATGTCGAATTATCGTGAGCCTTAAAGGCATATGCCCGGCAATACGCATCGGATGACGCCGGGAATGGTTGCGCAAAGTCTGTTGAAGAAAAGCAATGGGCTTTGCGCGTGCTTTTTTCTATTTTCAAGATTTCTATTTTTTCTTCCGGATTCCCCGGACAGTGATTTCATCAGTAACGCAGCGTAAAGATTGAAAAGGCTAGGGGCATGCGGATGACCCGTGGCTTTGGAGGTGTGCATGGAAAGCATAAAGGGATACGTGGACCGCATTACGTACCAGAATACGGAGAATGGGTATACCGTGATCCGTCTCCTTGTTGGGGAGAAGGAATTGATTTGCGTGGGGTATTGCATGGGCATTTCCCAGGGAGAAACGATCGAAGCCTGGGGAGAATATGAGATGCACCCCACCTATGGCAAGCAGTTTCATATCTCGGAGTACGTGGTGACCATGCCCACGGACCGGCTTGGCATGGAGCGGTATCTGGGCTCCGGTGCCATTAAGGGCGTTGGAGAAAAGCTTGCCGCCAGGATCGTAAAGACATTTGGCGATGATACGATGCGCATCATCGAGGAAGAACCGGAAAGGCTTGCGCAGATCAAGGGCATCAGCCTCCAGATGGCACAGAGAATCGCTGTGCAGATGGAAGAAAAAAAGGATATGCGGGAGGCGATGGTTTATCTCGCGGGCTTTGGGATTTCCAATCACTTGGCGGTAAAAATCTACGAAAAATACCAAACGGACGTCTACCGGATCCTGCGCGAGAATCCCTATCAGCTGGCGGATGACGTTCACGGCGTTGGCTTCCGGATAGCGGATGAGATCGCGGCCAAGGTCGGGATCCAAGCGGACTCGGACTATCGGATCCGTTGCGGCATTTTGTACGTGTTGCAGCAGGCGACCATGGAAGGTCACGTTTACCTTCCCTTTGAGGAATTGCTGCCGCGGGCGTCAGAACTCCTGGGGGTATCGGAGGAGGCAGTCCGCGTCCAGGTGGATAACGCGGTAATGGATCGCAAGCTCGTCGCCAAGGGGAGTGCCGTTTTTCCAGCCTCCTACTACTATGCGGAGCTTTCCTGCGCCAAAATGTTGCATGACTTAAACGTGTCCATGGATCAAGGGCTGAAGACGCCTTCCCAGGAGGAGGCTTTGAAGAAGCGCCTGGAAAAACTTGCGTCCCGGCAGGGAATGGAACTGGATGAGCTCCAGATGCACGCGGTAATGGAGTGCATCCGCAACGGTATTTTCATTCTGACGGGCGGTCCAGGAACGGGAAAGACCACGACCATCAACGTGATCATCCGGTATTTTGAGTCGGAAGGACTGGACATTTTCCTGGCAGCGCCCACGGGCCGCGCGGCAAAGCGCATGACGGAGACGACGGGATTTGAGGCGAGAACCATCCACCGCATGCTGGAGCTTAACAGCGCACTCTCGGAGGATGACGGGCATCGCGTCAGCTTTGAGAGAAATGAGGAGAATCCCCTGGAGGCGGACGTGGTGATCATTGATGAGACTTCCATGGTGGACGTAAGGATTTTTCAGGCTCTCCTCAAGGCGATCGTTCCCGGAACAAGGCTGATCCTGGTGGGAGACGCGTCGCAGCTTCCCAGCGTTGGACCTGGGCAGGTGCTTCGCGACCTGCTTAACAGCAAATGCTTTGCCAGCGTTGAATTACAAAAGATTTACAGGCAGGACGAGGGCAGCGACATTGTCGTGAATGCCCATCTGATCGATCAGGGCCGGGAGATCCGCATGGATAATCATTCGAAGGACTTTTTCATGCTGGAGAGAAATGATCCGGCAGTGATCTATAAACACTTGATCCAGTTGATCCGGGACAAGCTTCCCGGCTACGTGAACTGTACGCCATTTGACGTACAGGTGCTGACGCCCATGCGCAAGGGCCCGCTTGGGTGTGAAACGCTCAACGGGATCCTGCAGCAATACTTAAATCCTCCGGAACCCGCGAAGGCCGAGCACGTCTCTGGGGAGATCACCTATCGCGTCGGCGACAAGGTGATGCAGGTGAAAAACAATTATCAGCTGGAATGGGAGGTCATCGGCAAATACAACATTGTGATCGACAGGGGGACCGGCGTGTTTAACGGTGACATGGGGCGCGTTGCGGAGATTGACGAGACGTCCTCACACCTTGTCGTTGAATTTGATGAGGGGAAGCGCGTGACGTATCCCTTTGGGGAATTGGATCAGTTGGAGCTCTCGTACGCCATTACCATACATAAATCACAGGGGAGCGAGTATCCGGCAGTCCTCTTGCCGCTGCTTGGCGGCCCCAAAATGCTGTTTACCAGGAACCTGTTGTACACGGCCATCACCAGGGCAAAGAGCTGCGTGACCATTTTGGGAAAAAGCGAGACAGTCCGTGAGATGATCGCGAACGGGAGAGAAAACAAACGCTACACGGCACTGGAGGAGCGGATCCGTGAGCTGGGCGCGCGTTAAAATACGGGAGGTTGAATACGAGGGGAGATGACTCGGGAAATAACGGAATAAAATGGGCAGAGGCCGTGAAACAACTTCTTTTTCCGAGAAGATGTCCCGTTTGCGACGGCATTGTGACGCCGCAGGGGGAAAAGATCTGCTTTGGCTGTCTGAAAAAGCTTAAGCCGGTCGCAGCCCCCTGGTGCATGATCTGCGGAAAAGGTTTGGCGGCGGAGGGGACGTTCTGCGAAGACTGCAGGAAGGGCAGGATGCACGCGTACCGGCGCGCGAGGGCCCTTTACGACTATCCAAGCATTGCGCCCTCCGTCTATCGGTTTAAGTATGGCGGCAGACGAGAATACAAAGATTTTTTTGGAGAGGAAATGGCACGGTATTTGGGGGAATTTATCCGCATGACGGGGGCGGAAGGCCTGATCCCGGTTCCCCTTCATCCAAAACGCATGAGAAAGCGTGGATATAATCAGGCAGCTGAGCTCGCAAAGGTTCTGGGCCGGAAACTGGGGCTTCCCGTATACGAAAATATCCTGTTCCGGGTGAAAAATACGGCTCCCTTAAAGGAACAAAATTATAAAGAAAGACAAAATAATTTGAAAAAGGCTTTTCTTGTTAGGAAAAATGATGTAAAATTAAAGACGATTATCCTTATTGACGACATCTATACAACTGGCACGACGGCGGACGAGGCAGCCATGGCCCTCATGGAGGGCGGCGTGGAAAACGTCTACGTGGTCGCGTTGGCCGGAAGCATGGAGGGATAAGGGAAAAGTGGAGGATGCCATGATTGATGAACAGAAAATTATCTTGATGACAAAACTGGCCACTTACGAAGAGAAAAAAGGAAGGAAAATGCGGAAGTACAACGAGGTCTATTGCAGCGATTACGTGCTGATCCACTTACTTGTGACCGTTTTGGCCGTAACGATTGCTTTCGGGGTTGTGTTTGGACTTTACGTATTTAATGATTTCGAGGCATTTATGCAGAGCGTGTACAAAATGGACGTCATTAGTTACGCCATGAACGTTCTGCGCGTTTATCTGTACGTGTTAGCGGGCTACGCCGCGTTTACGTTCCTGTATGCCGTGATCAAATATCATCTCGCACGTAAGAGCCTAAATGGTTATTATCAAAATCTGAAAAAACTGAATGCTTATTACAAAGAGCATGGGAACTAAGGTTTGACTGGGAGGAAGAAATGACTCTGATACTGGAATATCGTGACAAAATCAAAAAATTCTACAGAATGAATGCCATAGTGATCCTGCCGATCCTGCGGTTTTTGCTGGCCTTCACTGCGTTGAACGGCGTGAATACCATGATGGGATACTTCCCGAAGCTGGACACGTTGGCCATCGTACTGGTTGCTTCGCTGGCTTGTTCCTTTTTGCCCGCGGGCTGTCTTGTCCTCTTGTGCGTGCTTTTTAGCCTGGGACACTTGTACGCTTTGTCTTTGGAGGCACTTCTTGTAGGCGTTTGCGTTTACCTATTGATCTTTTTATTACTTTACCGGTTTGCGCCAAGTGATTCTTACATGGTCGTTCTGACGCCGCTCTTTTTTGCAATGAAGATTCCTTACGTGATTCCCATTGCTGCAGGCCTTTTGGGAGGACCGCTCTCCGCGATCTCCGTTGCCTGCGGCGTGATCATTTATTACGTGCTGACGACAATGGTCGGATGCGCGCCTACGCTGATCACCATGGGAGAAAAGGAATATGCGGAAAAGATCCGGTTCCTTCTCGAGAAGCTGTTGAGCAACAAGGCCATGCTGGTGATCGCTGCGGCTTTTGCCCTTACGGTTGTCGTGACGTGGGTGATTCGCAGAATGGCCGTGGAGCATGCCTGGACCATCGCGATCGTGGCGGGCGCTATGGTGAATCTGGTGGTTCTTTTGGTTGGGAATTTGAAATATGACATCCATCTGTCCCTGGGCTCTGCCATTTTTGGTTCCATTTTGGCGGTTGCCTTGTCGATGGTGATCCTATTTTTCCGGTTTTGTCTGGATTACGGGCGAACGGAATGGGTACAGTTTGAGGATGATGAATATTATTATTACGTAAAGGCCGTTCCGAAGATGACCGTTGCGGCTCCGACGAAAACCGTGAAGAAGATCAATACTTCTTCTGGAAGACCCGCAGCCTCCGGAAAGACCGCGGCAGGCAGAACTGCCGCACAGGGAAAGGCAGCCGCGCAGCGCAGGACTGCCGCGCAGGGAAGACCGTCCTCTCAGGGAAATGCCCAGAGCAGGGAAAGAATCCGCGAGGCCCAGCGTGCCCGCAGATATGAGGAAGGTTACGAAGGAACGGATGGCGGCGATGAGATGGGTCAGACCAGGGCCATGCCCCAGGTGAGAAGCACCAGTCAAGGCAGAACCGCCGTCAAGTCAGGAACCGGAAGTCAGGAGCGGGGAACCAGACAGGTTACCGTACAGTCCAAGAGAACCGTGGAGAGATCTGCTGACGGAATGACCTCCGGAAGTGCTAATTTTGGCGGAAATACGAGAAGCGTCACCACGGAACGGGTACCTAGAAATGATGACGCGTCCTATCGCAAACAGAGCAGTCTTCCGGCGAAGGAAATTACCGTGGGAAGCAACCAAATGACGGAAAATACGGAAGAATCCAATGGTTATGAGGAGCTGTTTTAATTGATGCAATACATTGAAAGGCTAAAGGATTATCTGGATAAGTTTAAGACATATAGTACCAACATGGATTTTGGCGACGTCCTTGAGATCGTTTTGATTTCCGTGCTGGTGTACTATATTCTCGCATGGATGAAGACAACCCGTGCATGGGCCCTGTTGAAGGGCCTTGTTGTGATTGTCGGATTTATGCTGTTCGCGGCATTCATGGAGATGAAAACCATCCTGTGGATCGGTGAAAAGGTCTTGGGATTTGCCGTGACCGCGCTGATCATCGTGCTTCAGCCTGAGCTTCGTAAAGCATTGGAGGAATTGGGTAATAAAAATCTGCTTTCTGATTTTACCGGACGTTTGCCGTTTGACACCAGACGAAAGGCTGGAGACGGCATTATTTCCGATAAGAGCATTAATGAGATCGCAAAGGCCTGCGTGGAGATGGGAAGAGTGAGAACGGGCGCGCTGATCGTGATCGAGAGGGAAGAATCCCTGCGCGAGTACTCCAGGACGGGAATTGACATCGACGCAATGATCACCAGCCAGCTTCTCATCAACATTTTTGAGAAGAACACGCCGTTACATGACGGCGCCGTGATCATCACGGGAAACAGGGTGTCATCCGCGACCTGCTATCTTCCTCTGACGGATAATCTCACGCTTAGCAAAAATCTGGGAACCAGACACAGGGCAGCCGTAGGAATTTCTGAGGTTACGGATTCCGTTACGGTGATCGTTTCCGAGCAGACGGGAAAGATCAGCCTTGCCTTTGAGGGCACTCTGACCACTGACCTGGATCAGGAGAAGTTAAAGACGATGATCCATCAGATCGTCAAGAAGGAGCCTGAGGAACAGCAGAAGGAAAAGCAGAAAGGAAAGCTTTTGCGGAAGGGAAGGAGTAAGGCGAAGGGATGAAGGCATTTTTTGCGTGGTTGAAGAAAAAGATCCTGCATAACTGGGGCCTGAAGCTCGCTTCCGTTTTACTGGCATTTGTCATCTGGTTTATTGTAGCACAGGTCGGGGATCCAAAAGACACAAGATCGTTTAACAACATTCCCGTGAGACTTATCAACGTGGAACTCTTGTCAGAACAGAATAAGTATTATGCGGTCATCGACGGTACGGACAGCGTACGCGTCAGCGTGACGGCTCCCACGAGCGTTTTCCAGTCGCTTCGCGCTGGTGACATCGTTGCGGAGGCCGATGTCAGCAAACTGACGGACATCAACACGATCGCCATTACGTATTATGCATTAAACGCAAACTCGGATTACATTTCCTTTGAGGGTGATCACGACGTCGTAAAGCTCGAGGTGGAAGACAAGGCGGACAAGTGGATCCGCGTAAACTATGGCACCGTGGGTACCGTTGCGCAGGGTTGCGTGATCGGCAACATTTCGTCTGATCAGACCTCCATTCACGTAGTTGGCCCGAAATCTGCCGTGAATCTGATCGGCAGCGCTGACGCGGAGTTGAACGTGGAAGGCCAGGCGACAACGACCAGGGCAAACGTGGACATTCGTCTGAAGGACAAGGAAGGAAAGCAACTCTATTTGGATAACGTGGAGCTGAGCACGGACCACGTGCTGCTCACGGCGGAGATCCTGTCGACGAAGGAAGTTCCGATCTACGTTTCCTATTCCGGAGAGCCTGCGGAAGGCTTTAAGGTGGTAGGTACCGCAATGAAGGACGTGGATTCCGTGGTGGTGGCGGGGACGGTGACAAATCTGTCCAGGATTAAGTCCATTACCATTCCGAGCGACAAGGTAGACGTTACCGGGGCGAAAGATACCGTTGAAATCAGTCTGAACCTAAAGGATTTCCTGCCGGACAACGTGAGGCTGGCAGATCCAGAGGTCAATCAGATCAACGTAACGGTGACGGTCAAGGCTACCAAGGAAAGAACCATGGAGATTCCGGCGCAGAATATTGCCCTGCAGAACATACCGGCAAACTACAAGGTGAGCCTGCCGGAGGATGAAACGGAAAGATTGCCGGTTACCCTTAAGGTTTATGGACTTCTGGAGAACGTAAACGCGTTAAAGCCGGGATCCATTACGGGAACTGCAGACGTGGAAGCATGGATGAGGAGCCGCGGATCGGAAGAATTACCGTCAGGCTATTATGACGTGCCGGTAAGCTTTACGATCGGCAGTGACGTAAAGGTTTTGGAGAGCGGAACCGTCCGCGTGGAGATCACGAAGCAGGAGTAAAAAATAAAATACTTGTTGGGGAAGACAAATGGTGTTATACTGATATTGGAAACTCGCGTTGGGGTTGTCTTATGTTTGGAGGTTACGGACTATGGTAAGTCAGAAGGTTGTGATAAAGAATCCTACCGGACTGCACTTGAGACCGGCTGGCATTCTTTGCAAAGAGGCCATGCAATTTAAGTCACTGATCACTTTTTCCTTCCGGGAAAGCACGGCGAATGCCAAGAGCGTTCTTAGCGTTTTGGGCGCATGCATTAAATGCGGCGATGAGATTACGTTCACTTGCGAGGGAGAAGATGAGGAGGCGGCATTAAAGGCATTGGTTGCCGTCGTTGAAAGCGGACTTGGCGAATAAAGTGAAATCAGAATAAAACATAACAAAAAGGATCTCGTGCGTTTGGCATGAGATCCTTTTTTATCGGAACGTAAAGTCATCCGTGTCGCGGATGATCAAGATCATGGTTTTTCCGGTATTCAGCTCAATTTCGTTTCCTGCGTCGTCAAAGTACTGGGTGGGTTCATAGTCCCCAGTTTTTTGCCAGGTGACGTGAATGCCCTTGCCCTTCGTGAAAAACCATCCGTCCCTTGTCGTATCGTGACACTGCATGGCGAGATATCCGTTGCCGATTTCTTCCTGCTTTACGTGTTGAACGAGAAGATTGCTGAAGGATAACTGTTCGCCGGTGGCGCCATCCACGTGCGGTCCGTCCGTGCTTCCGGACAAATACTGGGAGCGATAATAAAGCCCGTCAGTTTCATTGTAGTTGAAATAACATCTGGTCAGGGGATAAGCGCCCGTCATGTCAACGTAAGTCGCGCTCTTTGCATTCTCACCATACTGACTCAAGTCATTGGGGTGATCGGCTGCAGCAAAGACAAAGTGGTGATCCTTGATCATACCGCGATAATTAAGGCTATAGCCGTGCTTCGTGACGGAGGAAACGATCCCAGAGCCGGAAGTATAAGCGTTATGCGGGGATTCGCGATCCGTCGTGCGGTAAAAAGCAAGCGTGTCCTGCATGCCGTCCACGTTTTCCGTGGTCTCCACGTCCAGCAGGTCATAAACAAAATAAGGTCCGCCGTAGTGGACGATGATGGGGTCCCATTCAAAAGCCCAGTAGGCGAAATAACTTCGTATGCTTCGCACGTTTCCGATCTTTTCCAGGTCCTGCCAATCTTCGTAGATCGCCATCAGGCGGGTCATGCTGCCTTCCACCTTGGCTTCGTAAACGACGGAGGCTTTGGAAAGATTGTAATGGGGCTGTGCGCGGGATTCGTTGGGGATGATCACGGCGATGGGCCGGGTCTCGGCAACTTCTTCCTCAATCCATTCATTTGTCAATTTGCTTCGCACCATGCCGTCTCGCGGAGGCAGCAAAGGATCATCGACGAAGGGATCGGGTCCTTCGGGATGCCAAGGATCATTCGTGGGAATGCGTTCCCCCGATATTTGCGTCGGATCCTCGATGGCCCTGCCCCATTCGCAGCCCGTAAGCGTCAAGAGAAAGATGCTTGAAAGGACTGAAAACAGTATCTTTTTGACTTTCATGTTGGTAACCTCAATATTTTCTAAAATCGAGTACGGATTATGGCATAAGGCTGCAGAAGAGTATTGCGATCAGTATGCCCAAAATGGCACCCGCCAATACCTGGAGTGGCGTGTGGCCTACGAATTCTTTGAGCTTCTCGTCCGGGGACAGCTCGGGCCGTCCCATTTCGGCAAAGGCGTCCATCATTTCATTGATCAGCTTTGCCTGAATGCCGGTTTCCCTTCGCACGCCCATGGCATCGTACATGACGATGAGTGCCAGGATCAGGGAGACGGCAAACTCAAACGAATCTGCACCGCAGTGGATACAGGATGCCGTCGCAAGCGCACAGACCGTAGCGGAGTGTGAACTGGGCATGCCGCCGCTTCCGATGAGCCTTTCCGCGTTAAATTTTTTTGTGATAAACATGTGTATCAATGTCTTTAATACCTGAGCGACCAGCCATCCTGCGGCCGCTGAGATAAACGTTACGTTATGAAATATCGTTCCCAAGGGTTTGTCCATCCATAAAGATTTGCGCATAAAAGCACAAAATATAGTATAGCGCATTTAGGAGGAAAAGTCCATGCCTTTTGTTGGAAAAAGGGTGGGGGAAAAAGTTGGTTGTCACGCCGCGGAAAGCGTGATAAACTAGGAATAACGTCAGATCTGACGGGATCACGCAGAAGAATGCCTTATTTTGAGGCATCGGAAAGGGGTAGCCTTGAGTTTATTGACGGTGATCTGCCCTTGCTACAATGAGGAAGAGAGCGTAGGTCTCTTTTATCAGGAGATATGCAAGAGCAAGGATTATTTTAAGAAAAAAAACGTGGAAATGGAATTCCTTTTCGTGGATGACGGATCTTCG
Organism: uncultured Lachnospiraceae bacterium; assembly: GCA_946414885.1. Classification (GTDB taxonomy): domain Bacteria; phylum Bacillota; class Clostridia; order Lachnospirales; family Lachnospiraceae; genus Acetatifactor. The sequence goes on from CAMKQH010000009.1 coordinate 119,861, forward strand.
GACGGAACGCTCGCGGAGATCAAGAAGCTTCGTGAACGGGATGAAGGGGTACATTTTGTTTCTTTTTCGCGCAATTTTGGAAAGGAAGCAGCCATGTATGCCGGCTTGGAGCACGCAAAGGGTGATTACGTCGTAATCATGGACGTGGACCTGCAGGATCCCCCCGGCCTTCTTCCGGAGATGTTTTCCCAATTGGAACAGGGATATGATTCTGCGGCGACCAGGCGCGTAACCCGCAAGGGAGAACCCGTGATCAGAAGCTTATTTGCAAGAATGTTCTACTCGATCATGCGGAAGATCTCCAAGACGGAGATCGTGGACGGAGCCAGGGATTATCGCCTTATGACGCGAAAAATGGTTGACGCGCTTCTGTCCATGGGAGAGTACAACCGCTTTACCAAGGGCATGTATGGATGGGTTGGATTCCGCACAAAATGGATCGAATATGAGAACGTGGAACGGGCAAAGGGCGAGACCAAATGGAACTTTTGGAAATTGTTTGCCTATTCCGTGGAAGGAATCACGGCTTTTTCCACCGTGCCGCTTTCCATTGCCGCCTTCGTGGGCGTGTTATTTTGTGCCGTGGCGTTTTTCATGATCATCTTTATCATTGTCAGAAAGCTTATTTTTGGTGATCCCGTGTCGGGCTGGCCTTCCTTGGTGTGTATCATCTTGATGACCAGCGGCGTTCAGTTTTTTTGCACGGGAATTTTGGGGCAATATCTCGCGAAGACCTATCTTGAGGTAAAAAAACGTCCCATCTATTTGACGAAAGAGGAGGCATAAGACATAAGTAACCTTGATTCTTGCGATAAATATACGTTGCAAAATTCGACGGCTATGGTAAAATTTTCATAAGCAGTCGCAAATAGAAGGCTATATTCGACTTGATGAAAGGGGACTACGTACATGGAAATTGCGAATTTAGATGACTGCTTTATTGAGAAGTATATCACGAACATTATGCTGGAAATGGGGATTCCGGCGCACCTAAAGGGATATCATTATCTGAGAGATGCCATTTTGCTGTCAGGCAAGGACGTGGAGGTTGTCACTTCCGTGACCAAGCTTTTGTATCCGACGGTGGCGAGACGCTACAAGACGACGGGACAGAAGGTTGAGAGAGCCATTCGCAACGCAATAGAGGTCTCTTGGAGCAGAGGGAATGATGAAACCTTTGTAAACTTGTTTGGTTATTCCTCTTCAAACGGAAAAACCAGACCGACAAACAGTGAATACATCGCGAGAATCGCCGATAAAGTACGCTTAGACATTAAATCCATGTAGCAATCAAATGGTGGATGAATTTGGTGAACTCAGCAAAAAAGTACAGCCTTCAGGAAAGACTGCCATGCAGCTGCGATACGCAGCTGCATTTTTTTGCCCCAAAACGGAAATTCTTAATAAAATTTAATGTCTTAATTTTTTCTTATTTTCGTAGAATAAAAAGCCAAACTATGGTAAGATACTATCGGTGAGGTGGCAGATGTTAGCATTGGTTTTTGTGGCTTTTCTACCGCTGGCCTGGTTTCTTGGAAATGCGTTGATCACCGTGGTGGATGCGAAGCGTTCTGCGCGGGAATGGCACTTGGAAGACCGGGTGGTTGCGGGCATTTTAGTGCTGATCGGACTGGCCGAAGGCGCCTACTTGGCAGCCATGACGCGCGGGCAGTCTGTTTCTGCTTTCACAAAATATTACGGCAGCCTGCTGATCGCGGCAGGAATTGCATCCTGCTTGGTCACGCTGGCCTTCGCATGGATCGGGAAAAAACGCGGGTGGCCTGGCCGGCAGGGATTAAATCTGGACTCCATAAAGAAATTTGAGCGCAAGGAATGGGTTGTCATCATTCTTTTTCTGATAGCGGTAATGGCTCAAACGTTTATGATTCTGTTTAGGACAAGCGTCTTTCTGGAATATGACGAAACGCTGGAAACGGTCGTCAGCTTTTTGCAAACGGACCGGTTTTACGAGGTGAATCCTTTGACGGGACAGCCCTTTGAGCAGGGAATGCCCATGCGCCTTAAAATTCTGTGCCTTCCGGCGCTCCTTACGTTTCTGGCGAAAATCACCCAAGCGGATCCAAGGTTGGTAACATGGCACGTTTTTCCGGTTATCACGTTACTGGGGGCTTATCTGGCGTACGTTTCCCTGGCCAGGAGCCTATTCCCTGAAAAACGCTTTCACAGATGTCTGTTCTTGCTGGCCGTGGCCCTTCTGGTCTTTGTCGGCGACTGCGCTTACGGCGCGGAAGGCTTTGGGCTTTTGCACGGGGGCTTTCAGGGAACGGCCATTCGCGGAGCGGTGATGATGCCTTGGGTATTTGGCTTGTGCATCCGGAGAAAATGGCGTCTTGTCCCGCTTGTGATCCTTGCGGAAGCGTGCATTGTCTGGACGCTGTACGGGCTAGGCATGAGCGCTTTGGCTTCAGTAACGTTTCTGGCGTATTTGGGGCTTAAAAACATGCTTCAGAGGCGAAAGGAGGGACAGCAATGCTTGAACTCCTAAGAAATGCCTGGAAGGGCTGGCTGGACGCGACGGACGCCGGAAAGCTTGGCGCGTTGCTTCTCCTGGTACTTATGCTGGTTTGGCTCTGGAAGCTTGGAAGTGAAAAACAAAAGGACCTGTTCCGGTACGGGGCGGTCATGACGGCCGTCTGCATCTGTCCCGTCAGCGCGGTGCTTTTGATGCTTTATCAGACAAAGTTTTATGATTATGAGTGGATCTGGACGGCGGTTCCTGCCATGGCCGTTCTGGCCTGCGGCGGCACCTTGGTCCTGGAACGTCTGTGGGAGAAGGCAGACGGAAAGTGGGCGCGGATTGCCATTACCGGCATGGCGCTTGCGGTACTTCTTCTTTGCGGAAAGCTGGGAAATCCCAAGTGGACCGTGCAGGACGTGAGCACGGAGAGGGAGGAAGTTGCCGACGTTTTGAAGCAGGTAGGAGAGGTCACGGGCGGCATTGGCTGTCTCTGGGCGCCAAAGGAAGTGATGTCACAAGCCCGAAGCCTCGATGGAAGCATCCGCCTTCTCTATGGCAGAAACATGTGGCAGGAGCATCTGAACGCGTTTTCCTATGATGATTACTCTCAGGATCAAAGAGATCTTTACGCGTGGATGAGCCTGGCCGGAGCGTATGGGACGCTGAACGTGCCGGTCCCGGCGGATCTGGACGTGGTCGGAGAAGCTCCGGAGGCAGGGGGAACCTTGGAAGGGATTTCCTGCATTCAAAAGGCACTGGATCTGGGCGTGGATCAAATCTTGCTTCCCGGGATTCTGACGGAGGATTCCCTTGCGGAAGTGGAGAGCACGTTTTCAGTATCGCCCCAAAAGATTGGCCGGTATTGGCTGTTATCCTTTGAACGGAAGGACTGATCCCCGCAGGTGCGGAGGATGGACGAAGGAATGGTGGAAGAAAAACTTCCGGTCGTAAGCATTGTTACGCCGGTTTACAACGTAAAAAAGTTCATACGGGAAACGATGGACTGTGTCCGCGCCCAGACTTTTGAAGCGTGGGAAATGCTTTTGGTAGAAGACGGGAGCACGGATGGTACGCCGGAAGAGATCCAAAGGTATTTGGAGGAGACGGGGGAAAGCCGGATCCGGCTGATCCGCCAGGAGGATAACGGCGGAGCGGCGCGGGCGAGGAACCGAGGCGTGAAGGAATCGCGGGGAAGATTTATCGCGTACGTCGACGCGGATGATCTCTGGGAGCCGGACAAGCTGAACCGTCAGCTCCGGTTCATGGAGGAAAGAAAAGCGGCATTTTCCTTCACGGGATATGAGTTTGCGGATGAAAACGGGAAAGGTACCGGGAAGGTTGTCAAGGTCCCGGAGACCATAAATTACAAAGAGGCCTTGAAAAACACCACGATTTTTACTTCGACGGTCATGTTTGACTCGGAGCAGATTCCCAAGGAAGAATTGATGATGCCTGAGATCAAAAGTGAGGATACGGCCCTTTGGTGGAAGGTGCTTCGCAGCGGACGCGTGGCATACGGGCTGAATGAGAATTTAGTGAAATACAGACGGGCAGGCAAATCCCTGTCATCAAATAAGCTGGAAGCGATCCGAAGGATTTGGAACCTGTATCGCAAGGCAGAGGGAATGAGCATATTAAGCAGCTGTTGGCATTTCTGCTTTTGGGCGATACGGGCCGTGAAACGCCGGGTTTAGTAATTGGAGGTACTTACGTCGTGGAAAGAAACGTGCATGAAGAGCGATTGCGAAAAATGGAGGCATTTAAGCGGTTGATCAACCTGGGCTTGTCCATGTTAAGCCTGGCGGTGGTGATCGGCATCTTTGCCTATTTCTGGTTTGTCTATTACCAAAAGAGTCTGGTGGATGACCTGCATTTTTACAGATACGGACACCTGCTGGAGATCACCATATACGGCGTTGTTCTCTACGCGTTTTCCAAAATGTACGGCGGAACGAGATTTGGATACCTGAAGAATACGGAAATCATTTTCTCCCAGATTTTTGCAACCGCGATCGCGGATCTGTTTATCTACGGAGAGCTTTCCCTGATGGCGTTTCAACTGTTCTGGCCGATGTTTTTTGTATGGATGTTCCTGGCACAGTCCGTTGCCCTTATCATTTACACCAACATAGCGAACAAATTGTATCGTCACATGTTCCCGCCCAGAAAGCTTTTGTTCCTGCATGGTCCTCGTTCTACGGAAGACATTTGCGCCAAGTTTGCCGGAAGAAAGGACAAGTACCTGATTACCAGAAAAGAGCAGGTTCGCGAGGATATGACAGAGAATTACCGGCTGATCATGGAATCCTATCAGAGCGGAGAATGCAATGCCGTGGTGATCTGGGACGTGTCCACGGCAGATCGCAACAAGTTGTTGAAATTTTGTTACGCAAATTCCATTCGCATCTACATGATGCCGAAGATCACGGACGTGATCATGACGGGGGCGGAGGAGCTTCACGTGTTTGACAGCCCCATGCTTCTTACGAGGGAGTACTCCCTTACCATGGAACAGAGATTTATCAAGCGCATGATCGACATAGTCTGTTCCCTGATCTTGATCGTTCTTGCGTCTCCCATCATGCTGATCACGGCGATTCTGATCAAGTTGGGGGACCGGGGTCCCGTGCTCTACAAACAGGTTCGCTGCACCATCGGGCAAAAGGAGTTTAAGATCCTAAAATTCCGCAGCATGAGAACCGATGCGGAGAAGGACGGACAGGCCCGTCTCGCGCAAAAGAATGACGACCGCATCACGCCGATCGGAAAATTCATTCGGGCGTGCCGCATTGATGAATTGCCGCAACTCTTCAACATCCTCAAGGGCGACATGTCCTTTATCGGTCCAAGACCGGAGCGCCCTGAGATCATCGCACAGTATCTGGAAGTGATGCCGGAGTTCGTATATCGCATGAAGGTGAAGGCTGGACTTGCGGGCTTTGCGCAGGTTTACGGAAAATACAACACGACGCCCTACGACAAGTTGAAGCTGGACCTGACCTACATCGAGAATTATTCCGTGTTGCTTGACGTGAAGTTAATGCTGTTAACGCTGAAGGTGCTCTTCTGGCCGGACAGCACGGAGGGCGTGGATGCACAGCAGATCACGGCGCTTCGTGAGGAAAAGCGGGAGCAGGAGATGCTTGAGAAGGAGAACGGGGATGAAAGATAATGCATGGGGAAAAGAACCCTTTGACCTTAGGCTGACTTTTCTTCGGATGATCCGGGAACTCCCCTGGATCCTGGTGACGACGGCGTTGGTGACGATCGTGCTCGGCGGCGGTTATTATCTGAAAAACGTCACGTTCCGTCAGAGGGTATATGAGGCGTCAACCACGTGCAACGTGGAATACGCCGATCCCAACTGGTATCAAAACACAAAATACCTCAATGAATATACCTGGGGACTTTGGGTGCAGACAAGTGAGTTTGCGGACGGTATCGTAAAGCGGCTCCCGGCGGGAACGGTTGCTGCGGAGGAGCTGGAGCAGACGCTGAGGGCTGAGCTTCCCTCCGACCTGAGAATGGTGAGGGTTTGCTATTCCTCCACCGATGAAAACAAAGCCAATCTTGTGAACGGGGCGATCGGGGCGACCATGGAGGAAGACATCGCGGCGATCCATCCGGACATTGCCGCCATTCGCGTCGTGGACGTTAAGAAGGGTGCGGAGAACCTGAAAACGATCAAACCCGTCAGGGCTTTTGTATTGGCGGCGGTCATCGGATTGTTCGCCGGAGTGATCCTATTCCTGTTAAAGGAGCTCCTGTTTGAGCGGATCTGGCTTCCCGAAACCCTGACAAACCGCTATGGTCTCAAGAACGCCGGCATTCCCGGAACGGAAGTCTACGGGAAGAACTTGGAATATTTCTTTGAGGACAAGAAGCGCGTTGCGGTCTGCCCTGCGGAAAATGACGCGGATCCCAAGGAATTTGTGGATGCCCTGTCAAAGTACGAGGCACTGAAAAAGATGCAGTGGGTTGCCATGCCTTATCCCGTCATGGCGCCGGATAGCGCGGGCACTTTAAGGGAAATGGACGGCGTATTGCTTTTTGTCCGTGCGGGAGAGGACGTAAAGAGTTTTGAACGGACGTTGGAATTCCTGGAGGCGCAGGACTGTAAGGTTACGGCCGCGGCGCTTTGGGAAGAGGATGCATGGTTATTGAAATGGTATTATCGATGGAATCCCCGGAGATGATTTAGAGGACTTGAGAAAGGAAACGTGCGGGATGAGGCTTCAGGTGCTGGTGTCCGCCGTGAATGCGGACGCGAAGGAACTGGCGGAAAAAATGAATCTTCAGACGGATGCCCTGATCGTAAACCAATGCGACCACTTCGCTTGTGAGGAGTTTGAACGCGGCGGGAAGCAGATCCGTTGCTACTCCATGGCAGAGCGGGGCGTGGGTCTTAGCAGAAACACGGCACTGATGCGAAGTGATGCGGACGTCTGCCTGTTTGGCGACGAGGACATTGTCTATGAAACCGGTTATGAGAAGACGATCCTGGAGGAATTTGAAAAGCATCCGAAAGCTGACATTCTCCTGTTCAACGTGAAGGTTTGCGAGGAGAGGCGGACTTACTGGAACGATTCCTTCGGCCGCGTGAGGGCTTATAATTCGGGCCGTTACCCCGCATACAGCATTGCGGCGAGGAGAGACCGTCTGATCGCCAAAAACTTAAGCTTTCACCTCTGCTTTGGAGGCGGCGCGAAATACAGTAACGGTGAGGACAGCCTGTTTTTGCGGGACGCGGTCAGGGCAGGACTTAAGGTATACAAGACGCCCGCGCTGATCGGGGAAGAGATCCCCAGACCATCCACTTGGTTCCATGGTTTTAACGATAAGTTCTTTTATGACAGAGGCGTTCTCTACGGTGAACTGTACGGCCCCGTCATGGCGCCAGTCCGGGCATGGCGCTGGCTTTTGAAAAATGAGAAGGAATTCTGCGCCGATTATCCGCGGCCCAAGGCGATGGCCATGATGAAAAAGGGCTGGCGGGACGGCATTTTGCCGTAACGGTTTTTGCCGTTACGGAATTACGGAAAGAAGGACGTTATGCGGTTTTCCATTGTGGTTGTCTGCTACAACGCAGGGGAAAAATTGAATCAGACGGTGGCGACCATATTAGACCAGAGCCTAAAGGATTATGAGGTCGTCGTCAAGGACGGCCTTTCGACGGATGGCAGCGTGGAAGCGCTGGAAGAACTGGTAAAGGAGCGCGGCGCGCAGGAGCTTGTCCGGATCATCCGTGAGAAGGACGGCGGCATCTATGATGCCATGAATCAGGCCGTGACGTATGCGAAGGGAGAGTATTATCTGTTCCTGAACTGTGGGGATCTGTTTTATGACAACGACGTGCTTCAGAGATTTGAGGATGCCGTTAAGGAAAAGGGAGATCCTTCACTGAGAGAAGGGAAGATGGCCGTCTTCTACGGGAACCGCTATTTGCTCCCGACGGCATGCGTGGAATACGTTTCGCAGAAGATCACGCCCCTTACCTGTTATCGCAACGTTCCCTGCCATCAGTGTTGTTTCTATTCCGCCTCCTGTTTTTCGGAGCGCGGTTATCGCACGGATCTCAAGGTCCGGGCGGATTACGAGCATTTTCTATGGCTTTATTTTTCCAAGAAGGCCGCGTTTACTTACGTGAATGCCTGCGTGGCAAAATACGAGGGCGGCGGTTATTCTGAAAATCCGGAGAGCATAAAACGCTCGAAGGAAGAGCACAAGGCCATCACGGGAAAATACATGAACCCGTGGCAGTTGTTTTACTGCAAGGCTTACATGATCGTTACGTTACAGCCGCTCCGCCATTTCCTGGCGACGAACGCGGTCTGTTCCAAGGCCTATAATGGGCTGATCCGAGGAATCTACCGGATCCTGGGGCGAAAATAAGAGAAAAGAACGCGAGTGCGGGAAAGGAGGGAACCCATGGAAAAAAGTGCGTTGATCTTTGTGTTTTTGACGCTGGGAACCGTGGGATTTGCCCTGCTGATCCAGAGCCGCGTCTCGTCGCCGGCCTTTTTGAATCAAGGCAGAAGAAGCTGCAGATGGAACCCGCCGACGAGGAGGGATGCCGTAAGCGCCGTCGCGGAATTCGTGATCTTTAGCCTTCTTACGGCCGTGAGTGCCTGCAGGTTTGCGCTCGGAAATGATTATTGGGTATATCGCGAGAATTTCCGCAGGATTTTCTATGACGCGCACGTTTCGTCGGAGATTGGTTTTAATCTCGTGGTTAAGGCATTGTTCCATTTGTTTGGATATGATAATTACCTTCCGCTGTTTGCCTTCTTTTCCCTGGTGACGGTATTCTTCTTTGTCAGGGCGATCCATGACCAGGGCGAGAGTTTTGTGTTTTCCTTGTTCTTGCTCATGACGGGAGGCTTTTATTTCCAGAGCTTCAACACCATAAGATATTATCTGGCCCTGGCCGTTGCCACGTATTCGATGAAATACGTGCTCCGGAGGGAGTACGGGAAATTCCTTTTTTTGATCGTCGCCTTTGCAACCGTCCACAAGACGATTTTAATAACGATCCCACTGTACTTGGTGGCATATTCCCTGGCAAGGTACGGAGTGAAGAAATGGCACGTCGCCGCCGGAGGAGCGTTTTTGGCAAGCCTCGTCTTTGGGCAGAAGTTTTACCGCTGGCTGATCTTCAAGTTCTACCCGTTTTATGAGAACACGGAGTTTGACGTAAGCCGCATCTCCTACGTGAATCTCGCGAAATGCTTTGCCGCGATCGCGCTGTTCGGGATTGCCTGGTGGATGCAAAGGAAGGAAGAAGCAAGCACCATTCAGGAGAGCCACCGCTTTTATTTTTGGCTGAGTGTCTTTGGGATGATCGTTTTTCTCTGTGGCGGGTTTGTGCCGGAGGTCAGCAGGATCGGTTATTACCTGATCTGCGCACAGATCTTCCTGATCCCCGGACTTGTGGAAAACATGAAAAAGGGATGGATAAAGCAGGTTTGCCGCGTTGGGACCGTGACCGCCTTTTCCCTGTATTTTGTGATTTTGCTTCATCAGTTTTATCAGAATGACGTAAGGATTTTGCCTTATATGAGCTGGATCTTTTATTATAAGTGAGGACGAGGAAGTGAAGGTACTTTGGCTGTGTAACTTGATTCTGCCGGAGATTGCCCGGGAGCTTGGCCTGGAAGCCTCCAACAAGGAGGGCTGGGTCGCCGGACTGGCAGAGATCATGCTGCGGGAACAAAAACAGAATCAGATCAAGCTGGCGGTGGCAAGCCCCGTACCGGAAAGGCTTCTTTCCTCCCAGGACGAGATCCTCACGCGGGAACTGACCGTGCAGGGCGGCGAGATCACCTTCTTTGGCTTTGCGGAGGACGTGGGAAATCCGCACATCTATGACGAGGGACTGGAAAAGAGACTTGCAAAGGTTATGGAGACGTTTGAACCGGAAGTGATCCATTGCTTTGGAACGGAATTTCCGCATACCCTTGCCGCATGCAGAGCGGCAAAGGACAGATCCAGGATCCTGATCACGATTCAGGGACTGTGCGCGCCTTACGCGGATGCCTATGAGGCAGACCTCCCGGAGAGAGTGATCAAGAGAAAGACGTTCCGGGATTTGTTGAAGAGGGATGACATACCGACCCAAAAGGAGAAATTCCGGCTGCGGGGCATTTACGAGCGCGAGGCCGTAAGTCTTGCGGGAAACCTTGGCGGCAGGACTGCATGGGACAGAGGCTATGGCACGGAGTGGAATCCCGAGGCCCGATATTTTGTGATGAAGGAGACGCTCCGGAGTAATTTTTATGAGGGGCGTTGGGAAAAGGAAAAGTGTGAAGAGCATTCCATTTTCCTAAGTCAAGGAGATTATCCCATCAAGGGTTTGCATTATATGCTGGCAGCAATGCCGGGGATACTGGAGAAGTATCCGGATGCCAAGGTTTACGTCGCGGGTAACAAGATCACGGCATATCAGACGTGGAAGGAAAAGCTCAAGCTTTCTTCCTACGGAAAGTACCTTCGCGAGCTTATGGCGGAGAATCACTTGGAGAATAAGGTGATCTTCCTCGGAAAGCTTAACAGTGCGCAAATGAAGGAGCAGTATTTGAAGAGCAATCTCTTCGTTTGTCCCTCGTCCATAGAGAACTCACCGAATTCCCTTGGAGAGGCCATGCTTCTGGGCATGCCTTGCGTGACGGCGGACGTGGGCGGCATTCTGAGCATCTTTGACGCAGGGAAGGACGGCGTGGTTTACGAAGGGTTCCGCGCGTTGAAACAAGAGGGAGGCGGCGAGGCGCTTCAAAGGATTGCGGGGAATCTCGCGGATGCAGTGCTCGAGATCTGGAGCGATCCCGGGCGAGAGAAGGCGTATTGTGAAAGTGCAAGGGAGCATGCGCTCCGTAATCATAACGGTCAGGAGAATTACCTCAGGACATTAGAGGTATATGCCGAGGTGGCAGGTGGATCAGGAAAAAGTGGAAAACTTGAAGAAACCTAGATTTGTGTTTGTGTCGAATTATCTAAATCACCATCAGATTCCTTTCTGCAGGGCAACGTATGAACGGCTGGACGGAAGCTTTGTCTTTATCCAGACGGAGCCCATGGAAGAGGAAAGACTTCGCATGGGATGGAATGGCGAGATCCATGAGCCGTATCTGGAGCTGTATTATGAGAAGCCCAAGGAGTGTGCGGAGTGGATCCGCGAGGCAGACGTGGTGTTGTATGGCGGAACGGATGAGGAGAGCTATCTCCAGGAGCGCTTAAAGAGCGGAAAGCCCATTGTGCGCTACTCGGAAAGGCTTTATAAATCGGGACAGTGGAAGGCCGTAAGCCCCCGCGGGCTTCGGAAAAAGTATCTGGATCACACGAGATGGCGCAAGGCTCCCGTGTATCTTCTGTGTTCGGGAGCGTACGTGCCAAGCGATTTTCATATCGTCCGGGCTTATCCGGGAAAAATGTTTTGCTGGGGATATTTCCCTGAGACAAAACATTACAATCTGGACGAACTGATGGCGGACAAAGGATATTTGGACGCTGACGGGAGAAAGATCCCCTATCTTTTGTGGTCGGGTAGAATGATTGACTGGAAGCATCCAGAACTGGTCGTTGAAACGGCCAAATACTTGAAGGATCGCGGTTTAGAGTTTCACCTCGACTTGATCGGAGGCGGCGATCTGGAGGATAAGCTGAAAAAAATGGTTGCGGACCTTGATCTTGGGGAACAGGTTTCCTTCCTTGGGTTCCTTACGCCGCAGGAAGTCAGGAACCACATGGAAAAGGCGGACGTATATCTGATCACCAGCGACCGCATGGAAGGCTGGGGAGCCGTGGCCAACGAGGCCATGAACAGCGGTTGCGCCGTTGTTGCGGATCACATGATCGGCGCGGCGCCCTATCTGATCAGTCACGGGGTCAATGGATGCCTGTATCGGACCGGGAATGCAGCGATGCTGTTTCAGACGGTCGAGGACTTGATCAAGGATCAGGCAAAGCGAGATCGGATGGGCAGGGCGGCGTATGCCACCATATGTAATGTCTGGAATGCGGAGAATGCGGCAAAGAGCCTGTGCAGGCTGATTGAGCGGAAGATGGGGATTACGTTGGATGCTCCCGCGAGGGAGAGGGAAGCGAAGGCAGTTGGAGGAGATTTCTCTAAGGATTCCGGCGTTTCAACGCGGTTTGCGCCTTGTGAGCCCGCACCCGTAATATCAGAGAGAAAAATGTTCCGCTATTTAACGGAGAATGGAAAATGAAGAATTTACCAATGATCAGCGTGATCATACCGGTTTATAATATAATGGAATACTTGCCCCGGTGCGTGCATTCCGTGACGTCGCAGACCTATCAGAACCTGGAGATCCTCTTGGTGGATGACGGTTCCACGGACGGAAGCAGCGAGCTGTGTGACCAGCTGGCGAAGGAGGACCCGCGGATCATGGTCTTCCACAAAGAAAACGGAGGTTCCTCCAGCGCCAGAAATCTTGGATTAAAGAATGCCCAGGGTGAGTGCGTTGGTTTTGTGGACAGCGACGACTACTTGGAACCTGACACGTATGAGAAGCTGCAGCGCGGCATGGAGGAGACGGGTGCCTCCATCGCCCAGATTGGACGCGATGAGATCGACGAGCAGGGAAATGCTCTGCCGGATATCTGCACGCCCCCTGCGGAAGCAATTCTTTACTCCAACAAGGATTTTCTGAAGGAGCTGTTAATGCACAGAGGAGACTGTTCCTTCTGCACAAAGCTCCTGCGCAGGGAATTATTCCAGGGAAGGGAATTCCCGGTTGGAAAGTTGAATGAGGACTTTTTTCTTTTGATACACATGCTGGTGGACGGAGAGGGAGTGCTGTCCCTTCCGGATCGCGGATATCACGTGTTTTACCGGCTGGGATCCAATTCCAGAAAGGCGGACAAAAACGAGTTTTCCCGCGTCTTTGCGGACAGCGTGGACAATGCGGACGTGGTGTCTGAACTAGTGACAAAGCATTTTCCGGAGCTTGGGGACGTGGCTTTCCGGTTTGGAATTTTCCAGCGTTTGGAATATATGTTGCACGTTCCCATTCCGCTTATGACGAAGGACAACGCCTTTTACGTGGCGGTCGTGAAGTATCTGAGAAAGAATTGGGTAAAAACGATCCGTAACCGCATACTGACTAAGAAAAATAAAGTCTATGCGACCTTGTTTGTCATAATGCCAAGGGGGGTCCGGATCTTGCACAAAAAATGGAAACGATTGTAGGGCGTACGTAAGAAGAAAGGATGCGAAGCGCATGAAAAATGGGCGAAACGCAAAATGGATCGGAAGAAGCTTTGCAGGGGCATTGGCACTTGCGATGATCCTGCATGCTCTTTTTGCCCTTCCTCTGGGGACCGTTCACGCAGAGCCTTCTTCGGGAACGGAAGCGGGCGCCGCGGAAATTCCGCCGGACGTTGCGAAATTCCCGGAAAGCTATCGTGCTGCGCTGATGAGTCTCAAGGAAAAACATCCCAACTGGCAGTTTGAACCGCTCTTGACGGGTGCTGACTGGGCTACTGCCGTCTCCAAGGAAATGAAGGATGGAAAAAGTTTGATCGAAAAATCCCATCCCGCTTACGTGCGGGAGGGAGAATATGGGCAGGGGAGTTGGTATTTTGCCTCCCGTGAGGTGTTGGAACACTTCATGGATCCGAGAAACGGGCTGACGGAAAAGGCCATCTTCCAGTTCGAACATTTGACTTTTCATGAGGAAGCCCACACGCTTGAGGCACTGGAAAGCTTTTTGGAAGGAACCTTCATGAAGTCCTCAAAGAAAGTTCCCAATACAAGCATGACCTATGCTTATTTGATTTACATGATCGGAGCTCATCCGGACGTTCAGGTCAGTCCGTTCCATTTGGCGTCCCGCATACTGCAGGAACAGGGACAGGGAAATTCGGCATTGATCTCCGGAACGTATCCGAGATATGAGGGATATTACAATTATTTTAATATTGGGGCAACGGGCACGACGGACAAGCAGGTGATCGAAAGTGGCCTGGAATATGCTAAGGGAAAATGGGGAAAGCAGCTGGGAGATGATCCGGAACAAGGTGCCTACAATGCTTTGTGGGGAGGCGCAAATTTCGTTGCGGACTCTTATATCAAAAAGGGTCAGGACACACTGTACTTACAAAAGTTCAACGTGAACCCGAATGCTTACTATGCCATGTATTCCCATCAATACATGCAGAACATTACCGCTCCGACGGCGGAAGCGAAATCCACCTGGAATCTGTATGACTCGGAAAAAGCGTTGGAAAATTCCTTCGTATTTCGCATCCCCGTATATGAAAACATGCCGGAGCAGGCATGCCCCATGCCGACGGCTTCCACCAACGTGGTTTTGGAAATTCCGTATGAGGTGCGCGCTTACAAGGTGAAGATCGACGGCGTTGATTACGTCTGCGAGAGCTTTTATAATTCTAAGAAAAACCAGATCAGGCTGATCGCAACGATGCCTGACGCGAATGCAAAAAAGGCTTCTTTGGTCGTACGGGACGCCAACGGGGAGATTACGTGGGAATTCTATTGGGATCTTCGGTACGAGGACAATCATTACGTAGTGACCCGCACGGATACGCCGACCCAGGAAGAACCGGTTGTGTTGACGAATGACGTTACGTTGGAGCTTCCGGAGGGCGTCGCCTCCTCCGAGGTTTGGTTGGACGGCGTGGCCTTTGCGGGAACCATTCAGGACGGAAAACTGACCGTCACGGCGAAGGACGAAAATGCCAAGACGGCCGTGATCTACCTGAGCAATGCCTCAGGCGTGCCCCAGGACATGCTGGTATGGACGTTGGCTTATGGCGAAAAAGGATATGAGGCAACCTATCAGCCGGATATGCGTGGCATCCTGAGTTATCACGGTTTCTCCATCCGGATCACGGGTAAATCCGGGATCCGCGTAAAGACGGGTATCGGCGTTGAGACGAGAGAGAAGCTTTTGGGACAGGGAATCGGAGGATATCACCTCAAAGAGTACGGAACAATTGCGATGACGAGCGCCAGCAGGGAACAGTATCCCATGATCAAGGGCGGCGCAAAGACCGTCAGTGGCATTGCCTATGGCCGGCAGGAAGATGGAACGCTCATGGATGCGATCTTTGAGACGATTGACGGGAGATACCGGTTCACAAGCGTTTTGACGGGTTTGCCTTCCGAACAGTATAAAACGGACTTTGCGTTTCGCGGATACCTCATCTTGGAGAAAGATGGGAAGGACCTGATCATCTATGGCCCGATCGTGGCGAGAAACATATACGGACTTGCAGGACAGCTTTTGGAGATGCAGTATTATGAAAAGGGCTCAGAGGCAGACCGTTATCTGAGAAAGCTGATCTGCGATGCGGACGGAACGGAATTCGAAGAAGAACCGACGGAGCCTGGAAACACGGGCGAGGAAAGCGGCCAGACGGAACCTGGAAACACGGGCGAGGAAAGCGGCCAGACGGAACCTGGAAACACGGGCGAGGAAAGCGGCCAGACGGAACCTGG
>CAMKQH010000010.1 GCA_946414885.1 uncultured Lachnospiraceae bacterium
AGTAGAAAAGGATGGGAGTACTTGCCTGGGAGGGAAAAATGGCTTCCAGGCAAGTAGAAAAGGATAGGAGTACTTGCCTGGGAGGGAAATTTGGCTTCCAGGCAAGTAGAAAAGGATGGGAGTACTTGCCTGGGAGGGAAAAATGGCTTCCAGGCAAGTGAAAATGAAGAGTTAGGGTCGGAAGAGACTACGAAAAACCCCCTCAGCACCAAAAGTGCCAAGGGGGACGCCTCAACTTTTCGCTTTTGCTTCGTTCATCATCTGGCGAGGCCATTCCACTTCATAGGTAAAGCCTCTGGCTATCAATTCATCCACAATCCGCTTCCATGCGTCTGCTGCTTTTCCGTACTCACCCATTTCACTCAGGCAGCATGCGATGGAGAACAACGGATCCATGGGCCAGGCGTCAACCTCGAGAGCCTTTTCCCAGTACCCAAACGCCTCTTCATACTTCTTAAGTCCCCTGCACACGTCACCGGCAGTGGCGTGCAGTACGCGAAGCTCTTCCTTCTCAAGATCCGGAAACCTCTTTAAGATTTCCTCATAGCATTCCAAAGCCTTTTCATATTTCCGGGTCCAAAAGCAGGCACGCATCAGCAAACGGTAATTCACCAAGCTAGGATCATTCTCAACCTCATTCTCGAAATGCGCTACGTAATCTTCTCCCTGACCGATCGCTGCCATCAACGCACCTTTATTAGACCATGCAGCCTCATAGCTCTCCTTCTTGTTTTTCGCCAGGACGGAATCATACAACTCGAACGCCTTTTTCTTGCAATAGTCCACGTGAAAACGATAAAGCGTTCCGTAGGCGATCACGTCTTCATCACTGTAATCTCCCGACTCCATGAGCCTTCGAAACTCCAGATCGGTCCGGAAAAAATCATCCTGGTTATGGGAGGCCGTATACTTACTCAGCCATTTCTCCGCCTCATTTTTGTAAACTGAGGCCGCGGGTTTATATAATTCGTCTATGGTGATCCCAAATACCTGCGCGATCTGCGGCATCATCATCACGTCAGGCATGGTTACGCCATTTTCCCATACGGTTTTTTAATTTGGCTGTCAATCCATTTTTTTATCATTCATAGCCAATTAAACCGAAAGACATAATTGCTATGATACCTAAATTACGGTTTCTATCAATAATCCAGCAGTCTCGTGGCAGATTTTTGCCGAATCCCGTACAGAAAAGGCTTTTGACGATTAAAACTGCCAAGTAACACTCAGGTAACACCATTTTTGAGGATGTTTAAAGCAAAGAAAAAGCCCAAGAACCGCGAATTCTCAGGCTTTTCGAAAAACACTATGAGTGCTGGCAGCCGGACTTGAAGGAAAAACTTGCTTAAAAAAACAATAAAATAAGGAGGTTTGAGGAACCGACATTCCTTAGAATACCTATTTGCATACCTTTTCACTCTCATTATTATTTGCGATCTCATCAGTCTTCTTTTTCTTCTCCGGCAATTCTTCCCACATACTCTGAATCAGCTCACATAGGAACTCTCGATTATCAACATCATCCACTAGGATCATCTCTTTCGCCCCTTCATATGGCAGTTCCCTCTCTGCATCCGGCATCAGTTTGACTGCTGCCGGAACCGGCTTTACAAGAAGCCTGTCATCGTATATTCCGCCAAATACCTTTCCGCGATAATATAGGATGTATTCTCCCATCATCGCCCTTGAGCTTACTTCATCCAATTCTGATAATTGCTCCAGAACAAAGTCCAGATACTTTTTTGTTGATGCCATACTTCCCCTCCTATCCATTCACGAGCTTCAGAAACTTTTTATCGTTCATCTGCTCATTCGTAATATATTCTCCATCATAAAACATCGCATAGTTTGTGATCGGAGTCGGAGCGTTCTGTGCTTCCTCTCTGCTTTCAATATGAACCGCATGAAATTGTATATCATTCTCTTTCGCTGTCTGCTCTAAAACCGGAACATATTTCGCATTGAACGGACACTGGCTGGTGTAGTACAGCACATATCCTTTTTCTTCTATGTGAGGATGCCTTGCGCATTCCCTGAACCCCGGCTTTTCCGCTTCCTTCTCAAAGGGCAAATACCACAACTGGATTCCGTTATCTGCCTCATCACACACAGTAAAACCTTTATATTTCAGGAATTTGGGATCAGCAAGGAATGGTTTCTTCTTAGCTGCCGCCAGTATACACAGCCCTTTCTTTCCCTTTTCTTTACTATCTTCGATGCAGGCATCCAATAATTCCGTTGAGTACCCATGCCCCTTGAAGGAACCGGACACCCACAGACAGTCAATATACATATATCCATCCGCCTTAATTGGAACCCATGCATTTTCTGCCGGAATATACTCAATGAAGCACTTTCCCCGCTCCACACTTTTAAGAAAAACAAGCCCATCATCAAATCTGTCAGCAAGCCAGGCCTTCTTAGAAGAAACCTGCACGTCCTTATTATTGGAAATGGCACAACAGATGTGCTCCTTTTCCAGATTATCCTTTGTAACTCTAACGTACTCCATGCAATCACCCCTTCACTTTTATCGGATGCCGAATTACCGTCTTCAATTTCCCCGGTTCAACCTTGCGTGCATCGCTCAGATAAATCTCGTGGTGCATTCTCTGATCCGTAATATCAAGAACATATCCCTGCTCTTCCATAAACCTGTGCATTGCCTCTACTGTAGCAGGCTCATCGTCATATGCTCCGATATGCATGCACTGAACACACATGCCTTCATCATAGGTAAAGAATTCGACCTTTGAGAAATCCTGCTTCTTCTTTGCCGTTGCTTCTCTGACAGCCCAGTCAAAATCTTCTTTCGTTACAAAGTCAGGCAGGCGGATGACGGAGATCCACCGAAAAGAATCCTTATTGGCATAATCTACTCCGACCACACCGTCCTGCCACCAGAAGCCTTCCAGCGGCGGCACAACATAATCAAAGTATCCATCGATCTGATGATTGCCCTTCTTACTCATCTTGATCGTAAAAGCGATCCCATACAAAAGACCTATGGCCAGTTTGTATTCTCCGTCTTCATCATTAGGATTGCCGCTGCCCCTAACTGCAACATAATTCATCTTCGGAACGGTGACGATGGAAGGCGTTCCCTTCGGCATATAGAATTCTTTGTATTCCTTTTTATAATCAAAAGCCATCCACTTACCCCTCCGTCAGATCTTTCTCTTCATAAAGCTTATTCCAGGAACCGATCTCAATCAGGTTTCCTTCCGGATCAGCAATATAGCAGGTTCTCTGTCCCCAGGGCTCAAGCTCCGGTTCAAGCACAGATGTCGCACCATTTTCAACGGCCTTCCTGTATGCCTCATCCACCTCTTCGAATGTATCCACATACAGCGCAATTTCAAAATGACCGTTCAGCCCCTTGATATACTCATATCTCCGGTTTGTCATCTTCTCAAAATCTTTCCTGCCATAAAGCAGAAATAATGTTCCATCCTTCACAAGGTAAACATTAGACGTGTTCTCTTCTTCCTTAATTTCGAATCCAAGCACGTCTCTGTAAAAACGGATCATCTTTCCCATATCCTCAACAAGCAGCCCAAAGCCATCTAATCTCATTCTGTTAATCCTCCATAGATTTTTAATGTTTCTTCAGCATTCCTGCGGATAATATCCCGCGCTTCTGCCGGCTCTAGCACCTCGGTCTTTGCCCCAAAGGTCATGAGCCATGTCACAAGGTTCTCCATATCTGTATAATCTGCCGTAAAGAGCAGCCTCCCATCATCGGTTTCAGAAAAACAATGCGGTCCGAATTCTTCAACCAGCCGCCACTTCATATCCGGTGTAAAAAGAGCCTTTACTTTTATACCGCCCGGAAAGATCTTCTCATTCGACAGATCAGGCATAGGTGCATTCCGACAAGCAAATTCCTTATCAGTTTCAGCAACCCGATCCATACGATTCAGCTTGAACAGCCTGTAATCTTTGCGCTCTAAACACCAGCCCCATACATACCAGCTTGACCATTGAAAAACCAAATAATATGGTTCTATCCTTCGATTGCTATCTCCGGATGGTGCATAATAATCAAACCGTATAAGATGCCTGTTCTCTATTGCTCTCTGGATGACCTCAATCTTTGGAGCAAGAGATCCTTTATACCATGAGGATAGATCGATCAGCATAGAGTCCCTGCCACTGATAAACTCTGATGATCCGGTTTGGATCTTCTCCATCAGCTGGCCATAGTAGCTGCTTCCACTTACACTGTCCAGACTGCGAAGTCCGGCAAGTATCATCTGCATATCCTTTGATGTCAGAATCGTCCTGTCCATACGATATCCATCCATAATGCTGATGCCGCCGCCGGTACCCTGAACAGTCCTTATAGGAATTCCCGCTTTACAGAGATCCTCAATATCCCGGTTTATCGTCCTGCGGGATACTTCAAACCTTTCCGCCAGTTCAGGAGCCGTTGTCTTTTCTTCCTGCAGTAAGATTGACAATATCCCGATCAACCTGTCTATCTTCATAATCTCTCACGCTCCGTTCATATCATAACAAACACAACATGACAACTGTATGTCATGTTTATTATACCACCCATACTATATTTTCGGAACAAAAAAAAGAACGGCTAGCAGAGAACTCAATCTCCACCAGCCGTCATTCTTAGATCCTACGGACGAAATCCAACGAGATCCATATCTCCACAATGTCTTTGATATAGTAGGAATTCACCTATTGGTCTACCTTTTGCCAAGTTTTCTTTTATGCATCTGCTGCCTTCTCATTGGAATATCAAAATAGACTTTTGAATTCCAATTTATCTTACTGTTAACAATTTGGACATAAGTGCTTCGCTATCATGTTATATTGCGATTTCATTGACAAAGCCGTCTAAATTATCAAAGTAAAGGCTGCCATAATCCTAATTCAACAAGCATGTCTCTTCTATCTATGTCACAATCCTCTTCAACCATTTCCAATATATGATTTTCAATCCATACTTTCAATGAAAGCTTACGAAGAGGTTCCTCGTGGTTCTCGTGATCAGCTAAGAAAAGTTCCCCTTTTCCATCTGAAACCAAATAAGCGCCATCTCCTATAACTGAACCAAGTTTAATCCACCCCTCCGGTACGATATCCCAGTTTTTAACAAACGTTATTTCTTCAAGTGAAGAAACTTCAATCGCCGCAACGCCATATCGAAATCCATTCGAAAACTTTAAAACCTCTTTGATTTCTGCCGGGATAAGTGCATTATGGTTCTTTTCCCATTCAGCGATGTTCTGAGCTGAAGCAGGAGCATTAAGCTTTTTGGTTAAGCCGGCTTTTTCAAGAACTTTTTTTACGTAATAGAGCGGCTTGTTAATACTGTCATTTTCAGCATAATAAAAAATATGTTCTTCCATCCACGATTTCAGCGAAAATTCCCTTAGTTTAGAGTCATCGTCTCTGCATTTGTCATGTACAAAAAGAACTCCGTTTTCATCAGAAACAAGATCTGCCGAACCGTATAGCAAAGAACCAAGCTTCAACCAACCGTCGGGCACAACTCCTGAATATTTCGAAGGGAAAATCATATTTACGGAACGAAGCTCGAGCAATTGCATGCCATATTCAAATCCGTTTGAAAACATAAGGAATTCTTTTATCTCCTCTGGCATTGGTGAATTATATTTCTTTTCACATTCAAAGATCTCTGCCATTGTTGCCGGTTTTTGTATGATATCTTCCTGGCCGATATTTTTTAGTAAGAATCTCAATTTATCGAGTGTTTGTTTCATCTTATTCTCCTTTTCAAAGGAATTACGTTCCCTTCAATAGCAAATATTCTTCTTTGAGTTCTTACGTAATTTACTTGCTTTCATTAGCCTTAGTCAATAAAACTGAAATATTATCGTTGACGTCCATCGGCATACTCCATATTTTCGGTCCCAAGCCAATAATTCTGCCAATCGGTGGTTTTATTCATAATACTCGATCAAGAAACCATTTGCCTTCGCGTACCTCTCTGCTTCTGAGCCACTCTTACAGCGAATCGTGAAGTTTTCAAATTTCGTTCCCTTCTCGTCAAATCCCACCGTTCCATCCGCAATTTTAGTGATGGTTTCCGGAATCTCAATGCTCTTGAAGTTTACCTCGTCTCTCCGGAATCCCATGCACGTGAATTCACGGCCATATCCCTGATAATTCTCGTCCGTAATTTCCGTGAATACGGTCCCATCCTGACATTTCCTCGGAATAACAATATTCTCGTCCATGCCGACATATTGATATAACACCGTTCCAACATAATTGAAATAATACTCATTCGGTGGGTAGAATTCGCCATTCTCGTAAGTCAGGATATAAGAATACAGGGGATCATCAGTACAATAACTTCCTGCCGTCGTATAGAACTTACCATTCTTCTCACGTATGCCGTCATTATATTTACATGCATAGCCAGAAAACTGCAGTTCATACGGTTTCCCGTTCTTTACTCCCAAAGTCCTGTAACAATTTTCCGCTCCGGTTCCCGTTGCGTATTCAAAAAACCTCTTTCCATCCGGCGCCGTAAATATGTATTCACTCTGTAAACTATCGCCATCATCAGCAGCTTCCGTAACATTCCCTTCGGCATCGATATAATCAATCCTCTTAACCACCCCAGTATAATCTATGGGTGATATTACTGCAAATGCTTCTTTCGTTCCATTACCGTCATAGTCATCATAACGCCATCGATAGACGATTTCATTCTCATCCATTGCTGAACAATACTTTTTGTATAAAGCAATCTCAGCATTATACTCTAAAGCCGTAAATTCACCATTCTCATATTGGAGCACAATTTTTGCTCCATCCACATAGGATTCCGAATACTTGTCCGGGATCGTCCATATCTTTCCATCTTCCTGATAAATGCCATGCAATTCATCCATTTCTGATATGGTCATCTCATAAGGTTTTCCATCTTTCACGCCAAAAACCCGCGTTACACCCTGCTTCCAGTCTGTCTCGTCGATGGCAAAAACACTCTTTTCATCCGGAGTCGTAAGTACCTGACAAATATCTACGTCAACAGGTTGAAAATAATATCGGGAAAACTTTCCGACGGTGGTCGTAACCAAACCATAGGAATCTACAAAATACAATTCAGAATAACTTCCATCATTTCCTTCCTTCCCCGATTTTATTTGGGCAAAGGCCTCTTTGTTTCCGTCGCCATCATAATCTGCATAACCCCAATAGCCAATCACGCCGTCGACGCCTTTTATCCGTTTATTTACGCTTTTTTTCAGTTGCTCCTCATGCGATTCAAGGGCCGGTTTCACTTCCTCCGACGGCTTTTCCGCTTCCGGCATTGTTTCCTGGGCTAAAGTTTCAGAATTCCCATCCGTTTCCTGCAAAACTTCTTCCTGCCCGGCGGCCCCCTCCTTTTGAGAGTTCGTCAAAAAGCAAATTGACAATGCAATGCAGGCAACTACACCTGCCAATATGATCCAAAACATAGGTTTTTTATAATTTAATACGCCTTTCACTCTATCCATTGTTTCCACCTCTCCAAGTCAAATCGAATAATCCGTTCAAAAGACATACCAATAGTTATATTTTACTTACACCTGTTTAAAATATCAAGACATTTAAAGACATAAAAAAGCCTATAACTCGCCAAAATATCAAAGCAAAAACCCCGAGAAGCTTGAATTCTTGGGGGTTCGATATAATATTATAATGTTGGCAGGCGGACTTGTTTTGAAATGGAGGTTTAAATATCCAAATGGTATTGATTGCTGATAAAAGCGAATCCTTTCCCAAAAGTCATAATGAATTTTAAATCCAAGAGATACTCATCCTTAAAGGTATTTACCGCTCGAAAAGCCTGCTCCGCCATTGGTAACGTGTCAAAAAAATTGTTCGGAAGTTTGGCTTGATGGTGAAAATCATCTCCGGCGATGAGTACACCAAATTACATGATAGAATTTAAAAGTAAAAAGCCCAAGAACCGCATATTCTCAGGCTTTTAAGTAAATAACCATAGTGCTGGCAGCCGGACTTGAAGGCTGGAATGAAACAGAGAAACCAATAGAATAAGGAGGTTTGAAGCACCGATTTTTCAAAGTTCACCTATTGGTCCACCTTTTATCGCCAAAACATCATCTTTTTTCTATGGGCATCCAAATCTGTATAATTCTGTTTTTCCTTTCATTATTGGCAATTAGCCTTTATTTTATGATCCTAAACCTCTTTTTCCGAAGTATTATGATTCCACCAGCAGATACAAATATGACAACCAAAACAATCAAAATCCACCGCCACGCAATTGATTCTTTTGCATTCTCATCTTTTTGTGGATCTGGCGTGTTTTCAGTCACGGCGACAATTTCGGGAACTTCTTCCAGTTTTTCCGCCGGTTTCTCCGTATCCGTCTGCTCCTCTTCCTTCTTTTTATTATCTTCTTTTATCTGTTCCCTGCGGTTTTCTGCAGACGGATAATAATTGGAACGGACGCCATCCACGGCTTCGCCTCCAGGTTCGCCGATCCGTGACAGATTCAGCCAATATCTGGTCTCGTCATTCAGCTTTTCATACACCGCCAGCTTTTCCTCTATAATCTCCGCGGCCAGTACGTATTCTTCCTGTGTGAAATAAGAATGGTAATATCGGATAAACTGGCAGCCAAAAATTTCCGCCTTTTCCGTCATGTCTAAGCTTAAAATCAGATTTGGATCTTCGTTGTTCTTCTTTATGTCGAACGGATTTTTCCGATATTCCTCCAAAAGACTTACGTATCCGTCTTCCCTGGAGAGAAGTTCGTAAAAAATATCAGAATTTAGTTCGGCATACTTAAAAAACAAATCGTAACGCTCTTCAGAATCATTGTAGGTTGTAATTAGGTGAAGCCAGGGCCATTTCTGCATTAATGCGGCAAGTTCCTTGGAAGTCATCTTTTCAAGCACGTCCGCCGGCGGATTTAAAATGTCCGTAACCACGCCTGCGCCAAATTCCTTTAGCATATCCTTCCATTCATCGCTCACCACGGGTCGCAGGTGTCCGAATTCGTCTTCCAGTAATTTGTCATCCAAAAAACGCACCGGGTATTCCATTTTCTCATGCCATCGGTTTTTTAATTCTTCTGGTGTCACGGCCTTCACGCGCGTACCATACCCAAACACAACCAACAATACGGACAAAACAAACAAGATTCTTCTGACGTCTTGAATTTTCTGACGTATTACGCTTTTCCATTCCATAAGCTTCTTCCTATCTGTAAACATTATAATTTGACAGTGCGTTATAATACGTGGCTACTTCGCTGAGTGGGGAGTCATATAAGGCCATGCCTCCAATCTTCGACCTTACGTAGATGCCCGTAGCTCCAGCTGGGGTACTAATTACAACCGCTGAATGATTGATGGCATTTGTATTGTTATCATAAAAAACAATCTTATCCCCCACTAGCGGCGTAACGTTGTGACCTACGTAAGTGACTTCAGAACTCCCCATATAGGTTGAAGGAGAATCCAGCCAAAAATCATTTGAGGAACTGTTCCATATCCACGCAAATGAATGACAGTTATATTTTGGGGAAGAATGTGCCACCATGGTCCAATTGTATGCTATGCTTCCGTCCAAACTGTTTCTTTTTTGAGCAGTGTAATCATTTGCGTACCATCTAAGGCAACTGGAATATACACTGTATTTATGATACGTTCCAGGGGTAAACCATATTGTATCCCCACAGATGGATCTTGTAATTGGTGCAGAAAGTGCCGTGAATCCGTATTCCGTTCGCGAAGGATTCGTTATGTCTTGAGAATCCGACGTACCGTCGCTTCCTTCTCTGGATTCATTTTCAAAACTTAAATAAAGCTTTGTGTCATAATAAATCAAGTTAGAGTATATGTCCTGCTTTTCTTCCTTGACTTGGTTTGCCAGCATTCTCTCCTCTGCACTAAAATTTTCAATATTAAAATTGATAAACTGACATCCGAAAATTTCAGCATTTACGGCTTGATTAAGCTTCCAAATCACATACGGGTCACTGTTTAACAAATCCAGGTCAACTGCAGTATCCCTATATGCTTCTAACAGACACATTATGCCATCGCTTCGCAACATAAGCTCATTAAATATGTCCGAATTACGCATGTACGCAAAAAATAACTGCCTGTTTTCAAATTCATAAGTAGGCAACACCCACAAATACGGATATTGTAACATTAATTCCGCCAGTTTCTCAGAACTATATGAAATCAATAATTCCTGTGGTGGGTTTAAAATGTCAAACATGTCTTCCATACCATAATCATACCATTCTTCGCTCTCCGTGCTAATGGGATAATCGTTAGTCTCATACCACAATTGCTTTAGTTCTACTTTGTTGCTAGCTTTTGCCACTTTACCAAAAGTGATGCACAAAATAATGATTGCGATAGTGGTCATACATATTCTAAAAAAATAATTCTTTTTCATATAGATAAACCTCCTTTAAAATATAATCGCCATTACGATTCTTTTGGCATTCTACCCCATTCTCCGGCTTATTATCTAGCCCTTTTTACCCAAATCGGAAATTCGCCGAGACATCCAATTCCAACCATATATTTCTGTCCATTATATATAATTTACGGCTGTTGAATTATCATATAGAATGGATAAGGTTCCTCTAAAGCTTTTGCTAAAGCCTCTGTATATTTATGTTTATATACTTGATCAAGCATGCGTAAGGAAGATCAAGCATACCTGCGGCGTATGAAAACAACCCTTATTACTTTTGTTCTTCTAAATACAGCCAGGTGCGGTTTCTCAGGTGTTCCGACAGCGCTGCGCCGTCGATCCTGCCGGCAAGGTAATCCCTAAACTCCTCGTCGAACACGCTTTGCAATCCAGTTGGGAAGGATTTCCTGACCACCCCGTTTTCAATCAGGCCGTACAGGAAAGGCAGGTCCGCCTCCCGGTCAAGCACCGGCATGAAACTCGCGTTGGGCGTGCCGTCCTCCGCCGCGGACTTCGCCGTGCGTTCATAGCTGTTGATCTGCTCTTCAAACACGTCCTTCCGGACGGGAAGCATCAGCGTCACGTCCCTCATGGCCTCCGCGGATAGGTAAACCCTCAGGAACGTGTACGCGATCTTCTTTTCCTCGTCCGTCGCCGTGGACCGCATCGCCAGCGGCGCCTGCGCCACCAGGTAGTGCCTTCCCCCCTCCTTCGTGGGGTAGCCGACGACCTGCTCGCCGTCCGCCTCCAGCCTCCTTCGAAGCCGGAACGCCATTGCCGGCATCAGCACGTACGCCGTTTCGCAAAGGACCTCCCCTTCCCGCAGCGCCTTGCCGTCCTCCGGCGGCGGACACTTCGCCGCCTTCTTGGAAAGCCTTAGCACGCGTTCAAATTCCTTCGTTCCAAAGACTGATTCCCCCGTCGCCGCGTCAAAGTAATAATTGTCCTCAAGTCCGTTCTGCAGCGCATCAAAAAAATGCTCCCTCCAGTCCACGGACGCGGTTATTCCCTCATAGGTGAACGCCGCACCCTTCCACTTCTCCAGGGCGTCCAGAAATCCCCCGTAATCCCAGTCGGACGGCGCGCCTTCCGACACGATCAGCGTGTCAACGTAGAAGTCCCTCACGATCCCGTACGTCACGCCCCCGATCTTTCCAAACTCCAGGGTCTTGGGAATCATTTCCTCCGCAAGGCGCGTCTGCTCCAAAAACCCGTCCAGCGGCTGCCAAAGGTGCTCCAGGTTCTTAAAGCCCGTCAGCTCCGTGTCAACCAGAACGGGCCCCGTTCCGGCCCCAAGCTGGGTCAGCAGGCTCGTCTCGTCGTAATCGTCCTTTAGGATTACGGCGTATCCCGGATACGCCTTCTTGAAATAGGTGGCCGCAACCTCGTATTTTTCCCTGTTGTACGGGGAGACGGCGATCGTGACCGACGGCAGCTCCTTCCTTTCCTCCGTCGGCTTGAGCAAAAGGTAGTTTAATCCCTCCTTCGTGTCGTAGAGCAGGCCGACGGAGCCGTCCTCCGCGAAGTTTAGTCCGTAGGCGTTTTTCGGAAAGATCCCGTGGTTGGACCACTGGTAGATCGCCCGGGACTTCTTGGTCTTTGCGTCGTAAACCCAGATCCCGGAACGGTCGCACCACGCGACCTTTGTGTCGCTTATCGGCGCTGCGCAATATATGTACGACTTCATTTTGTTTATGACCTTTTCCTCCTTCGACACGGTCAATTCGCGCAGCGTTCCGCTTTCCAGGTCCGCTTCGTAAAACCTTTTCCCATCTTGTTCAAAGTTTATGCTTGAATCGCATATTGCAACGCGTCCTCCCTCAAAGGTACACGTTTTGGGCCCCCAGCCTCCCATTCGGTTTTCCAGGTCTGCTTCGAATATCTTCTCTCCTTCCGGTGAAAGGATTGCGTAGGCACACATCCCGTTGTTCCGGTGAAAGGTCACGTGAATGTTCCCCTCCGCGTCTTCCATCACGGAATCAAGAAGCTGCCTTATGCCGAGCTTCCCCTCAACGCAGCGCGTCTTTTGAAAGTTTTCGTCCAGCTCGTAAAACCAGTACTTGGAAGGCTTTCCGTCCTTGACCTCAAAGCGACACGCAATGTATCCCTTTTTACCGGAAATCGGCCCCATAGCGTGATCCTGAATTCCCACCCGATCTGGATCTTCTTCCAACTTAAAGGAAAACGGTTCTCCCTCTGCCGTAACGCCGCTTACGCTACTCCAGGCATCCTGAATTCTGCCCTTAAAGGCGTGCGACTTAAAAAGCACGCATCCCCCTTCCCCCACGATGAAGCTTTGAAAGCCACCGCTTTGCTCTCCTTCCGCGATTACCCTCTCCACGGGGAGGTTTAGGACGGCTTGAAGGTCATCCAGGGAATTGTCGCCTTGGACTTCGTCAGACGAATCCTCAAGGAATAAAAACCCAGACGTTTCGGCCGAAGACGCGCCGTCTGTCTTGTCCTGCCCTTTTACGGAGCCGTCCTTCCCAAGGCATCCGCCAAGCATGAGCAATATTGCTATTCCCAAAATCTCCACTAGTTTTACTTTTTTTTGATCCTTCATGCCATCCCTTGCCTCCAGGAGTTTAGTAATAATATGGAGCTATTCCGCAATTTGCATGCATTATGGCAAAATCCGAGCTAGAGTATGGATGCTCGTAATCTATGTATCCACAAGCAGTACATCTTGGATACACGGTTTTTATTACCTTATAAATGTGGCAGGTGACTATCGCATTATTATGCTCATACGGATGGGTGGATATTGGTATGTTTTGATATCCGTCATGCGTCGCATTAAAAGTGTGATTCACGCAGCCTCTTCCCTCTGCGCGGACGGTTACGGGAGTCAAAATGCCACAAGCAAAAACTATTATTGTCGTACAAATAGCCAAAACCATTTTTCTCATGTACAAACCCTCTCTTTCTAACAATGATAAATACTTTCTTCAAACAGTGTCAATTCATTTTTCCCAAAACATTGGACTCACCTCACTCCATCTTTTCCCTCAAGTTTTTTCTGTCTCCTTTACAATCTTTCTTTTCACGAATCTTTACCTACATGATAAGCACCCTTCAAATAAATCAACATTTCACAAACCGACAAAATAAACCTTTAGATCTCGAAATACCTTTTAAAACCTTATTTCCATATCTATATAAGTTTCCTAGAATGTATTCAGCGATTTCCTTACTATCCTCATCATCTTTTAATTGAAATTCCTTTCGAAACCATTCTACGACTTCACCATATGCCATCTCGTAATCGTGTTTCTTTACTTCATTTAGTAACTTTTCCGAAATATCTTTTATATATTCATGAAAAAACTCTTGTCCTTTTTCTGATAATATATATTTATCCTCATATTCGTTATCCTTTATTGTAAATCCCAATTCGATGCATTCTTTTGTTAATGGATATTCATTTATTTCATCTTCCCAATACCCTAAAGAAAACGTATAAAAACCAAGAATCAATTCTATTGCTTCTGCATATGTAAATATTGAGTTATCAGCCATTTTTCCTCCAATTTGTATTCGTCTAAATTGTTAAGGTAATTAGTACTCCTACTAATTTAACCTACTCACTTAACCATATGCGACAATATTTGCTTCCATTGTTCACCCAACTTATCGTTATTCTTCTTAAAAATCTTTCCATCAAGCCTGATCTTATAATGAGCCTTTATTGCCTCATACTCTACTGCATACGCTAAAAGAGTGGCTTCTTTACCTTTTTCAATATTCCTTGGGGCTATCATAACCGAATATCCATCTCTATACAAATCATCCATCCGTAATTTGTAAAAAACAAGTTGTACGGTATCCACAAGTACATAGGATGAAAAAGCCGTCTGCGCAATGATAATCAAAAAATCAGAATCTGGCAAAAAACGCCATGACACAACCAGAACAGCTATCGCGATGGCTGATTTAATGAAACTTAGTGGCATCATTTTCCCCGCGATTTCTTTGCTAAACATATTACTTTCCAATAAATTTAACATATATTTTTCTATAGATGCTTCGTTTGGGTTATTGTAATACTCTTCCGTTTCAAGTTCCGAAAGCCTTGTTTCCAACCCATTCTCAATGGCATTCTTTCTTCGCGCCTTCTCTGCCTCGTACCAAAAGTATCCGTCATCAATAACGCTGATTAAAAAAAAGAAAATTGCCGAAATAATCTGGATGATAATTGCGACAGACACAATGGTTGAATTAACGAAAAATGCTACTATCGCAAAAATAACGTCTATGCTAAATAAAATCTTTTCAATTTTATCAAGAATATTGGGAATCCTATAAAGGTTACTTACATCGTCTCTTCTACTCATATTTTATATCTCCGGAAATGCTTTTTTAATTTCTTCCAAAGCGGAATAAGGTTTACCTTGATCTTCAAAAGAAATCGCCTTGTTTATATGTTCAATTGCCATGTTCACCTTTGAATAATCTGTTTTGTATTTTATTTTTCCAAGACCAGCTTTTACATAATCGACATATGTGGTTGACGCATAATACTCATACATCAAATCATTTGCAATGGTCTTTTCAAGCTCAAACGATGCTATGTCTCTTAAATTCTTTTGAATGTTCCAATGCTTTAACAAACGGACAACCGGCTTGATCTTACTTCCATTATTCTTATTGCATTCCACAAGCGTATTGCTAAACCCGTCTGGATCCGTTATCATCCACTCCGACTGATTCCGCGGAATATAGTATAATAATCCATACACCCTATAGGCTGGTGTCAGTTCAAATTTAATATGTTGTAGTTCTAACACGATTGTCGGGTTTGATTGATAAATCTCTGAAGAACTATAGTACCGCTCGGCAAAACTCTTCAGTTTGTTTAAATAAGTCTGCGGCTTGTAATTATTCAAATTATCAAATACAACCATCAAATCAATATCTGATTTTTCATCTGCTTTTCTGGGCAATATAGTCTCCCTGTCATATGAACCAAAGACCTTCTTCTCCTTTACCTCATTCCCAAAACATAAACTCAACCTGCTTTTTATAGCATCTAACGATGTAGCTACATGGTCTTTTTCATAACTAGACAAGACCAACTCACTCGCCAAATTCTGTAAATACGAATTAACGGACATAACTTTTTACCTCTCCCAATATATTTTTACCTTTTAATTTCCATTCTTCCATCACGGGCAAATGAATATTTGACGGTTTAATGATCGTCTATCGTTTAATTCTGAATCTTTCGCAATTCTTATGTATAAACAACCCCTATTACTTATGCTCTTCTAAATACAGCCAGGTGCGATTTTTCAGGTGATCAGACAGCGCCTCACTATCGATCCTGCCACACAGATAATCTCCAAATTCCTCGTCAAACATACTCTCTAGGCTTGCGGGCAGTGTTTTTTTCACTACACTGCCATGAATCAAATCTTCCAAAAACTTCACATCCTTTTCTCTGTCAAGTTCTGGCATATAATTGGGATTATAGCGGCCAACTGATTTATCTGCCTTTACGGTTTCATCATATGTTTGCAGCAATTGTTCCATTGCGTCCTTCCGCACTGGGAAATATGCGCTTCCCGTCATTGCTTCCTTCGAAAGCAATACCTTAAAAAACGTATAGGCAACCTTCTTTTGTTCTTCCGTGGCGGTAGATCGCATTACGATTGGAGCAACCGCTGCAAGAAGATGTTTTGCCCCATTTCTGGTAGGATAACCGGTTACTTGTTCGCCGCTCGATTCCACTCTTCTGCGAAGCAAAAGAACTTGCGAAAGCGTTACGACGTCAACGTGCTCGCATAGCGCCTTGCCTTGTTGCACGGCCATGCCATCTTCCCCCGGCGGGCACTTTGCCGCCTTTTGGGAAAGCTTCAAAACGCGTTCAAATTCAGGCGTTCCAAAGATCATCTCATCCGTCTTAGCATCAAAATAATAATTATCGCTTATTCCATTTTTCAGTAGATCAAAATACTTTTCCCGCCAATCCGTCGTCGATTCAATGTATTGATACGTAAGCGCGGCTCCATCAAAGCTTTCCAAGCTATTCAAAAAACCTTTATAATTCCACTCTGCGTGATCCTCTGCCGTAATAAGCGTCTCAAAGCGAAAATACCTTACGATGCCGTAAGTGGTATCCCCTATTTTCCCAAAACTTAACGTTTCTGGAATCATCTCCTTGACAAGGTCGGTCTGCTCCAAAAATCCATCCATGGGTTGCCACAGGTGTTCCAGTTCATCAAAACCCGTCAGTTCCGTATCAATCAAAACAGGTCCGTCTCCCGCACCCAATTGAGTTAGTAGCGCCGTTTTGTCATAATCGCTCTTAACGTTAATGACGTACTCAGGAAACTTTTTATGAAACAGAGCCGCCACTTGTTCATACTCATCCTTTTTAAACGGAGAAACCGCGAAGGTGATGGAAATCAATTCTTTCTTTTCCAACGTGGGTTTCAAAAGAATATAGTTTAATCCGCTGGCATCTTTATACAATATCTCGATAAAACCATCAACCGTCACGGTCATGCCCTCAGCCATAATGGGAGAGATTCCATGATTCGACCACTTGTAAACAGCTTGCGCTTCCTTTTCGCGTGTGTCGTAAACATAAACCGCGTCTCGTGCGCACCAGGCCATCCTGTAATCATCTAACGGCGTGGCAGCCAGGAGGTAGCCTTCCATTTTTTTCCTTAAGTTCTCATTCTTGGATACGGCAAGTTCCGTGAATCCCCCACCATCGGACTTTACTTCGTAAAACTTTCTCTGGCTAGCCAGATCAGACGCATCTATCTCACACAAACACACCCGGCCCTTGTCAAAAGCATGTAATTCCGCCCGTTCTCCCACCTGACGTTCAAAGATTCTTTTCCCTTCAGCTGACACTATTACGTATTGGTTTTTCCCACTCTGGCTGCGATAGATAACGTGATAATAACCATTGGCATCTCCCATTAGGTAAGTTAATCCCTGATCCGTAACAAGATCCGTTTGAATGCTTTTTGTTTTGCGGAAATTCTCGTCCAACTCATAGAAACAGTAGTTGGACGGCTTATTGTCTTCGTTGTATTCAAAAAAGCAAGCGACATAGCCGTTTCTGCCTGAGATAGGTCCCAAATCCATTACTTGTAATCCTTCCCTGTCCGGTTCCGCTTCTATCTCAAAAGCATACTTCTTTCCATCCAACGAAATTCTGTTAGTCTGATCCCAACTCTTCCTGGAATCCTGAAATCGGTGCTCTTCATGTTGTACAAATCCTGCTTCACATACAAATTTCCTTCCCCCGACAGAAATTTCTCCCGCCGTCTTTTTTACGTTATCTATGGGAAGGTTAATGACGGCACTGAAATCATCCAAGGCATTGTCTACCCACGGGTTGTCAATCCTTTCATCGCCATCTGACATGCTTTCTTGTAGCGTCTTATCTACTTCGTCCAAGAATTGAAACTCGTTTGTCGACAAAGATTCCTTAACGTCAGAAATCCCGTCCCCGCTCACATCCATTTCCTTTTCGCCACAACCGGCTAAAATCATGGTTGCAGAAAGCAATATTGCAATCAGCAAATGTCCGTGTTCCCATTTTTTCATGCCGTCATTTCCTCCGGATACCTATGGTTTATATAATTAGCTAGTGGTACGGGCAATTCGAATTATCATGTCTGTAACCAATCAACGTTGAACTGTACGGATTGGCATAATCTATATATCCGCAAGCCGTGCACCGGGGATAAATCACTTCATAAACCCCATATATGTGACAAGTTTCATATACGGGTCCTGCAGGTCCATCTCCAACGTAAACAGGATGTGAACTCAAAAAAACCTCAGATAACGCAGTATGAGTTGCACTATATACATGCGGCGGGCATGCGCTCTCCGCCGCAAGGCTGTATACTATCGGTGTAAAAACTAAAGTCATCGTCAAGCATACAACTGTTATGATCTGCATCAATTTTTTCATTGTACTTGTACCTCCATTCCAAGTAAATCAAACTCAACAAGTTACAAAACCATGATCTCCATCGGATTCACCTCTTTCCTTTCCATCTTTTGATTCTAACTTTTTCATGCCAAATACTTCTTTTAGTTTTATTTCTCCACCACTCCTCCACAGAGTTTCAACATCTCTTCTATGTTCATTTCCCCATCAGCATTGATTGTAAAAGAAGTCTTCTCGTCATCCGACAGCCAGATAAAGCTTGTCTCCTTCGGGTTTCCTTGGGACACAAAATAATATAATACCTTTCCGTCTTCCGTTTGGATTTCCTCGTAAGTAATACATTCAGAGTTTACGTTGATGCTCGCCTCACTCGGTGCATAGTTAAAACTCAACATTTGATTTTCTGAGTTTACGTATACGCTAAACCCACTTTTTCCACCGTGTTGCTCTTCCAATAAAGTAAATCCCTCCGGCACGTACGCGAGAACATATTCCGTGACGCTGCCATCTTCGTTTTGTTTTTTAAACTGAATGCTTACGTGATCCTGAAACCAAGATAAAACGGAATGACTTGCTACCGCAATTCTTTCCGGATAAAGCATCACACTAAACGCCACAATGCAAAACAACATGCTTAATCCATAGGGAATCAATCTTTTCTTGGCTTTTTTATATAAAATCCTTTTACCCAACTTATCCATTTTGCCGTAAAACCCAGGCGATAAGGTAACTCCTACTTCCAATTCGCATTGGCTAATTTTCGACAGTTCCTTCTCATACAATTCACTTACTGCCTCACGAAGTAATTCTTCACTTAATTGATCTTTGCGTTTGAGACTGTTCTTAGTCATTCTATTATTCTTCCCCACGATCGATTATCTCCCTGATTTTATTGTAAGCGCGAAAAATCCGCATCTCCACGGCCTTTTTATTCATGTTCAAGAGACGTGAAATCTCTGAATTGTCAAGTCCATAATAATACTTCATGATTAATATTTTTTTCGAGATTTCAGGTAATCGCTCCAACATGTTTTTAACGAATTCCTTTTGCTCCTTTAATTCTAGGCATACCTCCGGTAATTCCTCTGGGTTTTCGTTATGCAAATTTAACTCATCCACTGCTTCATAACTTAGTCTTTTTCGCATTCTTATTATGTCAAGGGCTTTATGTTTTACTATAAGTACGCACAATCCCTTTACTTTTCTATCATTCATAACTTCGATCTTATCAAAACAATCCGCCATACTCAGGAATGCCGAATGTACGGCGTCTTCCGCGTCTTCCTGATTATGAAGAATGCCTTTTGCCACCCATAGCATTAATTTACAATTATCCTCATATAATCTTTGAAAGCGGTCTTTCGCTTCTCTTCCGCTTAAAGTCGATGTTTTTCCAAGCATGCCTACCCCCGTCAAAAGATTTTTCATCTTTTTTGTCAAACAGATCCTATCCAAATTCTAATATATATACTGATTAGCATTCTGATTTACTACGTCTTTGTACGTAACATTTCTAATTTTCTGCGCAGCAACTACTATCAGTAATATAATATATGCTTTCAGATATTTCAAATCCATAAGATACATTAATATACTATTACTGTAAGTATATTGTTCTTTACGGTGAGGGTAGGAAATGGATAAGAATAAGGAACGCCAGAAAAGCAACGTCACAAACGAAATCGGGAAAAACATTCAATACTACAGGGAAATGAAAGGCTTTACTCAAGAACAACTGGCCGAATGCATTAATCGCAGTACCGCTTTCATTTCTAGTTTAGAGTGTGGATATCGTAATCCTAGCATTGAAACCCTTATCTGTCTCGCTGATAGTCTTAACGTTTCCACGGACGCCTTGATTAACAAGAATTTATTTGATTACAGTGATTCCCGAATGACCTTACTAATTGAAAAGATAAAAGAATTACCCGAAAAGTCCCAAATAAGAATCTTAAATATCTTAGAATATATGATTTCACAGGAACATGAGAGGTAGTGGCAATAATGCTTTTTTTGACTTTTGATACTCCAGAAGATGAAAATAAGTTCTTATTGCTTTATAAAACATATTCCAAAACCATATACTTTACTCTCAAAAGATTTTCGTTTGATCAACAGACACTGGAAGATCTGTCTCAAGACATTCTCTTAATTCTTTCAAATCACCTTAATGAAATTGATCTCAAAGACCACAAGCGGACGCAAAACTATATAATTACCATTACGAGAAACATTAGTCTTAACCACCTTCGCTCGATAAAACGTCAACCCATTATTTTGCCTGAAATAAACGACCATTTCGCTCAACGCTCCTTTTATGAAGATACCGTTTTGGATAATGTCATAATGAACGAACAGCTTCATGCAATCACGGAAGAGATAAAGAAGATGGAGGAAAAATACCGCATTGTTTTAGAATTAAAATACCTAGGGCATTTATCTACTGAAGAAATAGCCAAAGCATTAAGCCTTAAGAAAAAGACCGTCGAAGTGCAATTATATCGCGCCAGAAATATTCTCCGTGAAAGGATAACGTCACATGAAAACAAGTAATTCCACGCAAGATGATACATTTGAATCATTACTTCAACTTGCATTAACCGACATCGCTAACGAAGAAAACAAAACTCTTTTATGCGATGATACATTCAAAAATGCTACTTTACCCAAAGAATATGACACAAAAATGCAACGGTATCTAAAAAAAATACAATTTAAAACTCTCGCAAGCCGATTTATAGGCATTTCGTTCAAAATTGGCTGTGCGATACTAATGATTTTAGGCTTTAGTTTTCTCCTCTTATTACAGAACAAAACCGTCCGGGCATCTTGCCAAAAAACGATTCTGGAATTTTATAATAAATTTGTAAAAATATCAAGCAAGGAGGATCTTTCAGGCAAAGAAGACGTCGTGCAATCTATTGATCTACCTCAAGGTTTTTATTTAGTTGATTCATTTTCTACTGAAAGCAATACCTATCATTATTATCAGAATAACAATAACGACACCATTGAAATATTTCGATTTAACAAAAAAAATGTTTCCACTTTTGATAATGAGCACTATGTGATAGATTCCTATATGCTTGACGGTAATGAATTTGTTTTCTACGAATCTACCGATGTGAATTTCTCTAATATTTTATATTGGCACACCAATTCGTGGTATTTTGAAATACATTCTAACCTAAATAAAAAAGAAATGGAAAAAATAGCGAAAAGTCTTCTGGATATGTAGTATTATTTTGAAATTCGGTGTTAATAAAAGTATAAAAAAAGAACGGAGTGTTTTCTTATGAAAAGAAAAACTTTATTAGCACTTGGATTATCTCTCTTATTTGTGTCCCTGTTCCCCTGTACCGCTAATGCCATGGCGTTGAATTCTTCCGAGAATTACATCGGGTTCACGGATGCCGATTATTCTCGGTACACGTATGTCCAGAGTACCGTAACATATGTTGATCCCAGTTCCAGTGGAGTGGAATATTCTGTTTCCATATTTGGAAACAGCCTAGTAACCTCTATTTCAGGAACAATAAAGGTATATAAGGGCACTACTGAAATCTACTCGACTTACGTGTATTCTGGAAAACGAACCCTATTTGCCAATAACACCATTCCAACGCAAGGATCTGGTACCTACAGAGTGACATTTAACGGAACTGTTTATGCCACTACTGGTTCAGAGCCATTGGAACTTGAACATACGGATTCTTACTAAACAGTATTCGTAATAATAGATACTACTAAACAAAGGCCAACCGCTGCTTTACTTAGCTGCGATTGGCCTTTTTATATAGATTTTACCAATTCGTTGCACTTAACCCTTCCATTCTGCCTTTATTCATGCACTTTAACCGAAAGTTATAGTTGCTGCCATCAAGATCTTTTTATCTCCAAAGACAAAACCATGTCTCCAAACTATAGTATATCAAGCACCATGAGGGTGGTCAATTTAAAAATCCACTCCCCTTTGACAAAAATTGCAAAGCCAGAATTCACTTCCAGCCTTGCAATCAATCGTGAAACATTGACCGTTGCCGCTTGCCGTTACTTATCTTACTCCTTAAAGTCTAATCTTTTGGCAACTAATTTGTAAATGTGCATTTCACCATTTTCCCAAATACATATAATGCATATTGATATTCATCTTCCACTGGATTACTATATACATCATAGGAATAACCCAGCCCCAAATAATGATCTTTACCTTTACGCGTTTCCACGCAAAATACAGGCGTCCTTTCCTTGATTGCAACCGCATACATGTCTGTGCAAAAAAGTGCCATTTCGCTACCAGAAGAATAATAAACAAAAAGCGTTTATGACTTCCGCGTGCCTTCTCTTCCATATACTCCCCCAACCGTTCAATTAACCCGAAAAATAATTGCTCATTTAATTACTAAAATAGGTTTGAAGCACCGATTTTTCGAAGTTCACCTATTGGGTCGCCTTTTGCCAGTGTGAAGTCATCTTTTTTCATTATGATTTATCGGGTCATTTTATCGAGTCATTCCGCAATGATCCACTCACCCTTCTTATTTGAACCTATACGGCGGATCATTTTTTTTGAGACCATCGCCTGTATCGATCTCTTAACCGTAGATTCCGAGCATCCAAGGGCTTCCGCCATCTTAGCTCGCGTGATTCCCGGTTCGGATCGCAACAGTTCCATGATCTTTGTTTCCCGCTCATCTGGTTTTATCGGGTCATGTTTCGCCTCATTTATCGGGTCATCCTCTATCACAAACTTACCGCTCACATGCATTTCCCTGTTATGGAGCGCGTTCTTTTCCCCCAAGAGCAGGTTGCGAAGAAACTTCTCAACATATTCCGTCGTTTCGTAAATACCTTTTTTGATATTGTTGTAATTTGCCCGAACCAGTGCATTCCGAAAATACCATGAATGCTCAGCAAATTGGTCATTATCGGCCTCAAATCCAAGATGTCTCAAATATTTGATAAAGAATACCGCCGTGGTGCGCGTATTACCCTCACCGAATATATGGATTTGCCATAGTCTTGATACAAACAAAGCCAGATGCCGGATGGTCTCAGTCATCGTAAGTCCTCTGTACTTAAATGTCCTCTCCTGCGAAAAATCATAATCAAGAGTTTCCCTCAGATTCAAAGCACTACCGTAGGCAACCGTATCTCCATCCAGCACCCACTCTTTTTTTGTAATGTTGTAGTCCCGTATCTTTCCAGCATGGGAATAAATCCCCTTAAACAACTCTTTGTGAATGCTGATATACTGTGTCGGAGAGAACACAAATGCCTTGTCGGAAAGTAGTCTCGCGATCCTCGCAGAGACCTTGTCCGCTTCCTCGGTTCCGTGCTCCGCTCTGCCTTCCTTTGTCTCATAGTAGGAATTGATCAGCTCATCAACTTCATCGATGGTGATCTCACCGTTTATATTCTTTTTAGCGGTCTCATACAAATATTCGGAAGGCTTCAGGCCATCAACGTCCTGCAGACCAATGGCCGCTGACCAGGCCTCTCCCAACTCCCTGCGGGTCGGTGGAAGATTCTTTATATATTCCTCAAACGGATCCTTTTTAATATCCTTCATAATGTCCCCCATATCCACACGTTTTCTCTAATTTAATCGTGTACATAGCTCTTTAACATGTTCTGATTATATCTTTTTCATAATAGTGCATGTATCTCAATTTTCATTTATGCAAAATCAATACAGGAATACGCTCCATTTTGTTTTGCAATGTCATCAAACATTGGCTTGTCAATTTTATATAACTTCGGAAATTTCATCCCATCCAAAGTTTCGCTATAGCTTACTTCATCTGTATAGACCACTCCGTAATTGCCTTCATAAATATAACAACAAAAATTCTGCCTAGATTGATATATATTACAAGAATAACTCCCTTTTCCAGCCCCTTCAAAAAAGTTTATATATTCACCCGGTCGAACTAACTGAGGCCAATCACTAGAAATTACCTCCATTCCCGCCATATATTGAAATATGTCTTCACCCTCCATTGCCCTTATTTTAACGGTCATTCCTCCTACCGAAGAGACAACGCCAGATCCTACTACTTTAGAAAAACAGCGTTCAATTTCATACGCCTTCATCAATTCCTTTTCAATGACTTCTTCAAAATATGCACCTTCCACCGTTCGTCCATATGCCTTCTCCTCTTTTGGATTTATTTGAGCTAATAAGCGCGTGAATTCTATATAGGCATCCAATGACCCAAGCCAGGCCGATTTACATTTTCTAATAACCTGATGATTCTTTATAGATACTAATTCTCTAATTTGATCGCAATATGCTATAAGAAATTCAATTTCATCTTCTCCAGAATTAATGTGGATATTAAATGCCAAGTCTACTATTTCTTCCATATCCAATGGCATACATTTCACTTTTCTTAATAATTCTGCTGCTTTACTGATTTTATTTCCTGCATAACATATGACTAGGTTTGGCGAAACAATAATACTCTTCATCAATCCAATTTGTTTGACTAAACGTCTATCATTTTCCGATTCCCAAAATTTTTCAAGATCATCATCCAAATCGATTTTTGTATCAGATAAAATGGAAAATATTAAATCATTCATTGCATATATAAAACTCATATCCTCTCGTTTCTCCAACCACGTATATAATGCCCATTGAAATCCAAATAATTCGTAATTGCATATCTAATTACAGACAAATTTCCATGCCAATACAATTACTTAAACCCAGTATACCCCCTTCTGGATAATCGTTATTCTCTTGACTTTTTTGTATCTTCTTTAATCCATATCAATTACATTTTTTATTCCGTAGCAAAAATCTACCTGCATATTTAAGTGACCGTCGTAGTGCCTATAATTTTTTCAGATTCATTAGAGCCCTTAACAATTTCTTTAATGAGAAAGGTCTTAATATCTAAAAACAGATTCTTCACTTTAATTCCCTGTCAATTAGGTCAATCCGCTCTACTCCTCTATCTTTCATCTTAAATGTTGCCATTCACCACCCCATGTTTCTTTACATGTCACACGATCGTCACTGTAAGTGTGCATCACATGGAGTTTTATACTCTATCTTGATGCAACCATATGAAAACGCATCTGAATGAAATCATCTATCGCCTGTTCATTCCTTTCGGCCTTATAATTGAGCAATTCGTAGAAATCATCATCCACCAAAGGGATTATTAATCCTCGAGAATCCCTGTATGTGTCACTGCATCGGTCAATTAGTTTTTGCATATCATCAACTGATCTACAAGCAATTATTCCCATCTGCCCACGGTTAGGACTGAATCTGCCCCCTATTTGATCTATTTCTGGATTTGCGATGTCTCGAGAATAGTTT
Source organism: uncultured Lachnospiraceae bacterium (assembly GCA_946414885.1). GTDB lineage: Bacteria > Bacillota > Clostridia > Lachnospirales > Lachnospiraceae > Acetatifactor. The sequence goes on from CAMKQH010000010.1 coordinate 25,701, forward strand.
TTGCATTCAATCATAATAAATCGAGAAGGTATGCCATGAGTATTGGATAAACGGAAGAAAAATCCAGATTCCGCACAATTATCAAACACAATATCAATTCGTTTTCTTCCCTCATGAATCTCATGCTCAATTTCCGGATTACACAAATAGGGATAAAAAAGCAATTCTAAGATGCCAACGATTGTCCGATGATATATGGTTGCATTATCAGATCCGGCTGGTATTGTTTTTAGGCGATCATTCAGAAAAGAGCATATTTTTTGTAACGACTCTGCTGATATCTCAGCATTTGATACTGCAGGGATTCTTGCTCGCGTTTGTTCGCGAAAATCGGTAAAAACCTCGGGATGCTTTTCAGTGAAATCGGCCAACCATTTTTTGTCAATAGCATCATCCAACTGCTCATGCTCCCGTATGGACTTTTTAGTTACATACGGGGTTCCTTTTTTATCTTTTCGTCTCTGAACCAGAGGACCATTAAGACGTAACTGTTCATTTTGAAGAAAACTGAGCACGAAATGCTGCATATATTTCTGAGGAGTGTATTCGGTCGAGAACGATACTAATCGCTTTGGAACCAACAGAATCTTTCTTCCATCAGCAATAAGCATTTCAGTATAGCTATTCTCCCACGCATTAGAAAAACGATCCCAATAAAAGCCTGAAGGGACACTGGGGGTAAGACCAATCCCCCAGATTGCGCATTGAGCATGAGTATAGTCAATCAGTTGTTTTTTAACGATATTTGCTGTCATATCAGACATTTTATCTTTGTCAACATTATCAACAAAAATGCGAAAGTCCTCTATGTCCTCCATAATACCACTTCGTAATGCAGGACTATCTTTAAGGCTCCTAAAAATTTTTGATGCATCAGCAGGCCCCATACCTTTCCCTTGAGGCTTTGCCCGTGAAAAACCAAGGCAAATTTCATTCGATTCGCCTAAGTGACTGAATAATTCCTCGGCATCAGCCATTCTATTCTCCCGCAGGGCGCGGAGCAAGCATTCAAAATATGATCTTAGAGACAAATGGGCTTCATATGCAAGAGGAAAATCATTTTTTGCTATAAAATAAGGATCTAAGAAAAGCGGGGTGTCTGATTCAATGTCAACATCCACAAAGTCCAATTCATGCTGCGATCTCTTTAGCCCAAATATCTCACTGATTTTCATCTAAATCTCCTTTTTTTGTTGTAAGAGATAAAATACTTTCATCACTACTCAAAGTGTATCTCTTCCTGACTTGAAGCATAAATATCTAATTGATTCTTTATGTCTATCCGATTAACGATCCATCCCCTCAGTGTACATGCCTTTATAAAATCATCAATACGATTGATTCCGTTTACCTCTTTCAAAGTAATAACTACTCCGAAATTCAACGGGGTACGCATTTGTGTACTAAGTCTCTCCTTAGTAACCACAGATAGTCCCCATAGCCGATCATCATATGCTTTGACTGGCTTATTATTCTTTACGACCCGTGATATGAATTTAATGTTATCCCACTTACGAAACTCTTTTCTTGACTGCCGCTCATCCATCCAACTTTCAGCATCGTCCTGAACATTATCATTGATATCCATTATTGTCCCTTTATCATCTTTAATCCGTCCAAATTTTAGTGACAATTCTCTATCTGTATAATCTACTCCTTGCCTTCTAGAACACTCGGGAAAATAACACAAGGTGGCTCGTGCCACATACGGATATTTATTATCACTATCTTTTGGAACTGGAATAGCGTAATTGGCCGTGCGATAAGCTTCGGATGTTCCATAAACAACGAAACGGATTTCATCGCTTTCCGTTTCCACAATCTTTCTGATATCGATAGGAACAATCCCATAACCTATAACCATTTTTGACAAAGGCTTCATGGCTTTATAATCCCAGTTTGCCGCCGCGTCAACAATTAACGCTTTCGCAATCTCTTTTGGCATTCCCATGACATCTATTAGATAACATACTTTTCTACTAATCCATGGCGCTGCATATGAGGTGCCATATTTTTCATCTCTTCCATATGGGGTATAGGCGGTAATTCTTTCATCATAATCTCCACCATAATAAGAAACATCTGGCTTATTGTAGAATGACAAAATATTACCTTTACGAGAATAGCTGGCTGGCTTCCCATCCCTTCTGACCGAGTTTACGACAATAGAATTAAGGGAATCTGCTGGTGACCCAACCCTTAACATGTCAGTTTTTTCAGTGCGATTGTCATTTGTCCCTGACACTACAAAAATTACATTCTTTTTTGCCTGTATTTCATCCAATGCCGCCGCATCAAAAGAAACGAAGTTTCTTGACACTTCATCATCGGTTCCGAGTGATAAATTCCACACATGAATGTCAGGGTTGTCATTCACGATATCCCTAATCTTCTTAACAAGCCGGATGGTTGATATTCTGTTGGAGCATACTCCAAAATGCCGTACTCTAAATCTTCCGCAGCCATCATCCAGCCATGGATTCATCCTTGGTCCATCAACTATTAAGGATGTCACTTCTGTTCCGTGCTCTCTCTGATTTAAGTCATGCTGATACTTCTCTATGTCATCAAGGTAATCATAGTTCTCCACCCATTCACTAAAATAGACCGTATCATCAAAAAAGGTATCTATTACTCCGATCACAGGTTCGTTTTGTGGTGAAGGAATATCATACTCGTCCCGTGTTTGTTTCGGAGACAGATCTTCCAAAACAATTGATGATAAATCCGTCGATACCATAGATATCATGTATGGTACCTTTTGATTTATTATTTCAAACAGTTCCTTAGTAGCAGAAATCGTATCATCCCCATAAGTTGTGTATGGTAATTGCTTATTGTCTATCCTCAACTTTTCAAGTATCAAAGATAGTGAAAGTTCAGATTTGTAAAATGTAATCAAAAAGCTATCTCTTTCAGGAATACTGGTTACTCGAGGAACATCAAAGCCCTCTACCACGGAACAATCAATAACAAGATCCCTTAATTTGGCTTTTCCTATTCCAAACCCGCTGTAATCAATATTGCTGTTAGGCTCCTTAAAATTCAAAGCTGTAGCCACGCCACACAATCTCTTTTGGATAAAACCCCTAACCATCAACAATTCCTCTATAGTTTCATTGATGGTCTTCTCATCTACATAATGCGTAATGATATGGTTTTCCTCACCTTCGGACGCATCCGAAAATCTTGCGCCTACAACCGTATCATTGGTCGAAAGTCTTTGAGGTTTCAGTAATTCCTTTACCCGACTAGATTTCGCAATGATATCATTATACCTAATGTCAACCATGAGTTTTTCAGTGATGCGGGTATTATCTTTGTAAAATCTAAGAACCGCGCGTAAACTATCAATTAATCCATCTATCTTTTCCTGAGAAACTTCTGCTTTTGCACGCAGATTTCTTGCGGATGGTTTTTGATTATTTTTTTCTCCCATAAACCTTAGTTTTACCTGAAGTAATGGATTCATATTAGTTCTCCTTTAATTTCCTAGACACACTGCTCTTTGGAATACGAGACAAAATTTCAATTTCCCGTGTCGTGTATCCCTCATCGCTTAATTTCTGTATACTTATTTCTCGATTATTATTCAACGCCATGTAGATTTTTCTCAAATAATCATATTCATTTGCTCCGCTGGAAAATGCAACCGCTGTTTTTATAATCTGCTTTAAGTCACCCGGATAGGGAATTACATCCAAGTTTTTTAGAATTTTATTAAACAGTCTCATGTCCTGCTTCGAATTAGCATTTTTCTTTAACGACGAAGACAGCAAGGCATCTGCAATTTCAATCAAATCAGTGTTTGAATACCTGTCAAACGAAATTATTGCATCAAATCGTCTGACAATAGCTTTGTCAAAATTCGAAAATAGATTTGTAGTTGCAATAATCACAACATTCTCATTTAGTCTATCCAGTTCTTTTATAAAAGTTGAAGTCACTCGACCCATCTCTCGCAAGTCATTGCCATTTACCCTGTCCAAAACCAAAGCATCTATCTCATCCAATAGTATTATCACTTTGCCATAAGAAAGATGGTTTATTTCATCAAACAAAACCGTTACGTTCTTCGCTGTTTCCCCAAGTCTGCTGTCAATAAGTTGTTCGAAATCAACTCTTAATAAATCTCTACCAAGAATACGCGCTATTTGATAGGCGGATTCCGTCTTGCCAGTACCAGGAGCCCCATAGAATAGAAATTTAGTCAAATCCGACCTTTCACTGATTGCCCTTGTTATACCCAAAACATCTTCTTCTATTATATCAGGAAGTAACAATGGTGCATTTGAATAATCTACTTTGGTTAAATAACGCAAATTTTTATAGGAGCTTTGTGGTACATAATAGTTTGCACTTGACACAAGCTCCATAAGGTAGTTAGCCATGGCAGAATCACCAATTTGGTCGAACTCTTTTGCTATTTCAGCAACCTCGGAAATGAAAGCCTCCTCATTTTTCTCTACATGATATCTTACCAGATTCATAATACTTTGCTTTTTCATCGTCTCATCCCTCTCGTGCTGATATTTTATTTTCATATTCTATAATTACAGTATAAATTTGTGTGGGACAAATGTCAATGCATTTGGGACATTTTTTCTAGATTTCAATTGATCATTTATATAAAAACCCATGTTTTTTTAACAAAAGTCCACTACATAAAACTAAAAGATGAGAATAAGGGCACCGCTAATACCCTTGAGGAATAAATTAACTAACCGCTTTTGTGAAGAGAATACCAAATAACATGATAGAATTTAAAAGCAAAAACCCCGAGAACCAGTTCTCGGGGTTTTCTGAGATAATACCATACTGCTGGCAGCCGGACTTGAACCGGCACGGTGTTGCCACCGAGGGATTTTAAGTCCCTTGCGTCTGCCTATTCCGCCATGCCAGCAAACGCATCACGCAAGTATCGTTATTCGTACGCATCGGGCGCAGGCCAAGAGGTCTGGCAAACGATGCGCAGGATCTTGCGCGAATGGATGGGGGTGGATTCGAACCACCGAAGCAATTTGCAGCAGATTTACAGTCTGTCCCCTTTGGCCACTCGGGAACCCATCCAAGTGCAAACATGGCATCCTCGGGACTGATCAAAATGTAATGCGCACCATGTCTGACAAGTAGAAATTCTATCATAAGTCCGTGCAAATTGCAAGGTGTAATTTAATAAATAAATCTCCGTTTCCGGCGCATTTCTTCCTCCGGCGTCAAAACCTCCGGCTCGGCCGGTACGGCGGCAGGTGCTTCCTCCGCGGCAACGGGTGCGTGGCGGTCATACTTTAGGATCGTCGCGGAGGTTTTCGGCAGGGTGATATGAATGCGGCCTGCATGCATCTCATACTCCGGACCGCCAAGGGTGTAGCCCTCCTCACTGGTCTGGATGAGGGTGCGCATGCGGCCGGTCTTGGGCGTGCCGAGTACCCAGACGTCGACCTCTTTTTCCTGGGGCGCGTCACCGTTATTGATGAGGATCAGGCACTGGCCGTCCTTGTGGAACCGGCCGTATGCCAGGTATTGATATCCCGCGTCCACGTGGCAAAGGGACCCGCGGCGCAGCTCGTCGTGTACGATGCGCAGATGGATTACGTCCTTGTGGAAATTGATGAGCTGGACGTCCTCCCTGCCCCAGGGATAGGTGCGGCGGTTATCGGGATCGGTGAAACCGCATAGTCCGGCCTCATCGCCGTAATAGATGGTCGGCGCGCCCATCCAGGTCATCTGGATCACGACGCCCTCCATGAACACGGCCTTGCTCACGCCCTGCTCCGCGGCCTGGGGACCAAGCGTTCCCGTGCGGCCAACCTTGTGGTTGGTGCGGGTCAGGAATCTCGAGTGATCGTGGTTGGAAAGCTCATTCATGGCCACCTGCCAGCTGGGCATGGCGAAGTTCGCGCCGTGATGGCGCATGGCACCCCAAAAGGCCTCCGCATTGCCCAGAAGATCCTCGCGGAAGTCATCGCTGTGCTTTTCCATGCCGGTGAGGAACCAGGTCACGGGCTCCATGAAGGCATCGTAGTTCATGACGGTGTCCCATTCATTTCCCTGCAGCCAGTCGCGAGTGCAGCCATAGTGCTCTGCAAGGATCAGCGCATCAGGCTTCACTTCCTTCACGGCCTTCCGGAACTCCTGCCAGAAATGATGGTTATATTCCGGACTGTGGCCCAAATCCGCCGCCACGTCCAGTCTCCAGCCGTCCGCGTTGTACGGGGGCGAAACCCACTTGCGTCCCACGTTTAGGATATATTCTTCCAGCTTTTTTGAGCCCTCGTAATTCAGCTTCGGAAGGGTGTCATGACCCCACCAGCCGTCGTAGGTCTCGTTGTACGGCCATGCCGTCTCGCTCTTGAAGTCAAAGTAGTTGCGGTAAGGACTCTCGCTGTCCACGAAAGCGCCCGGTTCATATCCCTTGGCATTTTCATAGATGCGCTCGCGGTCAAGCCACTTGTTAAAGGAGCCGCAGTGATTGAAAACGCCATCGAGAATGACCTTCATGCCGCGCTTGTGCGCCTCTTCCACCACCTTCGCAAAGAGTTGGTTGCTGGCCTCAAGATTCGCCTTGTTGGTCACGCGGTCGATATAACGGCTCGCTTGGCGGTTCTCCTTCTGTCCGGGGGGCAGAAGCTCGCCCACGTCCGAGACAATCTTGCCAAAGTGCGGATCAATATAATCATAGTCCTGAATGTCGTATTTATGATTGGACGGGGAAACAAACAGCGGATTGAAATAGATCACTTCGACGCCCAAGCCTTTAAGATAGTCCATCTTGTCGATGACGCCCTGCAGATCACCGCCGTAGAACTCGCGCACGTCCATGGCGGAGGGATACTGATACCAGTCCTCCATCTTCTGCACGGGCTCGTTGATGTAGCAATATTCATTCGTCAATACGTCATTGGAGGGATCGCCATTGCAGAAACGGTCCACGTAAATCTGGTACATTACGGCGCCCTTCGCCCAGTCTGGCGTCTTGAATCCAGGAATGACAGGAATGTCATAATACTCATTGGGTTCATGTGAAAGGCCTCTCACGTCATAATAGGCAACCAACGTACCCGTGCGGATCTCGAAGTGATAACAGAATTTCTCGTTTTCCAGCTGATATTCACAGGCGTAATAATCAAAGTCATCTATGGTCTCTACCTTGCTCATCTGGATCTTTTTTCCCTTCGTCACAAGGTAGACGACGTCCACGTTATTCTTGGCCGTGCGGAACCTGATCGTGATCAGGTCATATCCTGCCGGTTCCGCCGGCGTCACGTAGTGCTCCGTCGTATCTGAAAACAACGCCCTTAGATTAAAAACTGGCCTCATGGAGCCAATGTATTGCAGACCGAAATCCATGCTTAGCGCTTCCTTCTTGTTTCGCCGGTTAGGCGATACTATTTTATCATCCATTATTTTATCATTATATGTCAGAAAATAAAAGGGGATAAAAAGGTTTTAAAAGTGAAACAGGCTACTTGGGGGTAGCCTGTTTCAGAGAAGGTATTTCTTTCTTATGGGGTATAGCAAAAACTATAATGTATTGGGGGGTTACGTGTATTATAATATCATCCCCCAATACTTTTGCATAGTCTCAAAATTCACAAAGTTCATAAAAGCGAGTATCGAATTTTGTGCAATTCTACCAAAGGTCTTTTGGTTAAATTGTTACAAAATTATTACAAACCCAATCCGGAACCCAGTACGGAGGCAGATGCAGCCGGTTTCTGAAACAGCGATTCGAATTCTTCGCGGGTGATTCGCTCCTTTTCGAGAAGGAGTTTTGCACATCCGTGCAGCACTTCCATCTGGCCCTGGATCATCTCTTTTGCCTTTGCATAGCAGTCATCTACGATCTGCTTCACTTCAACGTCGATCTGGGCGGTCACGGCCTCACTGAAGGACTTCGTGTGTGCCAGGTCGCGTCCGATGAAGACTTCCTCGTCATCGGTATCGTAGCTGATCACGCCAATGTTTTCGGACATGCCGTATCTCGTAACCATTCTGCGGGCGATCTTCGTGGCTTTCTTGATGTCGCTGGACGCGCCAGTCGTAATGTCGCCAAAGATCAACTCCTCCGCAATGCGGCCGCCCAGGGAAACCATGATCTCCTGGAGCATGCGGCCCTTTGTCAGGAACATTTCATCCTTCTCCGGCAGGGGCATGGTGTAGCCAGCTGCGCCTTGGCCGGTGGGCACGATGGAGACGGTGTACACGGGGCCAACGTCCGGCAGAAGGTGGAAGAGGATCGCATGACCGGCCTCGTGATAGGCCGTGATCTTCTTTTCCTTGTCAGACACGATGCGGCTGTGCTTCTCCGTGCCAATGCCGATCTTGATAAATGCTTTGTTGATGTCGCTCTGGGAGATAAATGCCTTGTCTTCCTTTGCGGCGCCGATGGCTGCCTCGTTCATCAGATTCTCAAGGTCAGCACCGGAAAATCCGGCGGTGGTCTGTGCCACGTGCTTCAGGTTGACGTCATCGCCCAAGCTCTTATTCTTGGAATGTACCTTCAAAATTTCCTCGCGGCCGCCCACGTCGGGAACGGACACGGTGACCTTGCGGTCGAAGCGGCCGGGACGAAGGATTGCGGGATCAAGAATGTCCACGCGGTTCGTCGCTGCCATGATGATGATTCCTTCATTTTCGCCGAAACCGTCCATCTCAACAAGGAGCTGGTTCAGCGTCTGCTCTCTCTCGTCATGTCCGCCGCCAAGACCGGTACCTCTTCGTCTTGCCACGGCATCGATCTCATCGATGAACACGATGCAGGGAGAATTTCTCTTTGCTTCCGCGAACATGTCCCTCACTCTCGCGGCACCCACGCCGACAAACATTTCCACGAAATCAGAACCGGAAATGCTGAAGAAGGGAACGCCTGCCTCACCGGCAACGGCCTTTGCAAGTAATGTCTTACCAGTTCCGGGAGGGCCCTCGAGCAACACTCCCTTGGGGATTCTCGCGCCAAGCTTGGTGTATTTCTCAGGATTCTTAAGGAAGTCTACGATCTGCTCAAGCTCTTCCTTTTCTTCCCTTAATCCCGCCACGTTCTCAAAGGTTGTCTTCTTCGTGTCCTTGATCATTCTCGCGCGGCTCTTGCCAAAGGCCAGCATTTTGTTGTTGCTGGCATTGGCCTGCTCGTTGCTCTGCCCGAAGAAGATCATGAAGAGGAAGATACCGACCACGATGGCGATGAGCAGCGGCAAAAGTCTTGTCACCACCCAGCTCTCGCGCTTTACGTCCGCTATGTCCGGCGCGATACCGTAGCTCCGGACGAGCGCTTCGGCTTCCTGTATGTTTGTAACGTAGACCCTGCGTATGCTCCCGTCCTTTAGGGAGACGAGAATGGATCCCGTCGGCGTCTCACTGTTCGGCGTGAGCACGACCTTAGTCACTTTGTTTCCCTCCAAGTCCGCAATGAACTTTTCCCTGGAGTATTCCTGCGCCCTGTCCGTGATCTTATTGATTCCCAGCAAGATCAAAAACAGGATCAGCAAGAATATAAAATACGTTCCTATTCCACTGCTTTTTCTCTGTGGCACTGCCTAGTCCTCCCATTAGTCAAAACTGATTACGCCTATGTAGGGGAGATTGCGGTATCTCTGATCATAATCGAGACCGTATCCCACCACAAATTCATCCGGAATCTGGAATCCGGTATAATCCACGTCAACGTTCACCACCCTGCGGTCCGGCTTGTCAAGAAGCGTGCAGAGCTTAAGGCTCGCAGGCTTTCTGTCGCGAAGCATTTCCATGAGGTAACTTAAGGTTCTTCCGCTGTCAATGATGTCCTCCACGACGAGAACGTCCTTGCCCTGAATGGACTCGTCAAGATCCTTTACGATCTTAACAACGCCGCTAGACTTCGTGTCGCTCCCATAGCTGGAAACGCTCATGAAATCTAATGAGACGTCCGTCGTAATTCTCTTCGCCAGTTCACACATGAAAAAGCTTCCGCCCTTCAGGACACAGATCAAGTGAATCTGCTTTCCTGCATAATCGCGGCTGATCTGTTCGCCCATCTCTTTAATCCGACGGTCAACTTCTTCTTCCGATTTCAGTACTCTCACATGTTCCGCCATCACGTTATCCTCCATTTTGTTTTCCGTTCCACTTGCAATATGGTTTTTGTCCCCTCGTCCACCTTGTAGGCTTCACTGATCCGGTGCCCCGTGATCCAAAGCACGTGGCTCCCCTCAGCAAGAAGCGGCAACGCTTCCCTGTCCTTCCTCGGGAACTTTTCCGTAATAAAATAAGTCTTTAACGTCTTCCGGACTGGCTTTCCTTCCCCCCCACGGATCATCAGAAAATCTCCCGGTCTGCGCGTTCTGATGGAAAGCGTATTTTTTATTTTATCATAATCGAACCATTTCGTATAGGTTTTTTCTGGAATAATCTCTTTTTTTTCATATGGGAGGCACTGAAACGTGAAAATGTCCTGCCCCCACAGAACTTCGATGATTTCGTTTTCTGACAGCATTGTCATGTCTATGATTTCCTCTAATTCCGTGAAATCTGCCTCAACGCCGTCGCCATTTTCCCCTGCATTCCGCTCAATGATCACCTTGTCATATTCTCTTCTGGCAAGGATTCCGAAGGGTAAGTCCGCCTCCCGGCCGCTCTCCCCGGAAAACAGATCCCGCACCATCTCCACGTGCGTTGCCCCCACGTTCTTTCCGCCCGGGCTGAGCTCCAACAAAAGCTCTAAGATCAAGCGCTTTTGAAGAATGGGGGGAAGACTGGCAAATTCCGGAACCCTCACAAAATAAGCTCTGGATTGTGTTTCGCCGTCTGGTTGCTCCTCCCTCGCAGGCACTGCATCCTGCTTTGTCTCCACGCAAGTTGCCCTCGCGGCGTCCGTCTGTCCCTTCAGATAGTCTTCCGCCTCGGCCAAGAGCTCCGCCGCCTGGTTTAGGTGCTGCACGACGCCGCTGCAGATCTCCTTCTCCGCATAGGGAAGCACGTGATGCCGGATGCGGTTTCTCGCATAGGCATCCTCAAAATTCGTTGCGTCCTGACAATACGTGATGCCGTTTTCTTCCAAGTATTCCTCAATCTCCGCCCGCTCCAGGCAAAGAAGCGGCCGGATCACGGTCACGCCTGCTGCCGCCGTCTTCCGCACGGGAGGAATGCTGGCAAGGCCCTTTAGCCCGCTGCCCCGGAACAGGTGGAAAAGTAGGGTCTCCGCCCGGTCACCGGCATGATGCGCAAGGGCGATCTTGACACGTGAGCGATTGTTCCGTGCTTCCCCAAAGCATCCTGCGCCTGTCAACGCTCCGTCTGCTTCCGAAAGCCATTCCTTGGCATATTCCTCGAAGGCTTCATACCGCGCCTTGCGGCCGGCCTCCTCCTCCGAGAGCCCCTCTTTTTCCGCAAGGGCAGGCACGTCGAAGTTTCTCTGCACGAAGGGGATCTCAAACTTTTCACACAGCGTCTTTACGTAAGCCGCGTCCTCGTCCGCCTCCGCACGGATGCCGTGATGCACGTGCAATACGCGCAGTTCAAGATTTAGTCGCTCCCGCATTTCACGCAATAAAAACAAGAGGCAGACGGAGTCTGCCCCACCTGACACTCCTGTCAGTATCCTGTCACCAGGTTCCAACGTCCCGTGAGCTTCACAATATTCCCAAACCTTTTTCGTGATTTGCCCTGTTCTTTTCATGATATTTAAATGTAGCTCAATCCCGCAAAAAAGTCAACGTTTTCGGGGATTCTTAAGGATTCTTCCATAGCGTTGCCACCAGGATCGTCATGTCGTCCCGTATGTTCCCCTCGCTGGCAAAAATGGCAAGCTTCATGAGTTTCTCCGCCATTTCCCTGGGGCTTAACTCCTCCATTCCCGCAAGACACTCCAGCACGGCCGTCTCATATCCCTTTTCGCGAAAGGCCTCCAGCACGCCGTCCGTAAGGAGGATGACGCTGTCTCCCTCCCGCAGGCGGACGTGATCTCTCTGAGGTTCCAAATCCTGAAAAATACCCAGCGGAAGCTGCCCGCCGGAAATGGCATCCACCTTCTCTCCGTGCTTTCGGAAGGAGACGGCGCCTCCGGCCTTACAAAACTGGCATTCTCCCGTTGACAGATCCATTTGACAGACGTCCAGCGTGGGGTGCCCGACCTCCTCGCCATTGGTCACAGCCGTGGCGTTCACCATCTTGAGCGCAGTCTCAGGCTTATATCCCGTCTCCAAAAGCTTTTCCATGAGGTCCAAAACCCACCCGCTCCCCATGGAAGCCTTCTCTCCGGAGCCCGTGCCGTCCGACAGAAGGAGCGTTACCGATCCCCGCTCCGATTGCAGGATGGAATAATTGTCTCCCGAGATCTCCTCTCGCCCCTTGATCACCCGTGCAAAGCCCGTAAAAGCGACGTAAACCGGTTCCTCCACAAACAAAAAGGATTTTGCCTCGCGCCCCACGTATTCCCTGGCCGTGAGTGAGAGACAATATTTTTTCCCAAGAACTGCCGACAATACCTCCTGTGCCTCCCTGGCGGACACGGCCTCCTCCCGATCCGTACGAAGGCAAAGCGTGATCTCCCGGAGGGGCATGCGGCACGCTCCTTCCAGGATCAGACGCTTAGCGCGAAGCTCCCGCAAAAGTCGCCGCCAAACCTTTTCCTCCAAGGGTTCCAGCCCTGCCATCTCCCCAGCCGTCTGATCCATGATGTCCGCGAGCTCCAATAGATGTCCCGCGATCACGCCGCAATTCTCCCGTAGCCTTTCCTCCTCAAAGAACGCCCGCCGGTCCAGCCCCTTGGGCGGCTCCTTTCGCTCAAAACTTCTGGCAAGCTCCCGAAAGCTTTCCGCATACCCGCAAAGCTTTTCGCCGCAAACGGACGTCTCCTGAAACCACGTTCTCCCCTGTTTCATCCTCTCTTCCACAAACTGCATCCCAATCGCCCCCTTTTCCGGTCCTTTGGTTGCAATTATAGAAAGTGAGGGCTTGTCTTTTTGTCAAATCCGGTTGCGTTTGCCTTAATAATTTGCGACAAAAAAAGCAGAAGCCTTAAGGCTCCTGCTTAAACAAGATCTCACCGTCATATACGAGCCCCAGCTGCTCCTGAGCCACCTTCTCAACGTAGCCCTTCGTCTGGGTATATTTCCGGAATTCCTCCAGTTTCTTTGCCCGCTCCTCTTCCCTTTGGATCTCCGCCTCAAGCTCAGCGATCTTTTGATCGTAGGCATCAATCTTTTTCTGAAGGCCCACGGCACTCACCGCGATCACCGCCACGATGACCAGCACCGCCAGCGTTACCAAAAACATGCTGACGCGGTTCTGCTGACGCTTCCGGTATGCAGCTTTTTTTCTCCTCTGGCGTCCGGGCCTTTGCCTTTCGCCTGAATATCTTCCTGCCATGGCACTTCACTCCTTTGCCTATTATTTTAGCCACTTGAAAAAGCCCCGTCAACAGCTTTTTCATGACAAGCGTCGCATATTTCAGGAAAAGCGGGCTTGCAAGCCTTTCATAGGCCCAGATGCCGGCTCCGGTGGCAAGGATCGCGTACCACCGGAGGATCCCGTAATTTTCATAGTGTAAAAGCCGCAGCGCCTCCCCCGTAAGGAAGCACCAAAAGGCGAGATCCTCCAAGGACGTAAGGACCGCGCCTCTTGGAATGACGCGCCGCAGCACCCTCAGTACGTCATAGACGAAGGCCAGAAATATGCCCATCTCCATGGCATGGAGGAGGAACTCGTTTTCCTGCGTCACAAAAGCCTCCTACCGGAACAGGCGCGTGAGCAGGGACGCCGCCTTCTGCTGCCCGCTCTGCGGCGCGTCGGAATAGGCAAAGCTGTCCAGCCTCCCGTCCACGTCGACCTCGCCCTTTTCCAGCGTCAGCCGGCTTACGTGCAAGTCCTCTCCCTTGATGAGAAGCATCCCCTGCTCCGTCTCCAGCAAAACCTCATGCAGGTCAAAGGACAGAACGTCCTTCACGCCGCTCAAGGTGCAGGTTTTTCGTCCGGACATCGTCATTTTATGGGTCTTCACGGGAACGTTCAATTCTTCCATAGGCCATCCTCCTTCAGCCGGCGTATTCTACGCTGCCGGCCCGTCAACACAGTATATGTTCACCCAGAGGATATATGCAAAAATAAAAAGACCGCACGAAATTCGTGCGGCCTTGCCTGTTCACAGATATTTAAACATTTCCGAGGCCTCTTCCTTGCGGACGGTCTCTTGCACGTCAAGCACCTCCACCTTGACCTCCTTGTTACCGAAGCCAATGGTGATCACGTCGCCTACCTTAACGTTTGTGGAAGCCTTTGCAGGCTTGTCATTGATCATGACCCTTCCGCCGTCACAGGCCTCGTTGGCCACCGTGCGGCGCTTGATCAATCGGGATACTTTTAAATATTTGTCCAGTCTCATTTTTTCAACCCTTATGCGTTGATCTCATCCTTCAAAGCCTTGCCAGCCTTGAACTTAGGTGCCTTGGAAGCAGGAATCTTGATGGTCTTATTGGTAGCAGGGTTTCTGCCCTCTCTGGCTGCCCTTGCGGATACTTCGAAAGTGCCGAAGCCAACCAGCTGAACCTTCTCACCCTTCTTTAACTCATTGGTTACGACGTCAGTGAAAGCCTTCAGAGCCTTCTCTGCATCCTTCTTGGAAATTTCTGCGTTCTCAGCGATAGCTGCGATCAATTCTGCCTTGTTCATTGTTTAGAACTCCTTCCTGTTGGTATAAAATGTCATGCCCGCCATTCCTCCGGAACGCGAGCCTAAACAAGAATATAGCCGTTTTTATTGGCTTTGTCAAGGTTTTTTGTGGTTTTCCCTAAATCCGGAAAACCGTGTCCAGAAATTCCTTTTTCTCTTTCTCCTGCGCCGTCAGTTTCTCAAGTTTCTCCAAATTCTTCCAGGGAATCCACGCCTTTCCTGAATTATAGTAAAAATTTGCGATCTTCCAGAACTTCTCCGGATATGCAAGCCGGTAATACAGGTCGATCCTGCTGATGGCAGAGAGCGGCCGGATTCTTTCATACTCGCTTAAGAGTCTTTCCCCAAGGGAAACGGACCATCCGCTCTTCTCCAAAAGTTTTCGCATCAAAAGATGCAGATCCCGCACGGGGTCATCCAAAATGCACCGTTCAAAATTGATCAGATACCAATTCCTTTGATACGTAAGCACGTTGTGATACTGATAATCCCCATGACAGTAAGCCTCCCGCGGATGCTTCCTCGCCGTAGCCGCATAAGACTGCCAGCCCTCCGAGGCCTCCCGCGACATTTCCATAAATCTGTCAAAGCAGCCAAGGAGCGAAATCTCAAACCAGGTCTTCTGGCTCCGGCCCAAAAGGAATTTCCGGATCCGGCGGAGCTCACGGTTCCGCTTTTCATATTCCGCCGCCACGTTGAAGGGAATTTCGGGCGTTGGCTCCGGCGATTGGACGCCCGGTACGGGCAACTCTGACTCAAGTAGTTGGACGTCCTGCCCAGGTAGCTTCTGCTCAGGCGATTGCTCTCCTTGGCCAGGCAACTCCGGCTCAGGCAAAAGGCCGTCCTGGGTGGACAGATGGAGCTTGGCAAGCACGCGCACCGCAGCAAGGCACTCCTCCGTCTCCCGCACGTTACACTCCCTGCCCTCGCGGTACGTCTTCAAAAGATATTTAACGCCGTCATGATCCCTGACAAAGAGCTCGCCCTCCTTCGTGGGAAGGAGCTGCTCCGTCTCCACAAGCCCGCGTTTCTCAACCGTGCGAAGGAGTCTTTGCTGCACCCGCAGGTGCTGCGGACTTCCCATATATTCCTTAAAGATCAGCGTACCCTTGTCCGTATCGCAAAGGATGGCACCCCGACCCTTCCGGGTTCCCGTCACCTCAATTTCATACTGCTCCAGCAAACTGACAGCTCTGTCATTCATGTCCCGCCCTCCGATTCCATACTGTGACGATCGCTTTTCCCGTCGTCACGTCTAAACTTATGAATCGCAGGCCGGTTTTATGCCCAACTTGCTAATATTCCAAAAATGTCTTTGAATGCTTCGTTAGGACTTGCTCATCCACTCTTTCGCCCTCGCCGCCAGCCACTCCCTTTCATTTCGTGAAGGCTCTTCCAGAACCTCCTCCAAAAGGGCCTGCAGGCAGGCTCCCATCTCTGGCCCGGGCTTTAATCCCATGGCGATCAGATCCTT
Organism: uncultured Lachnospiraceae bacterium; assembly: GCA_946414885.1. Classification (GTDB taxonomy): domain Bacteria; phylum Bacillota; class Clostridia; order Lachnospirales; family Lachnospiraceae; genus Acetatifactor. The sequence goes on from CAMKQH010000010.1 coordinate 41,818, forward strand.
GCCGTCAATGGCAAGATCCTTTAAGGACACGCATTGGCGCTCTTCCATGACCTTTTCGTAAATCTCCTGCCAAAGCTGGATCCTCGCAAGCTTTTCCTCTCGCATGTAATCGCTCTGAGCAAGCACGTCGCCGCGCCAAACCTCGAAGATCCGCGGGAATGCCTCCTCGCCGATGCGGTTGATCGCCCGCCGTACGCTCCGGAATCCAGGCTCCTCCTCATTTCCGTAATCATGATATTTGACTAGCTTGCAGACCATGCGGATCGTGTCATTGTCAAACTTCAGCCGCCGCAGGATCTCTTCCGCCATCTTTTCGCCCACCCCGGGATGACCGTAAAAATGCGTCGTTCCATCCTCGTCCAAAGTTATGCACTTCGGCTTTCCAATGTCGTGAAAAAGCATGGTCAGACGCAGGATTTTATCATCTGACACTTGTGTCATGGAAACAAGCGTATGCTCGCCCACGTTATAACAGTGATGCAGGTGCTTTTGGGGTGTCTCCATGCAAACGTCAAACTCCGGAAGCACGATCTTCGTGATCCCCGTCTCATAAGCGATCCGAAGGTATTCCGGATGCCCGGACTTCAAGAGCTTTACCAGTTCCGTCTGTATCCTCTCCGCACTGACGTTGCGAAGCTTGGGGGCCAGCGCACTGATGGCCCGCTTTGTATTTTCCTCAATGTCGTAGCCCAGCTGCGCGGAAAACCGCACTGCACGCATGATCCGCAGCGCATCCTCGCCAAATCTCGCCATCGGATCGCCCACGCAGCGGATGATCCCCTGTTCCATGTCCTTCAAACCGCCGAAGAGATCCACAAGGCCTTCCTTTGGATTGTACGCCATGGCATTGATGGTAAAATCACGGCGCTTCAGATCTTCTTCTAGGCTGGGGGTAAAGATCACCTCACTGGGATGCCGGCTGTCCTCATACTTTCCGTCAATCCGGTACGTCGTGACCTCATAGCCCTCCCTGTCGATCATGACCGTCACCGTTCCGTGCTGGATCCCCGTGTCGATGGTCCTCCTAAACAGCGCCTTCACTTCCTCAGGCCTCGTCGAAGTCGTGACGTCCCAATCCTGCGGCTCCCGTCCCAGGATCGAATCCCGGACGCATCCGCCCACCACGTAAGCCTCGAATCCTGCCTCACGCAGGGTTTCCAGCACCTGCTTCGCGCCTTCGGGAACGTCGATGGTTACGCTGGGGATAAATTTTTCGATGACCTCCACAAGACCGTCTTCGTCGTTGGTTCCCGTGACGTAATCCGCAGCCTCCTTCACTTCCGGCTTCGCATTTCCCATCGCCACGCCGACTCCGGCATACTTGATCATCGAAACGTCATTAAACCCGTCGCCGCAACAGATCGCATTCTCTCTCGTCATGCCAAGGCTTTCCAACATGTGATCCAGCGACGTCGCCTTATCCACGTTTTCCGGCATGATCTCGATGAAAAAAGCCTCTGAGCGATATACGCTGGCGATTCCCTGATAGCTTTCCCGAAGCTGCCGTTCATATTCCAGAGCCACGTCCGGCGGCGCCGTCAGAAGACATTTATTAATGTCAAAGTCCACAAACTCAAGGAAATTCTCCACCACGCGGATCGGAAGCCCATTGATCCTGGCCTCCAGCCTAACGTACTCGTCAGGATCGAAAGCGGAGATCACTTGGTCGCCCAAATACGTGATCAGCCCGCAGCCATGCTCCTTCGCAAAATGATACAAGCTCGGCAGCACGCTGAGCGAAAGCAGCCTTTGATATACGATCTCGCCGCTCCGGCATTCCACGATCCGTCCGCCGTTAAAGGACAGAAGGTATCCGCCGTATTTCTCCAACTCAAGCTCCTGCTCATAGCGCCGCATGCCTGGCGTAGGCCGCCCGGAAGCCAGAATCACCTTATGTCCCCTCTTTAGGATCTCCTGGATTCCCGCCTTCGTCGCGGGCGTGATCTGTTTTTCCGAATTTGTCAGGGTGCCGTCTATGTCCAGCACCAACACCTTTTCTTCATAATGATTCATGCATTTTCCCTTTATCAAAGAAGGACGCAGCCTCGCCAGAAACACGTCTGGAATTCTGCGTCCTTGCCTTTTTGTCCTACTTGATTCCTTTGCCTGATCAGCCGCGCCGTCTTATTCGGCAGAACCCTCCGCACTACTTTCTTCCGCGGTGCTTTCTGCTGCTGAACTCTCTTCCGCTGCCTTCTTCTCTGCCTCAAGCACCAAATAATTGAGGTTCTTGTCAGGATCCGATACCTGGCAGGTTTCCTTCAGCGCCGTTACGTAGTCATTAACCGCGGTAGAACGCAGATCGCTTTTAATCGTGTTATACCAAACGGGATGATTCTCTCCAACGTAATAGATCACAAAGCTTGCTGCAGCTTCCTCGGAAATGACTTCACAATCTCCGGCCTTACGCTCATCCGCAAAAAGCCACTCATGCATTTTTTCCGTGAGCTCTTCTTCCTTCGAAACCGCTTCCAGCAATCCGTCTTCTGCAACGGTGCTTTCTACGTATTTTCCGTTACAAAGCTCAATGAAATATTCCTCAGTCGCACCGCCATTTTTCCACTCGTCGTACATTTCGCGGGCCTTTTCCTCAGTGTCGGCCACAAGGACGCGCATGTCCTTCGTGGGCGTTTCGTCAAGATATCTCTTTGTAAACTGAACGCAATATACCCTGTTTGAGGTCTCATCCTCCAAAACGGTAACGTCGCCGCTCTTTCTTCCATCTTCAAATAACCAGTCGCGAATGACGTCATTTGTGGAAGCATAGCTGATACCCATAACTTCCTCTCCGTCGGTAGCAATGGTGCTCTTTGCAGCCTCAGCCAGTTCTTTTGCGTCCTCCATGGCCTTTTTCTTCTCAGCCTCGGAAGGAACGTATGCCGTCTCCTCTTCGCTGTCGTCAGCCGTCTCCGTCTCAGAAGCAGGATCCGCAAGGTCCGTAGGAGCCGTGGGAAGCACTGCGTCAAACTGCTTGATGCGATAATCCACGGAATCATAATCCTTTGATTCCTCATTATACTTCGCCTGAATCTCCTCCGCACCGGGAGTCATGTCTTCAGAGAGCTTTTTATAATATGCGTTGACAAACAGGTTCTCCTCCAGAAAAGGCTTGACCCTGCTTTCGGTTGCATAAGGTCCGTAGCATTCCTGAAGGAACTTTTTGTAAGAAACGCCGGCTTCTTTGGCAAGTCTCTTGTTTTGCTCCACAATGTTCTTGTATTCTTCCGTCAGGTCCTTCGTAAATCCCTTTGCCTGGGCATCTGCCTTCAGCGCCTTGTTCGTGCGCAGGGAATCAACCGTCGACTCTTCAAAATAATCCTTCCAGGAGATGGAGGAATCACCGTAATACGGCTGTTCGGCAAAATCTTGGTCGGGATTAAGGCCGATCCAGCTTAAGTAACTTGAATAGTTGTTAACGTAGTTATTTACCACGTTGTTGTAAACAAAGTCAAATTCCACCTTGGTCACGTTTTCATTTCCGATCGTAACGTAGGTCTTATGAAGGGAAATATACGTACGGATGGGGAAGGAAAGCACCAAGCAAGCCAGTGCCACCAAAACGACAATGCCAACAACCGTTGAAATGTCTTTCGCCCGCTTTTCCTTTCTTTTTTCCTCCGCTCTTTTTTGCATTTTCAGATCATATTTGGTCATGACCTTCTCCGCCTTTTCCTCCGTGGCGGCAGCGTTCTTTTTTTCTTCCTTAGACATGATAAAAATGTCTCCTTCCTTAGATGGTAAATCCCAGAATAAAAACATTCTATCCCATTCCATCAAAAAAATAAAGCCCTTTCACGTAAATTTCACGCTGAAAAGGGCTTTTTGCTGAAAATCCTAAGTTATCTCTGCTTTTTGAACTGTAGCGGGGTCACGCCGTATGCCTTTTTGAACAGACGGTTAAAGTGCTCCACGTTCTCGTATCCAACGGTCTCGGACACGCTCTCCACGGTCTGGTCGGACTCTTTTAAGAGGACGCGGGCCTTCTTCATGCGCTGCTCGCGAACCACGTCCTGGAAGGTCATGCCCGTCTTCTCCTTGATAAATTTGGAGAGATAGGGGCCAGAGAGATGGCAGTACTCGGAAAGGCTCTCTAACGTTACGTCCGCATAATGCTTCTGTACGTAGCTGATGATCTCAACGGTTCTCTCGTCGCGTCCCTGGGTGATATGCTGCTCTGCCGTCAGTTTGTTGGCTGCGGAAACCAGTGCGGCGATGGATGCCTTGATGATGTCCTCGTCAACGCCGACGCCCCAGTAGAACTTGCCCTCGGAAAGGATGCCAACGTAAGCGGCCGCCTTGGAGGAAGATCCCTTGGAGATCGCGTGCTCCTCATAAACGGAGAGCTCGTAGGTAATGCCAAAATAAGTCTTGATCGCATTGCTCACGGCGTCGAGACGGCCGTTACCGCCAGTCTTGATCACGCGCTTGCCGCTTGCCTGCTCAATGGTCACGTCAGCCTGAATGCCGTTTTCCTGCTTGAAATGGCACTCCGGAATGTTAAATACGTTTCTGGGCTGGATATAGGTCTCCTCGAAGATGCGGTAAATCTCCTTCGGAGGAAGCTCCTGATGCCTTCTGTCGGAAACGCCCTTGATAAGGTAACCAACCTCCTCGCGCATCGCCAGAGGCAGGGAGAAGCCAAACTGCTGCTTTAAAACGAATGCCACGCCGCCCTTACCGGATACGGAATTGATGCGGATGACGTCGGACTCGTACTCGCGGCCAAGGTCGGTGGGATCGATGGGAAGGTAAGGAACGTCCCAGCGCTTGCCGCTCTTGCCGTCCTGTCTCCACTGCATGCCCTTGCTGATGGCATCCTGATGGGATCCGGAGAAGGCCGTAAACACAAGATCTCCGGCATAAGGCGTTCTCTCATGCACCTTCATGTTGGTGAATTTCTCATATTTCGCGCGTACGTCCATAATGTGGGAGAAGTCAAGCTTACTGTCCACGCCGTGGGTCATCATGTTCATGGCAAGAGTCACAATGTCCACGTTACCGGTTCTCTCACCGTTTCCAAACAGGGTTCCCTCCACGCGGTCCGCGCCGGCAAGCACGCCAAACTCTGCATCGGAAATGCCCGTGCCGCGGTCATTGTGGGGATGTACGCTGAGGACAACGCCGTCCCTGTACTTTAAGTTCTTGTGCATGTACTCGATCTGGCAAGCGAAAACGTGAGGCATTGCCACCTGTACGGTTGAAGGCAGGTTGATGATCGCCTTATTCTCCTTGGTCGGCTTCCATACGTCAAGCACGGCATTGCAGACATCCAGCGCAAAGTCCACTTCCGTCTGGGAAAAGCTCTCAGGGCTGTACTCGAAGGTGAAGTTACCCTCGGTCTCGTCCGCCAGCTTCTTTAAGAGCTTAGCGCCGTCCACCGCGATCTTCGTGATCTCTTCCTTGCTCTTTTTGAAAACCTGCTCACGCTGTTCCACGGAGGTGGAATTGTAAAGGTGAACCACTGCGTGAGGCGCACCCTTTACGCAATCGAAGGTCTTCTTGATGATGTGCTCTCTCGCCTGGGTCAGCACCTGGATCGTCACGTCGTCGGGGATCATGTCACGCTCGATCAACGCGCGGATGAAATTGTATTCAGTATCGGAGGATGCAGGAAATCCAACCTCGATCTCCTTAAAGCCAACGTCCACCAAAATCTTGAAAAATTCCAGCTTGCTCTCAAGGTCCATGGGCTCGATCAGCGCCTGGTTACCGTCGCGCAGGTCCACGCTGCACCAGATGGGCGCCTTCGTGATGCACTCCTTCTTTACCCAGTCATAGGTCATCTTCGGGGGTAAATGATAGCTCTTCTGATATTTTTGCTTGATTTCTTTCTCGGTCATGACTATTTCCTCCATTAGCGTCGTTCTAAAGTGATTCCTATCATACTACCTTTCTTGGTCATAAACAAGTGGTAAATTTAATCTATTTCTTGATCTATTTTAACATAATTTTCATCTGGCTCTTTACGCGATGTATAAATTTGTCCATTAGTTATCGCATTTTTGCTTCATATCGCTCATAATCAAGTCGAAATTTCATAAAATTATCAAATTCAAAATCCATACTATATTTAATCTTATTTTTGTTTATTTAGATTTCTATAAATATAAAAAAGGGACAATCCCCGTTGTCCCTTTCTCATGATTTTTCCTGATTCCTTAAATAATATAATACCAGGCATCGCCCTGTGACAATTCCTCGCTCTTGCGGGTGCTGTCGGATTGGTATTCCATCTCAAGGTTCTTCATGCTGACTCTCGTGTTGGCCTCGATGGAGCGGGTGATGAAGGTATTGCCTCCGATCACGGCATTCTCGCCGATCACCGTGTCGCCGCCAAGAATGGACGCGCCCGCATAGATCGTGACGTTGTCGCAGATGGTCGGATGTCTCTTCTTTCCGGAAAGCTTCTGGCCGCCTCTCGTGGAGAGTGCACCGATGGTAACGCCCTGATAGATCTTCACGTTGTTGCCGATGATGGAGGTCTCGCCGACCACGATGCCGGTTCCGTGATCGATAAAGAAAAACTTTCCGATGGTTGCGCCGGGATGAATGTCAATTCCCGTCTTGGAGTGTGCCCACTCGGTCATCAGTCGGGGAAGCACGGGAACCTGCTCCACATAAAGCTCATGAGCGAGACGATACACCGTGATCGCCATGAGTCCGGGGTATGCCAGGATGATCTCCTCAAAGCAACCTGCCGCCGGATCCCCGTCATACGTTGCAAGAAGATCCGTCTCAATATAATCGCGGATCGTGGGAATCCTGTCAAAGAATGCCTTACAGATGCGATAGCTCTCCTTCTTACGCTCCTCCTCCGTATAGGCACCGCGCTTGGTCCCGTAATCCAATGCAAGAAACACCTGCTTTTCCAGATGATAGAAAATGTCCTCGATGGACACCGCAAGGCTGTTCTTCGGGTTATAGGTCTTGTAGGACCTATCACGGAAATAACCGGGGTAAATAATGCCAAACAGATCCTGGATCAGGTCATGGACCTCCATCTTGTCCGGCTTGTTAAACATGTTGATCTCATCGATGGTCTTGCCGCCGTCAAAATTCTCAAAAATTTTTTGTACGATCTGATCAATCTCATTTTCCTTGATAATATCGTTCATGGCTTCCCCTTTTCCGATAGAAAATTGCCTGGGGCAATCCGAGGAAGCTCCAGGCGTATGGTCAATGATTTGATTAGATAGTAACATTCAAAACCCACTACGTCAATAGGTTATTCAGCCTTCGGTCACGGGAAGCACTTTCTTTTCGATGAAATCAACCCGGTCAAAAATCCTTGGCTTGAAGGTGCCGGTCATGCCGACGGTGATCTGCTTTTCCTTGTTTACGTAGATGATATTGCCGCCGTCGCCGATGGCCGCAAAGACACGGTCATCCTTATGCGGCCGGTACCAAAGGTAGCCGTACTGCATGAAGCCAAACATTTTCCCCAGCTCCACGTGAGAATCCGTCATTCGTTTGATCCACTCCGCGGAGATCACCTGCTTTTCTCCGGCGCGGCCCTGATTCAGTACCAGGTTGCCAAGCTTTGCAAGGTCCGCCGCGGAGGAGGTGAGGCCCCAGCCAGCGGTGACGGTTCCCCGGGGATCGTTGTACCACTCCTTTTTGCGAGGGTTCTTGCTCATAAGATAGTCGAACTGATCCTCCTTGGAGCTGTCCCCGTGAGGCGCGTGTTCCGCGATGCCCGCGGGCGCGAACAGGTACTTATTCGCAAAATCAAGGCAATTCTCCCCGGAAGCATTTTCGATGATGCCGGCAAGGATCTGGATCCCAAGGGTTGCATACTTAAACTCCCCGGTGATCCCGCCGCGTCCGCCCAGAAAGTCCAGCGCCGCCTTCGTCCAGTCCGCGGACGTGCAGATCTTTGTCCAAGGCTCACTCTTATATTTATAAGGGGCCGTCATGGTCAATAGGTGCTTTACGGTCACGTCGTAGATCGTCTTTTCCCCGCGCTTTACCTCATACTCCGGGAAAAAATCAAGGACCTTCTGCTCCTCACTCTTGATAAAGCCCTTGTCGATTGCAATGCCGGCAAGAAGCGCCATGATGCCTTTGGTGACGGATGCCACGTGCATGGCGTCCTCCGTCTGGAAACCGCGCCAGCAATCCTTGTAGACGGGCACCCCGGCCTTCATCGCGTATATCTGGCAGACGTTGCTCTCATTACCCGTACTTTCCGCAACAAATCTATGCAGTTGTTCTTTTGTCACGCTTGTTTTTCTCCTTCCAAAATGGTTTCTTTTGGACGTCCTAAAACAAGCCTAAGTGAATTAAAAATATATTTCAAGTATTTTTTTCTGTTTTTTTTCTACAGTTTTTTATAGGTTCAAAAGATCAAGAAACTGACGTATTTCTTCCTCCGTGAAGTCGAAAAATCTAATGAGAATATATTCATCCTCCGCGATAAAGGCGACCAGCGTCTCCTTATCTTCCGCCAAGTCTTCCACTAGCGTATATTCTGTTCCGTTTTTTGCCACGTAGGAGTAAACTTTGCCCTTTTCCCGGACGTAGAAATATTCTATGATGTCGGATCCCTTGATTTCATCAGTATCTTTATCCATGCTGCGGTACACTGACTGCGTCATGTTCACGGTCCTCTCATGATATTTAAAGACAGAGATCAAGTTACAAATCCGTGCCGTTTCCGCCTCCTCGTCTGCTCCTACGTCCGAATGGCAGTAACATATGCTTTCTTCCGTGAGATCTGCCGGTAATTTACCAAAAAGATTCAAGTAATTCCAATCTGCCGCGGCCTGCGCATACTTCGAATAAGCATACGTGTACGTCGTTGACTTCTGCCCGTTCCCCTCACTCCAGATTGTCGTTCGCGTCTCTTTGTTGATCCAATGATCATCCGGTCCGGGAGTTTCCCAGATGATCTCTTCTTCGTACTCGTCTGGGTTTATTTCCTTCGGTATGGTAAGGCTCTCATAAAAATCCTCCGGCGTTTCATAGTCCTTATAAATGGCTTGGACCCAGTCAGCGTCCCCCTCAAGGATAATTCCATGCTCTACTACCTTCGCCTGTTTGATCCGGCCGGCTGCGTAAGCAGATCCGGCACCAACCACAAGAATGGCCAGCACCACTGCTGCCACCTTCGGCAGCATACTGCGCTTTCTCCACTTCTTTGCCGTTTCCAAGCTCCGGATCTTTTCGGAAACGTCTTCCGTTTCCATCCTCTCCAGGATCGTTTGCTTTAAGCATTCCTCCGGCTGACTATCTGGCGTCAGGGATTGTTTCAGCAATATATCTAATTCCATCTTCTCCATATTGTAATTTCTCCTTTAACAGCTTCTTTGCCTTGTTCATCCTGCTCTTTACCGTTCCGGCAGGAATCTGCAGTGCCGAGGCGATCTCCTCGATGGACATGTCTTCCATGTAATAAGCCAAAACAACAATGCGAAGCTTCTCCGGAAGTTCCAGAACGCTCTTTTTGACCAGTACTTCCTCCTGTCTTTTTTGCACCTCTTCCTCCACGGAACGTCCCTCGTCCGCGATCAGCGCCAGCTTTTCCGCATCCAGGTAAGAAACGTCCGCGATCCTTTTCCGCCAGGCGGTTTTGCGCATCTGATTCCTCCAGAGGTTCATGGCGATCGTGATCAGATAGGACTTCGGATTCGCCTCTTGTTCTATCTCATCTTTCGCAAACGCCACAAGGAACGTATCCTGGTACAGATCATCCGCGTTTTCCTTATTCTGCGTGCAATATAGGCAGAAGGAGTGGAGCGCTTTTCCATATTCAGTTATGATCTTTTCCGCATCTGCTTTGTTCATCTTAGGTTCCTTTGTGACGTCACGTGGTTTCTCGCCTTCACCCATATATTTTCATAACCTTGAAAAAAGTTCATTTTGAGACAAAAAAACCGGGAGCAAGAAGCTTCCGGTTTTACGCGTTCCTTGGGGGAATCGAACCCTCAACTGACCCTTAGGAGGGGCCTGTTATATCCATTTAACTAAAGGAACTTTTAATAATTATCGGGATAATTAATATAGCCCTGGAGCCAGACGTTTCCCTTGAATCTTCTGCCCACCTGCGGCTCACCCAACAAATCTATTATATTGATACATACGTCAAATGTCAATTCATTACAGCAAATTGTTAGGACGTAAATTTTTTCCCCCGTGACGTGATTGGTCACAAGGCGCATGCCAACGATCTCTCCCATGACGGAATATTGATCGCACTCCATGCCATAGGGCATAAAGAAGGTATCAACGATGGAGAACACGTCCTCGTGCTGGATGCGGGAATTGATCGCAGAATAAGTGTCCATGTCGTCCAAAGTCAAGGTCTCCATGGCTTCCTCGCTTCCCTTGCGCGCCTCTTCGATCAATTGATTTCTCTTGATGGTGCGGCGACGGATCTGATCCTTTTGCTCCTCGTCCACGTGAATGGGGAACAGGATCTTGCCGCTGAGGGACAGCCCCGAAAGGGTCAGCGTCGTCCCGCGGATCGGAAGTCTTCCCGCCGTCTGCGCATTCACGTAGGGGATCATATTCTGCAGGTAAAAGATCATGGAGACGCCCATGTTCACGTCCTCCACGACGCCCGCGTAGGAATCCCTTGCCGCGTGGCGTTCCACGGAGACATCCTCCCGCGTGGTCACGCCCTCGCCCCGAAGGTACGGGTAATAATATTCATAAATAAACTTGTCTTCCTCGTCAAACTCACCGCACACGGCGATCCCCATGCCGTCAGCGAAATCCTTGCAAAATTCGCCCAACATGACGTTCTCCGAATTCATGGTATAACCTCTGCGGTCCGCCGTCATAATGGTGTCCGTCAGGATCTCTTTCAATTTCTTCCGGTCTTTCAGCTCGCTAAAGCCAATGGCCCTTAAGTACGAATGCATGGATTTCACCTCCTCTCGCCGTCGTGCAAGTAAGTATAACTGATAATCGGCAAAATCGCAAGCGTTTTCTTTGTTATGTTTTGTGTCACGGGGACGTGTCTACTGACACATTATTAACTAAAACTTACTACATACTCGAGGGGATGGCTTGAATAGTATCCCTCAGGCATGTGTGCCAAGCGTCGGTACTTAGGTGGCGTATACGAGCGAATCTGTCGCGTGTGACGGATTCGCTCGTGACACCTTAGTACCGATACGCTGCAACTGTCGCAGACTTTGTCTGCGATCCGAAGCGTAGCGAGGACGAGCCGAAGGCTCGCCAAAAAGCGCGAGCGTGCCTGAGGGATACTATCAAGCCTCGGCCCCGAGTTTATTCGGTTGCTAACATGTCAGTAGACACGTCCCCGTGTCACGTTCAGTCGGGTTTGTACTCCATGAGGTCGCCGGGCTGGCAGTCCAGCACCTTGCAGATCGCCTCGAGGGTCTCGAAGCGGATGCCCTTCATCTTTCCCGTCTTTAGGTTGGAAAGGTTGACGTTGGTCATGCCAACCTTGTCCGCCAATTCATTCAATGATATTTTCCGATCCGCCATCATGCGGTCTAACCTGATGATGATCATATTCCATCCTCCACGTTCCATCCTGCGCGTTAGTTTCGTCGCATGCCACAATCCACCGCAATTTCAAGTGATTGCCGTCTTACGTGGCATGCCAATCCCGAAGCCTGCCTTGTTAGGCGATGCTGTCCACGTCCTCCTGAAGTTTTACGCCATAATCGAAGACCTGCGCGAGCATCATAATGGCAAAAGCGATGATAAACATATAGAATCCCGTCCACTGGAAATTAATGTTTGCATACTCAAATTTGAAGAATTTCATCAATGAGGTCACCAGCCCCGGAACGATCGCAAGCGCAATCTGCAACGCCCCGATCAAGCGAATGCGCTTTACGTTTGGGCGATTGAAAGGCGCGCCGTCGATCGTGTCGTTCACTATGATGATGACAACGATCAACATGATGCTCAGGATGACCATGTAGCAAAGGTTCCGCACGTCCTGGATCATGAGGCAATACCAAATATCCTGGTTACCGTTCTCATCCAAAAGATTGAATTCATTGTAATCCACGTCGCATATGTGCTCGCCGTTTTTGAAAAGCTCGTACACGTGCTGCCCGTTCGTCACGCCAAGAGGCATCTCATAACGGATCTCATACGTTGCATTCTTGCTCGTTAAATCCCTAAAGAAATCTTGAAGGGAAAACATCATGATCATTACGAGAAAAAACGTCAATGCCTGCATGATCCTTATTTTTCTACGTCTTACCTTTAATTTGCTTTCTTCCATGATCTATTTCCTCCTTGTCATCATCTGAAACAATTCTTGTTTTCTTTTTCATGATTTAAAGCTTTAGTTTAATTATTTCAATTTTTTCCTGCCGGCAAGTTTAATATATCACGGTTATATAAGTTTGTCAATAAGAATTTAAAGTTTTAGTTTAAATATTTAAGTTTTCTTATATAAATGAAAAATCTTGAAAAAATAAGTTGCATTTTCGCCGAAAACATAGTAGACTAATTTTCACGCGACAAAAATCGCAGATACTGCAGTAATTTCATAAGGTGCGTACCGGGAACTTGGCAAGATATGACGTGAGGCAAACGAACAAGAGTATAACTACCAGGGGGAAGTAACAATGATTACGATGGAAAACGTAAGTAAGTCGTACAAGGTTGCAAAGAGAAACGCAGGCTTTGGTGAGGCATGGAAATCCTTGTTTCACCGGGAGTATGAGACCATCCATGCTCTAAAAAACATAAGTTTCACCATCAATGATGGTGAGATGGTGGGGTACATCGGGCCAAACGGCGCCGGAAAAAGCTCCACGATCAAGATTCTAAGCGGCATTTTAACACCCGACGACGGGACGGTTTTGGTGGACGGACGCATTCCATACAAAGACAGGATCCGTCACGTAAAGGAAATCGGCGTCGTGTTTGGACAAAGGTCACAATTGTGGTGGGACGTGCCGGTCATTGATTCTTTCGAACTTCTCAAAGACATTTATTCCATTTCTCCACAAAGCTACAAACAAAATCTGGAAGAATTAACTGAGTTATTGGACTTGGGAGAATTATTGCGCTCTCCCGTGAGACAGTTGTCCCTTGGTCAGAGAATGCGGTGCGAACTGGCGGCGTCCCTGCTGCATAATCCCAGGATTTTATTCCTGGATGAGCCCACCATCGGCCTGGATGCGGTGTCCAAGCTGGCCGTCCGGGATTTCATCCGGAAGAGAAACCAGCTCCACAAAACCACGGTGCTGCTCACGACCCACGACATGCAGGACATTGAGGCCCTCTCCGACCGGATCATTTTGATCGGCAAGGGCGAGATCCTGATGGATGGGACGCTCGATGACATTAAAAAGGGTGGTGAAAACATCGACGAAACCATCGCGGAGCTCTACCGCTCCTTCGACGTGTAGGGGGTGGCCGGATGAAAGCATCGTTGTCTGTACGAAAATATCAATCCTTCTTCCGGCTTCGGTTTATCCAGGGCCTGCAATACAGGGCTGCTGCCGCGGCCGGGATCACCACGCAGTTTGCGTGGGGCTTTCTTTTGATCATCGCCTTCTCTGCCTTTTATGAGTCAGACCCTGGCGCCTTTCCCATGAGTTTTCAAGATACCGTGACTTACGTGTGGCTGCAGCAGGCGTTTCTCGCCCTGTTTAACACCTGGATGCTGGAGAACGAAATCTTCGACACCATCTCCAACGGCAACATCGCCTACGAGCTGTGCCGCCCCATCCGGATCTACAACATGTGGATCGCAAGGAGCCTCGCCAACCGGTTTTCCCGTGCGGTGCTGCGGTGCAGTCCCATATTGATCGTAGCCTTTCTGGTACCGAAGCCTTACCGCATGATCCTTCCACCAGACCTAGGCACCTTCCTGTTATTTGTGCTCTCACTCGTCCTAGGCACGGCGGTGGCAACGGCCTTTTGCATGATCGTCTACGGCCTAACCTTCTTTACGATCTCGCCGCAGGGCGTGCGGGTTTTGTTTGCCTCACTGGTGGATTTCCTCGCCGGCGGCATCATCCCGATCCCCTTCATGCCGGATAAGGTGCGGGCCGTCATTGAGCTCCTGCCCTTTGCCTCCATGCAGAACGCGCCTTTACGGATCTATACCGGAAGCTTGCCGGCGGAAGAAGTGAAAGTCATGTTGGGTCTGCAGTTTTTCTGGCTGATCGCGCTGGTCCTCATCGGCAGCAGTCTTTGCCGCCTGGCAGAGCGCAAGGCCTGTATTCAAGGGGGGTGAGAATATGCCAAGAAAAGAACGTGCAAGCGCACTGAAACTCTGGATGCACTATATCGGGATCAACGTCCGCTGTACCATGCAATATAAAACATCCTTTTTCATGATGGTCCTAGGACAGTTCTTCGTGTCCTTCAGCGTCTTTCTGGGCGTGTATTTCATGTTCCAGCGTTTTCACAGCGTCAAGGGCTACACCTACCAAGAGGTGCTCCTTTGCTTCGCTATCTTTCTGATGGAATTCTCCATTGCGGAGATGGTCGCAAGAGGCTTCGACTCCTTCTCTTCCATGGTGCGGACGGGAAGCTTTGATCAAGTGCTGGTCCGTCCCCGGAATGAAGTGTTGCAGGTGCTTGGAAGCAAATTCGAGCTGACAAGGATCGGCAGAATGCTGCAGGCACTCCTCATGTTTGTCTACGCGATCCCCCGCTGCGGCGTGGACTGGAATTTTGCGAAAGTCCTGACGCTCCTTTTCATGCTGATCGGCGGAACGGCGCTCTTTTCCGGGATCTTTATGATCTACGCCGCCTTCTGCTTCTTTACGCTGGAAGGCCTGGAGTTCATGAACGTCTTTACGGACGGCGCCAGGGAGCACGGCAAATATCCCATCGACGTCTATGGGAAAAAGATGCTCTTCTTCGGAACCTTCATCATTCCCTACGCGTTGGTGCAATACTATCCGCTAACCTACGTGATTGGGAAAAACGACAATCCGCTGCTCATCTTTCTCCCGCTCCTCGCCCTTCTGTTCCTGATCCCAAGCTACGCCTTCTGGCGCTTTGGCGTAAGAAGCTATTGTTCGAGCGGTTCTTAAGACATCTGAAGCTTTGTTCGAGCGGTTCTTAAGACGTCTGAAGCTTTGCTTGAGCGGTTCTTAAGACGTCTGAAGCTTTGTTTGAGCGGTTCTTAAAAAACTGTGGCTAGGCACCCGTTTCACAGTGTCTGGCCTACTTTATTGCTCCATATTACTCCCATTTATTTAATCCGCTTTACTGCTCCACTTTATTAGTCAAAAACTAGTGATTGACAACAATTCCTGCTTATTGCAACTATTGGGAAGATATGCTAAAATGCAATCGCTTAAATGCAAATGTGTCAGGCGCTGACGTTCGACAAACCGGGGTTTGTCGGGCTGGTTTGTTCTGCAAGTCGAAATTGGTTTAAATGGTTTGATCAGCCTTTGAATACGGACACGCGGGATGAAAGAAAGTGAAATACGCATGTATGGATTACGAGAATTACATGCGGAAAGGGCGAAAATGAAAAATTGCGTGTCGGCGATTTGGGATGCTGACACGCGAAATGAGATAATGAATTAAATTGCGTGTAAGCATTTTTCAGGGGATACACGCGAAATAAAAATAGCAACAAAAGTGCGTGTAAATTGTGTCAAAAGGCATACACGCAAGGAACCGTTTTGAAGGAAAACGCGTGTTTATGAATGGCAAAATGCTTAAAATGGTTGAAAATCGACACGCGAAAGGGAGTAAAGTGAAGTTACGCGTGTCGAAGGAAAATTTTGCATGCACGCGAAAAATGAAAACGGAAAAATATGCGTGTTCACCACTTACGGCGGTGCCCATCAGCCAAATGCAGCGCATTCGTTGGATGACGCGCTGGCAAGCCATTCGGCTTGTCCTTCGCTATGCAGCGCCCCTTCGTAGAACATTCCTAGCAAAAAATAATATCAATAAAAGAGGATCCATTCTATGAGTTTATCAGTTATCTTACAGCAGATGGGCGTGATCTGCATTCTCGTCGCCATCGGCTTTGCCTTACAAAAAAAGAACGTCATTGACGCTCTCACTTCAAAAAAGTTATCTGCAATCGTGGTGGACGTGTGCAATCCCGCACTGATCATGGCTTCCATCCTTTCGGGGAATCTGACGGCAACCCACGCGGATCTGCTCACCGCCATCGCGCTGGGTGCGGCCTTCTATGCCCTGCTCATCCTGCTTGGCTTTATCATTCCGTGGATTCTGCGCGTCGAGCCTGACAAGCGCCGATTCTACCACCTCATGACCGTGTATACCAACACGGGCTTCCTTGGCATTCCCGTGGCAAAGGCCATTCTGCCCGCCAACGCAATCCTCTACGTCATCGTGATCAACGTGTTTTACAGCCTGTTGTTCTACACCCACGGCGTCACTGTACTGGGCCGCGGCAAAATCACCGCGGGTGGTCAAATTGCGCACGGCTTTCCCACGTCTGACCAAGCTGCATCCGACTCGGCCTTGGCAAAACAAGCTACGCACGGCTCATCCAAGGCAAAACAGTCTACATCTGGCCCCGCTGCGCATAACTCTGTGCATAACTCAGCACCCTCCGGCCTCAGCGGGTTCGGCCATGCCTTAAAAAGAATTCTCAGCCCCGGCACCATCATGGCGGTCCTTAGTCTCGTTGTCTTTTGGTACAATGTAACGCTCCCGCCCATCCTTGCAAACACCATCGAATACGTGGGAAATGCCACCGTATTCCTTTCCATGACTCTCCTTGGCGTTTCCATCGCCAGGTCCAATCTCATGGCATCCGTCAAGGACGTTCGCATTTGGGCCTATGTCTTCCTTCGCATGCTCCTTGTTCCCGTGAGCATTGTTTTGATCATGCACGCACTGAAATTTGATCCCGTGGCGACGCTCGCCATGTGTCTCATGGCCGCCGTGCCCGTTGGGAACCTTCCCATGATCCAGGCCGAAAAAATAGGAGAGGACACAACGATCCTCTCCTCTGCCATAGCAGTGACCACCGCCATTTCGATTGGCACGATCACGATCCTGACTTCCATTTTCTCCGGCTGGCTCTTGGGATGAGCCAGCTCAATTCGAGCACCTTTTCTGCCATTTGCTCCTGAAGCAATCCTGCATTTTCCTCATCATTTGGATTACCTTAATTCCTCAGACAATCTGTCGGTATACTGCTTTGCTTCATATAAGCCTACGCCCGTCTTCTCCCGAATCATTTTGATGGCAACCACTGCGCCTCTTCCCTTAATGACCTGTTTCAATTCCGCAATCTCCTCAGTCGATAAGGAATCCAACGCCTTTTGCTGTAATACGTCGCGGTTGTCACTTTCCTCGCCAAAGCTAGCCAGTTTTGCATCTTCCTCTTGTCTGGCATAACGCGCTTCCGACGCAAGCTTCTTCACGAAAGTCTGCGCTTCCTCCAGACTGGCACCTGTCAACTTCTGAACAAAGATCATGGCTTCCAGCTCACCCTTCACATCCAGCATGCTCCTCACGCCGTAGATTTCCTGTTCGGTAAGCCCACTAACGCCTCTCTTTGCAGGCTGTTCCTGAGGGGTTTCCTGCCGGATCGGGTTCCAATTCTCCTGCTGGATTTCTTGGCGATTTACGTTCCAGTTCTCTTGTCTCTCTTCCTGCTTTACTTCCGGTTGATACTCTTCCCGTTCTTCCTTCTTTTTCGACCACGGAAATTTAAATCCCATCAGCTTTATCCTCCGTCAAAGTGATTTTTCCAAAACTCCCCACGCCTGGAATTCGCTTCTGGTCCCATTATACCTTATTTTTCCCGTGACCGCCAGTTAAATTATCTTTCCCTAAGCATCTTAAAATGATTCTGCCCGTCACTGCTTAAGTGAATGTTGCAGGTAACGCCGCCGCGGAACACTTCCATCTTTGATGCCACCAGTACAAGGAACGTCATCGTGAAACCAGGCTCACATACTGGACTGTCCTCCTGCACTTCAAACACGAAAAAGTACTCTCTTCCCTCTTCGATCTCAGGCATCTCCTTCATAAAGTCCGCCACGTGCTCCCAGCCGTGACGCTCAAAAAGCACCTCCACGTTCTTTGGCATTTTTTCATCTTTTCTGCTCTCACGGGTCAGCATGAGCTTTTGCGCTTCTTTCCAATTCCCGCTTTCCAGCTCCTTCGTCACCTTCCGCGCACCGGGAATGAGACGGTCATCCATCTGCATGAAGACGTCTTCACCCATCTCCTTACACTGTGAAAGCCAATCTGCAAGAAGCGCATTCGCCTTTGCCACGTACTCCGTGTCTTTTTCCGGATCGATGCCGCACTCCTTCCAAATTTCCGGATTGCCGGTCTGCTCCTCGATCATTCCTGAAATTGCATTTACTAATCTTTCCATCGTCATAGTTTCTTCCAGATATGATGCTTGGATTTTCTTGATCTGCGCAAGCTTGCTCTCTTGCTCTGCAATCTTTTTGTTAAACGCTTCCATCAAAACGTCGTCGCTCTGATCCAGCAGCTCCCTGATCTCATCGATTGAAAAATCTGCCTGCTGAAGATTTTTGATCTTCACGTACAACAGGGCCTGCTTCTCCTCATAATAGCGATAGCCCGTCCACTCATCCACCTTTGCCGGCTTCAGAAGATCGATCTTGTCATAATAGCGAAGCGTTTGTGCATTGCAGTTGCAAAGCTTTGCAAATCCTTGAATTGTGATCATATCCTTACCTCCTGAAACCACGGTATCATTATAGTTAACTGTAAGGTCAATACCTTTTTCAAAAATTTTTTTACCGCCCGTCCAACTTTTCCCGAACGTCTCATTCCTTCTTAGGGAGCATTCAATTGTCCTCACCCGCCAGATCAATGATTACGAGCTCCGGCGGATTGCAAAATCTTGGAAACAACGTCGATTCCTTTGCAAGGCCGCGGCTGACGATCATGGTCATGCCATTCTTTTCATACCGTCCGCCTGCGTATTTCGGAAAAAGCCCCTGATTGGGCGCAAGCAAACCATTCATGATCCCGGGGATCCGGACCTGACCGCCATGGGCATGTCCTGCAAGCACCAAATCGAAACCAGCCTTCTCGTACGTATCGATCAATTCCGGCCTGTGAGTCAACAAAATCGTAAACTCATCCTCCGAAACCGTTTCCTTCAGCTCTAACAGTTGCGCGTTTGCATTTAACTGCGACTGCACCAATATGGCATCAGGATCATCAATACCGCACAGCCGGACCGTGCCGCTTCCGGTCTCCAACAGCGTGCTTTCTCCGGATAATCTTGTAATGCCATATTTTTCAAGGATCTCCATCTTTACGCGATAGGCATTTCCCCCAGCCCAGAACTC
Organism: uncultured Lachnospiraceae bacterium; assembly: GCA_946414885.1. Lineage (GTDB taxonomy): Bacteria > Bacillota > Clostridia > Lachnospirales > Lachnospiraceae > Acetatifactor. Next base: position 61,056 of record CAMKQH010000010.1, read on the forward strand.
GTGATTTCCCGTCACGTAATAACAGGGGTACTTCCCGGAAATCCCCGCCAAAAACTCCTCCGCCCTTACGTCAGAAAGCTTGTCGTCAAAAATGTCCCCGCCTAAAAGGATCACGTCCGGATGCTGCTCCTCAATGGCGGAAAGTAACTTTGACTGCCCCTCTCCATATTTACAGGAATGCAGGTCCGTGACCAAAGCAATGCGAAGTTTTCCCTGAATCCTTTCATCCTTGATCTCATAAGTCCTGACGGTCAATCCGAGCAGATACCCCGGAAGCGATAGTATAAACAAGATCAAAACTCCAATCCAAAATTTCGCCTTGCCGCTTAGTTTTTTCCCTTGGCTCTTCCCTTTTTTACCGTCTTCTTTTTCACAGTTTTCTTCCCTAATTGTCTTTTCTTCTTCTATCTCTGCCATTTTCTCTAAATTCATTCTTTACTTATCGTTTATTTTGCGCTGCTTTCCTTGCAGCTCCAGATATTTCTCATATTCCTTGGGATGTGTTCTCTTCACGTAATTCCGGATCACCTTCCCATGGCTTGCAAGAAGCTTCGCCGCCTGCGGGTTCAATTCCTCAAGCTTTTTCTGGCCAAATTCCCTTCTCTTTTCAATGTGGCGTTCCACCCTGGCCGCCAGCCCAGGCTCCATCTTCCCTTCCCGGACAAGCTCCTCCAGATTCACCTCCATGAAATCCCAGAACTCATGCTCGTCAAAACGCCCAAGCAATCCCCAAGAGGTCCTGACGCCCTCCTTATCCAAAAGCATTGCCTCCACTTCCTCTTCCTTCGAGCCTGCTGCCGCCAGCTGCTCCGCCATGGAATGGGCAAGTTCTTCCATTTTTGCCTCCGCTTCCTTGCCAAACACCCATTCAAATTCCGCAAGGCGCTCCTTGGCCTCAATGCCTTTTTCATCTGGTTCCGTCCCTGCTGCCGCGTTTTCAGGGAAAACTCCCTTCCCTGCCGCAGCGCCTTCAGGGGAAGCTCCCTTCCCTGCTCTTCTGCTTTCCCCGGACTCCTCAAGCTCATAAGGCTTTTCCAGTCCCGCTTCCCTGAGGGCCAAGGTGATGGTCCGGCGCACAACGCCCTCTTGGATCAATCTCTCGCCGCCCATTTTTCGCAGCTGATCATTTAGGGATCCGTCATGCTCCGTGAGAAAGAAATAAATCCCCCGCCCCTTTAGCTCCTGATAGAGCTGAACGAGTCGCTCCGTCGCCGTCACGTCGACGCTTCCGATGCCCCTTGCGTCCACCACGACCTGCTGCGTGTCCTTCTGAATCCCGGCCTCAATCTGATCACAGAAAAGATCAACGTTTGCAAAGAAAAGATTCCCGCTAAACCGATAGATCAAAGTGTTTTTTATGGGTCTCGCGTCAGAATTGCGCTTCAGGGAATAAAAATTCCCATGCCCCGGAATCCTTCCAACATAAGCCGTCGGCGGGATCACGGCGCGCATCGCAACCTCTCCAAAGGAAAGCAAAACGCCAATGATGATGCCGCCCATGGTTCCGAACAATAATACTCCCAAAAAGGCAAGCATGAATACAATCCATTCATTCTTTCCAACCTTCCAAAGCTTCTTCGCCATTTTGATCTCAAGAATCCCGATCAGCGCCGTCATAACGATCCCCGTCAGGACCGGTACCGGTAAATATTTTATGATTGGCGTTCCAAAAAGAATCACCAAGAGCATGGTGGCGGATGCCACAAAGGAAGCAACCTGGGACCGGACGCCCATGGAATCCGCGATGCCGCTCCTAGATACGCTTCCGTTGATGGGACATACGCCCACGATTGCCCCGCCGACGTTCATGGCGCCATATGCCAAAAGCTCCCTGCCATGATCCAGGGAGTCCTGATATTTTCTTGCATAATTGCCGGAAGCCAAAAGCGTTTGCGCCATGATCACCCCGGCAATTCCCAGCGTTTCTAATAAAAGATCCGGAAGGAATTCCAACAGTCCCTCAATCTCAAACAGGAAAAATCTAGGTACGTAGCCCCCCCTCCAGGGAAGCTCCGGCGTGATCGCCGGGAAATCTCCGGATTTTACCCACAAAAACCCAGGAAGCACAAGCCTTGGGAGTCCAGGGCTTACCTCGCCCATGACCTTCACGCCATACCTGTCCAAATGAAGGAAGCCCTGCGCCAAGGCTCCAGCCAACATCATAACGACCGTCATGGGCACCTTGGGAATCCACCTCTTGCAAAGTAAAATAACCACTATGGTTCCAATTCCCAACGCAAACGACAACAGATGAAAGCTCCCCCGCTGATCCAGAATATGATTTAGAAGCGCAACCACTTCCCCCGTCCCGGGATCGCCGCCAAAAAGCTTCGGGATCTGCATCAGGATAATGGTCGCGCCGACGCCTGAGATAAACCCGCCCATCACTGGGATCGAAACGTACTTTACGATGCGCCCCGCCTTAAAAACGTAAAAAATGAAAAACCAGATTGCCACGAGCAGAGACGTCACGGGCACCAGGATTCTTGCCTCCAGGGATTGGGAGGCGATCCCAAGCTGTGCCAAGATACCGCCCACCATTGCCGCCGGCATGGCATCCACGCCGACGATAAATTGCTTCGAGGAGGTCAAGAGACCAAAGATCAAAATGGGCAGAAGGGAACCGTACAGACCGTAGACCGGCGGAAGTCCCGCAATCTGCGCATAACCCATGGCAATAGGGATGGAGACAAAGCCGATCACTATGCCGCCAAATACGTCCTTTTTCCAGTTGATCCCCTGAAACCTTTTCGCCATGCCCTTCCCCCTTATCGATGAACACCTTCCCGCGCGCCTCTCGAAAGCACGTAGCATCACGCTTACGTTACTATTTTAGCATATGCAAAGAACACTTGTCATTAAAAAAGAAGAGACAGTTTCCTGTCTCTTCTCTTAAAAACATTATTAATCCATGATTTCCTTCATCATGTCGCGATATTCCTTCGGAACGTCCGCATCCTCCAGCTTATCCAGCAGACTATCCCAGGAAAGATCTCCCAGGAAGCTTTGAAGATCCGAACTCTCCGTCACGTCTACGGCCTTACTGGGGATCTTCACCTTGGAAGCACTCTTGACCGTACCCTTGAAGGCTATGCGGAAAAGCTCCTCGCCATCCTTCAAAACTCCAAGATCAATATTGTGCTTCTTTGCACTCGTGTCAATGTTCAGGTCTAATCCAAGCTTCATATCCATGTCAGAAAAATTGCTGACGTTCCTTCGGATTTGCCTCGGTAAAAGGCTCGTGATCATGCCAATATTGCCATCGAACTCACAGGAGAAATGACCCTTCACGTAACCATCCACCAAAGCTCCCAGGTCAAGCTTTTCCACGTTGATCGCAAAAGACTTTTCACCGTCAATCTTTAACGCATATTCACCGGTAACCTTGTTGCCCTTTAACTTGCCGGTTCCTGCGAACTTTGCAACGTGCTCGCCTTTCTTAAAGCTTGCCTCAAAGCCTCTCTTGCTGCCCTTCGTTGCGTGACCGATCTTGATGGTAAAGTCCTCTCCTTCATCCGGTACGAATTTATATACTCTGCCGACGATCTCAGCATCACCGTCAACATATACTTCAACGACGATCTTTCCGCCAAGCTCAATTTCCTCAGCATTCTCCTCCATGGATTCCATGGCTTCCACGAACCGGTCATAGTACTTGTCGAAATCATCGATCTCCAGGGACTTGCACAATTCTTCAAAAAGCTTCTTTAAATCCTTATCCTTCGAGGCTTCCTTACATACGGTCTTTACGATGTTCTGAATGTCCTTGTCCTTCAAGGTAACCTTCAGCTTGGTGCACTTCTGCGTTACTTCGTCACATTCGAAATCTGCCTTTTCCTTCTCCACGTTCTCAACGCAGCTAAGAACCAGCTTTACGTATTTGGAGAAAAGCTTGTCTGCTTCCTTGGTGTCAGGATATGCTTTTCTGAATTTTTCAAGCTTCGTGAAGATCTCATCAAACTGCTCGCTAAACTGATCCAGGTCATACTTTGCAATGTCCTTGGTGAGCTCAGGGATCTTTGCATATACGGCCTTCTTCTGGGAATCCAGGATAAAGGTGGGATTCAGGATCTCTTTTTCATTCAGATACAGCGTCGTCGTAAACTCTACGTCGTTGTCCTTGGTATTAACGTAGTACTTGATGCCTGCACTGGTCAACCAGGAAAGATCCACTCCCATGTCCCTAAGCAGACGGAGATAAGATTGTCCTTCATCGCCGATGGTCAGCGTGATCTGCTCCTCCATGGCAAGGTCTTCCTTCGTAACGGTGTCACTCAGGTTCTCATATACGTTGCGAAGCACGTTGTCCTTTTTGCTAAGGAGCGTTTGCTTCTCCACGTACGCAAAATACTTCTTCGGGCTGTCAAACGTCTTGTGCATTCCCTTTGCAAGAGAACCGGAAGCGATCAGGATCACGCCAACCACTGCGACAACGGCGATAATCGCGCCAATCAGTTTCTTACCAGCTTTCATTTTTCACTTTCCTCCTCAATGGTACTTTATGGTAACAGGCCTCGCCGTTATCCTGCGAGGCCTGCATCCAACAAATTATGATCGATTACTTGTAAGGCTCGATGGTGATGATGCTGCCATCCTCACGGTAGTTCAGCTCGGTGTACTTTACGTTTCTTCTGTGATTGATGCCATTGGAAAGCTCACAGTCATGATAGAAGAGATACCACTTGCCATGATATTCCACGATGGAGTGGTGGGTCGTCCATCCAAGCACGGGCTCTAAGATCCTTCCCTTGTAGGTGAAGGGACCAACGGGGCTGTCGCCAACCGCATATACCAGATAGTGCGTCGTACCGGTGGAATAGGAGAAATAATACTTTCCGTTATACTTGTGCATCCAAGGATCCTCGAAGTATCTTCTGTCCTCATCGCCTGCGCGAAGCTCCTGGCCATTCTCGTCCAGAATCTTGATATGATCATAGCTGCCCTTGAGCTGAAGCATGTCATCCGTCAGCTCGCCAACCATGGGACCAACCTCCGGTTCTTCAGGCGCATTCTCGCCGCCATTGGGATCAAAGCTGCCGGTCTTCCACTTCTCAAGCTGGCCGCCCCAAAGACCGCCATTGTACATGTAAGCCCTGCCGTCATCATCGATAAATACGGCGGGATCAATGCTGAAGGTTCCCTTCATGTAATTCTCTTCTGCCTTGAAAGGACCAACGGGGCTTGTGCTCGTTGCAACGCCGATGCGGAAGATGCCTTCCTTGTCGCGAGCGGGGAAGTACAGATAATACGTACCATTCTTAAACGCCACGTCGGGTGCCCACATCTGCTTGCTTACCCAAGGCACATCCTTCATGTGAAGGGCTTCGCCGTTATCCACGCACTCTGCATCCAAATTGTCCAAGGAGAGAACGTGATAGTCCTCCATCAGATACTCATCACCGTTATCATTGTCCTCGCCATCATGCGCAAGGTCATGAGAGGGATACACGTAAATCTTGTCGTTAAATACATGTGCGGAAGGATCTGCCGTAAAAATATGGGATACCAGAGGTCTTCTTTGTTCTGCCATGTGATTTCTCCTTATCTTTTCTAAAATGGATTAAGTCATCCTCAGCTGGATAGACTTCTAGCCCCATTGTATAACGTTTTACTTTAAATTACAAGAGGGGAACCTGCCTAAGGTTGCTGCCTAAGGTTGAGTCACGTCCCCGTGACACACCCATGACTCAACCTTAATTTATCTCATCTCATAAAGGATTTCTCAATGACTGTCATCTCATCGGCCGTTAAGGCTTCGTCGCAGCGTGCATTAATGATGGTGTCCGCGTCCGTGATCAAATAGCGATACAGTATGTCGCCGTCGTAATTCTCCTCATAAGTCATAACGGAAATACCGTTCACCTCCAGTGCGGGCTCACGCACTGCCTTATCATAATCAAAGCGAATGCTCAGCATCCGGTAATCCTTTCCGGCCTTTGCCTCCTTAAGGATTCTGTTATAGATTGCGGGGATCCCGGTCTGATATATGTCAAAGTGCCAAGTGAAAGTAACCGGAACGTTCTCCTCACCGTCAGGAATCTGATAAACACCCGTCTCTTGATAGTTCTTATCTTCATTCATTATTTTCCAGTCTTCGTTACTAGCCTCCAGGGTGTATTGATCAAAACTAAGAAGGAAATGTCCCCAGTGATGATTTTGGCCCGAGTGACTTACAAAACGTTCACTGTAGCCGAAAACGCCCATGTCCTTGCCGTCAACGTAGCGCCACGCAAATTCGTCATAATCCATGGATAATACAACATACGTAATGATGCCCGTGAGAATCGCGGTAAATCCAATGGGAATCACCACCATGGTGATCACTTTATATAAGATACGACCCATTTTCATTTTTTCTGCCAAGGTTGACAATCCGTGAATTAACAGAATTAAAAGCAGCATGGAAATCCAAATGCAGGGAATGAAAAACACGATCTTCTCCTGATACTGAAGTCCAACCCACACGGTGATCACGGAATGCAAAACGCCGCAAGTCAAAATGAAGGCATATGCCCCGTAAAAACCAAGATTCCTCTTGTTCGCCGGAACCTTCTCCCCATTCTTTACGGCTTTTCTGGCCTTCCCGCGCCACACCAGATAAGAGATCAACTGCACGGCGTAAAGGGCTCCCGCAAAAACCCAAAGCAAAAAACCGGAAAAGTGGAAAAAGCTAGTCTCCATCGCATTTAGATTCATGGTAAGCTGCATCGCCAGAAAACCAAGGCCCATGCAGATAAACATGATGGGAAAGATCAATTTCATGGGGCGCTGCGCCTTTTCGATCGCCTGAAGCTTCATCTTGGGATCGCTCTCGATCTCCGGTGCATTCTTGTCCTCCGTATAAAAATAATCAATCTTTCCGGCGGAACAGATAAAATTCCAACCAGCCTTCTTACAATATTCCACGTACTCCAGATTGCTGTCGATGGTATGGGTGTCAAACTCGCTCCCCTCGGAAAAAATCTCCACCGCAAACCGAAGCTCCTTCGGTTCACTCTTCACAAAATGGAACTGCGTTGAAGAAGAAACCTTCTCCAGCATCCAGCCGTCCTTCGCCATCTTTTCCAAATATCTCGCCGTCGCCTCAAGATTATCATATTGAATGGCACGGTTTACTTTTTTATGATTCGCGTCTTCCTTCATGTGCTTCTCCTTACTCAATTATTTCCATAATTGTTACTTCGCTTCACGTTATCGTATCTGCCTTCATTGCCTGTTTTTGAAAGGCTTCACGGCATGTTTCTCTCATAATCCACCACTTGGGCTTTCAACCTCTCATATTCTTCCTTCAGGACGGCCCGCCCGTTATCCGTCAACACGTAGCTGCGCTTTCGCCCTTCCACGGCCGTCTCCTTGATAAAACCCTGCTTCACAAAATCCCCCAACAGGGTATACAACGTTCCCGGCCCCAAAACAACTCGCCCGTCCGTCATCTCCGCCACCATCTCCATAATGTCGATGCCGCAGCACTCCGTCTTCAGACAGATCAATATGTAAAACATCTGCTCCGTCAAGGTTTTATACTTCGCCCTTGCCATCCGCTCATCCCTTCCTTTCTATAAATTAATGCTTCTGTTACGTTTTAATAATCTTAATTCATATTTCCATGTCTATATCGATATTCAATATTGATTATCGATAATATAACACGCATATGGGTTCTTGTCAATATCGATTTTCGATATTTTATAAAATTTCATATAGTTATTCTACCATTGGTTGAATTTCATCCATTTTTTCAACGATCCAGTTATTGTCATGGTCCAAAATTCCACTTATAATAGAATTATCTCCGGAGAGTTTGTTATAAATAAAAAACAAAAAACACATTTCCAATTACCAAGCATGATTAATCATGAACGGGTTAACCATGAACAGGATTAATCATGAATGGGATTGACAATGAACGAGATCGACAATGAACGGGATTATTCATGAACGGGATTGACAATGAACGGGATTATAAGTGAATGAGAAGAGAAGGAGAAATTATGAACGTTGGAGCCGTGATCGCAACAAAAAGAAAAGCGCTGGGCATGACCCAGAAGGACCTGGCGGAGAAACTGCACGTTTCCTTTCAGGCCGTTTCCAAATGGGAGAAAAACGTCGCCTGCCCTGAGGTGGAGCTTCTCCCCATCCTGGCAGAGCTCTTAAATACGAGCGTGGACGCGCTGGTGGGATATCGCTCTCCCATCCTTTCCGATTATGAAGCGCGCTATCAGACGGAGGATTACTACTGGGGCATCGTGCCCAACCGTTTCTGCTATGAGATCATGAAAAGAAAGCCTCCCGTAAAGCCCTTGAAGGTATTGGACATAGGCTGCGGGGAAGGCAAGGATGCCGTCTTCCTTGCGCGAAACGGCTATCAGGTTTCAGCCTTTGACCTGACGGACGCCGGTTTGGAAAAGGGACGCCTCCTCGCGGAGAAATGCGGAACCTACGTTGATTTCTTCAAGGCGGACGTAAAAGACTTCCGGCCCACCCAGGATTATGACGTGATCTTTAGCAGCGGCGTCTTTCATTTCATCCCGCCTGCCCTTCGGGCAGAGGTTCTGGAATCCCTCCAGGAGCACACAAAGCCCGGCGGCCTGCACACCATGAACGTCTTCGTGGAAAAGTCCTTTGTGAAGGAAAGTCCCGACAAGGACAAGGATCGCTACCGCTGGAAATCCGGCGAACTCTTTACCTATTATTCAGACTGGCTGTTCCACAAGATGGACGAGGAAATCTTCGACTGCAACAGCGGCGGTATTCCCCACCAGCACTGCATGGACGTGATGATCGCAGAAAAGGTGGAAGCCTAAATTAACACAGCAAACTTTACCAGGAGGCCTTACGACATGAATCATTCTCTCGCGTCAACGTTATTTGTCTCAGACCTGGACGGAACGTTGCTTCGCAAAGATGCAACGCTTTCAGAACATACCATCCAAACCCTCCATCAACTGATCGAAGAGGGCATGGCTTTCACCTATGCCACGGCGCGTTCCATCCAGAGTGCAAAGCGCGTAACGGCTGGCTTAAGACTTAACTTGCCCGTCATTACAAGGAACGGCTCCGTCTTTGCTGATCAGGAGACTGAGGCCATCCTGGAAAAAGCCATATTCTCCAAGGAAGACATTTCCCTTTTGAAAAGCCTGTTACCGGAGCTTCCCCATTGCGGTTTCGTCTCCTCTTATTTGGGCGACGGGATGATCAAAACCTACTGTGACGGTGAATTGTCCATTGGTTTGCAGGAATACGTCGCGGATCACGCGGACGACCACCGGATGCAGGTGACTGAGGATCCAAACGCCCTTTTTGGAGAACAGTCCGGTTACGTTACGATGATCGACGATTACGAAAAACTTGCTCCCACCTATGAGAGAGTCCGCTCTTATTCCAATTGGGAATGTGTTTTCCAAAAAGACACCTACGGCGAAGCATACTGGCTTGAGATCTGTCCCAAGAACAGCACAAAAGCCAAGGCGCTCCTAAAACTTAAGGAACGCCTCGGCTTTGAAAAATTGGTTGTCTTCGGAGATTCCGTCAACGACGTCTCCATGTTTGAGATTGCCGACGAAGCATATGCCGTCAGCAATGCCATGGACGAATTAAAGCAGATCGCCACCGCCGTGATCGGAAGCAATGAGGAGGACGCCGTCGCAAATACGCTGCAAAAATTCCGAGACGCTGCCGTCATAAACACGCTGCAAAATATCCGAAACAAGGCTAACAAAATTTAGTCTTGCAAGGTTTCCCCCTTTGATGTCGCAGAGATCAGCGGAAACGTCAGGATTGCCTTAAAAAGATCACCGTCCGTCGCTAGGCTCAGCTTTCCTCCCTGCAGTTCCATCAGACTACTGACAATGGACAGTCCAAGCCCGAAACCCTCCGTATGCCTGGAGAGATCGCCCCTCACAAAGCGCTCCGTCAGCTCCTGCGGTTCCACGTCCAACGCATATTTCGACACGTTCTTAAAGGTGATCTCCGCCTGTCCGTCCACCGGTTTGGCGCTCAGATACACCCGCGTGTCCGCCTGAGCATACTTGCATATATTATTCATTAAATTCTCAAACACACGCCACAGCATGCGGTTGTCCGCCATGACGTGAAGCTGCTGCTCATCCTGTCTGACGATCAGTTCCAAGTTCTTTTCCTGAAGGCGCGGCTCAAATTCTCCCAGACACTGTCCCAACAAAACCTTGACGTCGCAAGGCTCCAGGTGCACCTCCAAATTTCCCGTGGAAGCCTTGGATGCTTCCATGAGATCTTCGATTAGTTTTTTAAGCCTTGAAGACTGCCTGTGAAGATGCTCCGCATACTCCGTGATCTTTTCATTCTCCGTCTTCTCTTTTTGGATCATGTCGGAAAAATTGATAATGGAGGTTAGGGGCGTCTTGATGTCGTGGGAAACGTTCGTGATCAGCTCCGTCTTTAACCGCTCACTCTTTAATCTTTCCTCCACCGCGACGGAAATGCTTCCGGCAATGGCATTCACGTTCTCGCCGATCGCTTGCATGGGCTTTGGCAATTCCTTCACGTCCACCTGACTGTCCAGATTTCCAACCGCCAATTCCTGCGTCGTCCTTTTCACCTTTTCCAGCGCTAACCCGTAGCGAAGGATCCAGGGAAGCAAAAACACCTTAAACCCACCCAGTGACCCAAGCAAAATCCAGGTTGCGCTTTGCCAGGGCAAAATAAGGAGGATCAATAATGCTTCCAAAAGGCAAATCCCAAGCTCCATAAATAAGAATTTCTTTGTCGTGGAAAGATTTTTGAAAATCTCTACCCACGCCGCCATTGTTTTTTTGATCGCCTGGAGCGTCCAATACCACAGATTCTGTCGATGCCATCCCTTGCGCTGCAATCTCCAGATGACAAAAAAGAAAATCGTCAAAAGCAACAATGTCACGGCACACCAGTTTAGAAGTAATGCCATGAGATTTGTCCAGTTCATTTTGCTTAAGGCAACGAGATTGTAAATAAGAAACCACGCTCCCGCGCCTCCCATGACAAGCACCAGATCCAGCGGAGGTCCGTCGAGGTTCGTTTTCTCCAAAACGTTTTTTCTCTTGAACAAGAAACATGCAAAACACAGCAAAACGAAAGAAAGTAAGGCTGACGTCACAAATCCGGTCACCACAAAGTAGCGGTTCTTGATCCAGAACGACAGGATCCTGTAATCCTCCGAAAGCGTAGACTGAAACGCCTGCTTGTCATAGCGTACGTAAACCCGATAGGTCTCCACTTTCAAAGTGCCCTTGTTATAATAACTGACTGTCTGAACGGACGTATCTTCTTGCTCAACGACTTTTAAATTACCGCCCACGATTCTTCCCAAAGAGTGAACGACATAGTATTCCACGTGATATTTATTGGCAAATGCCTTTGCATCCTCCCAACTCTTTTCCAAGGCGATGCCAATAATCTTCCTCGCCAACTCGAAATGGATCCTGTCTCTTGTCTCTTCGGTCTCTGGTTCCAAAAGATATTTCTTCAGTTCCATTCCCATATCTTGTTCCAGATCGTGAAGCAATATTGCGGATTCGTCAATCTTGTTCTCCAAGGTTATTTGAACGGCGTTTTCATCCATTTTAAGAATATCCTGCCGATACAAATATACCGTGCCCGCGCCCAAAAAGGATGCAATGGTCACGCTCACGAAAAGCAATAAAAAAAGCAGGGAAAACAACGCTTTTTTCATAGATTTAATATTCCTCCATGCGATATCCCTGCCCCCAAACAACCTTGAGATATCTGGGCTCTGCCGGATTGATCTCGATCTTTTCGCGAAGGTGCCGGATGTGAACCGCCACGGTACTCTCGCTTCCGATCATGTTCTCTTCCTTCCAAACGTACGTGTAAATCTCCGCAGGCGGAAAAACCTTCCCCGGATGACTCATCAAAAGCTTTAAGATCTGGTATTCCGTCGGCGTAAGATTAATCATCTCCCCGTCAAGATGCACTTCCCGCCTCTCATCATTTAGTTCAATTCCGCCAATGCGAAGCACGTGATTCTTTGAGGAGCTCCCTCCAAGCATGGTATAACGGCGCAGATGCGATTTTACCCTCGCCACCACCTCCATGGGATTAAAAGGTTTCGTGACGTAATCATCCGCGCCGGCCCCCAGACCCACGATCTTGTCCATCTCCTCACCCTTTGCCGTCAACAAAATCACAGGGACGTTGCTGAACTTCCGGATCTCCGAGAGCGCCTTCATTCCGTCCATCTCCGGCATCATGATGTCCATAAGAACGAGATCGATCATGTTATCCTTCACGATCTGCACTGCTTCTTTTCCCGTCCGCGCCTCAAAAAACTGATATTCCGGATTTTGCAGATAAACCTTCAAAGCGTAGAGAATGTCTTCCTCATCGTCGCATAACAAAACGTGATTCACTGCCTTCCCCCCGTTTCCTCTCATCTTTATGACTCTGTACGTATTCTATCATTTAAAATGACGCGTCTCAATAATCTTAAACCAATCTTAAACTTTAACCTCACGTGTTTTTTCACTGCTCGTCCAAAAACAACTGAACCCTGCGATGAATAACGCCAGCAACCTCTTCTGCCGTCTTCGCCCCCTTAAAATAAGCATCTGTTTCCTCAGAAATGATTTCGCGGATTCCTGCATGAGGAAAATATGGCCGCGCATTGTCCATGATCGTCACGTATTCCTTCACAAAAGAATTACCATCCTCATCTACCGCCAAACGCTTTCTCATATTGTCACTGATCACAAAGTGACATTCCGTCACCTCTCTGCCGGTAACGTAATCCTCCGTGGTCACGCGTTCCCTGACGCGGCTTTCGATGACGTCCCTTCGCACCCAGTTCGTGCCATACTTGATCTGGCATCTCTCAGAAAGCATATACTCCATAAAGTCTGCTGCCAGTTCTTGATTCTCTGAAAAAGCATTCACCGTTAGATAGTCGTATGACTCGGCAATAAACCCTGATCCATTTTCTGAGGGTAAGCCCACGGAGGCAAAGTCTTTTCCCAGATTTGCCCGAATCTTGGAATATTCCACAAGTCCTCCCGCAAACCAGTAAACAAAAATGTTTCCTTCCCTCATTTGTGAAATAATGTCTTCCTCCGATGAATACTTCGACGCTCCCCCTTCATCCGCACGTTCCTTACAAAAACGGAGTAATTTTTGAAATTCTTTCGAAGAAAAATAACTCTTTCCCTTCTCGACGTCCACAAAGGGCGAGTCATCCAAATTCATCATACACAATTTATTCAAAAGCGTCTGACTGTCTGGAGGATCATTTGGATAATTCATTGCCATAAAGCTCTTTAAATCCGTTTCTCTCTCCTTTCTTGTCTCAAAGCATTCCATGACGTCCCGTATGGTCCAGGAATCCTTTGGCCAATGATTTTTGGACGTCATAAAACACTCCAGGACTACTTGAGTCGGCATCCCATAAATACCATCCTCTACCTTTCCCAATTCCAGCACGCATTGAAATAAACCTTTCTTTGTCTCCTCCGACAACATTCCATCCAAGGGGGCAAGACATCCTGCACTTTGAAACGCCTCAACGTGTTCTTTTACCGAAAAACGAATCAGGTCTGGTCCCTTTCCCGCTTTACATTCTTCCGCAAGACGATTCAGGGACGTGGCGTTTTGAAAAGGATTTTCAAACGAAACAAACTCCACCTGAATGCCAGGATGCGTTCTTTCATAATCCGCCGCGCAGCTTTCAATATAAGGCTCCGTAAAGAATGCCGCAATCCGAAGCGTCCCCTTAACCGCTTCGCCGCCCGCTTCATACCGGTAAAAACAAAGCCCGTCCCCGTCATCATAGGCGAGAACGATCTGTCCCTTTGAGTTCTTTCGGATGCCCATGCAAAAAGGCTCCGTGAACCCATTCAGATTGCTTAACTTCCTGGCTTCCCCAGTTTCCACGTTCCAGCGGATCAGTGAAGAATTTTGCCATAAATACATTCCGCCTTCCTCATCCAGCTCCGATCGCATGCACTTTAGCTCCCCCTGCCACAAAGCAGCTTCCGGCGTAAAAAAACAAATCTGTCCCTTTCCGCAATCCGCCTGAAAAACCGGCGTTCCATCCTGTGCCCGTCCAATGATGGTATTCTGGACGTACCCTTCGGGAAGTTCCCCTCTCGCTTTCACCTCTCCATTGGCCTTAAATAATTCCAATCTTCCTGTTTGTTCTTCAACGAAGCATATTTCACCATCCTTTGACGCAAATCCCCTGGGCAGATCCACAAGGTCACTGCGCTTTTCACCAAAGAGCAGTGGCGCAAAATCCGTTATCCTTATAATTGTTTGATCCGCACCCATTTCAAGGCAGTAGTAATGCAATAAATTCCATTTCTTATCATAATGCGCAAGGAAAAGATAGATCCGCTCTCCCAAAGCATCCATGGAAATGACTCGCACGAGGCCGCGCCGCAAGTCCTCTCCAAATTCCTTCCATGCCCTTTCCTTCTCCTCAGCAGCACCTTCCCCCCATGCCTCGGGAGATATTATTGAAAGCTCAAGGTTCTCCTTCGTTTCCTTCATCGTTACGGTATCAATGTTCATTAGCAAATAATGATATTCATTGCCTTCTTCCTTTTTTTCATTAAAGCCTGAAAGCTCGTAAAATACGTCACCGGTCCATGCATGGAAAGAAGACTCCTTTCTCCAATCCTTCTCCGGAACCGTTCCAAAACCCTCATGATAATCCTCTGGATGCCATGGCTCCATATCTTCCTGCACTTCTTGAAATCCTTTCCAAGCATGTTCTAAAACCTGGATGGGTTTCCACTCCTCCCGCTCCGCCACCGGGGCCGGATCCTCTTGTTGTTCCTCCTTTTTTTGACATCCGCCAAAAGCAAGCAGGATCATTAAAAGGATCCACCCAAACCTTATAAAACGCTTTCCGGCCATAGAACGTACCTCCCTTCCGGATTCCTTTTCCATCTGCTAATTTTACTATAATTCAATTCCGGAGATTTGTACTTTAAGATTCGTTTAACATTCTTTAAAAAGCCTTTAAGGCATTGAAAAACATCCTTATCCGTTCTCTCCGGAAACAAAAAAAGTCCTGCGATATGTAGATCCGCATCGCAGGACGTTTTTCCTTTATTGATATTCTTTTATTTCTGAGTGGGAACGATCTTTTCCTTACCGCCCATATAAGGCTGCAGTGCCTTGGGAATGCTGATGCTGCCATCCTCATTTAAGTTGTTCTCAAGAACGGCGATCAGTCCTCTGGGCGTTGCCAGAACGGTATTGTTCAAGGTATGCACAAAATACGTGCCCTTCTCACCCTTGGTGCGGATGCCAAGTCTTCTTGCCTGCGCATCGCCAAGCGTGGAACAGGAACCAACCTCAAAGTATTTCTGCTGACGAGGGCTCCACGCCTCCACGTCACAGCTCTTTACCTTCAAATCTGCCAAGTCTCCGCTGCAACACTCCAGCGTACGCACGGGAACGTCAAGACTTCTAAAGAATTCCACGGTATAGCTCCACATCTTGTTATACCAGTCCATGGACTCCTCAGGCTTACAGAGAACCACCATCTCCTGCTTCTCAAACTGATGTACGCGATACAGGCCGCGCTCCTCAAGACCGTGGGAACCAACTTCCTTTCTAAAGCAAGGAGAATACGAGGTCATCGTGATGGGAAGGCTGTCTTCTTTTACGATTTCACCCTTAAACTTACCGATCATGGAATGCTCGGAGGTACCAATGAGGAACAGGTCCTCGCCCTCAATCTTATACATCATGGCTTCCATCTCAGCAAAGCTCATTACGCCGTTTACTACGTCGCTGCGGATCATGAAGGGCGGAATGCAATAAATGAATCCCTTGTCGATCATGAAATCTCTCGCATAGCTCAGCATTGCGGAATGCAGTCTTGCCGCATCACCCATCAGATAATAGAAACCGTCTCCGCTGGTACGTCCTGCAGACTCCTTGTCCAAACCACTGATGCTCTTTAAGATGTCAGCATGATGAGGAATCTCAAATGCGGGAACCACGGGCTCACCAAATTTCTCGATCTCCACGTTTTCCGAATCATCTCTGCCTACGGGCACGGAAGCGTCAATAATGTTGGGGATCTTATACATAATCTCACGGATCCTCGTCTGCAGCTCGGGTTCCTTTGCCTCCAGCTCCGCAAGGCGCGCCTCATCCGCCACACTCTGGATCTTTAATCTTTCTGCCTCTTTCTTCTTCTCTTCTGCTTCGACGGTATTGCCGGCTGCCTCTGCCTTCTTGATCTGGCCCATCAGACCGCCGATCTGCTTTGCAATCTTATTCTTCTGGCTGCGAAGGTTGTCTGCCTCCTGCTGGGTCTTTCTGTTCTCTGCGTCCAGCGCAATCACCTCATCCACCAGCGGAAGCTTCACGTCCTGAAATTTCTTCTTGATGTTTTCCTTCACAACGTCAGGATTCTCTCTTAAAAACTTAATGTCGATCATGTTTCCTCCTATCGTGTCGTGAATTCGTTACCATTTTTATACGTCACGGCACACATTCTATTCATCGTGCTTATGGTTCCCAAAATATATGGAACATTCTATCACACTTTCTTTTTTCTCACAATCTGAAATTTTTCCCGTTACGTTTTACGCGCGGGTTAATGCTCTTCCCCTATGGCCATCGCCAACGCTTCCTTCTCTTCCTTTCCAAAGCTTACGTCGCCGATGCCGTTTTTTATCTCCTTGGTATAACAGTAGGATCCCTCCGTGCTGTGAACGGAATTGATAATGAATCCATTATTATTCATGTCCAGAAGCACCAGGCAAAAACTGAGCTGCCCACCCATCTGCTGAAACGCGTCATATTTTACCAGACCAGTTTTCTGATAAGCGCGGCCAATGTGATGGAACAAGGCCTCAATGTCCTTCTTGCTCAGATCCACTACTTGTTTTAATGATTTATGATCCTTGATCAGAAAGGCGATCTGATCCTCAAGGCTCTCCGCATCCTTTCCGTTCATCAGACGCTTCATGCGAAACTGGAGCATCTTAACGTCATGTCTCTGTTTCAAAACCAGGATACTCATCACGATCGTAAGGATCATAAGAAGTATCGTCAGGATCAATAGATATCCCAGATCAAAATTACCAAGGCCGATTTTACTCAAAAATTGACTGTTATTCAAGTGATCGCCCCTTATCTTCTTTCGTTTCTTGATCTCCCATGTTCCATGGCATTCCGTATATTTCCATATATTTCGATATATTTCAAAATTTTACAATATATAACCACGTATTTTTGCATATATATTTACGTATATTATCTACCTATATTAAGGAACGTGGAATTCCACATTAAGTTACGTTGATTTAACTTATATCGGAATCTGTTTAAAATAATTTACAGGAAAAATTTGTTGTTTTATGTTATGTATTACATAATAATATATGTTATTATTGTTCTGTTATTAACTTATTTAAAGTAACATCAATTTTTCCTGCTTAGATGTTATGCATTACATAACAATATATATTTTATTAGATTTTGCTAATATTATTACAGAAATTTGGGATTTCCGATCAGATCCAACAGTCTTTCAAAATCATCATGACTGTAAAACTCGATCTCGATCTTTCCGGTACCTTCGCCCTTTGAGATCACGGAGACCTTTGTCCCAAGCTTTTTCTTCATTTTCTCTTCTTCTTCGTGGTAAATTGCCAGCAAAGTCTTGTCATCCAGCTTCTTTTTCCTCTTTGCAGGCTTTTGATAGTTCTTTACAAGCTTTTCTACTTCGCGAACGCTGAGCTTCTCATCAAAGATTCGCTGTGCAAGGTTATACTGCTCCTGAAGATTTTCGATTCCGATCAGCGCCCTGGCATGTCCGGGACTGATCATCTCATCAATGACCATCTGCTGCACGTCATTGGAAAGCTTCAAAAGACGGATGGAGTTTGCCACGGCAACCCTGCTCTTGGATACGCGATCCGCAAGTTCGTCTTGTTTTAAGTGGAATTCATCCAAAAGGCGCTTATAAGCCTGAGCTTCTTCGATGGGATTCAGGTCTTCACGCTGAATGTTCTCGATCAGGGAGATCTCAACAATTTCCTGCTCCGTATAATCACGGATGATAACGGGAACTTCTTTAAGACCAGCCATCTTTGCCGCACGCCATCTGCGCTCGCCGGCGATGATCTCATAGTGATCCTTGCGGTCCTGCACCAGGATGGGCTGGATTACGCCAAACTGCTTGATGGAATCAGCCAGTTCCTGCAGGGCATCCTCGTCAAAATTCTTTCTGGGCTGACTGCGGTTTGGTTCAACCTTCGTAATCTTTACAATACTCTCTATGCCTTTTTCTTCCTTCTTTTCAGCTGGAGTAGTAATCTTTTTTTCTTCTTTCTTTGCGGGGATCAGGGAATCCAAGCCCTTACCAAGTCCTCCTCGAACTGCCATAGGTACGTCTCCTTTTATGAATTCTTTTTACTTGTTGAAATTACTTCCTCGGCCAATTTCAAATATGCCTCTGCACCTGCAGATTTTGGGTCATACAGCGTGATCGGCATGCCAAAGCTGGGCGCTTCCGCAAGCCGTACGTTTCTGGGAATCAAGGTTTGATAGATTCTGTGCCGTAAATTAGCCTTTACGTTATCTACAACTTGAGCTGAAAGATTCGTTCTTGCATCGTACATGGTAAATACCACGCCTTCAATGTCAAGCTTCGGATTCAGTCTATCCCTTACCAGGTTGATCGTATGGATCAACTGGCTCAATCCTTCCAATGCATAAAACTCACATTGAATTGGAACCAATACGCTGTCAGCCGTAGTCATGGCATTGATCGTCAGCATATTTAAGGAAGGAGGGCAGTCGATTACGATGAAATCAAAATCATCCTTAACGTAATCCACCTCATTCTTTAGAATGTATTCCTTTTCATTGACGCCAATCAATTCAATCTCAGCGGCTGCCAGATTTACGTTGGCGGGAATAACGGAAACATTCTTGACAACGTCCTTGATCAGACAATCCTTGATGGAACATTCCCCAAGCATTAGTTCATATATGGTATTTTCCAGGTCATTCTTATCAACGCCAAATCCACTGGTGGCATTCCCCTGAGGATCCGTGTCGATGATCAGTACTTTCTTTCCTTTTACTGCCAGGCCGGCTGCCAGATTGATCGTAGTAGTAGTTTTTCCAACGCCGCCTTTTTGATTTGCAACTGCTATTACCTTTCCCATAGTCTAGAACCACACCTTTCTCATTCTTGTTTTTTTATTATATCACTTTTTAAAAACCATGACTACCATATTATTACACAGAATTCCTCCTTTTTTCTTAGTATTTTTTTCGATTCTTTTCGTCAGATTTCTCTTGACCACTATATCTTGTGTTTTACTTTTTCATTTTTCGCTTGTTTCACGACAATGTTTCCTAAGTGTTTCACCACCCCTTTACAAGATTTTGCGTCAAATGTTTCACGTGAAACATGATGTAGTGTTTTTAGAAATTCAAATACAAGATTTAGATAGCAGAAGAGGAATGTTTCACGTGAAACATTCCTCCCTATAACACAATATCTAGTTTATGGTGTTTTGAAAAATATCATTAGTTTTTCTTCGGTGCAGGGATCAAAACCTTGATTTTTGTTCCGGCATTTGGAGCAGAATTGATAGTTACCGATCCTCCCAAAAGAGCAACTCTTTCTTTCATAATGGAAAGTCCAAACTGCAATTTATCATTTAGGAATACCTTATCTACGTCAAATCCCCTTCCGTCATCTTCGACGTAAATATAATAGAGTCCGATCTGTTCTTGGATGATCAGATGTATCTTATATGCTTCGGCATGCTTCTTAATGTTCGAAAAACATTCTTCGATAATCCTGTACATAGTTACGAGTATCAACTGGTCATCACAAAGGATGTCCTCAATATCAGAAGTAATTTCATATTTCTTTTCTTCATTAAATGACTGCACGAACTTTGCTACGGCTGAGTTAAAACCTTCAGAATCCATGGCCATGGGACGGAGATTATAAATAACACCTCGGATTTCATCAATGGATTCGTTTAGGTTATGTCTGGCGATGGAAAGTTCCATTTTTGCCTTAATTGGATCCGTATCAATAAAATTCTTGCAGGATTCCAATTTCGTAACAAGATAAGACATATGCTGCAGTGCAGTGTCATGAAGATCACGCGCAATGCGATGACGGTCTTGCTCCTGATAAACCAGACCGCTTTTTGTTGTCTCAACGTCACTGTCAGAAGCGAGCACGTCAACCAAAAGATCAATATTCTGATTGATCTGATCATAACGATTCTGTAAAGCAGCACATTTTCTCTTTAAAAGATCCAATTCCATCTGTCTTTGCTTTACTTCTTCATTTAGTTTACCGGATCTGGGAGAGAAGACAATGTCAGCCTCTGAAACATTTTTCATCAAAGACTCCAAAACTTTCTCTAATCTGGAGATTTCACCGTGATAATCCTCTAATCGCATGGCGATGGGATCAGCTTCCGTTTCTAAAGAAGTTAATATGGATTGCAGTTTTAATCTAGATGAATCATTCATTTATTTTATCCTCAAATAGAACATATGTTCTATATTTCTAATCTTTCGTTTTCTGATCAAGGCGATAATTACATACCACCAGTTTTTATTATAGCGCAATAAAAATAATCTGTAAACTCTTAAAGTTTACAGATTATAAACATTTAGCAACAATTAAAAACATTTGTTATGAATATAGGGGTTCTTTGGATGGAAGACCAGCTTTTCTAGGGTATTTCTTGGGCGTATTCTTCTTTTTCCCAATCACCACAAGATTGCGATAAATGTCGGAAGAGGGGAGTGTAAACTCAGTCTGCTTTTGTACTTCCCCGCCTAAGAGAAGAATGGCATTCTTTGCCTGCGTCATTTCCTCCTCAATCTTCTCTGACTTATAAGAAATGAAAGATCCCCCAAGCTTTACAAAAGGAAGACAGTATTCGGAGAGGGTCGTAAGATTAGCAACTGCCCTGGAGACGCAAAGATCATAGCTCTCCCTAAAATCTGGCTTTCCAGCATAATCCTCCGCACGGCCATGCATGGCCTCTATGTTACTTAATCCTAATTCATCGATCACTTGGTTCAAGAAAAGAATTCTTTTATTTAAGGAATCCAACAACGTTATCTTTAGATTGGGAAAAGCAATCTTCAGTGCCAGCCCCGGAAAGCCGGCGCCAGTACCTACGTCGATCACGGTCATGGCATTATTAAGATCAATCGCCTTACATAAAGATACGCTGTCTACAAAATGCTTTTTCATTACGTCATTGTATTCCGTAATGGCAGTGAGATTGATCTTCTCATTCCATTCCACCAACAATTCGTAGTAACGTAAAAACTGTTCAACTTGCTTTTCTGACAGCGATAATCCTAATTCTTCCAAATCCTTACAAAATAGAGAAGTATCGTATTTTTCCATTAACATGTCCGTTCTCCAAAATTCATTAACAACTCCGTCTAGGACTTCCGCAGCTACGTTCATTCAGATCAAGAATTCCTTTGCCGTCTTTCCAAATAAATATGCAATACGGAAACGTCAGCAGGAGAGACACCGGAAATCCTGGATGCCTGTCCAAGGGAAACAGGACGAAATTCCTTCAGCTTTTGTCTTGCTTCCAGACGAAGGGAAGGAACGTCATCATAATTGATATCCGCAGGGATCATTTTCTTTTCCAGCTTCTTATATTGTTCTACCTGACGCTTTTGACGTACGATGTATCCTTCATATTTGATCTCGATCTCAACCTGATCGATGATCTCCTTGGAAAGCTTTCCGTCTGCAGTCAGATAACGACTCCGGACCTGCTCCATGGAACAATAATTTTTGTAAGCTTCCTCGCGCCCGACGTCAATTTCCTCAATCATCGCATAATCCAGTTCCGGTCTGCAGATAAGTTCCGCAAGGGAAGCTGCCGTCTTTAGGCTCATGCTTTCATGACATTCCAAAAAGCCTTGAATTTCTTTATTAGCTCCAACCTTTGTTTCTTTTAATCTTGCAATTTCCAGTTCGATCAGTTTTTCCTTACATAAGAGATCTTGATATTCTTCCTCAGTGATCAAACCAATCTCATAACCTTTTTTGCGAAGTCTCCGGTCCGCATTGTCCTGACGGAGAAGCAGACGATACTCCGCCCTGGAAGTCATCATCCGGTAAGGCTCCCGGTTATCCTTTGTAACCAGATCGTCGATCAACACTCCGATATAACTTTCCGAGCGGTCCATCACAAGAAAATCTCTGCCTTGAATTTCCATGGCGGCATTGATTCCGGCCACCAATCCCTGGCAGGCCGCTTCCTCATAACCACTGCTTCCATTGAACTGACCGCCGGCGAACAATCCCTTGATCTTCTTGAATTCCAAAGAAGGGTTTAACTGCTTTGCATTAATGCAATCATATTCGATCGCATAGGCATTGCGGACGATCTTACAATGCTCCAATCCGGGAACCGTGCGGTACATGGCAAGCTGTACGTCCTCCGGAAGAGAAGAGGACATGCCGCCCACGTACATCTCATGAGTGTGCAATCCCTCCGGCTCAAGGAAAACCTGATGCCTTTCCTTCTCCGCAAACTTCACGACCTTGTCTTCGATGGACGGACAGTA
The DNA here is from genome assembly GCA_946414885.1 of uncultured Lachnospiraceae bacterium. GTDB lineage: Bacteria > Bacillota > Clostridia > Lachnospirales > Lachnospiraceae > Acetatifactor. The sequence continues at coordinate 83,637 of CAMKQH010000010.1, forward strand.
TCTAGGACCCGTTCCTTCAATGATCCCGGCGTAAATGGGAGAGCGGTCAAGATTGGCACGGATAATGTCATGGGTTGCCTTGTTAGTGTATGTTAACCAACAGGATGCCTGTTCCTTCTGAATGCTTTCGGGATCCGTGGAGAAGGAGAAGGGTATGATCCTTTCATCGCCAAACTGCTCCTCCATCTTCGAGTAGTCAATGGTTCTGCCATCCATTCTGGCAGGCGTTCCAGTCTTAAAGCGACGAAGCTCAATTCCCATTTCCTTCAAAGAATCCGTCAGGTGCGTTGCAGCCTGCAGACCGTTGGGACCCGTATAAGTAATGGCCTCACCGCAAAGACATCTCGCGCGAAGATAAGTACCGGTACAAAGCACCACGGCCTTACACTCATAAATCGCACCGGTAAAGGTTTTCACGCCGATCACTCTTTTATCAAACAAACCTTTTCCATTCAAAGAATCATCATTTGCATTTTCTTGACCCGTGAAACTTTTATTATTATGTTCTTCATCATTATTAATATCTTCCCATAATAACTCGCAAACCTCAGCCTGTTTAATGGTAAGGTGCTCCTGACTCTCCAGCACTTTTCGCATGGCACGAGAGTATTCTGCCTTATCAGCCTGCGCACGAAGGGAATGTACCGCAGGTCCCTTGGAAACGTTCAGCATCTTTGACTGAATGAAAGTCTTATCTATGTTTTTTCCCATCTCGCCACCAAGCGCGTCCAACTCCCGGACTAAGTGTCCCTTAGAGGAACCGCCCACGTTGGGATTACAGGGCATCAGCGCAATGCTGTCCACGCTCACCGTAAAGATCACGGTCTCTAATCCAAGTCTCGCGCAGGCGAGGGCAGCCTCACACCCGGCATGTCCCGCGCCAACCACGCATACGTCAACCTTTTCCCTTATCTCACTCACGTTCCTACCTCTTATTACTTCTTTTCATAATACTCATTCCGTCAAATATACAACTTAATTTATCTTGGACTTACTGCTTTTATTTTCCCATACAAAACTTTGAGAAGATCTCTTCCACAAGATCATCCCCAACCTCTTCTCCAACAATGCTTCCAAGGCTTGCATAGGCCTGCATGAGGTCAATGGAGTAGAAGTCCTCCGGCATGCCATCCTCCAGACTTTTCTTAACAAGCAGAAGAGCATTCTTTGCATTTTCTAATTCCTGCTTGTGACGTAAGTTTGTGATCATCATTTGATCATTTTGTTTTACGTCGCCATGGAAAAATAATTTTTCAATTTCTTTTTCCAATAAATCCAAGCCTTCCCCGAGAGCAGCAGAAGTGGAAATCATGGAAATATCGGATTCCATTTCCCCATACTTCAAGGATTTTTTTTCTGTTGAAATGCTTTCTGTTGAATTATTTTCCGTTGGATTGTTTTCCGTTGGATTGTTTTCCGTTGAATCCTTCTGATCCCCGTCTTCTACAAAATGAAGCAGGGAAAGAATGTCATTCTCGCTTACCTTCTGTTCCAAGTCAGACTTGTTCAACAGAAAAATTGTTTTTTTGCCATGGATCATCGAAAGAATTTCTTTGTCATTATCATCCAGTGCAACGGAAGTATCCACGACGTATAATATCAGATCCGCATCCATGGCATATTTTCTGGCTTTTTCAACGCCAATCTTTTCCACCAGGTCATCCGTGTCGCGGATTCCGGCCGTATCGATCATGTTTAGATGAATGCCGCGAAGGTTTACGTATTCCTCGAGGGCATCCCTTGTCGTTCCTGCCACGTCAGTGACAATGGCTCTTTCCTGACCAAGGATCATGTTGAGAAGTGAAGACTTTCCGGCATTGGGTTTTCCAAGAATGACCGTGGAAATGCCTTCCTTGACCATCCTTCCATTTTCCGCGCTGTCAAGGAGCCTTTGTACTTCAGAGATCAGATGCTCACATTTTCCGTTTAATCTTTCAGGATATCCATCCAGGCTAATATGCTCCGGATCATCCAAAGCTGATTCAATAAAGGCAATCTCATAAAGAATCTCTTCGCGAAGGGATCTGATCTTATTGGAGAGATCTCCGCGAAGCTGCGAAGTGGAAGCCTTCATTGCCATTTCATTTTTGGAATGAATGAGATCCATGACGGCCTCGGCTTCCGCAAGATCGATCCTTCCATTCAGGAAGGCTCTTTTTGTGAATTCTCCGGGCTCAGCCAATCTGGCACCGGCATGGAGCACCAACTCCAACACCTTTTTTGTCACAAGAACGCCGCCATGACAATTGATCTCCACCACGTCTTCCTTTGTATAACTCTTCGGAGCGCGAAAAACCGAAACCATTACCTCATCAAGCACGTTCTCTGGATTTTCAATCTCCGGATGATCAGAGTCCATAACAAATCCATATTGAATGGTATGACTTTTTGCCAAAGCGACAAATCTTTTACCACTTTTGGACCGGATCAGGAAATCAGCAATCTCTATGGCCTTATCGCCGCTGATCCTTACAATTCCAATCCCGGAATCAGAGAGGGCAGTAGCTATGGCAGTTATGGTGTCATTTTGAAACGTCATAATATTTCCCTCCCTAAAAATCTTTAACATAGCAAAGAAAACCAATTGTCACTTTTCATGCTTCAAGATGCTAAGTAACGCTTGGTTTTCTGTTTTTCATATACGTGACTAAATAAATTTAATTGATTGGCATAAATAAGATAATTACGTTCTTATCTTATTTCTTCAGTGAAACAATTACTCTTCTGAAGGGATCCTCGCCTTCGCTGTGGGTCGTAACGTACTTGTCATTCTGGAGAGCGGAGTGAATGATTCTTCTTTCATAAGGATTCATGGGCTCCAAGGAAACTGGACGCTTCGTTCTCTTTACCTTGTAAGCAATGTTCTTTGCAAGATTCTCAAGGGTTTCCTTTCTTCTCTCGCGGTAATTCTCGGTATCAACCTTTACGCGAACGTAATCATCCGTGTTCTTATTAACAACAAGAGATACCAGATACTGAAGGGAATCCAGGGTTGCGCCTCTCTTACCGATAAGCATTCCCATGTCGTCGCCGCTAAGCTCTATGTCAAGATTTCTTTCTGCCTCGTCGAACTTTGCAGTGATGGCAACCTCCATCTTCATTGCTTCAAATACGTCTCTCAAAAAGGTCTTTGCACTTTCTTCGAAGGAAGCGGGAGTAGCAGCAACTGCAACTTCCACCTTTTTCTCTTCCTCTTCTTCCTTGATGGCTGCCTTAATGGTGGCAGGCTTGGAACCAATGCCTAAAAATCCAGCAGATTCTTTCTCAATGACTTCATATACAAGGCGATCGCTGGTAACTCCAAATTCCTGGCAAGCATCCGTAATGGCTTCGCTAACTGTCTTTGCAGTAAACTCTTTATATTCCATTTTACTTATCCTCCAATAATTAACGTAATTCCTTATTTATTCTTGTCATTGTACTTCTTTACCATGCCAGCCTTTTCAAACATGCTTCCGGATCCGGTCTTAGTACTGGTGGAAGCTGCTTCTTCGGCATCCTTCATGGCCTTCTCGATTTCCTTTTCAGAAACGGAAGAACTTACCTGTGCCTTATTCTGCAAGTTCTTTCTAGGCTGCTGGGACTGAATGTTCTTGGTGTTCATTTGTGCATAAGCATTCAGACGCTCCTGCTGAAGTTTCATTTTTTCAAGCTTCTTGGCACTCTTTTCCTTATTCTGACTGATGATCTGGTCGAAATCCATCTTATCAATGTGCTTGTTGATGATGATCTGCTGGATGGTACGAACAACGTTACCTGCAATCCAGTAAAGGCCCATGCCGGCTGCAAACGTATAGCAGAACCAAGCGGACATGATCGGCATGATCATGTTCATCGTCTTCATGGAATCTGCCATGGAATCTGCCTGCTCATTACCGCTCTTAGGCTGCTGAGGCATCAGCTTAACACTGATAAACTGCGTCAAAGCGGAGAGTATGGGAATCATAAGTGCTCCGATCACAAGTCCCCACGCGCCTACGGCCCAAGCTTCCTTAACGATGTTGTTCGGTGCATTTCCAATGTTCAGTCCAAGGAAATTATTGTAGGTTTCAAGAAGACCACCCTTGCCAAGAATCAGGCTTCCATTTGAAGTCAAAGCATTTAAGTTGTAATGATCGGCTACAGTGGCAAGATCCGTGGAAGACAATCTGTTCAGAATGTCGATTACGCCCTTGTAAAGATCATTATTCATGTTCTTTGTAAACATTCCAACGGTAGTCTTAATGCTTTCAACGCCGGAATTTTTTAAGAACTCTGCATTATCCGCACTAATAATCTTTTCAGCAAGTATGCCAAAGGTGTTTCCAATTTTGGTAACATAAGCTGGAATGCTGTAGATAACGCGATACAATGCAAACAAGATCGGCATTTGGATCAGGAGATACATACAGCTTCCGGTAGGGGATACGCCGTATTTTGCATAGATCATTTGAATTTCCTGATTCAAAGCCATCTGGGAATTTTGATCTTTTCTTCCCTTGTACTTGTTTTGTACTGCCTGAATTTCCGGCTGCATTTTTGCTGACAGCTTTGAAAACTTTTGTTGCTTAATGGTGAGCGGTAACATTAACAGGTTTACGACGATCGTAAAGAGAATGATCGCAAGACCAATGTTAGGAATTCCAATCGCGTCAAGGACTGTGAAAATTCCTTCCATGATATAACCAAGGATCTTTGCCACCCAACCAATGATAAAAGTAGAGTTTTGTGTTAAAGAAACAAATTCCATTTATCCTCCTGGCATCGCTATTTCTTCCTAATAGAAAGGTATCTGATCTTTTCAGGAACTGGATCATATCCTCCTTTCGAAAAAGGATTGCATCGTAAAATTCTCCAAAAAGCCAAAAGCCCTCCCTTGAATGCACCGTGTTTTTCAACGGCTTCCAAGCCATAACAGGAACAGCTTGGAACGTAAGGACATTTCGTTCTCTTCATTGGAGAAAGATATTTCTGATATAATTTTATAATAGCGATAAAAATTTTTTTCATAAACAAGTTTCAATATAGATAAACTTTTATGATCTTATGGAGCTTTGCAAGATGGAGCAGGGCACTTTCCACTTCAAAATAATTCGCCTCTGCAGCAGTGCTTCTCGCAACGACTACAATATCCAAACCACTATTGAACACGCTCTCATGTAATCGATAGCTTTCCCGAACCAGTCTGGCAATGCGATGTCTTACCACACTGTTTCCAACTTTTTTGCTCACGCTGATTCCAAGCCTGTTAATTTCAAGGCCATTTTCCTTTATGATCATTACAAAATATTTGTTGGCATAAGATCTGCCATTCTTGTAAACAAACTGGAATTGGTGATTCTTTTTTAAGGATTCCGAAAATTTCATAATTAATTTAATGAAGATTTCCTGCTCAAATTTTATAGAAAAAAAGGTCACATTGCTGTGACCCATAGCAGTTTATATCGTTAAGCAGAAATCTTTTTTCTTCCCTTTGCACGTCTTGCTGCTAACACTTTTCTTCCGCCGGGAGTACTCATTCTAGCTCTAAAGCCATGGACTCTGGCATGGGAACGCTTTTTAGGCTGAAATGTCATCTTCATGATAAGGCACCTCCTTTACTTTTACAGGAAAATAGCATATTGATTGTATAAAAAATAACGAGCCACGTCAAGAAAAAATTTATAAAAATCCCGAAAAATAAAGAAAAAAGAGAATACAAAAAAATAAATTTTTTCGCATTTTTCACTTATCCACGTACATATACACGTAAAAAATGATGAAATCAGATATCCACATATTATTCACTTAATGTGGATATCTAGGTAAAAAACTCTCATTTTTTGTGAAAACAAATGTGAATTTACCCTAAAAATGCACTTAATATTGATTCACAAGCTTAAGGATAACTTATCCACCCTTTTACGTAAATATCCACGTTCATAGAAATATTTCTCACTTATAAACATAATTATCAACAATACGTGGATAACTTTTTCAAAAAGGACGTTCAAAACTATCATTTGAAATATTTCTGGATTTATTATAGAATTAGTACGATGGTTTAATGTCGGCTTATATGTCTTTTCAAGTCATTTTACCAAACTAGTTCGGGAAGGTTCAGGTGTTTTTTTATGGAAATCATGAAGGAAAAATGGAATGACATCAAGGAAAGTGTCAGGAGGGAATATGATCTTTCTGACATTTCTTATCGTACTTGGATTGAATCCTTAGAGTTCTACAGCGTTAAGGATGACGTCGTAAACATTCTTATCCCGTCGGATCAGGCAAGTGCCCTAGATTACATTTCAAAAAAATTCACAAATTTCTTTAAAGTTACCATTACGGAAATGTTTGACCATGATTATGACGTGAATTTCTTATTGGAAAATAAGATTCCTTCCACCGGAACTGCCAGCATTTCCGAGAAGATTACAGATCATGGATCCATAAATAACGTGACTCACGAAAACGCAAATCTTATTCCAAGATATCGTTTTGAAACTTTTGTCGTTGGAAGCAACAATAAATTTGCACATGCTTCTTCCTTGGCCGTAGCGGAATCCTATCCTGAGATCACTTACAATCCTTTGTATCTCTATGGCGGTCCCGGGCTTGGAAAAACGCACTTGATGCACTCCATCGGCCACATGATTTTGGACAACCATCCCAACATGAAGGTTCTCTACGTAACCAGTGAGGAATTCACGAATGAAGTGATCGAATCCATCAGAAGCGGTAATGCAGCTTCCATGACAAAGCTCCGTGAAAAGTACAGAACCGTCGACGTTCTCATGGTCGATGACGTTCAGTTTATTATAGGTAAGGAAAGTACCCAGGAAGAGTTCTTCAATACTTTCAACGTTCTTCATGCAGCCGGAAAGCAGATCATTCTTTCTTCCGATAAGCCTCCCAGACAAATGAGCGCTTTGGATGAAAGATTCCGCTCAAGATTTGAGTGGGGACTTACGGCAGACATTCAGCCGCCTGATTATGAAACAAAGGTTGCCATTCTTAGAAAGAATGCGGAATCCTGTGAAAAGATCATTTCCGAAGAAGTCATTCAATACATTGCTAACAACATTAAATCCAACATTCGTGAGCTGGAAGGCGCATTTAATAAGATTGTTGCTTTCGCTAAGCTCAACAAGCTTGATCAGGACATTACCCTGGCCGTTGCGGAAGAAGCCTTAAAGGACATGATAGATCCCAATAAATCCAACGAAATTACGCCAAATCTCATTATTGACGTGGTTTCGGAACATTTTGGCGTAAAATCAGAAGACATTACTTCTAAAAAGAGAAATTCTGAATTTGTCATTCCCAGGCAGATCATCATGTATCTTTGCCGGAAGCTTACGGATACCTCATACACAAACATTGCAAAGCTTCTTAATAAAAAGGATCATACCACGGTTATCCACGGTTGTTCCAAAATAGAAGCGGAGATATCCACAAACAAGGATCTTCAGAACAAAATTGAAATTATAGAGAAGAAAATTAACCCTTCTCAAACGTGAATAACTTTTGAAAAAATTTGAGTTTTTCTGAAATTATTCACTCGTTTTCCATTCCATTTTTCCCTTAAAAATGGTACAATAAGAGTAGTTTTGCACATATCAACTCCTATTACTAAGAATAATACGAACTTTCTTTTTTATTTTATATCATAGGGGTCCAACAGACAGGTACAATGACGCGAAGGGAGATATGCACGTTATGAAATTCGTATGTTCAAAATCAAATCTTTTGGCTGGTTTACAGATTGTATCAAAAGCAGTTCCCAACAAGACGACGATGTCTATTCTTGAATGTATTCTTGTAGATGCTACAAAAAATTATATTAAGTTGACTGCCAATGACATGGAGCTTGGCATGGAGACCACCATTGAAGGTGAAGTGATCGAAAAAGGCATTATTGCCCTGGATGCAAAGATGTTCCTGGACATTATCAGAAAGCTTCCGGACAGCGACGTTACCATAGAGTCTGACGGATCCTTTAAGACCTTTATCAAATGTGAAAAATCTAATTTTACCATTATTGGAAAATCAGGAGAGGATTTCTCTTATCTTCCCATCGTAGAAAAGAATCATCAGATTTTGATCAGCCAGTTTACCCTGAAGGAAGTGATCCGTCAGACGATTTTTTCCATCTCTGACAATGAGAACAACAAGCTGATGACTGGTGAATTGTTTGACATCAATGGAAATGAGTTAAAGGTGGTTTCCCTTGACGGCCACAGAATTTCTATTCGTAAGATCCAGCTGAAGGATCATTATGATCCTGCTCGTCTGATCGTTCCCGGAAAGACCTTGAATGAAATTTCGAAGATCATTCCCGGAGATGCGGATAAGGACGTAACCATTTCCTTTACGAATAATCACGTGTTGTTTGAGTTTGACGATACTTTGGTAGTTTCCAGATTGATCGAAGGCGAATACTTCAAGGTAGAGCAGATGCTTTCGAGTGATTATGAGACCAAGGTAACGGTCAATAAGAGAGAGCTTTTAAACTGTATCGACAGAGCTACCCTTCTTGTGAAGGAAGGAGACAAAAAGCCCATTATCATCAACGTTAGCGACGGATTTATTGAACTTAAGATCAATTCTACCCTTGGCAGCATGAATGAAGACATCGACGTTGAGAAGCAGGGTAAGGATCTGATGATCGGATTTAACCCGAAGTTCCTGATCGACGCCCTCAGAGTCATTGATGACGAGGAAGTTGATCTCTACATGGTGAATTCCAAGGCACCTTGCTTCATCAAGAATGATGACGAGTCTTACATTTATCTGGTATTGCCGGTAAACTTTACGACGGTTTCATAAAAGGTAAAAGGTATGAAAGTAGTTAAGATTAAGGACGAGTTTATAAAGCTCGGACAGGTTTTGAAGCTTGCCGGGCTTGTGGAGTCCGGAGTGGACGCAAAGTACGTGATCCAAGACGGACTTGTGAAGGTAAATGGAGAAATAGATACCAGAAGAGGAAGAAAAATAGTGGCCGGGGATATTGTGGAATATCAGGGCAACAAAGTGAAGGTTGAGTAAGATAAATGATCATTAAATCCATTGAGTTGTCTGATTACAGAAATTATGATCATCTTTCCATGGAATTTAGTCCCGGTACCAATATTTTGTACGGAGATAACGCGCAGGGAAAGACAAACATCCTGGAAGCCATTTACGTTTCTGCCACGACTAAATCTCACAAAGGCAGCAAGGACAGGGACATTATAAATTTCAACAAAGAGGAAGCTCATGTCAGAACCGTGATCGAGAAAGAGAACGTGGAAACCCGCATAGACATGCATCTTAGGAAAAGTAAGTCAAAGGGACTTGCGATTGACGGACAAAGGGTTAAAAAAGCGGCGGATCTGATTGGGCTTTGTAATGTTGTGTTCTTTTCGCCGGAAGATCTTGGAATTATAAAAAATGGTCCTTCGGAGAGAAGACGTTTTGTCGACATGGAGCTCTGCCAGCTGGACAGTTTTTATTTTTATAATCTTAGCAATTACAATAAGATCGTAGAACAGAGAAATACCTTGCTGAAGGACATGTACTTTAATCCTCAGCTTCGGGAAACCTTAAATATTTGGGACATGCAGCTGGTTTCTTACGGAAGTAAGATCATAGAGAGAAGAAAGCTCTTTGTGGAACAGCTGAATGAGATCATTGAAGGAATTCACTTCAGTCTTTCCGGCGGAAGGGAAAAGATTAAGATTGTTTATGAACCAGACGTCCAGATTGAAGATTTTGAGAAAAAGCTTTTGGAAAACCAGGAGCGAGACGTTAGGTCAAAGATGACGACGGTCGGTCCCCACAGGGATGACTTTAGTTTTCTGATCGGCGACGTGGATATCCGGAAATTTGGATCCCAAGGCCAGCAGAGGACGGCGGCCTTGTCTCTAAAGCTTTCTGAGATTGAGTTGGTGAAAAAGATAACGAAAGATACGCCGATCCTGCTCTTGGATGACGTATTGTCTGAGCTTGACAGCAATCGCCAGAATTATTTGTTAAACAGCATCGGAAACATTCAGACCATCATCACCTGTACCGGTTTGGAGGAATTTGTCAATAATCGCTTTGAGATTGACAGAGTCTTTAAGGTGACGAATGGATCCGTTGAAAAAATGAGTGAAGAGAAAGAGTAAGACGTAAGGAGTAACTTCATGAGCGAAGAAAATCTTAGCAGTACCATGGTTGATCACGAATATGGGGCGGACCAGATCCAGATTCTGGAAGGTTTGGAAGCCGTTCGGAAAAGACCTGGCATGTATATTGGAACCACTTCCAGCAGAGGACTTCACCATCTTGTCTATGAAATCGTTGACAATGCGGTGGATGAGGCTTTGGCTGGTTTTTGTGATACCATAGACGTGACCATCAACGAGGATAATTCCGTGACCGTCATTGATAACGGAAGAGGAATTCCCGTCGGCATCAACCATAAAGCCGGAATTCCTGCGGTGGAAGTGGTATTTACCATTTTGCATGCCGGCGGAAAGTTTGGCGGTGGAGGATATAAGGTTTCCGGAGGTCTTCACGGAGTTGGCGCGTCCGTTGTAAATGCACTTTCCAACTGGCTTGAGGTTGAGATTTGCCAGGAAGGAAAGATTTACAAGCAGCGCTATGAAAGAGGTCACGTATGCTATCCCTTAAAGGAAATAGGAACCTGTCCCGCTGAAAAAACGGGAACGAAGGTAACCTTCCTTCCGGATGACACGATCTTCACCGAAACGACGGAATATGATTTTGACGTATTAAAGAGAAGACTTCGGGAAATGGCCTTTTTGACTAAAGGTCTTCGCATTATTTTAAGGGATGACCGTCAGGAAGAGGAAGCTGCGGAAAGCTTTGAAAACAGCCAGATCAGTGATCTTTTGGACAGAGCCTTTGATGATCAAAAGCTTCAGAAGGCGGAGCAGGCAGATCAAGAGAATGAGAATACTTTAGCTGAGGAAGAGGCAGATCAGGCAATCGAAGAATCCAAGGATCTTTTTGGAACGGAGGAAAATTCCGTTGCTAAAAAGACGAAAACCGGCGGTCAGATTGGAAAATCCCACGTGATCACCTTAGAAAACGGTCGCAAGCAGAAGGTCATTGAGTTCTTCTATGAGGGCGGAATCAAGGAATTCGTGGAATATCTTAACAAGAGCAAGACGCCTCTTTACGACAACATCCTTTACTTTGAGGGAGAAAAGAACGGCGTTTACGTTGAAGTTGCCTTCCAGCACAATGATTCTTACAACGAAAGCGTATTTAGCTTTGTAAATAACATTAACACGCCCGAGGGCGGAACACATCTCCAGGGCTTTAGAAACGCGATCACGAAGACGTTTAATGATTATGCAAGAACGGCAAAGCTCTTAAAAGACAATGAGCCGAACCTTTCCGGTGAGGACATTCGCGAGGGCCTGACCGCAATTGTCAGCGTTAAGATCGAGGATCCTCAGTTTGAAGGCCAGACAAAGCAAAAGCTTGGCAACAGTGAGGCTAGGGGAGCCGTTGATAACATTGTCAGTGAGCAGCTCACCTACTTCCTTGAATTGAATCCTACGGTGGCAAAATCCATCTGTGAGAAATCCATTCTTGCGCAGCGTGCAAGAGAAGCAGCCAGAAAGGCGAGGGACCTGACCAGAAGAAAGACTGCCCTTGACGGCATGGCGCTTCCCGGAAAGCTTGCAGACTGTTCCGACAAGGATCCCCAGAACTGCGAGATCTACATTGTAGAGGGAGATTCCGCAGGCGGAAGTGCAAAGACCGCAAGAAGCCGTGCAACGCAGGCAATCCTGCCCCTTCGAGGCAAGATTCTGAACGTGGAAAAGGCAAGACTTGACAAGATTTATGCCAATGCGGAGATCAAGGCCATGATCACGGCCTTCGGCACTGGCATTCACGAAGACTTTGACATCACAAAGCTTCGTTACAATAAGATCATTCTCATGACCGATGCCGACGTGGACGGTGCTCACATCAGCACTCTGCTCCTTACGTTCATCTATCGCTTCATGCCGGAATTGATCAAACAGGGCCACGTGTTCCTTGCAAAACCGCCCCTGTATAAGTTGGAGAAGAATAAGAAGATCTGGTATGCCTACAGCGACGAAGAACTGGATAACATTCTGAAGGAAGTTGGCCGTGACCAGAACAACAAGATCCAACGTTATAAAGGTCTGGGCGAGATGGATGCGGAACAGCTTTGGGAGACCACCATGGATCCCGAGAGAAGAATTCTGCTTCGCGTTAATTATGACGAGGAGTCTGAATCCGAACTGGATCTGACCTTCACGACGCTCATGGGCGATAAGGTGGAACCCCGCCGTGAGTTTATTGAAGAGAACGCAAAGTTTGTAAAGAATTTGGATATTTAACCTTCTCTTATGACATTCAAGTTTTGAAGAATATCGGAAATATAAATGTCCACCCGGACAGAAAGAGGAATCATGAACGACGACGTTTTTGATCAGAAGCCAAATGAGATCGATAAGATCCATGAGGTCGATCTGAAAGAGAGAATGGAGACATTTTACATCGATTATGCCATGAGCGTTATCGCGGCCCGCGCGCTTCCTGACGTGCGCGACGGCTTAAAGCCCGTACAGAGGCGCGTGCTCTACTCCATGATCGAGCTGAATAACGGACCGGACAAGCCTCATCGTAAGAGTGCGCGTATTGTCGGTGACACCATGGGTAAATACCATCCTCACGGCGACAGTTCCATCTATGGCGCCTTGGTTAACATGGCGCAGGATTGGAATACCAGATATCCTCTCGTGGACGGTCACGGAAACTTTGGTTCCATGGACGGTGACGGCGCGGCTGCCATGCGTTACACGGAAGCAAGACTTTCCAAGATCAGCATGGAGCTCCTTGCCGACATCGGAAAGGATACCGTGGACTTTGTGCCGAACTTTGACGACACGGAGAAAGAGCCCGTTGTTTTGCCCAGCCGTTATCCCAATCTCTTGGTAAATGGTACCACTGGTATTGCAGTCGGCATGGCTACCAACATTCCTCCCCACAATCTTCGCGAAGTGGTGCAGGCCGTTGTGAAGATCATTGACAACAGAGTTCAGGAAAATCGAGATACCTCCATCGATGAGATTCTGGAGATCGTAAAAGCGCCTGACTTCCCTACGGGCGGTTTGATCCTCGGAACCAGAGGCTGTGAAGAAGCATACCGCACGGGCCGCGGAAAGATCCGCGTTCGCGCCGTGACTAACATTGAAACCCTTCCCAACGGAAAGAATCAGATCATCGCCACGGAGCTTCCCTACATGGTGAACAAGGCGAATCTGATCATTAAGATCGCTGAGTTGGTTAAACTGAAAAAAATCGACGGCATCACGGACATCCGCGACGAGTCAAACCGCGAGGGCGTAAGAGTCGTGATCGAACTTCGCCGTGACGCGAATCCGAACGTGGTGTTGAACCAGCTTTATAAGCACACGCAGCTGCAGGATACCTTTGGCGTGATCATGCTGGCGCTCGTCAACAACGAGCCCAAGGTCATGAGCCTCCTCGACATGCTAAATTACTACATCAAGCACCAGGAGGATGTGGTTACCCGCCGCACCAAGTACGATCTAAACAAGGCGGAGGAGCGCGACCACATTTTACAAGGCCTCTTGAAGGCACTGGATTTCATTGACGAAGTGATCTCCATCATCCGCAGCAGCCAGAATACCCAGGAAGCAAAGGATCGTTTGATCGAGCGCTTCGAGCTCTCTGACGTGCAGGCGCAGGCCATTGTGGACATGAGACTGCGTGCCCTGACAGGTTTGGAAAGAGCAAAGCTTGAGGACGAGCATAAAGAACTTGTGGCAAAGATTGCCGAATTAAAGGCCATTCTTGCGGATGAAAAGCTCCTCCTTGGCGTGATCAAAGAAGAGATCCAGATCATCGCCATCAAGTACGGTGATGACAGAAGAAGTAAGATCGGCTTTGATGAGTTTGACATTTCCATCGAGGACATGATCCCTCATGAAAATACGATTATTGCCATGACGAAACTTGGTTACGTCAAGCGCATGACGGTGGATAATTTCAAGGCCCAGAACCGCGGAGGCAAGGGCATCAAGGGCATGCAGACCATCGAGGATGACTATATTGAAGACCTGCTGATGACGACAAATCATCATTACCTGAACTTCTTCACCAACATGGGCCGCGTATACCGCCTGAAGGCATATGAGATCCCTGAGGCAGGAAGAACTGCCCGCGGAACGGCGATCGTCAACCTTCTCCAGTTAAATCCCGGAGAGAAGATCACCGCCATGATCCCGATCAAGGAATACGAAGACGAGAAGAATCTCTTTATGGTGACCAAGAAGGGTATCGTAAAGAAGACTTCCCTTGTGGAATATGAGAACGTGAGAAAGAACGGCCTCGCGGCGATCAATCTCCGCGATGACGATGAGCTGATCGAAGTAAAGACCACCAAGAACGATGACGAGATCTTCCTCGTTACGAGATTTGGACAGTGCATCCGCTTTAAGGAGACCGACGTGCGTCCTACTGGAAGAACCTCCATGGGCGTGATCGGCATGAACTTAGAGGATCAGGACGAGATCATCGGCATGCAGCTCCAGAGTCAGGGCGATTCGCTTCTTATCGTTTCCGAGAATGGTCTTGGAAAGCGCACCTACCTGAAGGAATTCAATGTGCAAAAGCGCGGCGGTAAGGGCGTGAAGTGCTATAAGATTACGGACAAGACGGGCTTTGTAGTCGGCGTAAAGGCCGTGAATGATGACAATGAGATCATGATGATCACGACCGAAGGCATCATCATTCAGCTGCGCATGCAGGACATCTCCAAGCTCGGAAGAATCACCTCCGGCGTGAAGATGATGAACTTAAAGGAAGGCGTGACCATCGCCCAGATTGCAAAGGTTCGCGAAAAGATTTCCGACGGAAATCAGGAATTCGACAACATTGAGGATGCGGAAGCCAGCGTTGACGCGGAATACGCAGAATCCGAGATGAATGCGGAACATGCTTTCATGGAAGACATCGAAGACGATCCAGACAAGGAAATCAATCTTCCGAAGGAAGAAGAGGACGAGTAATCTCCTGCCGGCATAGTGATAATGCATTAAGATAACTAAACGTAGGATCATAAGTTAGATTCAAATCAAAAAAATGATGAGGGTACGTGATTAACGTACCCTCATTTTACGTTTATGATTTCATTTTGCAAATCAGGGTTTGCGTGTTCCTACAAGCGGTGCGTGGATGTCGCATAAGGCGCGGTGGGAGCTTGCTCACACAAGCGCATTTATGCCGACAGACACATAGCGCGACAGCGCGACATGAGCAATGCGGCACCGCCGCATGCGAATGGACAGCTCGACAACTTGGGGTTTGTCGAGGTGATTACTGATGCATGGAGTTTGTCACGATGTTGCTTGCTTGACAAATACCTCAGCTGAAGGGGCGGAGCCCTCACGGGAGGTAAAACAAGCAAGAATCTTCCGCGGAATACCTCCTCAGACGTGACGAAGCCCTCACGGGAGGTAAAACAAGCAAGAATCTTCCGCGGAATACCTCGCCAGAAGGGTTGGAGCCTGCGCAGGAGGTACAAGCAGAAACAGGATAAATGCCGTCACGCGTTGCCTTTCTCCGGTTGAGTAAAACAAAAAAGCAACAAATCATGATATGAGTCAAAAACTGTGCTTGATTTCATTTTTGAAACGTGTATAATGAATATGCTGAGAATAAGATAAAGCATAAATGAAGGTTGAATATAAAAAGCATAAATAGCGAGGTGCATTAGAGAAATGGAAGCATATTTGATATTTCGGGATCTGGCGATCATTGTGATCTTTGCAAAGTTCTTTGGAATCGTGGCCAGAAAACTAAAGGCTCCGCAGGTGGTCGGAGAGATCATAGCGGGACTTCTCATCGGTCCCAGCATCTTGGGATTGGTGGAGCAGACGGAGTTCCTGTCCCACATGGCGGAGATCGGCGTGGTGCTTCTCATGTTCTCCGCAGGCCTGGAGACGAACCTAAAGGATCTGATGAAGACGGGTCCGATCGCTTTCCTTATTGCCTGCGCGGGCGTGTTTGTTCCTCTGGCGGGCGGAACCTTGCTGTACTTTTGCCTATATGGCATGGCGCCTTGGGGTTCCGAGGAATTTTACAAGGCCGTATTTGTGGGCGTGATCATGACCGCGACGAGCGTCAGCATCACGGTGCAGGCCCTAAAAGAGCTAGGCAAGCTAAAGGGTAAGGTCGGAACGACGATCCTAAGCGCCGCCATTATTGATGACGTCATTGGCATTATCGTCCTGACCTTCGTCATCGGATTCAAGAATCCGGACACGGATCCCATGGGCGTCGTGGTCTCCACGCTTTTGTTCTTCCTGGCAGCCGTTGGCGTTGGATTCATTTTGTACCTGATCTTCCAGAAATTGGATCAGCGCTATCCCCACACCAGAAGAATCCCGATCCTCGGACTGGCGCTGTGCTTTGCCTTTGCCTACGGCGCGGAGAAATGGTTTGGCATTGCGGACATTACCGGCGCTTATGTTGCGGGCATTATCCTTTGCTCCATCCAGGATTCCCAGTACATTGACGAAAAGATCGACATCAATTCCTACATGTTGTTTGGACCTGTCTTTTTCGCCAGCATTGGCCTGAAGACCAGCATCGACAACATTGACGCGGGCATTGTCATTTTCTCGATCGGATTTGTTCTTGTAGCCCTGATCACCAAGATCATTGGCTGCGGCCTCATGGCAAAGCTTTGCCGGTTTAACTTCAAAGACAGCTTGAAAATTGGCGTCGGCATGATGACGCGCGGCGAGGTCGCCTTGATCGTATCACAGAAGGGCTTGTCCGTAGGGCTTCTTACGCCGGTATATTTTACGGCCGTGATCCTTCTGATCATATGCTCAAGCATCTCCACGCCGATCCTTCTAAAGCTTCTCTACGCGAAGGAAGAGAGCGAATAACTTGGATAAAGGCCTCGGCTTTTTGCCGAGGTTTTTTATTTCAAACTTTTTTATTTCAAATGGAACCGTTTGCAGATTCCGGGAGTCTTATAGGTGAAACATGTTTCAACAGCGTGGCAAAGTGGAATGGAGCAACATATCGCGAAGCGATTTTATTAAGGAGGATATGGCAAATTAATCAAAATGAAAAAGGACGAATTCGAACGACTAATAATAGAATATCAGTCTCAAATGTATCGATTGGCCCTCAGCATTTTGAAAAATGAACATGATGCGGAGGACGTGGTGGGAGATGCCATTCTGACGGCTTGGGAGCGCCTTAGTACCTTGAAGGATCCGACAAAGTTTAAGTTTTGGATCATGACGATCATAGCGAATAACGCAAAGACTTTCCTGCGGAAGAAGAAAAGGGTGGAGCTTATGGATTCCCTGGAAGACGTGGGAGAAACCGTAAACGCGTATGATGGATCGGAGTCGGAGCTTTGGAACGCCGTGATGAATCTAAAGGAAAAGCATTCCAAGATTATCGTTTTATATTATTATTTTGGCTTTTCCGTAAAGGAAATCAGCAAGATACTGCATCTTACGCAGGGAACCGTAAAATCAAGGCTTTCCAGGGGAAGGGAAGCATTGAGAAACCATTTGGAATTATGATTCCGTGAAAAAGGAGAAGAATTATGAAAGACGCTTTTGATGACGTCATTTATGAGAAAGCAAGGAATGAAAAGCTGTCGCTGCCACATTCCTATGAAGAAAAAGTAAAACAGACTCTAAATCAACTGACGGAGGAAACAGTGGAGAGCTCCACGCGGATTTGTATTTTTAAGCAAAAGAGACTTGCCTTTGGCTCATTGTGCGTTTTATGCCTGTTCATCGCGGCGGCAGGAATCCTGGCGAAGCTTGGCATCATTGGACGACGTGGAACCAGTGAAGCTGAAGTGCAGTCCACGGCGGCAGGGAGGACGGAGCTGGAGCAATTCGTGGCCCCGAAGGAAGAAACGCAGACCGAAGAAATCACAAAGGAGTTTAAGGACGGAGAACGGGAGACCTTGCCGCTGGTGAGAATGGCATATGATACGTGGATCTGTCCCGTGAAAGAGGTCTATTATGAGACCTTCTGCGAAAGCACCGTCAAGGAACAAAAATTATATGTTGCCTGTTTTGCCGGCACAAAGGGAGATGACGTCTTTGCTGTTTCTGACGGTATCATTGAGGAGTGCGGCTTTGAAATCCCGTATGGAAATTACGTAGTCTTGGCAGCGGAAAATGGCGCAAAGGTTAGATACTGGCATCTGAGTGAATATACGGTGAAGCAGGGGGATGAAGTGAAAAGAGGCGACGTGATTGCTGCCTTGGGAAATACCGGCTTGGTGACGGGACCTGCCCTGTCCATTTCCGTCATTGTGGACGGAGAAACCATCAAGCCTGTCATCACGGACGAAGAATACGCCGCACCGAAGGTTTTTGAATCTGAAGAATAACAAAAATGGGAGCCTTAGCTCCCATTTTTTATTCCATGTCATTTTGGATGGATTCCACTACGGTTTCCTGACTGGCATTTTCGGCATTTGTTTTTTCCTCCGCCAAAAACTTCACCCAAGTCATAATACTGTAAATTACGATCAGCATGACCACGAGAAGGATCATGTCTTTCGCGTCAAAATGGTTCCGTTCCTTCAGGTGACCGGGACCATTTTTTTTCTTTTTTTGGGATGGTGAAGTCGTTTCTTTTGTTTCCTGATTTTGTTCCATAAGACACCTTCTTCGCATTTCAATGATTTTTTTCATTATAGCTTTTTTTGTCTTGATTCTCAATATTTTTTTCAGACTTTTTGGGTTTTCATATTGAATTATTACGACGCAAAGAGTATATTAAATATGATTTTATAAATAATTTACGGTATTTTTAGGAATAAGCAGTCGCGTCAGGTACAAAGGACGGGGAATAGATAAAATTTGTGAGATAAATCCATGGAATACACGATTGAAAGTGCGACGGAGAGATTATTATCCAGTTTTCAGGCATATTATAACGTAAAACAATTGGAAGCGGGCGAAAGGCCGGAAGGCTTGCCACTTTGCGCCATCTGCGAATATTATGAAAAATCCCAAAAATACGTCCTGTCCCAGAAGGCTGAGCTTTGGTCGGAAAATTCCGAGGAATTCTTATTTCTGTTCCAAACGGACGTGCTAACGCCGGAACTGTTCGAAAAGTGTAAGGAGTATGCCTGGGAAGAGGGCATGAAAATGGCCCACGTCGGTCCGGGGCACATGTATACCTATATTACGCCAATGTTTGTTTGTAATTCTTGCGAAGAGGACGCAAGAAAGGCATTGAAAAAATGCCGCAAATTCAAAAGTTTTCGTTTCTCTTTCCACGGATGGATGGATCTTCATACGGCCGTGTTAGAGGTTCAAAATAATCAAATATCTTCAAATGCAGGCGGTAGAAGCGTGGAAAAAGTAATGAAAAAGGTGTTGTTCAATTCTAATAAGAAAAGGAGATGATTTTTGAATGAACACATTAGTACTGCTCATCATTTGCATCGCCGTTCTCCTTACCGGCTATATCCTCTACGGTGGATGGCTTTGCAAACAGTGGGGCGTAGGGGAGAATAAGGAAGAGACTCCCGCACATACGCTGGAAGACGGCGTAGATTACGTTCCCGCTAAGGCTCCCGTTTTGATGGGTCATCATTTTTCATCCATCGCAGGCGCAGGCCCCATCACTGGACCGATCAGCGCAGCCATGTTCGGTTGGTTGCCCGTAACCCTCTGGGTTTTGGTCGGTGGCATTTTCTTTGGCGGCGTACACGACTTTGGCGCTCTTTTTGCTTCCATCCGGCATAAAGGTCAGTCCATCGGAGAAATTATCTCCGCCAACATGAGCCGTCGCGCAAAGAGACTTTTCATTATTTTCTCGTACCTGACCTTGATCCTTGTAGTAGCAGCATTTGCATCCATCGTGGCATCCACCTTTGGCGCAACCGTTACGGAAAGCGGTGAGATTGACAAGGTAGCCAGTGCCGCAAACGCATCCGTTGCAATGGTATCCCTGCTCTTCATTTTAATTGCCATTATCTTCGGTTTTGCGGTATATCGCAGAAATGCACCAATGCTGATTTCTTCTATTTTGGGAGTCGTTGCCATTGTGATCTGCATGGTCATCGGCATGAATTTCCATCCCATTTATTTGACAAGTAAGACTTGGATGATCGTTGTGGGCGTTTACATTGCCATCGCATCCGTAACGCCTGTTTGGATCCTGCTTCAGCCTCGTGACTACTTAAGTTCCTTCCTTCTGTATTCCATGCTGATCATCGCAGCCTTTGGCGTTATCGGCGCTCATCCTTCCATGGATGCTTTCCCTGCATTTGCAGGTTTTGCAGTAGACAATGGCAACGGAACGCAGTTCCTGTTCCCGATTTTGTTCACCACGGTTGCCTGCGGTGCCATTTCCGGATTCCACTCCCTGGTTTCCTCCGGTACCACCTCCAAGCAGCTGGATAAGGAGAAGGACGCAAAACCCATTGCTTACGGCGGCATGCTTTTGGAGTGCGTACTTGCAGTATTGACCTTATGTGCGATCGCTTATGCATTTAAGTGGAATGCAGCAAATCCTGACGCAAAGCTTGCAGGTGCCACCGCAATCTTCGCAGGCGGTATCTCCAAGATGGTTGCTTCCATTCCTGGTTTTGCAGGCGCTGAGAAGACTTTGTACACCTTACTGGTGCTGACTTACTCCGCATTCTGTCTGACCTCTTTGGATACCGCAACCCGTCTTGCAAGATTTATGTTCCAGGAATTCTGGCTGGAGCCTGGACAGACTCCCAAGGACATTAAGTCTGGCTACAAGAAATTGATGGTAAATCCTTATTTTGCAACTGTTTTGACCGTAGTTCTTGGCATTCTTCTTGGAATGACCGGATACGCTAAGATCTGGGGCCTCTTCGGTGCGGCAAATCAGCTCCTTGCAGGACTTGGTCTCCTGGCAGTGGCAACCTGGCTTGGTAACATCGGAAAGAACAACAAGATGTTCCTAATCCCCATGGCATTCATGATGGTTGTTACCATTAGCTCCCTGTGCATTACCGTAACGAACCAGATCAAGATTATCTCAAAGGGTGGCGCTGACTGGGGTCCTTATGCACAGACCGTGCTTGGCATCCTGCTCATCGTTCTTGCTGTCATCCTCGTGATCGAAGGCATCCAGACCTTGACTGGAAAGAACAAGAAGAAGGCATAGCCATCAAGTTGCCGGACGTTGACGTGGCAAGAAGACAGAAATATAGGAAATAAAAGAAGCAGGGAAGCAATTTCGCCTCCCTGCTTTTTTCATCCCTAAATCTTCATCCTTCATCGGATTTCTGGTGCTTGGACATCGGCAGGGAGAATACAAACTCCGTGCCAACGCCCTCCGTGCTGATGACGTTGATGTTTTCGTTATGTGAATTGATGATCTCTTTTACGATGGAAAGACCAAGGCCCGTGCCCTTCTTATCTTTACCGCGGGAGAGATCCGATTTGTAAAACCGTTCGAAGATCAGCTTTAAGTCATCCTTCGGAATGCCGATACCGTTATCCTTGACGGAGACGAAGATCTTATTCTTCTTTTCCGTGGTCTCGATCGTGATCACGCTGTCGTGATGACTGAACTTGATGGCATTGTCCAGAAGATTGTAGATTACCTGCTTGATCTTCTCCATGTCGGCGTTCACGTACATTTCCTCGCCCGTCAGGATCACCTCAATGGCAAGCTTCTTCTTAAGGCAGGAGCCTTCGAAGGATGCGGCAATGTTCCGGATCACATTATTGATGTCAAAGTCCGTTTTCTCTAACAGCATGCCCTTCGTATTCAGGTTATTCAGCGTGAGCAGGCTGTTCGTAAGCTTTGTCAGTCGTTCCGTCTCATTTAGTACGATTCCCAGATATTTTTCATACATCTCCGGCGGGATCGTTCCGTCCAGCATGGCCTCCAGGTATCCCTTGATGGAAGTTAAGGGAGAGCGGAAGTCGTGAGACACGTTCGCCACGAATTTCTTTTGATTATCCTCCGCTCGCGCGATTTCACTGGCCATATAATTCAAGCAGGCAGCCAGATAACCAATCTCATCGTCACTGTCGATCTGAAACTCATAGTGCATGTTTCCAGATGCATATTGTTCCGTTGCATGCGTGATCTTGCGAAGTGGCACGTAAACAATCTCCGTAAAGAAGATCAATATGATCATGGACAGAAAGAACAGGATGCCGAACGTGATCATAAAGATGCCCGTCAAGCGATTACTCATCCGATCGATCTCGCTGATCGCATAGTGAATGACCACGTAACCCTTTACCTTAAAGTCGGATGTGATCGGGGCGATCACGGACAGATATTGTTTGTCAAATGTATTGAAAAAACGGTCTATCACGTAATATGAGTTTTCCGTGACCGTTGGATCAAAATGCGCGATCACGTTGATCTCTTCCACGTTGATCTCTTTTTCACTGTCCAAGATGACGCGTCCAGAAGGGTTGATGATCTGAATGGAGGCGTTCAAATACAGCGCCAGGGCATCGATCTGTTCCTTTACGGTAATCAAGTCAATCTCGCTGTTATAAAGCTCGCTGGCGTACGTACTGGCGATCAGATTGGCTTCCGAGTAAAACCGCTCGGCGGAATCCTTAACGAAATGATCCCTCACCATGCCGGGACTGAAGGTGGATACCACAATGAAGCCAAAGATGCCAAAGATGAGATAAGCCAACAAAAATTTTAAATATAGCGTTTTTTTCATGGGCTTTTAGACTTTCCTTTGCGCATGGCGCGCGGCTCATTATCTTTTTACTTCAAACTTATAGCCAACGCTGTGTACCGTAGTGATCTTCCAGTTGTCGTGATCCTTGATCTTTTCGCGAAGACGCTTGATGTGAACGTCCACGGTCCTGGAATCGCCAATGTACTCGTAACCCCAGACTTGGTCAAGAAGCTGTTCTCTGGTATACACGCGGTTCGGGGAAGCGGCGAGGCAGTAGAGAAGCTCTAACTCCTTCGGCGGCATGTCCACGTTGTGGCCCATGTACGTCACGGAATAATTCGTAAGATTGATGGTGAGATCTGGATATTCCACCTTCTTTTCCACAAATTGCTCCACGGGTTCCGGGGCAGGAGCGGGCGCTGCCGTCTTATAGCGCCGGAGTACGGCCTTTACGCGCGCCACCATCTCTTTGGAATCAAAGGGTTTTTCCACGTAATCATCCGCGCCGAGCTCTAAGCCAAGTACCTTGTCAAACACTTCGCCCTTGGCGGAGAGCATGATAATGGGAATCTCATGTTTTGCGCGAACCTCGCGGCAGACCTGGTAGCCGTCCATGCCGGGAAGCATGAGGTCTAAGAGGATCAGATTTGGAGGATCCTTTTCCACAATGGGCAGTACGGACTCCCCGTCATTGACGATGGTGGTCTCAAAACATTCCTTCGTCAAATACAGGGAGATCAGCTCTGCAATGTTGTTGTCATCATCTACGATCAAGATTTTTTGTTTTGTAGCCATGGCCATCTCCTTTACTTAAACGTTGCAATCGTCACGCCGGCATCGCCTTCGCCGAATTCGCCCAGGCGGAATTCCTTAATGGTCCGCAGCTTTTTCAGATGGGAATGTACGGCATTCCGAAGGGCTCCCGTACCTTTTCCGTGTACGATGCGAACGCTCGGAAGGTGTGCAAGATATGCATCATCCAAATATTTATCAAGTTCCGTCAAGGCCTCGTCCACGGTCTTGCCGAGAAGATTGATCTCAGGTGAAACGGACAGGGATTTCGACATTTTGATCTTGCCGATGCCGGTCGTCTGACCGCGGTTTGGCTTCGGATCATTGAAATCCTCTTCCTTGATCATGACTAAGTCAGATACGTTGGTCTGCATGCGCATGATGCCGCACTGTACGAAGAGATTTCCCTTTGCGTCCGGCAGGGTGCTGACGGTTCCCTTCAGGTTCATGGAAACGATCTTTACGGAATCACCCTTCATGAGCTTCTTGGGATCAAGGCCCTTCACGCCGTTCGTAGTCTGTGCAGGCTTTTGTCCAAGGGAGAGCTTGTCGTTCTTTTCCTTGATCTTGTCGCGAACGGCCTGACGCTTTTGCTCCAAGGTCTTCATGTCGATGCCCATGGCGCTGGCCTTGTTGAAGTCGCGAATGGTCTCGTCTGCAACGTCCTTTGCATCCTGCAGGATCTCTCGCGCCTTTTCATTGGCCTCGCGCAGGATCTTGTCCTTGGCTTTGTCGATCTTTTCATTTTTCTGTTTTAACTGTTCTTCCAGGAGACGGATGTTTTCCTTCTTCTTCTCGATCTCCTGACGCTCTCTCTCCATGCGGACGCGGTTTTCTTCCAGATCCGCGATCACGTCTTCAAAGCTCGTCTCTTCCTTGCTGATCTGTTCTTTCGCGGCATTGATAATGTCATCCGGAAGGCCCAATTTGGAAGAGATCGCGAAAGCGTTACTCTTTCCGGGAATGCCGATCAGAAGCTTATAGGTCGGCTGCAGGGTTTCCACGCTGAATTCACAGCAGGCGTTCTGCACGAAATCCGTGGAGAGTGCGTAGATCTTTAGTTCGCTGTAATGCGTGGTCGCCATGGTGCGGATGCCGCGGTCATGCAGGTAATTTAAGATGGAGATCGCAAGTGCAGCGCCCTCCGTCGGATCCGTTCCGGCTCCGAGCTCATCAAACAGACACAGGGAATGCTCGTCCGCATGCTTCAATATGTGGACAATGCTGGTCATGTGAGAGGAGAAAGTGGATAAACTCTGCTCAATGCTCTGTTCGTCGCCAATGTCCGCGAAGACCTCCGTAAAGACGGAAAGCTCCGATCGGTCCAATGCCGGTATGTGAAGTCCCGCCTGGCCCATCAAGGTAAAAAGTCCCACGGTTTTTAAGGACACGGTCTTACCGCCGGTGTTCGGGCCCGTGATGATCAAGAGGTCGAAATCGCGGCCGAGATGAATGTCGATGGGAACGACCTTTTTCTTATCCAGCAAAGGATGACGACCCTTACGAATGTTAATGATGTGCTTGCGGTTGAACTGCGGCTCCGTCGCGTTTTGATCCAGTGCCAGCTTTGCCTTTGCAAAGATGAAGTCCAGCTTTGTCATGGTGCGCTGGTTCACTGCGAGTTCCTCCGTATGACCTGCGCAGAGATAACTCAGTTCTGCGAGAATGTGCTCGATCTCTTCCTTCTCCTGAAGGTCAAGCTCCTTCAGCTGATTGTTGAGGTTTACGATGGCAGCAGGCTCGATGAAAAACGTGGAACCGCTCGAGGACTGGTCGTGCACCATGCCTGTCACCTGTCCCTTGTATTCTGACTTGACGGGAATGCAGTAGCGATTGTTGCGCATGGTAATCACCGCATCCTGCAGATAGGTGCGGTAAGGGCCCGTCAACATGGAATTTAACTGATTGTGGATCTTCTCCCCCGTGACCTGGATGCTGCGGCGGATGCTCTTGAGCTTTGGACTTGCGTCATCCGCAAACTCATCCTCGCCGATGATGCAGCGATTGATCTCGTTTGCAACCTGCACCAGGGGCGTAAGTGCCGTGAAATAAGGATCCAGCAGATCCTCCGGCGCATCCTCGCGTTCCTTCTTCCCGTAGGTCTTGATGCGGTTAACGTTGTCCAACAATCCCGCGATCTTCAGTAATTCCGAGGAAGAGAGCGTGCTGCCGATCTCTAAGGACCGGATGGAAAAACCGAGGTCTTTGTTGCTTCCAAAGGAGGTGCTGCCAGACTTGAAAATCTTGGAGATGGCATCCCTCGTCTCGCCTTGCGCCGTGCGGATCTCCTCAATGTCCGTGGACGGCAAAAGCTCCCGGCAAAGTTTCCTTCCCGGTTCGGAATCGGCTTTCTGCGCCAGCAGGTCGATGATCTTATTATATTCTAAGGTTTTTAATACTTTCTCGTTCATGATGACTCCAATGGCGTTTTCTATGCTGTTCAATATGTCGCACGCGGCGGCACAAACCATAACTCCTCATCTTATTTTATCATACTCGGAAAGGAAACGCATTATATTTTTTCTTTCTAACGTGAATATGAATGTTTTTAATGCTCAATTAAGGTAAATATGGTATCCTATAGCATAGAAAGGCATGGAATCTTCAGAAAAATGGGAAGGAGAACCGGCATGAGATTACTTTTGGCGGAAGATGAGGAAGAATTGAGTGAAGCCCTGACGGCCGTGTTGCGTCGAAACAACTATTCCGTGGATGCGGTATATAATGGTCAGGACGCCTTAGATTATGCGGAGGGACAGGAATATGACGGCATCATTCTCGATATCATGATGCCCAAGAAAAGTGGACTGGAAGTGCTCCGAACCCTCAGAGCCCACAAAAATCAGGTTCCGGTGCTTCTTCTTACGGCGAAAACGCAGGTGGACGACCGCGTGGAGGGACTTGACTCCGGCGCAGACGATTATCTGGGAAAGCCCTTTGCCATAAAGGAATTACTTGCCCGGGTGCGTGCCATGACAAGGCGTCAAAGCACCCTTACGGATAACGTGCTTACCCTTGGTAACGTCACCTTAAACCGTTCAACGTTTGAGCTCTCCGTTGGGGAGGAGAAGGTCCGTCTGGCCAACAAGGATTTTCAGATGATGGAAATGTTGATCGTGAATCCCGGACAGATCATCTCCACGGACCGCTTTATGGAGAAGGTGTGGGGATATGATTCTGAAACCGAGATCGGCGTCGTCTGGGTTTACGTTTCCAACCTCCGGAAAAAACTGGCAGCCCTCGGCGCGGACATAGAGATCAAGGCCGTGCGCAATCAGGGCTATTCCCTGGAAAAGAAGTAAGCAACCATAAACTTTAGTTTTGGAAAAGGATAAAAAGCAATGATACAAAAGCTTCGAAGACAATTCATTTTGGTTGCCATGTGCTCCACGCTGGCAGTTTTGGTCGTGATCATCGGAACCTTAAATATATTGAATTACGCGGACATGGTAAAAAAGAAGGATGACATTTTAGTTCTCCTCTCCGATAATAACGGCAGATTTCCGGCCTTTTTTAACATGGAAAGACAGCCGCGGGAAAGAGATGATGCATTTCCTGAAAAGCAAATGAAGGATAATTCCTCAGGAAAGAACAGAAAAGAATTTATGCCAATGGAAGGTTTTACCCGTGAGATGCCCTACGAGACGCGCTTTTTTTCCGTGACGCTAAATGGTAACGGCGAAGTGACAAAGACGGATGGCGCCATGATCGCATCCATTGATGAAGAGACTGCGAAAGCCTATGCGCAAACGATTTACGGAAGACGGAATAACAAGCAATCGCAAAATGGTTTTTATGATGAATACCGATATCGGATCACAAAAACAGACGACGGATATCTAGTTCTCTTTGTCGACAGCGCAACGGATCTGGCAAATTTCCGCAAGGTCTTAGTCACTAGCATCGGCGCATCGGCACTTGGGCTCTTAGCTGTTTTTCTTCTAGTGTTGTTCTTTTCCAAGAAGGTATTTAAGCCGGTGGAACAAAGCTATCGGAAGCAGAAGCAGTTTGTTACGGATGCCAGCCATGAATTGAAAACGCCGCTTACCATTATTTCTGCGAATCTGGAAGTCATGGAGATGGAGTCGGAGGAATCTCAGTGGAGTAAGAGCATTAAAAAGCAGCTGGAGCGAATGATCGGTCTAGTGGAACAGATGGTGACGCTGTCGCGTCTAGATGAACAAAAGGAAGCCGTTAAGGAGAAGTTCTCCCTGAGCGATGCACTGATAGACACGGCGCAGGCTTATCTTCCCGTGGCGGAACAAAGCGGCAAGGAATTTGTGATCGACGTGGCGGAGAACGTTTCCATGACGGGCGATGAGAAGCAGATCCGTCAGATGACGGGGCTGCTGTTGGACAATGCCATGAAATATGCTTCGATCAAATCGCCGGCGGAGGAAGGCGCGGAAGCCTCAAAAGCAGGAAAGCCGAAGATCCGTCTTTCCCTGTCCCAGAAAGGAAAGAAAGCCGAGATCGTGCTTTGGAATACGGTAGATCAGATTGATGTGGGAAATAAGGAGGAATTATTTGAGCGTTTCTATCGTCCGGATCGCTCCCGGAATTCCAAGACAGGTGGCTCCGGCATAGGACTTTCCATCGTTCGCTCCATCGTGGAAGCCCATCACGGCAAGATCACCGCCGTCAGCAAGGACGGAGACTCCATTGAATTCAAGGCAACGTTGCCGCTAGGATAAACCTTATCCTACCCCCCTGGAAACTTCCCCTTCCAGGGGGTTTTACATGCCCTTTTGGGGGTCAGCTGGGTCAGGGAGGCCGGGGAGGCCCGCAGCCCATACTTGTAAACGGCACGGACGGTTCTAAGCTCATTGTTTATAAGTATGGGCTGCGGGCCTCCCCGGCCTCCCTGACCCTTGTCAAAAAAAAAATAATGTTTAAGGTTTAATTTAGGTTCATCGCGTAGAATGGGATTCAAGAAAGGGAGAAAAGCCTATGAGTTATCAGGATACGTTTAAGAGATATGAGTTGAAATATATGATGAATAGGGAGCAGAAGGAGGGTCTGCTGAAGGCGATGGAGCCGCATATGGCGTTGGATCAGTATGGCAGGACGACCATCATGAACGTATATTATGACACGCCGGAATATCTTTTGATCCGCAGATCTTTGGAGAAGCCCGTCTACAAGGAGAAGTTACGGCTCCGCAGTTATGGCACGGCGACGAGCGACGGCATCGTTTTCGTGGAGCTGAAGAAGAAATATGACGGTATTGTATACAAGAGAAGGACCACCGCCACGGAGCAGGAAGCGATGGAATACTTCTCAAAGGGAAAACCATTTTCAAAGTCGGATCAGATCACGGAAGAGATCGATTACTTCAAGTCCTTTTATCAAAATCTCCGGCCGGCAATGGTGATCTCTTATGAGAGGGAAGCCTTTTATGATCTGGATGGATCCGACCTTCGGATCACGTTTGACGAAAACATTCTGTGGCGGGAAACGGATCTAAGCCTGCGGCAGGAGGCTTATGGGAACGCACTGTTGGGCAAGGATCAAACCCTGGCGGAAATTAAGGTTGGCGGCGCAATGCCTCTGTGGCTGGCACGGAGCCTTTCCGAACTGGGTATTTATCAAACCTCATTTTCAAAATACGGAAATGCATTTCAGCAAAAGAGAAAGGTAGGATGAACATATGAATATGTTATTTCAAGGAGTTTTTGACGAGACAGCCAGCACGGCATCCCTGCAGGTTGGCGATTTTATCATCTGTCTGGGAGCAGCGCTTTTGATTGGCTTCTTTTTGGCCCTGGTTTCAACCTATAAGGCAAATCACTCGCAGAGCTTTTTCCTTTCGCTGGCGATCCTGCCTGCGGTTGTATGCGTGGTGATCATGATGGTGAATGGCAACGTGGGAACGGGCATCGCGGTTGCGGGAGCCTTTAGCCTCGTGAGATTCCGTTCAGCACCCGGCAGCGCAAAAGAAATTTGCGCCATCTTCCTGGCGATGGGATCAGGCTTGATCCTGGGAATGGGATACATTGGATATGCCTTTTTGTTTACGATCATTATGAGTGTTATTTTCCTCGCTTATGCATGGCTTGGCGTTGGAATGAAAAAGAGTCTGCCGATGGAGAAAACGCTTCACGTGACCATTCCGGAGAATCTGGATTACGAGACCGTGTTTGAGGAGATCATGGAACAGTATACGACAGAGCACGAACTGACAAATGTTAAGACGACTAACATGGGAAGCCTTTTCAAGCTTACTTACGGCATCACCTTAAAGGAGATCGGAAAAGAAAAGGAGTTTTTAGACAAGCTTCGCACGCGGAACGGAAATCTGGAAATCTCACTTTCAAAGCGTGACAAGACGCAGCAGACAGAGTTATAAGCGGACAGCCGTGAACCGCGAGGAAGAAAGATTATGGCTAACAAGCCTTTTACAAGCTGGAAATAAGGAGGATTTGGACATGAAGAAAAAAGAGATCTTACGAAAGTTTACAAGGATTATGGCAACGATGATTCTTTCAGGAGCATTGCTTTTAAGCGGATGCAGCAATGCGCAGAATAAGTCGGAGGCAAGCGTTTCCGTAAAGCAAGAGGCATTGCAGACAAAATCAGATACCGCTGAAATATCGGTGCAGGGCGGAACAAGCCAGCAGGTACTTGCTTCAAATTCGGCGGAGGTGACGACGCTGGACGTCAGCGACATGTTTTCAAAGCGCGACGTGAAGACGGATTATGAGGAATCGGAATGCGTTTTGATCACGCTAAATGGCAATATGGCTTCCTGCGAAAGTGAGGCGGTTTCAGTCGGGGACGGTACCGTCATTATCAAGGCTGAGGGGTATTATCTCCTGCGCGGCACTTACAATGGTTCCATTCGCGTGGAAGCGCCTGATGACGCAAAGGTGCAGCTGATCTTGGACGGCGTAACGCTGAAGAAATCCGGAACGGCTGCCATTTACGGCAAGACTGCCGACAAGCTCTTTATCACCATGGCGGAGGGCAGCAAGAACCAGATCACGAACGATGGCGAATTTCAGGCCATTGATGACAATAATATTGACGGCGCGATTTTTTCCAAGTGCGATTTAACCCTGAACGGTAACGGAACTCTGACCGTCGGCTCTGAAACGGGAAATGGCATTGCCTCTAAGGACGACCTGAAGATCACGAGCGGTACCTATGAGATCACGGCTGGAAAGCATGGTATTTCAGGAAAGGACAGCATCTGCATTTTGGATGGTACGTTTACCATCACTTCCGTAAAGGATGGCCTGCACTCCGGTAACGATGAGGACGCAGAGAAGGGCTATGTTTATATTGCCGGCGGAAAGATCACCATTTCCGCAGAGGACGACGGCATTCACGGTGAGACCAAGCTGGTGATCGCAGACGGAACCATCGATCTGCAAAAGAGTAAGGAGGGTTTGGAGGCAGCGATCGTGGAGATTGCCGGCGGTGACGTAACCGTCCGCGCAAGTGATGACGGCATAAACGCTTCCGACGGAAGCGGATCTTCCTTCGAGGGAGGTTTCGGCGGAGGATTTGGCGGCGGATTCGGTGACAGGTCAGGATCGAAAGACGGAACGAGATCGAAAGACGGAACCAAGTCTAAGGGCGGAAACGAATCCAAGGATGCAAGTAAGACGACTTCCGACGTTTACGTGCTGATCTCGGGCGGCAGGATCACCATAGATGCCCAGGGAGACGGCATTGATGCCAACGGAAGCCTGTACGTAAAGGGCGGCGAGACTTACGTGGCCGGTCCGGAAAATGCCATGAATGGTGCCATTGATTACGATGGCGTTGGAGAGATCACGGGCGGAAGCGTGATCGCCATCGGCTCTTCCGGCATGGCCATGAATTTCTCGAAGAGCACCCAGGGCAGTGCGATCCTAAAGGCGGATTCCACCCATAATGCCGGTGAAACCGTACAGTTACAGGACAGTGACGGCAACGTGATCCTGGAATTTACTTCCACCAGAAAATATGCTTCCGTTGTTGTCAGCAGCCCCCTCATGGAGCAGGGAAAGACTTATACGCTGACCATGGGCAGTGAGACAAAGACCTTTACCCTGGACGAATTGCTTTACGGTCAATCCTTTGGATTTGGCGGTCCTGGAGGTTTCGGCGGTCCAAATGGCGATAATCGCGGTAACTTTGGCGGTCCCGGCAGAGGCGGAAAGGATGACCAGGGCGACGGATCAAAGGAAAAACCTGGCTTCCCGGAGGGCTTTGACGGAAACTTCGAGGGAATGCCAGAAATGCCGGAGGGCTTTGACGGAAACTTCGAGGGAATGCCAGAAATGCCGGAGGGCTTCAACGGAAACTTCGAGAATATACCGAACTTCCCGAATAACTTTGATGGTAACTTCGATAATATGCCGAACTTCCCGAAAGACTTCGACGGTAACTTCGATAATATGCCGTATTTCCCGGGAGACTTTGACGGAAACTTTGATAATATGCCGAACTTCCCGAATGGCTCCAACGGAAAACCCAACACTTGATTTTGTTTTGGTTTTGTGGTATAATGCTACTTACCAAAGGAGGGCGCATTATGAAAATGAAAAAAGGCATGAAAAAAGCGATTATCGCTGGGGCCGTTTTCACAGCTGCGTTGAACATGAATGCCTGCGCATATGGTAGTCCGCCCGATCACTATACCCGTGATATGAGCGGAAAAACGGTGGCAGTTTTTGATGCAGAGAAGCAGGAAGCCACGGAGATCAATGCAGCGTTTGACGTGGAAGTGTTTGACGATAGTTTGGAAGAGAACGACCTATGAGTCATTCTGAAGAACTTAGAATGAATCAGAAGATGGCGGAGTTAGAGATCCTCGCGCAGTATCACAAAGCATTGCGCAAGGATCCCCAACTGCGCTTTTTATTTTTGGAATTAACCTTAAAATGCAATGAAAACTGTATTCACTGTGGCAGCAGGTGCGGAGAAGTAGCGTCCGAGGAATTACCGGTTCAAGTTTATTATTCCGTGCTGGAAAAGATTGCAAAAGATTTCGCGGGAAAGTTGCCCGCGCTGATCATTACCGGCGGTGAACCCCTGCTGCGCAAAGAATTCTTTGAAATCGTGAATTATGCGAAAAAATTAGGTTTTGCCTGGGGCATGACCAGTAACGGCACGCTAATTACAAAGGACGTGGCAAGAAAATTAAAGGAAGCCGGCATGACGACCATATCCGTCAGCCTTGACGGAACGCAGGAGTATCATGATCAGTTCCGGCGCACGCCCAATGCATTTATGCGCGCGGTGGAAGGCATAAGGAATCTCTTGGAACAGAATTTTGAAGAGGTTCAGGTGACGACGGTGGTAACGACCAAGAATCTTCCCTGTCTGGAGGAGTTGTTTAAATTTCTCGTAGACTTGAACGTGGATTCCTGGAGGATTTTGGGCATGGAACCCATCGGGCGGGCTTTGGATTACCCGGAGTATGCGCTTTCGATGGAACAGCAGCTGCAAATGCTGGACTATATCAAAGAGAAACGGGAAGCAGGCTATGAGGTGACCTACAGCTGTTCGCATTACTTAGGCCTTGCTTATGAAAAAGAGGTCAGGGAGTGGTATTATTTATGCAACGCGGGCGTATACGCGGCCAGCATAATGGCAAACGGCGACATTGGTGCCTGTCTGGACATTGAGCGCAGGCCGGAGACCATCCAAGGCAATGTGCTCAAGGATGATTTTACGGACGTGTGGAAAAACAGATTTCAGATTTTCCGCACGCCCCTTTCTCAAAAATGCAAGGAATGCCAGGCATGTCCCAATGAGAAATATTGCGAAGGCGGACCCTATCACAGTTGGGATTATGATCTTAATCGCCCCAGAATATGCATGATACCTGACAGTCCATACCATAAAAAAGGAGCTTTATAAGACGCACCGGGCTTTCCTAGGTAAAGGGAAAGCCCTTTACTTTTGCCCATTCTTTCGATATACTTGTGTATAGATTTGGAGGGAAAATTATGGCAGAGAAAGATCCGAACGCGCAAAGTGATTTTATGATAGAGAAGATCAAAGAGCGGCCCATCAATAAGGGAAAATTGGTGCGGAGAATGCTCTTTACGGCGGCCATGGCAGTGCTGTTTGGCTTGGTGGCATGCGTGATCTTTTTGTCTCTGGAACCGATTCTCAGTCGCTGGATGAATCCGGAAAAAGAGCTTCCGAAAATCTATTTTCCGGAGGAGACGGAGGAGATGTCCCCCGAGGAAATGCTCATTGAGAGTCCCCAAGAGACGGTTGCGCCTACGAATCCGCCGGTAGTAAGAGGACCTGAAGAAATGGATCCTTACGCTCCGGAGCTTACGGAGGAGCAGATCCGTGACATTCTGTCGCAGATCCAATTGGATCAGATCAATTACAGACAGATGTATAATGCCATGTCGGAATACGCCAGACAGATGCAAAAATCCATGGTAACCCTGACGGGCATCACGTCCCGGGTGGACTGGTTTGATAACGTCAATGAGATGAAAAACCGTGCATCCGGCATCATCATTGTCAACAACACCAAGGAACTGATGATCCTGACGGACTATTCCGCATTGGAGAATGCGCAGCGCCTGAACGTTGAGTTTTGTAACGGAGCCGTTACGACGGCTGAGTTTAAGAGAAAGGATCCCAGCACGGGGCTTGCCGTTGTGTCAGTACCCGTTGAAGCACTTCCCGAGGAGTTCTTGAAGGAGACCATTGCCGTTGCGAAGATTGGATCCTCGAACTACAGGGACATGGTTGGCATGCCCATCATAGCCCTCGGAAGCCCGATGGGAAGCGTGAATTCCGCAGGCTTTGGCATCATCACTTCCACGTCCGGACAGGCCTCTGACGAGGACATGAACTATAAGCTTTTGCAGACGGACATCGTGGGAAGTCCCAACGCGGACGGCGCGCTGTTCGATTTATATGGGCAGTTTATTGGATTCATTACGCAGCGTTATAATGCAAGAGGCATGGAAAACATTATCACTGCATATGGTATTTCAGATCTGAAAAAGCGGATGGAAAAGCTTTCCAACAATCAGCCCTTTGCTTATTTTGGCATTTACGGAACCTCCGTTGCCCTGAACGTTCACGAGGAGTTAAAGGTTCCCTACGGTGCTTACGTAAAGGACGTGGCTTTGGATTCTCCCGCCATGCGTGCGGGGATCCAAAAGGGTGACCTGATCATCCAGATCGATGACCGCGACGTGAACAATTTCCCTGACTACATAACCATCTTGAACAACAAAACGCCGGATACGACGATTCGCGTAAAGATTCTTCGCCAGACGCTGAACGGATATAAGGAAATGCAGATGGACGTTCAGCTTGGAGAGTTGAAATAAAGAAATGCATGACGGAAAGGAACGGACATGAAATACTTAAATGAATTAAAAGAAGGCGACCGCATCAGTGACGTATATCTTTGCAAGCATAAGCAATCCGCGGTTACCAAAAACGGAAAAAGCTACGAGAACGTGATCCTTCAGGATAAGACGGGTACCATGGATGCCAAGGTGTGGGATCCCAACAACCCGGGAATCGCCGAGTTTGACGCAATGGATTACGTGGAAGTGGTCGGAGAGGTCAACAGCTTTATGGGAGCGCTTCAGGTCAACGTAAAGCGCATCCGCGTTTGCCGCGAGGGAGAATACAATCCCGCAGACTATCTGCCCGTGAGTGAGAAAAGCATTGACGGCATGTTCCAAGAATTGTTGGGACTGATTGGCAGCATTCAAAACAGCTACTTAAAACAGTTGCTGGAGAGCTTTTTTGTTCAAGATCAAGAGTTTGCAAAGGCCTTTCGGAATTCTTCCGCGGCAAAGGCCGTGCATCATGGCTTTGTCGGAGGTCTTTTGGAGCATACGTTAAGCGTAACTAAGCTTTGCGATTATTACTGCACGGCCTATCCCATGCTAAAAAGAGACTTACTTTTGACGGCGGCCATGTGCCATGACATTGGAAAGGTCAAGGAGCTCTCTGCTTTCCCAACCAATGACTATACGGATGACGGACAGTTCCTTGGACATATCGTCATGGGCTCGCAGATGGTGGCAGAAAGGGCGGCACAGATCCCAAATTTCCCGCATGCATTACTGATTCAGGTACAGCACTGCATTTTGGCGCATCACGGAAAATATGAGTATGGTTCCCCGAAGCTTCCCGCTCTGATGGAGGCCGTTGCACTGAATTATGCGGATGATACCGATGCTAAGATGGAAACCTTTAAAGAGATCCTAAATAGCAGTGCCGGCAATCTGGAGTGGCTTGGTTATAACCGCCTGTTTGAATCCAATCTGAAGGCGACGAGGATTGATTTCTAAGAGAAAACCTTGTCATACCAGAATCCATGCAAAAGTAAGGGACGTCGAAGGGATTTTGCAGGCGGACGTCCATTTTCCATTGGGCGAAGACCATTATATAGATCTTCAATACAGGCCAAGGACGATTTTCATATCTATGTAGAGTGTCGGAAGGAATGATTACCTCTTCAAGAGTACAGGCGTCTATGTAGGAGGCAAATAGAGAAAGCATGAAAGAATATCAGAAAAATGACATGGTCACGGTGACCATAGAAGATATCGGAACGGAAGGCGAAGGCATCGGGAAGGTGGATGGATTCACGTTATTTATCAAGGATGCCGTGCCGGGCGACGTTGTGACCGCGAAGATCATGAAAAGTAAAAAGAATTATGCTTATGCCAGATTGGAGAAGGTGGAAACGCCCTCTCCTTTTCGCGCTTTGCCGCCCTGTAAATTCTACAGGCAGTGCGGCGGCTGCCAGCTTCAGGCCATCAGCTACGGGTGGCAGCTGGAATTTAAGCAAAAGAAAATTCGAAATAATCTTTTGCGCATCGGAGGTTTTTCGCCGGAATTTGTGGACGAGAAAATGGAGCCCATCATTGGCATGGAGGAGCCCCTGCACTATCGGAATAAGGCACAATACCCCGTGGGCACGGACCGGAATGGAAATCTGATTACTGGCTTTTACGCAGGTCGCACCCATGATATCATTGCAAATACCAATTGCCTTTTGGGAGCACCGGAGAACCAGGAGATTCTGGAACGAATCCTTAGTTACATGCGGGAAAACAAGGTCAGCGCCTATGATGAGACAACGGGGAAGGGTCTGGTGCGCCACGTATTGATCCGCAAAGGATTTACCAGCGGGCAACTCATGGTCTGCATCGTGATCAACCGTAAGCCCGAAGGAGAGGGGAAGATAACTGAAAAAGGAACCGTCTTTGGGAAATTGCAGGAAAACCTCATCAATGCTTTGACAGAAATCCCCGGGATGACAAGCATTTCCGTGAATTTCAATGCCGAAAACACCAATGTCATCCTAGGCAGGGAAGTGCGCACCATCTGGGGTGATCCCACCATCCTTGACGTGATCCACGTGAGGGACATGCAATCCGAAGGCTATCCCTTTACGGGGGATTCCCTGACCTTCAAGATTTCGCCGCTGTCGTTCTATCAGGTAAATCCGGTGCAGACGGAGAAATTATACTCTTTGGCGCTGGAATATGCCGGTCTTACCGGACAGGAGACAGTATGGGACCTGTACTGTGGCATTGGCACGATCTCCCTCTTCCTCGCTCGCAAGGCAAAGCAGGTTTATGGCGTGGAAATCGTAGAGCAGGCCATTTTGGATGCCCGGGAAAACGCAGAAAGGAATGGCATCACGAATGCAAAGTTCTTTGTGGGCAAGGCGGAGGAAGTGCTGCCGGCATATTATGAAGGCCAATTGCCTGCGGAAGGATCGAATGCTGACAGTGCTGGGAATACTCTTTCCATGCTTCATCCCGACGTCATCGTGGTCGATCCGCCCCGCAAGGGCTGCGACGAAGCCTGCCTCTCCACCATGTTGAAGATGCAGCCTCCCCGCATCGTTTACGTCAGCTGTGACAGCGCCACTCTTGCGCGGGACCTGAAAGTCCTTTGCGACGGCGGCTATGAGATCCAAAAGATCCGCGGCGTCGACCAGTTTGCGCAAACCGTGCATGTGGAGACGGTTGTTCTTCTGTCCCAACAAAAACCGGATGATCATATCGAGATAGAGATAAATCTGGATGAGATTGATGCTACAAGCACTGAAACTAAGGCTACGTATAAGGAGATCCAGGATTGGGTTCAGGAGAAGTATGGATTTCATGTGACGAATCTGAATATTGCTCAGGTTAAGCAGAAGCATGGGACCATTGAACGGGAAAACTATAATAAGGCGAAATCTGCGGATAGTAAGCAACCTGGATGTCCCGAAGAGAAGGTTAAGGCGATTGAGGATGCCATGAGACATTTTCAGATGATTCCATAGGGTTCTGGGATTTGAGGAAGCTCGGGAGCGAGAGGAGTGAATACTACAGATGGACGACAATTATATGAAACGTTGTTACGAGCTGGCGATCAGCGCCGGAAAAAAGGGCTATGATACTTTTGGCGCAGTTCTTGTTCATAAAGGGGTAATTCTGGAAGAGGCTGAAAATACGGCAGACTATGTTCACAAGATATTCGGACATGCGGAATTCAATCTGGTTCATAAATGCGCTAACAAGTATTCCGATGAAATCTTGGAAAACTCGGTCGTTTATTCCAGTTGTGCACCCTGCGAACGGTGCTTGGCGGCAATCGCGTCCCTTGGGGTGCACAAAATCGTATGCGGTGTCTCCTATAAAGAGTTTTGCAAGTTGTTGCCCTTTGATTACCAGGCGGTGGATCGCGAAGGGTTATTAAAACAATTGGGCATTCAGATGACGCTCACAGAATCTGTACTCGAAGAAGAAGGGATGCACGTATTTGAATGGTGGGGCGGTGAATATCACCCGCTTGAGGAACTCATTGCGGAAATGGATGAAGTGAAAAAGAAACAAAAAACAGGAGTAACAGATTAATGAACCTGCGAGATTGCTACATTGAAGAGGATCTGTTTCCCAAAATCTTTACCGATTATGAAGAGAGGGAATATGGAATCCTTTTCTTTAATACTGATAATAAGGATTCTTATGATTCGAACCATGCAGTGATATATAAAGATAAGATTCATGATCTGCAGCATGTACTTTCGGATATTACCGAGTTTTATAAGGAAAAGGGATGCAGTCCCATCATATATCAATCCATGCTAGATGATAATTGGTTCGATGAAATACAAGAAGAACTCTCGGCGGCTGGGTTTAAGAGTTGGATCGAAGGCCAGGAATATATGCTCCAAGTGGACGAGAACAGTATCATTCCCAATCCGGAAATAAAAGTCATAAAAGTTTCGGAATGGAGCGAAGGGATAGAGAATGTGTTTATTGAAGCGGAAGAACCATGGGAGATCAAGGTAGCGAAGAAAACGCTGGACTGCCCGGAAACATGGATGTTTGCAGCAAGTATGAATGGTAAGATTATCGGATTATTGTACGGACATATTTCAGAGAGAGCCTGCCGGGTAGATTATCTTCTTGTTTCCAAGAAACATAGAAAAGCCGGTGTGGGACGTGCTCTGTTTTATAACTATGTGGAATGGTGCAGGCAAAATGGTATTGATAATGTCTATATATGGCCGGACGGAGAGACACCCAAAAGAATATATGAAGAAGGCGGCTACAGAGTGGTCCAGGTCCGCAGGGCAGGGCGAGCGGTAATAAGGGAAAAGCGATTATGAAGACTGTAGATATATTGGGGTCGAACAGATTTGAAAACTATACAAAGACACGCGACGGCAGCAGGGCGATTATCATACATGACGGGAAAAGGCCGGATGAGGCTTACTGATGTTGAAAAAGAGCGTGGAGTTCAGCCTGAATGGCTTCCTTTGCAGAATACGATCGAATTGTTCTCCATGCTGAAGTTGAATTTCGTGACAGGGGAGATTGCTGTTGTGATGATAAACCAAAATCCAGATGTAGATCAGACTGAGTCAGGAGTAGAACAGCTTACGTCATTGTGAGTTTTGAGGGTTATCTCTTTGGTAAAGAATATGGAAATAAGAACAGATCGCTTAAATATCATTCATTACTATTATCCGGGAACCGATCCGTGGAAAAATATAATGGCTCTTCCGGAGGAGGAAGCATTCAGGATAGCAGCGAAACTGGCAGCCGAGCATCCGGATACTACAAGTTTCGGACGTTTTGCCGATTTTGAGAATTACTATCTTAACCGTAAGCAAACAGACGAGTACGTAAGGGAATCCTTTATTCAACTGGGTGGAAAGCCCAAGCTTATGCATCCGTTTTCTTTTACACTGAATGAATGTGAATATCTGCGTAAGTGGTTCAGTGAAGGCGAAAAGCTTGTTCTTAAGCTTGATGAAATTCCTGACGATCAGATCAGTTTTACGATTGGAGACAGCTGTGCACAGATCACAAACGGAATAAAACCGGAGGTGCTAACCAAAGAAATGCTGATGAGGAGAATAGCTGAATGTGGAAATTCGGCAGAGGCGTTCCTTAAGGCATCACTTGGCAGGTTTGCGTATGTTGAAATCCAGCTGTGGTATAGACCAGCGGAAACATAGCATAAATGAGGCTGTGCTAACCATGCAGTGATATTTAAAGGGGGAGGTTCATTATGGAGTTTGACTGTATAAAAGAGGCGTTATCCAGTTATAATATCACTGCGTCGGAAATAGAATTGCTGAGACACAATGAGAATCTGACCTATCGTGTGGGAAAGGACTATTTGTTGCAGATTCATGAGCCGGCAGAGGGGTTCACGGCAGATTTTTTTTATGACGGTTTTGATCGTATCGAGATTTATAAAGCAGAGCTTGCATTTCAGGAATACTTAAAGAACCGGGGCATGCAGATACGTGAAGCAGTTGAGAATCGTTGGGGTGAACGCATAACGAAATTGCATAATGGTACGTATGTTACGCTTTCAAAATGGATCGAAGGCGAATCGTTAGACAAACTTGAATTGAATGATGAGATATGTTATCAGATAGGCGGGATGCTCGCACGTTTGCATCAGAATGCAAAGGGTTTCCAGGCATCTCCGGTAAAATCATACGGTAAGGAACATTGTGAATGTACGAAAAAAAGAATACAGGCGTTGGAAAATCTGGAGTTGAGTACTGAGTATTCGGCGATCATGCAAAAGTGCTGTGACCATGCCGGGACAGTATTGGAAAAAGCGCGGGATGAATTTCATATGATCCATGGTGATCTGTCTGTGTCAAATATCCTGCAAACACCTGGAGGGCTGGTGCCTATTGATTTTTCGTTTTTCGGAATGGGACATCCGATGTATGATCTTGCAGTTCTGTTTGGGAATATCAGCGGATTGGTACGCAGACAACAAATGGCAGAAGGCTATCGGAATGCGGGCGGAACAATCCGTTATGACGTGTTAGATGCCTGTTTCATACTTTCGTTGTTAGATTGTATCGGAATTCATTATGAACAGTGGAGTAAACAGGAATGGTTTGCATCCAGAATGGGGCGATGGCATAAGGAAAACTTGGAACCGTATGTGCAGGGAGAGCGAATATATGCGGACGATTTTTATCTGTTGCACGTACAGAGCACAGGGTAAGAATATTCGCAAGCAGTGCGTCGCGATATCGCACGTAAATTCGCAAGCAATGTCTGTGTCCAGACAAAGCCTGCGCAGCTTGTTGGGGTCATCCCCCCAATCCCCGGAAACATCTGCATAAGCAGATGAGCTACGCGATTAAGAATCGCTATCATACAACTTAGAAATTTTTGAAAAAACTCTTGGCATCAAAGAACGCAAGTTCTATATTATTCAACGGAGATACTATGCCCAAAAACAAAAATACTGATAAGTGCCATGAGCCTGAATCCTTGTGATTTGGGCTTTTTCTATTGCGGCAAGCTGACATATATTCCAGAATAGAAAGAACTGCCGGAATCAGTGCATTCCTTGGAAGATTATACAGGTCGATGCAGATGGTATTGTGATCGATTTGAGTCCAATCGGAACGTGGCATATCATAATGTCAAAAATCAAATTGACAGAAAGGTCGGATAATCATATAATAATGTCAAAAAGCGAGGTGGCAGTATGGCGAAGATAAGCACTCTTGAAGATGCTCTTAAAAGAATAGAAGAACTGGAAAAAGAGGTCGCGCTTCTTAAGGAGGAAAACGAAAAACTTCTCGGCCGCAATTTTGGTGGGCGCAAGAAACATGATGAAGCATGGATGGCCTCATATAATGATTTTGCCATTAAGCTTGAAAATGGAATGACGATTTCTGAGATAGTGGCTGAGGGTGATATCAGTATCAGAACTGCGTATCGATATCTGGCATATTACAGGGAACTGCAGAAAGTAGTTGATGGTTCAAAAAGTGTTCGGAAGTGAACACTTTACAGATAATAATTTGGAGGTTCTTATGGCGAAGACGATAAAGAAAGAAACGATACATGCAGCTGGTATCGATATAGGAATTTATACAACAGACTTCAAAAATGAATTTATATCACTGACGGATATAGCCAGATATAAAAGCATTGATCCGAGAATCACAATTCATAACTGGTTGCGGGGAAGAGATGTAGTTGAATTTTTGGGATTATGGGAGGTTTTACATAATCCTGATTTTAAACGTATCGATTTCGATACGTTTAAAGAAGAGGCGGGGACAAACGCATTTGTATTTTCAATCAAGAACTGGACTGACGAGTTAGGTGCAATAGGGCTGTTTACAAAATCAGGAAGATATGGCGGCGGAATTTATGCACACATTGATATTGCGTTTGAATTTGCGTCATGGATTTCACCGGAGTTCAAACTGTACATTATAAAGGACTATCAGAGACTAAAGTCTGATGAGAACAGCCGCCTGTCTCTGAGCTGGAATCTGAACCGTGAGATTGCAAAGCTGAATTACCGCATCCATACAGATGCTATAAGGGATAACCTGATTCCTCCGGAACTTACACCTGATCAGATTTCATATAAGTATGCAAATGAAGCTGATCTTTTGAATGTTGCTCTATTTGGCATGACTGCAAAGCAGTGGCGTGAAAAGAATTCTGATAAGACAGGGAATATCCGTGATGACGCAACGCTGAATCAACTCCTTGTGCTGGCAAACATGGAAAGCTACAACGCAATTCTTATAGAACAAGGTAAGGCGATGTCTGAGCGTCTTGTATTGCTAAGAGAGTTAGCGCTTAAGCAGATGGAAACCTTATCTGCTGTTAGCATGGAGGCAATCAAGAGTCTTCCGGGAGGTGAGTCGTAAATGAAGAAGAAACAAAAATACTATATCTATACCCGTGTTTCGACAGCGGTGCAGGTTGATGGTTACAGCCTGGATGCCCAGAGGGATAAGCTCACAAAATATGCTGAGTATCAGGATATGGAAGTTGTAAAAGAGTTTTCCGATGCAGGTCATTCCGGCAAGAATATAAACGGCAGACCGGAGTTTTTACGGATGCTTGAAGATATCGCAAACGGCGAGGACGGAGTGGACTTCGTCCTCGTTTTTAAGTTATCAAGGTTTTGAAGAAATGCAGCTGATGTCCTCAATTCACTTCAGTTGATGCAGGATTATGGAGTGAATCTGATCTGTGTGGAAGACGGGATAGACAGCTCGAAGGAAGCCGGAAAGCTTATGATATCCGTATTGTCGGCTGTTGCAGAGATTGAGCGTGAGAACATTCTCGTACAGACCATGGAAGGCCGTAGGCAGAAGGCTAGGGAGGGGCGCTGGAATGGCGGTTTTGCACCCTATGGTTATGAACTTGTAAATGGGAACTTCATATTGCCGAAGATGAGGCCGAGATCATTCGTATTATTTTTGATAAATATATTCACACTAACATGGGCGTGAATGGTGTGGCAGATTATCTGAACACCCACGGGTTCAAGAAGAAAAAGCGTCAGAATAATACGCTTGATGCTTTTGCAGGTTCATTTGTGAAGGGGGTTCTCGATAATCCGATCTATATGGGTAAAATGCCTTATGGCAGGCGTTCTAATGAAAAGATTCAGGGAACACGCAATGAGTATCATATCGTTAAGCAGGATGAATATCATGGATCCATGTATTCAAATGTTAATCGAAAGAAGAAAGCTGACGGTACTTATTACAAAGATTTCTTTTACTATGCTTGCAAGCACAGGCTGAAGGTGGATGGTCACAATTGCGGATATCATCACCAGTGGGGCCAGGATAAAGTAAATGCTG
The DNA here is from genome assembly GCA_946414885.1 of uncultured Lachnospiraceae bacterium. Classification (GTDB taxonomy): domain Bacteria; phylum Bacillota; class Clostridia; order Lachnospirales; family Lachnospiraceae; genus Acetatifactor. The sequence goes on from CAMKQH010000010.1 coordinate 127,190, forward strand.
CCGTAGAAGAAGTTATATATAAGCTGGTCAATAATTCTAAGTTTCAGGAAGCTCTTAAAGCTAAGGTCGGAGCCAAAACCGATACAGATGAACTGGAAAAGGAAAGAGAGATCTGCCGCACCAGACTATGTCAGACGATCGGGGCCAAGAATAAACTGGCGGAGCAGATGGATGCTCTTGATGTGAGTGACAAATTCTATGACAGAAAATATGAGGACATGCAGGATCGCATGGACAAGCTGTATGAGGAAATCGGGGCAATAGAAGATGAGATCGATACTATCTCCATGAGGATCGATAACATCAACAAAAAGCTGCTTTCCAAAGATTCCATCTATCGCATCCTTAAGAGTTTTGATATAATATATAGTGAGTTCACGGATGCAGAGAAGAAGCGCATAAAGTTCCGCTTTCCGGTTTATTACAATGGCACGGAGACACAGGAAGTGGATCTTTCTGATTCGAGTTGGGACTATCAAAGAAGCCTTGAGACGGTTGTCCTTTTGAACAACAAATTTGCTAAGGCAAAGGATTTTGTTCAGATAGGTATAGACGCTGAAGATTACTATAGGATAAGGCTAATGTGATAACTGCAATTGGTGAATTAATCCAAATTTCAGTCTTTAGAATGTCAACGCAGAAATGATTTTTTGTTGCCAAAAGAAAACGGATGAGTAAGTAACCAGATTGAAACAATCCACAAATAGTCCGGAGAAAGAGGTTTGTTATGAAAATAGAAATGGATCAGGATTTCAGAGGAAATGCATATATCGTTCACAATGACGAGGTGATTTTGAGTTACAGCGGTGGATTTTCAGATCTGGCGAATGAGATACCGAATACGCTTAACACCAGATTTGCAACTGCATCCATGAGTAAGACATTTGTTGCCGTGGGTGTCCTTCAGCTGATCGAGGCCGAGGAACTGAAATTTGAAGATACTCTTGGGACTATCCTTGATATCGATCTGAAAAGCATTGATCCCGGCGTCACCGTGAAGCAGCTTTTGAACCACACTTCCGGCGTTCCGGATTATTTCGATGAGTCAGTCATGGATGATTACGAGGCGCTTTGGACAGATTATCCTAATTACAGAATTAGACATAATAAGGACATGCTCCCGCTGTTTATAGAGAAACCCATGATGTATCCCAAGGGTGAGAAATTTCAATATAATAATTCCGGGTATGTACTGCTCGCTATGATCATAGAAAAAATCACGGGGCTGGATTTCGACATATATCTGAAAAGAAATGTTTTTGATCCATGTGGAATGGATTCTACAGGATATTTCGCATTTGATAAGCTGCCCGCAAGATGCGCAAACAGCTATATCTATTGTCCGGATACAAAAGACTATCGTACAAATATTTATTCTGTTGGTGCCAAGGGCACCGGTGACGGAGGAGCATTTGTGACAGTAGGGGATATCGTGAAATTCTGGAACGCCCTGATCAGACATGAGTTGCTTTCTGAGAAAATGGTATCGGAGATGTTTTCCAAACAAAGCGGTGACGGGAAGGATCCGGAAGAAGGGTATTACGGCTACGGAGTATGGATTATCGACAATCCGGACGGGCAGGACTATGTTTATATGCAGGGCTGCGATGATGGAGTGAGTGCAATTTCAGAATATAATCCAAATAACGGGATGATCACAGTCATTCTCAGTAATTTTGGAGATAATGTGTGGTCGAGAATGAGGAGGATCCGTGAGGAAGTGTATGTCTGATCCCGAGGGAAAGTGGTTAATCAATGAAAATGACGTCGAGACGGTCGTTTGCCTAAGCAATAAAAACAGGAACAGTTAGGAAGGTTGGTTTGCATGGACGGAATCAATATACGGTTGGAAACGGAAGACGATTATAGGGCAGTTGAGGAATTAACGCGAAATGCCTTCTGGAATGTTTATAAACCTGGGGCAGATGAACATTATTACGTCCATATGATGAGGAAACATCCGGATTTCATTCCCGAACTCGCTTTTGTGCTTGAAAAAGATGGTGCGATCATAGGGAATATCATGTACGTAAAAGCGTGGCTGGAAGATGCATCCGGCAAAAGAAAAGAAGTGGTTTCTTTTGGACCGCTTTGTGTTGCTCCCAGATATCAGAGACAACAACTCGGCAAGCTACTGATAGAGCATTCATTTGGGGTTGCCCGTAAGATGGGATATGACGTGAATATAATCTTTGGAAATCCCGGAAATTACGTAAGCAGAGGCTTTGTCAGTTGTAAAAAGAAAAATGTCAGTGGCTTTCAGAAGGGTAATTTTCCAACGTCTCTTCTTGTATGCGAGTTGGTACCTGGCGCATTAGACGGAAAGGAATGGACGTATTTTCCAAGTACCGCGGCAGATTGTTGTAATGATACGGCTGCCGTAGAAGCCTTCGATCAAGATTTTCCGCCCAAAGAAAAGAAGTGGATGCCCAGTCAGGAGGAATTCTATATTTACAGGAATTCTTCCGTGGTGAGAGGATAATCATTTGAAATCAAAAAAGGATAAGATTGTTTGATAAACGTGACCAATCATATGAAAAGGAGGAACAATTTCTACGTACCTGCAAGAAGAGTTAGCCATAAAGAACAAGATTTTTAGAACGGAAAAGGAGGCGCGGTCTTGAAAACGTTATATGTTTCGGACTTAGACGGTACGCTGCTTAGGAGTGACCAGAGGATTTCAGAGTATACCAATCGCGTGATCAATGAACTGACGGCGAAGGGCATGCTTTTTTCTTATGCAACGGCGCGTTCCCTGATCACGGCAAAGAAGGTGACGAAGGGCCTAAATGCAAAGATTCCCCTGATTCTCTATAACGGCGCGTTTATCATCGACAACGCCACCGAAGAGATCCTCCAGGCGAATTATTTTGAGAAACCTGCCATAAAAGAGCTCTTGGATCGCTTATTTGCGAATCAGATTTATCCCATTGTTTATGCCTATCTTGACGGCGCGGAGAAGTTTTCTTACGTGCCGGAGCTTAGCACTGCCGGCATGAAAAAGTTTACGGACAGCCGTGCGGGCGACGTAAGGGAGCATGCGGTTTCCAGCGCTGACGACCTTAGAAACGGCGATATTTTTTACGTCACCTGCATCGACGAGCCCGAAAAACTATATCCCCTTTATGAGCACTATCGGGACGCATTTCACTGTGTCTATCAGAAGGACGTTTACACGGGGGATTAGTGGCTTGAGATCATGCCAAAGGAAGCCTCCAAGGCGAATGCCATCCGGCAGCTGATGGACATGTTTTCCTGTGACAGGGTGATCGCCTTTGGCGACGGGAAAAACGACATTGACATGTTTGAGATCGCTGATGAGTGCTACGCCGTTTCCAATGCGCATGAGGCGCTAAAGGAAAAGGCCACCGGGATCATCGGTTCTAACAACGAGGACGGTGTTGCAAAATGGTTGGAGGAGAGGACGTCATCATGAAAAATAACATTATCATCGCAGGTGTTCCCAGGGCCGGGAAGAGTACGATCGCGCACCGATTGTCAAAAAAATACGGGTATCAGCACGTGAGCATGGACTCCATCATCGCTGGGTTTGAAAAGTGTTTTCCTGAGACGGGGGTAAGTACGTATCAGGGATTGTCCTCCATGGACACACTGCGGGTCATTAGCGGCAAGATGGCGCCGTTTGTGAGCGCCATGTTAGACAGCGGGGAATATGACGAATTCGAACCGGGCATGGTGCTGGATATGTATCAGCTCCTGCCAGAGGATTATGACAAATACCTTCGGGGGAAAAACTGTGAGATCTTTTATTTCCTGACTTCGGACGTAACGCCGGAGGAGCGCTTTGCCATCCAAAAGAAATATGACACGGAGAAAGATTATACGTTTTACAAATCCGACGAGGAACTGCGTGAAGGCGCGGTCTATATCGTGGAACAGAGCATTCTCATGAAGGAACAATGCGAAAAGTATGGTTTGCCGTATTATGAAACTGCAAGAGACCGGGAGCAGGTCTTTGAGCGTTTTCTGCAGGATATAGAAGCCCGGAAAAATGAGGTATAGTTTTGTTATAACGATTCTCTCTATATCACAATGCGTTTCATGCTGTTATGATAAAATCGTAAAGCGCCTTACGAAAGAAATCACTTGAAAAACAGCATGGAATAAGGAGGATTGTTTTATGAACAGAGACATTTTTATCAGAAACTTGACGAAAGACAAAATAGAGATGAGCCCGAAGGGAAGGAATTCCAATGAGCTGACGCCGGAGGAATTCGAAAAGTGCTACGAGAACTTCTTTGACATGATCTACGAGATCGCCGCCACGGATATTTCTTCTTTATCCGGGTACGGAGAGTTTGACGAGAATAATCAGGCACCCTATGAGACGCTGGAGGACTTCATCCGCGACGAGATCATCAATGAGAAGACGGAAGGGTATTGGAAGAACTGGACCCAGATGTTTGGAACCACGTTCCTGGAGAAAGAGTATTATTTTGAGATCGCCGAGAAGGCATTAAAATACGCGCCTTACTGCGAAGGGCAGAGATTCCTTGCCAACAATAATACCTTCTTCTGCAACATGATCGTGGACGATGCGGGAAAGGTGCATCCGGCGGATTGGGGAAGGGCCGGGATCATGGATTATCTGATGGATTTTGCGATCCTTGACCTGAATAAGCCGTATCTCTTGGTACCCGAAAAGCTGTGGGATTACGCGAAGAAGAGAGGCATTCAGATCGAAAATTTCAAGGAGCGCTTCCTGTGCATGGCTTATTTCAAGGGGATTGCAACCCTGAGATGGCATGCCTCCATCGATGACCTGGAATCCTGCGAATCCATTGTCAGATCCATGAATGCCTTGGAAGAGCGCATGTCGAAGCTGTCGTAAGATTCATCAACACCTTGGAAGGGCGCATGTCGAAGCTGTCATAAGGTTTCGCAATGCCTAGGAAGGGCATGTGTCAGAGCTGTCACAAGAAAACAAGGAACGTCATATGAAATATGAAAACGCCAAGGACGTACTTCCGGCAAAGCTTTTAGAGGAAGTACAAAAATATGCGGAGGGCAAGGTCATTTATGTCCCCAGAACCGAGAAAAGCCGGGGCTGGGGAGAAGCCTCCGGATATCGGGAGAAATTGAATAAACGAAATGCAATGATCTGCAGCCGTTACTCGGCGGGGCAGTCCATTTTGGAAATTGCGGAAGAATTCTTTCTTTCGCCGGAAACCATAAAAAAGCTTGTTTATGGCAAGAAAGTGGAACTGCCCCAGTTCTCGCCGTCCATTGCTTCCGCGGAGCAATATGCGGCAGCAGGCATGGGCGAGGAATGGGTGCGCATGTTCCTGAGCTTACGTCAAAAAGCCATGCCGGACATGGGAGAATATTTCGCGTCGGAACTGGTGCGGATCCCGCTCCGGTTGATCGAGGCGGGTTCAGCCAAAGATATGGCGGCAGCGGGAGATTCCGGGAGACTGGCAGAGACGGGATGCCCCGGGAGACTAACTAAGGAAGGACTGTCCGGTGAAATGTCAGAGGCTGGAAATCCCGGGAGACTGACTGAGAAGGGACGGTCCAGCGAAACGGCAGAGTCTGGACGGGATTGCTATGAAGTGCCTTTGATCGTGGTTTATGAGCAGAGGCTTTTTTCCGTGCCGTTTCAGCCAGAGTATCTTGAGCAGCTGAGAAAGGAAAAGCGAAACGCGCACTATGCCTTTATCTTTGCCAAGAATGAAGATTACGGATATTTTTGGAATCAATATGGGAAGCATTTTTCGAAATAGGGGGTAAAATGCATGAATCGGGAATGGGCGGAAAAAAACAAAAAAATGCAGGAACTCATCGGAAAGGAAAAGACTTTTCCGGAAGGGATCGAGGTTCTTCTTGAGCTTAGAAAGGAATTGTTTGAGCAGATTACGTCGATCGTTAGGGAATACCCGGCGGAAGCTTTTTGGCAGATGCCTTTTGCAGGGGCGGAAGGATATCATTCCAAGACCTTGGTCTATTCCATTTGGCATGTTTTCCGGATTGAGGACATCGTGGCGCACTCGATGATCCTGCAGGATGAGCAAGTCCTTTTCCGAGAGCATTGGCTTAAAAAGACTAAGAGTCCCATCATCACCACCGGCAACGAGCTTCAGGGCGAGCAGATCGCCGAGTTTTCAAAGAAGCTGGACGTGAAAGCAGTTTTTGAGTATGCGAAGGCAGTCATGAATTCCACGAATGAACTGCTGAAAGGCTTGGAATATAAGGAACTGAAGCGTAAGTTCACGGACGCTGACAAGGAAAAGCTGATTGCCGGAAATTACGTCAGCACGGATGAAAACGCATTCTGGCTGATCGACTATTGGTGTGGAAAAGACGTAAAGGGTTTGATCAAAATGCCGTTTTCGCGCCATTGGATCATGCATATCGAAGCCATGTGCCGGATAACGAGTAAACTGAGTCAGAAGGCAAAAAAATCATAAAGCAGGATTTGGAAAAAGATTGAAAATTCTGGAGGAGAAGCGAGTTGAAAAGTGACGGCATGCAATTAGAGCTTCGGGATGAGGAATGGCCCTTTGAATATACGGATCATGACAGAAGGATCGCGAGAGGAATCTGTTTTGACGAGGATGGGTATTTTTATTTTGTGAGAGCCAGGAGAGACGATGACTTTGGAAAGGCAACCATTATCGAGACGGCCGGAGGCGGCGTCGAGACGGGGGAGGACCTGCTTGAGGCGATCAAGCGTGAGCTAAGTGAGGAATTGGGCGTCACGGTCGAAGTCCTTTGTCAGATAGGAACCGTCAGCGACTATTACAATTTGATCCACCGCCATAATATCAACAATTATTTCCTGTGCAAGGTGCTTTTCTTTGGGGAGAAGCATCTTACCCAGGATGAGATCGAGAGCTTCCACCTGTCCACGCTAAAGCTCAAGTTTGAAGAGGCAGTCGCCGAGTATGAAAAGCGTAGAGAGACAAAGATTGGCAGGCTGATTGCCAACCGCGAGTTGCCCATATTGCGGAAGGCGAAAGAACTGATCGACTCGGAATTTGCAGAGTGAAGGCGTTTTCAAGGAAAGCCGACGTGCCGTAAGGAAAGCGAGGTATGTCGTAGGGAAAGCGGACATGCCGTAAGGAAAGTTGGCCGTGTCGCAAGAAAAGTGGGCATGCCGCATGGAAAGCTGGCCGTGTCGTAAGAAAAGCGGATATGCCGCGAGGAAAGAATGTTAGGGGTGCGAGAGAATGAGGATAGAACATGTTGCCGCGTACGTAAATGATTTGGAGAAGGCAAGAGATTTCTTCGTAGAGTTTTTGAATGGAACGTCAAACGGAGGATACCACAATCAAAACACGGGCTTTCGATCCTATTTTATTTCCTTTGAGGATGGGGCAAGGCTTGAACTTATGAACAAACCTGGCATGGCGGAGGAAGTAAAGTCTCCGGATCGCACGGGCTATGCTCACCTCGCCTTTTCCGTCGGCAGTAAGGAGAAAGTGGATGAGCTTACGAAGCGTCTGAAGGCAGCAGGCTATGAAGTTCTGAGCGGTCCCCGCTTCACGGGCGACGGATACTATGAATCCTGCATCGTTGCAATCGAAGGAAATTTGATTGAACTGACGGTATAAGCATCCCGGAGGAGACTCAGATAAATAAAGCTTGCCTGAGAAGAAAAAACGGAATCCAGGCAAGTGAAAAAGGTAGAAAGTACTTGCCTGAGAAGCAAAAAAGAAGTTCAGGCAAGTGGAAAAGGTAGAGAATACTTGCCTGAGAAGCAAAAAAGAAATTCAGGCAAGTGGAAAAGGTAGAGAATACTTGCCTGAGAAGCAAAAAAGAAGTTCAGGCAAGTGAAAAAGGTAGAAAGTACTTGCCTGAGAAGAAAAAATGGAATCCAGGCAAGTGGAAAAGATAGAAAGTACTTGCCTGAGAAGAAAAAAAGAAGTTCAGGCAAGTGAAAAAGGTAGAAAGTACTTGCCTGAGAAGAAAAAATGGAATCCAGGCAAGTGGAAAAG
>CAMKQH010000011.1 GCA_946414885.1 uncultured Lachnospiraceae bacterium
CCTACGTCTATTCCATGACGGGCAGGGAGGGCTACGAGAGCCTTGGCCTGTTGCTCGACGCCATGATGCGTTACGGCGACTCCGCCGCAGCATACGTGAACAATCAATAAAAGCAAAAAAATGCGGGGGGCTGATTTTGAAATCAGCCCCCCGTAATGCTCTTTAATAATATGTCTTCAATAATTTCTCTAGAATAATGACTTTACAATGTATTGATAGACTTCCTGATTCTTTTTTTGCCAGTTGTCGCAGATGGTTTCCGCGAGTTCTTTCGTGGGAACGGAGAGGGTCAGGTCGATCAGCGACAGGCCGCGATCCTTGGCGACAAGCCTAGTCTCGTATTCGCCGCTGGTTGCCTTGTAATAATCCGCGAGGACGGAAATCTCATTGCGGAGGTCGAATTCTTTTTCCTGAAAATAGTTTTTGATGTCTGCCTTGATGGCATCGCCAATGCGGTTCTCAAAAAAATGCAGGGTTTCTTTCCCCTCCGTGGTGATGGAGAGGTGGGTTCTGTTGCGGATGGACTGGGCGGAGATCATTCCGGCCTCCGTCAACTCGTTGATCACTGTTTGCAGGGTCAGGAAATTGGTATATTCCTTCTCCAAAACGAAATCGCTGATCTGGGCGTTTGTCATGGGGAAATTCACGCGGTCCAACATGTAAAGGACGATCAGTTTATAGAGCGTTAGGGGATCCTGTATCATAGTTTACCTCTTTTCGGCAGCCCTGCCGTATGTTTTTTTCTTTTAACAAGTGGTGCAGGCCGTTTAACACGGCCTTTTTATTTTTGCTCCAATCCGGCGCGATCAGGTCGGTTCCCCTGCCGTCACCCGTCACCCTGTGAATGACGATTCCGGGATCCAGCAGCGCGATGCATTCTGCCAATAAGGAAAGATATGCTTCCTGGGACAGAACTTTAAATTTCCCTTCTGCGTAATCCGTTGCGAGATCCGTGTTTTTTAATACGTGAAGGAGCTGGAGTTTAACGCCAAAGGGCTTTCGGTCGCTGACCCACTTCACGCTCTGAAGGATCATCTCCTGATTCTCCCCGGGGAGACCGAGAATCAGGTGAACGATCACGGGGATCCCGGCATCGGACAGCCTCGCAAAGGCATCCTCGAAAACACTTAAGGGATAGCCGCGACGCAGATAGGTTGCGGTGCTCTCGTGAATGGTCTGAAGCCCAAGCTCCACCCAGATGAACTTCTCAGGGTACTGAGCCTTTAATTCCGTCAGGAGACGGATCACGGGTTCTTCCACGCAGTCCGGACGCGTCGCGATGGAGATGCCGCGGACCTTGGGATGGGAGAGGGCGCTCCGGTAAATGGATTCCAAATAGGAAAGGGGCCCGTAAGTGTTTGTGTAAGCTTGAAAATACGCGATGAATTCCTCGCCCACGTTCTTTTGACCAAAGAGGGTCATGCCTTGTTGCAGCTGTCTCTCCACGTCCCATTGGTCAGCACTTTCCACCGGAACTGCAAATTCACCGCTTCCGCCGGCGCTACAGAAGATACAGCCCCGAAGGCCCAGGCGACCGTCCCGGTTGGGACAGGTCAGGTGAGCGTTCAGGGCTATTTTGTAAATCTTATGATGATATACGTTCTTGCAAAAGGCATCGAGGGAATAGTAGGGCTTTCCGTGCCAATCCGTCATAAATTCTCCTTTATGAGCTTATCTCTTGATGTGACTCTTTACTGCCTCTGCAACCACGTCTGCAACCTTGGGATTGAATGCTTCGGGCATTACGTTGTCCTCAGAGAGCTCGTTTTCAGGAACAAGACCTGCGATCGCGAGAGCGGCAGCAAGCTTCATTTCCTCGGTGATCTGAGGAGCACGGCCTTCCAGAGCACCCTTGAAGATGCCGGGGAATGCAACCACGTTGTTGACCTGGTTGGGGAAGTCACTTCTTCCGGTTCCAACGATCCTTGCGCCGGCAGCCTTTGCAACGTCAGGCATGATCTCGGGAACGGGATTAGCCAGTGCGAAGATGATCGCGTCCTTGTTCATGCTCTTTACCATTTCAGGGGTAACAACGCCGGGAGCGGATACGCCTACGAAAATGTCTGCGCCCTTCATGGCGTCAGCCAAGGTACCGTCCAGACCATCCAGGTTGGTAACCTCAGCCATCTCTTTCTTGATCCAGTTTAGGTTGGTCCTGTTCTTGGAGATGATGCCGGTGGTGTCACAGATGGTAACGTAAGGGAAACCAAATTTCAAAAGAAGCTTGGAGATGGCAATGCCTGCGCTGCCCGCGCCGTTTACGACGATGCGGCAATCCTCTTTCTTTTTGCCGATCACCTTTAGGGAGTTGATAATGCCGGCCAAAACTACGATGGCGGTTCCGTGCTGGTCATCATGGAACACGGGAATGTTCAGGGTAGCCTTCAGTCTCTCCTCGATCTCAAAGCATCTGGGAGCGCTGATGTCCTCTAAGTTGATGCCGCCGAAGGTGGGAGCAAGCCAGGTAACGGCCTTGATGATCTCTTCGGTGTCCTGGGTGTCAAGGCAGATGGGAACCGCGTTTACGCCGCCGAATTCCTTGAACAGAACGGCTTTACCTTCCATAACGGGCATTGCTGCGTGAGGGCCGATGTTGCCGAGACCAAGCACGGCGCTGCCGTCGGATACGACTGCGATGGTATTTGCCTTCATGGTGTAGGTATATGCCAGCTCGGGATCCTCATGGATGGCCTTGCAGGGTTCAGCTACGCCAGGGGTATAGGCGATGGCCAGATCCTCCCTTGTTTTTACGGGAGCCTTGGCAACGGTCTCAATCTTTCCGTTCCATTCTTTGTGCATCATCATTGCTTTTTCGTTCGTCGTCATGAAAAAACCTCTTTTCTTTTTCTATATTGTCATTTTGTCATTGTTATAAAAAAACTGTATACAGTATAGCCTATGAAATACGAAGTTTCAAGTATGGCTTTTGAAAGAAATAAATTTTTTTATTTTGGCTCTTCCATTTTTGAGAATTTTATATTACAATGCAGAAGTATAGATGACAGACATTTCCTAAGTATTCTTAGATTATGATTCCCCACGTAAAACAGGTGAAAATCGTGAACGAACAAAAGCGCGTGCATGGCTAGGGGGCCGTGCGTGATTTTGTTATGGTTTAACGTGCCGTAACAGTATTTTTATGAACTTGGAGACAAAACAGGAGGATTTTCATGAGGGAAAAATATGAATCGCTTTCGGTGACCGTGCTTCGGGACCTTGCGAAGGCAAGAGGCCTGAAAGGTACTTCCGCCATGAAGAAGTCAGAGGTGGTGGAGGCCATGCTGGCAGAGGATGAGCGCTTAAAGAAGGAAGAGGAGGCAAAGGCCCAGGCCCAGCCCGCGCAACAGACGCAGCAGACACCTTCGAGCCAGGCGCCGGTCCGCACAAATAAGCCCCAGCAGACTTCTTCCCGTCCGCAGTCGGTAGCACCGGCGCAGCAGGCTTCGGCGCGTCCGCAGACACAGACGGCGGCACCGGCGCAGCAGGCTCCGGCGCGTCCGCAGACACAGACGTCAGCACCCGCACAGCAGGCTCCGGCGCGTCCGCAGACGCAGACGTCGGCACCGGCACAGCAGGCTCAGGCACAGGCTTCGCCTGACGCCTTGAGGACAAACCGTCCCGTGGAAGTATATGATGCCAACCAGTTCCCCGCAGAGCTTGACAGCGGCGTGGAGGCATATGGTATTTTGGAGGTCATGCCGGACGGCTATGGCTTTATCCGCGGTGAGAATTATCTTCCTGGAGAGAATGACGTCTACGTGGCACCCAGCCAGATCCGCAGGTTTGGGCTGAAGACGGGTGACATATTAAGGGGAAACAAGAGAGTTAAGACCCAGCAGGAAAAGTTCAGCGCCCTGCTGTTTGTGAGAAGTATCAACGGCCGTACGCCTGAGGAATCGGCGAAACGCGTGGACTTTGGCGACATGACGCCGATCTTTCCGGACAAGAGGATCCGTCTGGAGACGCCCGGTTGCAGCGTGGCCATGCGCGTAATGGATCTGGTCAGCCCCGTTGGAAAGGGCCAGAGAGGCATGATCGTTTCACCTCCGAAGGCAGGTAAGACGACGCTGCTTAAGGAAGTGGCAAAATCCATGCTTCGCAACAATCCGAAGACGCACATGATCATTTTGCTGATTGATGAGCGCCCCGAGGAAGTGACGGACATCAAGGAAGCGATCATTGGCGAAAACGTTGAAGTGATCTATTCCACGTTTGACGAACTGCCCGAGCATCACAAAAGAGTGTCCGAGATGGCCATCGAGAGAGCGAAGAGACTGGTGGAGCATAAGGAGGACGTGGTGATCCTCTTGGACAGCATCACGAGACTTACCAGAGCCTACAACCAGGTGGTTCCGCCCAGCGGAAGAACGCTGTCCGGCGGTCTTGACCCTTCGGCGCTCCACATGCCCAAACGCTTCTTTGGCGCCGCGAGAAACATGCGCGAGGGCGGCAGCCTTACCATTCTTGCAACTGCACTCGTGGATACGGGAAGCAAGATGGATGACGTGGTGTATGAGGAATTCAAGGGTACGGGCAACATGGAAATGGTTTTGGACAGAAGACTTTCCGAGAAACGCATTTTCCCTGCCATCGACCTTGCAAAATCCGGTACCAGAAGGGAAGACCTGTTACTGAACGGGGACGAGCTTGAGGCCATCAACGTCATGAGAAAGGCACTCAACGGTTTGAAGCCGGACGAGGCTGCGGACAGGATTTTGGACTTATTTGCGCGGACCAAAAACAATTTTGAATTCGTTCAGATGGTAAAGAAAAACAAATTTATCTAGATTTGAAGAATTTTGAAAATTTTTCTATTTACCTCTTGCAAGAAAAAAAATCCTGTGTTACAATAACAACGCTGTTTGTGGTTCCATAAGCAGTGCGGATGAGAACGAAATAATAACCATTTTAATAGAGAGGTGATAGAGATGAAAGAAGGAATCCATCCCGCATACTACCAGGCAACCGTTACCTGCAACTGTGGTAACACTTTTGTAACCGGATCCACCAAGAAGGAGATTCACGTGGAGGTTTGCTCCAAGTGCCACTCATTCTACACGGGTCAGCAGAAGACTGCAAGAACTGATGGACGTATTGATAAGTTCAATAAGAAGTACGGCGTTAAATAATGCAGGCAAGCCCGGAAAACTGTATGTCGGTTTTCCGGGCTTTCTATATCTTTGGTATTTTTTCATCTGATTTGGAGAAGAAGGTTATGGCAAAGAATAAGATCAAAAAGCATTACTCCGGCATCGGCGGTCAGGCCGTGCTTGAAGGAGTCATGATGAAAAATGAAGAGAAGTACGCTGTTGCCGTACGCAAGCCAAGCGGCGAGATCGCGGTGGAAGTGGAGAACTTTCAGGGGATGCTGCATGGAAGCAAGCTCCTTAAGGTTCCTTTCGTGCGCGGCGTTTTAAATTTTATCAATTCCCTTGTGCTTGGAACGAAGGCGCTGAACTATTCCGCGTCCTTTTACGAGGAAGATGAGGAGAATACCATGGTGGACAAGGCCCTCGACAAGATCTCCGGCGGAAAGGGAGAGAAGGTTCTTTCTGCTTTGGTTACCGTGATCTCCGTTGCGCTTGCCATTGGCATTTTTGTGGTGTTGCCGTATTTTGCCTCCCGTTATTTTGAGGGCTTTATCCGCAATCATTCCCTCCTTTTGATCATCGAGGGCGTGATCAGGATCGCAATCTTCCTGCTGTATGCAGCGGGCATCAGCCTGATGAAAGACATCCGCAGGCTCTATCAGTATCACGGCGCGGAGCATAAATGCATCAACTGTATTGAGCGCGGCAGGGAGCTTACCGTGGAGAACGTCATGAAATCCTCGAGATTTCACAAACGCTGCGGAACGAGCTTTATCTTTTTCGTGTTGATCGTCAGCATTGTGCTGTTTTTCTTTATTCACGTGGACAGCGTGTGGCAGAGAGTTTGCCTGCGCGTGCTGCTCATGCCCGTAGTGGCGGGGATCGCTTATGAATTCATCCGCCTGGCAGGCAGGTTTGATAACGTGTTTGTAAATATCTTGTCAGCTCCCGGTTTCTTATTCCAAAAGATCACGACGAAGGAGCCGGATGAGGAGATGGTGGAGGTTGCCATCGCATCCGTAAATGCCGTGTTTGACTGGCGCGAGTATCTGTCGAAGACTTTCGGATATACTTGGGATGAGGAAGAAGCATGACGTATCAGGAACTGCTCATGACTGGACAAAAGAAATTGGAAGAGGCTGGCGTGCCGGAGGGAAAGCTCGACGCGCGGCTTCTTTTGGAATATGCCTGTCACGTTACCAGAAGCACGTTGCTTGCGCATGGGGACAGGGTTGCCGATCCTTCGGAGGAAGAGGCTTATCTTGCGCTTCTTCAAAAGCGAAGCGAGAGAATTCCGCTGCAGCACCTTACGGGGGAGCAGGACTTTATGGGACTGACGTTTGAGGTGAACGAGGACGTGCTGATCCCGAGGCAGGATACGGAGATCCTTGTTGAGGAAGTTATGAAGGATCTGCACGGAGGCAGTTCGATCCTGGATCTTTGCACCGGGAGCGGCTGCATTTTGATCAGCCTTTTAAAGTATTCCAATCATTGTCACGGAGTTGGCGTGGATCTCTCAGGGAAAGCCCTGGAGGTTGCGGACAGGAATGCAAAGTCTTTGATCCCGCAGGAGGATTACGCCTTTTTGAAAGGGGATCTATTTGGACCCGTGGAAGGGAAGTTCGACGTGCTTACGTCGAATCCGCCCTACATTCCCAGTGAGAGCATCAAAGAACTCATGCCCGAAGTGCGGGAACATGAACCCAAGATGGCTTTAGACGGCCTGAAAGACGGGTTACATTTTTATCGAAGGATATTGGATGAGTGTCCGCCATATTTAAATGGCGGTGCGCAGCTTTTCTTTGAGATCGGCCATGACCAGGGTAAGGCGGTCAGTGATCTCATGACAAAGGCTGGATTTAGGGAGGTAAGGATCGTGAAGGATTATGCAGGACTGGACCGGGTGGTCTGCGGCACCTTTAACCCGGAGGACGGCTTGTAGCCTGCCGGAAAGACGCAGGTTACCCGTTAACAAAGCGCCTTATGCATTAAGGCGCGGCTTTGTAAAGAATAAAGGTGAATGAAATGTTTGATAAATTAGAGGATTTGTTGATTCGATTTGAGGAGATCATGGGGGAGCTGAGTGAGCCCACCGTGACGAGCAATCCGGAACGCTTCCGGATGCTGATGAAGGAGCAGAGCGACCTGACTCCCATTGTAAATGCCTATAAGGAGTATAAAAAGTGCAAGCAGGACGTGGAAGATTCCCTGGCCATGCTGGATGAAGAGTCCGACGAGGACATGAGGGAAATGATCAAGGAAACCTTAAGCGACAGCAAGAAGCGCATTGAGGAGTTGGAACAGCAGATGAAGATCTTGTTGCTTCCCAAGGATCCGAATGACGAAAAGAACGTGATCGTTGAGATCCGTGCCGGCGCGGGCGGAGATGAGGCGGCACTCTTTGCTGCCGAGATCTATCGCATGTACGTGCATTACGCGGAGTCCCGCCGTTGGAAGGTGGAGACCATGAACGTGGACGAGATCGGCATCGGCGGCATGAAGGAAGTACAGTTCATGATCAACGGACAGGGCGCTTATTCCGTTATGAAGTACGAGAGCGGCGTTCACCGCGTGCAGCGCGTTCCCGAGACGGAGAGCGGCGGAAGAATCCACACGTCCACCATCAGCGTGGCGGTGATGCCGGAAGTGGATGACGACATCGACATTGTAATCGAGGAGAAGGACATCCGTATCGACGTAATGCGAGCTTCCGGTAACGGCGGACAGTGCGTCAACACGACGGACTCCGCAGTGCGTCTGACCCATTATCCCACGGGCATCGTGGTGTACAGCCAGACGGAGAAATCCCAGTTGCAGAACAAGGCGAAGGCATTTGCGCTCTTGAAGGCGAAGCTGTACGACATTGAACTTCAGCAGCGTCATGACGCAGAGGCAGAGCTTCGAAAGAGCCAGATCGGCACGGGTGACCGTTCCGAGAAGATCCGCACGTATAACTTCCCCCAGGGAAGGGTGACGGACCACCGCATCGGACTGACCATTTATAAGTTGGATAAGGTGATGAACGGTGACATTCAGGAGATCATAGACGCATGCATTGCGGCGGATCAGGCAGCAAAGCTCAGCAAGATGAATGAAACTGCATGAGAAGCATTTTTTGCAAGACTCGTTAGTGGGCGGGACAAAGGAGGCAAGGATCATGAAAGAAGGATGGCGTAAGGAACGCAGTGCAAGAAAAGTAGCCAGATGGGGCATGCTTTTGGCCATGCTGATGCTGTTGGCGGCTTGTGTCATGGGATGCGAGAAGAAACCTGCAGAATCTTCCGAGGAGGGAACGGAATCCGTATCCAGTCCTGAAGCGCAAAGCACGGAACCGTCCGTTGACGGGGAAGGGGAAAGCAAGCCTAGACCAAACGTATCTTCCTCAGAACTGTACGACGGATTCCTTCGCGGTGAAGAGAGAGTTTACTTTGACAAGCAGAATTATGGTTATTATGATTCGACCTCTGAAACGGAAAAAACATATTTTCCAGATTCGAACGGATATCTCTTAAAGGAACTGGTGAGCCGCATTCAGACGGTGGACGGCGCGGAAACTTCCATCCGCGTGACGGGGGTATCCTTTGTGACGATAGACTGCGGCAACGACGGGGAACCGGAACTGTGTCTTCAGGTTGCTTGCGCCGGGGATGCCTGGGGCGGAGTTGACGCTTATGAATTTGTGATCAAGAACTTTGACGGAAAGCTTCAGGTCTGTCATCGCAACGTCTCAGGATATCGTTCCTACAGCGACGTGATCAATCATTATGGCTACGTGTCCGACGGTTATTATTGGGGCATGGGATGGAGCTCTTCTTACGGTTTTATTGACGGTGACGGTAACTATCATTACACATTTGGCGTTACTGCGGATTCCGGGTATGCCTGGATCGGCGGTGAGGATGCCCTGTCCAAGGCCATGGCGGAAGCGGCGGAAAACGAAGGCGAGCAGGTGTTTGATTATTTCGATATATTGGAATATCGTTTTCAGGAGTGGAAAGAGGGCGAGAACGAAAGCGAGATCGTAAAGTATTCCTGTGATATCTACGTGGACGGGGAGGACGCCAGAAAAGACACGTGGGATATGGTGGAGAAAATCTTTACAAAGGCAGGATTAAAGCTGTATTCCGAGGCTGAGATCCAGTCCATGATCGATCAGCGCCTTCAGGAGTTTGGCCTTACGAGAGCCATGTCACAATATGAAAATGACGGAATGGAATGGAAGAGCGTCGATCAAAAAGATTATTGGCCGGGCAAGGTCGTGAACGTGAAGACGACGGATGAATTCATCATGGCACTAGGCGACAATACCATGATCTATCTGGAGCCTGGCACGTATAATCTAACCCAGTGGCTGCGTGATGAAGGCGGTTTCGAAAAGATTCCAAGGTGGCTGTTCGAGGATGAAGGAGTGAATCCGGCCGGTATTTCCTATACGGGTTGGGATCCGGAGTCGTGGGAGATCATAATCCATCGGCTGAATAATCTGACCATTGCCTCGGCGGATCCAGGGAACCCTGCCAAGATCGTCTGTGAAAGTCCTATGGCCAGAGTGCTTGCTTTTGAAAAGTGTAGTTACGTCGATATCAATGATCTCGTCTTTGGACATGAGATTGAACCGGGACATTGCAGCGGCGACGTTCTTGGCATTTCTGATTCCAATGGCATCAACGTAAAGGGCTGCGATCTGTATGGATGCGGTGCATACGGTCTGACGGTTTATAACGGTAATGACGTCAGCTTAAATGACTGCGTGATCCATGATTGTACGTATGGGTGCATGAACGTCTATGGCGGTTACGCAAGCGTGAACAATACGAAGTTTGAGAACTGTAAGGAATTTACCATGTTTTCCGTAAGTAGCGGAAGTCTCTACTTCTATAGCTGCAACTTCCGCAATCTCCAGGGAAACATGGCTTACGTCGGCGAAGACGGATACATGGGCTTTAGCGATTGCCAGTTTGACGTTAGTGCGTTGGAATCCCTGCAGAAGAATAAGCAATACGGAAATCAGCTGAATATTTATTAATGCAGGCGAAGTAAGGATCGTTGAAAGAAACAAGAAGGGGGACCCTAACGGGTCCCCTTTTTTATTGTAGATAATGCTTTTTGAATTCACTGGGTGAGCAGCCCTTGTATTTCTGGAATACGCGGTTGAAGGTGGAGATGCTCTTGAAACCGGATTCCATGGCGATGGTCGTGATTGCGGAATCGGAATCGGCCAAGAGATTCTGCGCCCGCTTTAACCGCTGCTGGGTCAGGTACTCCACAAAATTACATTGAATGGTCTGCTTAAAAACTCTTGAGAAGTAACAGGAACTAAATCCCACCTGGCTTGCAACGCTGTCCAACGTCAGATCCTTGTCACAATTTTCAGCGATGTATCTGCAGGCGGAATTGATCTTATCGATGGTGCGGCTGTTTCCCTGCTGCAGGGAAGGATCCTTAGGCAGAAGATTGGTCTGCAGGTGATGCCCGAACTGCATAAATAATTCATAGACAAAGATCAGCTCCTCCACGCCGTGGAAGGTTCTCCGCGACTTGTACGCTTCGACGATCTGATGGAGCTTTACCTGCATGAAATCCGCGAGGGTCGTCATGTCGGGATCGTTGCGGCTGATCAGGTGATAATTCCGGAACAGATGAGAGAAGGAAGCGAATTCCGGAAGATCCGTCAGGAGGGAGGCGGGAAACTGAATGCCGATCAGCGGTGAGTCTGCATTGTAATCCACGGCATGCATCTCACTGGACCAGATCATCAGCGTGTCACCCGGATGCATTTCGTAGAGAGCTTGGTCAATGATGATCCTCGGAACGGATTTTGAGTGCGCGTCCGACGGATAGAAGATGACCTCGGTAAAATGATGCCAGTGCAACTCAAATTTTGCGGGAACCGTCATGATCACGTTGATTGGATTGGGAAAATAAATATGCTCTGGTTTCTTGTTATTTGTCATAACGTACCTCTCATAATCTAAAAAAATGATGATTCTTTGACAAATGGAATCGGCTAACAAGATGCAATTATGTCAAATATTACAGTTTATAATTAGAATTTATGCTATTTTTGTGCAAAAGTCAAGAACAAATAATGATAACAAAATATGGGCATATTTACGCAATGAGTGAGTAGAAGAAAAGTAAAAAGATGATAGGATTAAGCGTGAGAATGGAAGTTGATTGAATTATAAGGGCCCAAGGGCCAAGGAGAGTATCATGGCGCTTAGTCAAACGACAAACATGACCGTGGGCAGTCCCGCGAAACACATACTGACCTTTGCGTTGCCGCTGCTGATCGGCAATCTGTTTCAGCAGTTGTATAATATGGTAGATTCCATCGTCGTAGGAAATTTTGTGGGGTCCGACGCGCTGGCGGCGGTAGGAACCTGCGGCTCGACCAACTTTTTGTTTTTTTCCCTGAGTTCCGGTCTGGCCATCGGCATTGGCGTGATCGTCTCACAGTTTTATGGCGCAAAAGATGAACAAAACGTCCGGGCGACCATTGCGAATTCCTTTTACGTGCTGATTGCGGCATCCCTGTGCGTCAGCATGATTGGGTTCATTGCCGCGCCTCACGTGCTGCGGCTTTTGCAGGTCCCTGACTCGATCCTGCCGGCCTCGGTTCTCTACATGCGGACGACTTGCTTTGGCATCGTGGGCATTGCTACGTACAATGGCGTCTCGGCGATCCTAAGGGCGCTGGGCGACTCCAGAACGCCTTTGTATTTCCTGATCCTGTCGAGTCTGGTGAACGTGGGATTGGATCTGGCGTTTGTTCTGTGCTTTGGACTTGGCGTGTTTGGCGTAGCACTGGCGACGATCGTCTCACAATATATTTCTGCGGTGACCTGCATTATCTATGCATATTATAAGGTTCCATACTTTAAGCTTACGAGGGAAGAACTTCGGCCTCACGGATCCATCATCGCAAGGTCCTTCCGTCTGGGCGTGCCCATCGCGCTTCAAAGCTCCATGATCGCCGTTTCCTGCATGGTACTGCAGGGCGTCGTTAATGGATTTGGGGAGACCGTTATGGCGGCCTACACCGTGACGGCCAGAATCGAGCAGCTGGTACAGCAGCCTTATACCTCTCTGGCAAGCGCCGTAACGACGTATTCCGGCCAGAACATCGGTGCCGGAAACATAGAACGCGTAAAGAAAGGATTCCGTCAGTCCGTTGTCATGGTGCTTATCTTTAGCCTTGTCATGCTTCCCGTCATGTATTTTGGCGGAGAAGCCCTGGTACGGCTCTTTGTAAAGGATAATCAGGAAACGATCAGGATCGCCGCCAAAGCCCTGCGTTTCACGAGCCTTTGCTATTTTGGACTCGGCATGATTTATGTCCCCAGAGGTCTGATGAATGGATGCGGCGATGCGGCATTCTCCATGATCAACGGGATCTCGGAGGTGGCATGCAGACTGTCCTTTGCCCAGATCTTTACGAAAATCCCTTCCATCGGTTATTGGGGCGTCTGGCTGACGACGGGTGCCACCTGGCTTGTGACGGGAGTCGTGTGTCTGATCCGTTACTTCCAAGGGGCATGGAAGCATAAGGCGATCACCAAAAGAGAGGATAGTGACCTCGTTTATTCGCAAAATGCACAAAAACCGCAGGGAATGTTCTGCGCAAAATCCACAAAACTTCTTTAAATTCAGAAAATTTGCTTACGTAATGGGAAATAATCTGCTATAATGTTATTCGTGGGAGATTCGGGGATAATCATCGGTCTCTTCACGGTACCCATGGTTGGCAAATTAGTAAAGGAGAGGATTTTGTGTTTGGCAAGGGAGAATTTGTAGTATGTGGGAGCAAAGGGGTTTGCACGGTGGAGGACGTTACGAAGCTGAGCATGCCTGGGGTGGAGGGCAACCGGGAGTATTACGTCCTAAAACCGGTTTATAACTACGCAACCACGGTCTACATCCCCGTTGACGCGGGGAAAGAATCCATGCGCGGCGTACTTTCTGCGGCGGAGGCGAAAAAGCTGATCCGCGGCATTGGTAAGATTGCGCCCATTTCCATTGCCAATGACAAGCTCCTGGAGCAGGAATACCGCGGCTGCATGCGTACGAATCTGTGCGAAGAATGGGTACGGATCCTAAAGACCACGTACCAGCGCAAGAAAACGCGTCAGGAGATGGGGCGGAAGGTGACGGCCGTGGACGCTAAGTACTGCCGGATCGCGGAGGACAGCCTGTTTGGGGAACTGGCCGTGGCGCTTGGCATTTCCAGGGAAGAGGTTCCAGATTACATCCAACGGGAAATGAAAAAGAACGTCAGTAAAGATACTAAGAATTTGAAAAAAACTACTTGACGTGGCGGGAAAGCCATGGTATTGTAGTGAAGTGCGTGGAGAGGTCAATCCGCGCGATACATAACAAAGCAGAGTATCCACTCTCACCTTACGGCAATCGGGCCAGTAAGCGTTTATAACTTTTCTAAGATCGCACGGCGTTTGGAACGCTGTCCGTGAAACGTTAAAGGTAGGTGGATAGTAATGCTATTCACCTTTTTTATTTCATTTTTTTATGGAGGGCAAAACCATTAGCGAATTAATGATCAATGAGGAAATCCGTGACAAGGAGGTTCGCGTCATCGGAGAAGCCGGGCAGCAGCTTGGCATCATGTCTTCAAAGGAAGCACTTGCGCTGGCAGAGGAAGCAGGATTGGATCTGGTAAAGATCGCTCCCACCGCACAGCCGCCCGTGTGCAGGATTGTGGACTACGGGAAATTCAAGTATGAGCAGCTCCGCAAGGAAAAGGAAGCAAAGAAGAAGCAGAAGGTGACGGAGGTAAAGGAAATTCGCCTTTCTCCGAACATCGACACGAATGACCTGAATACCAAGATGAATGCGGCCAGAAAGTTCCTGAGCAAGGGTGACCGCGTGAAGGTTACGCTTCGTTTCCGCGGCCGTGAGATGGCTCACATGAATACCAGTAAGCACATTCTGGATGATTTCGCTGAGAATTTGTCCGACGTAGCAGTGGTAGAAAAGGCGCCCAAGGTTGAGGGCAGAAGTATGACCATGTTTTTAACTGAGAAGCGATAGTCGGGAATAAAGCGATCGGTCGCAGAAGTTAAAATAGAGAATGAAGAGTTTAGGAGGAAAACAGTCATGCCAAAAATGAAGACAAGTAGGTCGGCAGCGAAGCGTTTTAAGGTAACGGGTACCGGTAAGTTAAAGAGAGCTAAGGCATATAAGAGCCATATCCTTACGAAGAAGTCTACCAAGAGAAAGCGTAATCTCAGACAGCCTGCTATTACCGATGCAACGAACGTAAAGAACATGAAGAAGATTCTTCCTTATCTTTAATGTTTTGTTGGGTTGAACGTAACATTTTGTAAATGATTAATTTAGGTATGGAGGAAAAAAGAGATGGCAAGAATTAAAGGTGGCTTAAATGCCAAGAAGAAGCACAATAGAATTTTGAAGCTTGCAAAGGGCTACAGAGGAGCTAGAAGCAAGCAGTACAGAGTAGCTAAGCAGTCCGTAATGAGAGCTCTGACCAGCGCATATGCAGGCAGAAAGCAGAAGAAGCGTCAGTTCAGACAGCTTTGGATCGCTCGTATCAACGCTGCAGCTAGACTGAACGGACTTTCCTACAGCAAGTTCATGTACGGTCTGAAGCTCGCTGAGGTTGACATCAACAGAAAGATGCTTGCAGAGCTTGCAGTTAGCGATGCAGAAGGCTTCAAGAGCCTTGCAGAGCTTGCAAAGAGCAAGATCGCGTAAGTTTTCCGTGAAATTAAGCTTGCAAATCCGCAAGTCATAAGATAATATGGAAACAGGACAAAGGAGTCTGGCCCCGTTGGGGGTTAGACTCCTTTACGCATTTTTAGGAGGTTAGGGTTTATGTGCGGAATCGTTGGATTTGTTGGAGAGCATCAGGCGGCACCGATTCTTTTGGATGGTTTGTCAAAGCTCGAGTACAGAGGTTATGATTCTGCCGGCATCGTTGTCAGAGACGGTGACAGGCAGGCGGAGATCGTCAAGGCAAAGGGCAGGCTTAAAATTCTTGCCGAAAAAACCAATGAAGGGAAATCCGTTCCCGGATGCTGCGGTATTGGTCACACGCGCTGGGCAACGCACGGAGAGCCCTCCGAGATCAATGCGCATCCCCACGTGAGCGGTGACGACGTCAACGTGGTTGCCGTACACAACGGTATTATCGAGAATTATCAGGAAATCCGCGAAAAGCTCATCCGCAAGGGCTATAAGTTTTACTCTCAGACGGATACGGAAGTACTCGTGAAATACGTGGATTACTATTACAAAAAATATGGCATGGGTCCCATCGACGCCATTGCCAAGACCATGGTCCGCGTTCGCGGATCTTACGCACTTGCCGTGATGTTCAAGGATTTCCCGGGGGAGATCTACGTGGCAAGAAAGGACAGCCCCATGATCCTTGGCGTGGCAAATGGGGAATCCTATATTGCATCTGACGTTCCGGCCATTTTGAAATATGCCCGCAACGTTTATTACATTGGAAATCTTGAGATGGCCCGCGTTCGTGCCGGTGAAGTGACCTTCTTTAACCTGGACGGCGATACCATCGAGAAGGAACTGACGGAGATTACCTGGGATGCGGAAGCGGCTGAAAAGGGTGGCTTTGAGCATTTCATGATCAAAGAGATTCATGAGCAGCCAAAGGCAGTTCAGGATACGCTGAATTCCGTGATCAAAGACGGTAAGATTGACCTGAGTGAGGTTGGACTTTCGGAAGAAGAGATCAGAGACATTCATCAGATTCACGTGGTTGCCTGCGGCAGCGCTTATCACGTGGGGGTTGTAACACAGTACGTAATGGAGGATCTGGCGAAGATTCCCGTCAGGGTTGAGTTTGCTTCGGAATTTCGTTATCGGAATCCGCTGCTGAATGAGAAGGATCTGGTTGTGATCATCAGCCAGTCCGGTGAGACCGCCGATTCCCTCGCGGCGCTGCGTCTTGCCAGGGACAAGGGGATCAAGACCCTTGGCATCGTAAACGTGATCGGTTCCACCATCGCGAGGGAGGCTGACAACGTCTTCTACACCATGGCAGGACCGGAGATCGCCGTGGCAACGACCAAGGCATACAGCGCGCAGCTGGCAGCGGGATACCTTTTGGCCATTCAGTTCGCGAAGGTTCGCGGCGAGATTGATGACGAAAAGTATTCTCAGCTGATCGAAGAACTGCAGACCGTTCCGGGAAAGATCACGAAGATCTTGGAGGATAAGGAACGCATCCAGTGGTTCGCATCCAAGTTCGCCGCTGCAAAGGACGTCTTCTTCCTTGGCAGGGGAATCGATTATGCGATTAGTCTTGAGGGAAGCCTTAAGATGAAAGAGATCAGCTACATCCACAGCGAGGCCTATGCAGCCGGAGAACTCAAGCACGGCACCATCACCCTAATCGAGGAAGGTACCATGGTAATCAGCGTGCTGACCCAAAAGGAGCTCTTTGAGAAGATGATCAGCAACATGGTGGAAGTAAAGAGCCGCGGAGCTTATCTCATGGGACTCACCACCTATGGCAATTACAGCATTGAGGACACGGCAAACTTCAGCGTTTTCGTGCCTCAGATCGACCAGCATTTTGCGGCGAGCCTGGCGGTTGTGCCGCTGCAGCTCCTTGGATATTACGTGAGCCTGGCAAGAGGTCTTGACGTTGACAAACCCCGAAACCTTGCTAAGAGCGTTACGGTGGAGTGATTATCCTCTAGGGGTAAGGAAGGACTCGGGGGGTAAGGAAAGACTCGGGGGAGTAAGGAAAGACTCGGGTTGAGGTTTGGACAGTCTTTCCCGTAACCATGCGACCGGGAAAGGCTGTCCAAACCTTCCCCTCGAGTATATCATAAGCTGCGGCAGAAAATACTGCCGGGGTTACATCAGGGGCGCGATGAATTTGAGGAGTCGGCCGAGGATGCGATAGGAAAGGCGCTCATGGGCGATGGTTTCCCGGGTTACCTCGCGGCACTGGGCCAGGGTGGCCTGAAAGTCGGATTCTATGTCGGAGATACAAGGCGTGCGGAAGAGATAGGTCGCACATTCAAAATGATGATAAAGGCTGCGGTAGTCCAGATTAATGGTACCTACCACGGCCTTTTCGTTATCTGAGACGAAAACCTTGGCATGGACAAAGCCGGGCGTATATTCGTAGATCTTGATGCCGGCATCGATCAGATATCGGTAATGGGATTTTGCCAGCGAATATGCGCTCTTTTTGTCGGGAATGCCTGGCAGAATCAGCTTCACGTCAACTCCGCGCTCCGCGGCAAATTTCAAGGATTGTTCCAGTTCATTGTCGAGGATCAGGTAGGGGGTCATGACGTGTACGTAGGTTTTGGCCCGGTTTAGGATGTCCATGTAAACGTTTTCGCCGACCTTGTATTCATCCAGCG
Organism: uncultured Lachnospiraceae bacterium; assembly: GCA_946414885.1. GTDB lineage: Bacteria > Bacillota > Clostridia > Lachnospirales > Lachnospiraceae > Acetatifactor. The sequence continues at coordinate 17,474 of CAMKQH010000011.1, forward strand.
GACAATCGCTGTAGGGCATGACAAAACCGCCAAAATCAGAATTCCGTGCTTGAGGAGCAGGAGTGATCAAGGCCTCATCCCACTTGGGATCAGCTTCAGTTATGTTCCAGGTCTGCAGGAACGTGAGCGTGAAGCTTTGAACGGCAGGGCCTTTTAGCATGACGGCGGCATCCTTCCAATGACCGAAGGGATGCGTGAGATTTACGTACTCGTCAGAGAAATTGATGCCGCCATTAAATGCAACTTCCCCGTCGATCACCAGGATCTTCCTGTGATCCCTGTAATTGTAGTGGGTGGACAGGAAGGGATGGATGGGGGAGAAGGGCTTGCACTTGATGCCCAGCTTTGCAAGGCGACTTGGATAATCTGAGCTGAGCAGGGCAATCTCGCACATGCCGTCGTAGACGATGCGAACGTCGACGCCCTGCGCTGCTTTTTCGGCAAGGATTTTCAGGATTTTTCCCCAGAAGTATCCCTCGTTAATGATGAAATATTCCATGAAAATAAACTTCTTGGCCTTTTGAAGTTCCTCGAGGAGGGCGGATAACTTCTCCTCACCGGAAGACAAATACGTGACGGACGTGTGCTCATAGATGGGAAAACAACCGCTTCGGTTTAAGTATTTGCAAAGATCGTCCGTTGCGGAGCTGACAAGCTCCTGCTTTTGAAAGGTCACGGGATCCTGAGGCAAGAGCTCCTTGGTTTCTGCGATCAAATCCTTTATTCTGGCCTTGATGGCGCGATGCCCCACGTCGCGCTCCGTAAAGAGATAAAAGAGGGCGGCGGGAACGGGAACCAGCGACATGAGCAGCAGCCAGGTCAGCTTTCCCGTGGCATCCATGTCGCTGCTAAAGAGTTCAAAGACCATGGCAATGGTGATCAGCCAAATGAGCCCGTTAAACCATTGGAAATAACCGTCAAACCATTGATAGGCAGAGACAAGCAAAAAGATCTGCACGCCCATCAAAACAAGAACGAGACCGATCCGGCTAAACAAAATGCGCAGAACGCCTCGTTTTTTCTTTGGCATCAGTCTGAGAATGCCGTCTTTTTCTTCTGAATAATCACTTTGAATTCTTTTACTCATGATATCCTCCGCAATGTGATGCTGCCTTACCCATATCATATACGAAAGGCAGAACGCTTGCAAGCGTGCGCGACGGATTTTTGGCAAGCGCCCGCGAACATTTTTTTACTATTTTTGAATAGATCGAAAAAAGGCACCAAAGAAAAAAGATGAAAAAGATATAAAAAGGATACGCAGAGGATACATGGGCTTGTTATTCTTAGATCATCAAAAGCGGATTGCCAAAACAAACCAGATGCGGTAACATGACAGGGAGGACTTGCATCAGAAAGGCATCCGTGGCCTTACGGCCGGATCAGAAAGACCAGGAGTGGCAAAGATGAGAGATCAGATTTTGTTGGTGGAAGACGATAAGCAGATCAGGGACATCCTTCGCGATTATTTTGAGGGTAAAACGCCCTCCTTAGAGGTGACTTGCGCGGCGGACGGTGCGACTGGACTGCAGCTTTTTCGCGAAAAAGAATTTGACCTTGTGTTGTTGGACGTCATGCTTCCTGGCAGAAACGGTTTTTCCCTGATGAAGGAAATCCGACAGACCAGTGACGTGCCAGTGATCTTTATCACGGCGAGAACAATGGAGGAGGACAGACTTTACGGCTATGAGCTCGGCTGTGACGATTACGTCTGTAAGCCTTTTTCCTTTGCGGAACTGTACGCGAAGGTGACGGCACTGATCAAGAGATCCAAGGGAACGGTCAGAGAGAAAGAGGAGATCGTAACCTGCGGCGCGATCTGTTTTCACAAGAGGTCGCTCTCGGTTACGGTGAACGGGGAAAAGGTAGACCTGGCACCGAAGGAACTGTCTTTACTGGCCGTGCTTATGGAGCGGAAGGATTGGGTTTTCACAAGGGAGATGCTGCTTGATCTGGTCTGGGGGAAAGATTACTACGGCGGAGACCGGGTGGTCGATAATCACGTCAAAAAATTGCGTAAGAGTCTTGGCAGCGCTGGAGCGCAGATCAAGACTTTGATCGGAAGGGGCTACAAGATCACGGAGGACTGAAGCCGGGCTAAAAAGCTTCGGAGGGAAATAAGATGCAAACAAAGATGCCAAAGAGAAAGCTGATTTCTCACGCCATAAAGTATGCGACAGTTTATTTGATCACGTGCGTGGTCATCACGCTGATCGGTTTGGGGACGATTGCCAACGTGATGGCAGAACAGGAAAGTACCATGCGTATTGACTCATTCCGGTGGGCTGAAGACGAGAACCAAAAACTATTCTCTGACAAGGTGGTTTCCTTTCAGAACAAAGAAACGCTTCCAGAGATTTTCTATAGGTCCACGTGGGCTTCCACTGCCATGGCGTTGGTGACTGACGACCGAAAGGAAGAGGTGATGGCCTACGGCTATCTGAAGGACAGTGAAACGGACGAGACGTTGCTGGATTCGACGGATTACGTGTTTTTGGCCCTGCGGTTCCATAGCAAAGAGAAGGCCCGTGAGGTCAGGGGATTTGATCTGGACAGAGTCAGTGTTCTTTTTTATTGCCACGTCTCGGTATTTGAAGAGTCTTACGTTAGATTTATGAAGGAACAGGGGTCAACCTTAACGGGGACGCTGGGGGAAGCGATCCGCCATAAGGCCACCTGGGAGGACCTTTTAGAGCCGGGGAATGGTTTTCACTTTACCGCCATGGACGTCTGGAAGACGGGGGTCGGAACGTTTCTTCCGGGAAAGATATTGGTTACGTGGAAAGATAACCGAAATACGGAGAGCGTTGTGCTTGATTTTACGCCGGCGCAGTTAGATGGGTACGTGCACGTGGAAGATCTGGACCGCGTCAAGGTCCCTCAGACGGAGGAGGAAATTGGAGGAACTTACTATTTCTTTACGGACATTGCAGAGATTTCCATACCGGACGAGGAGTTTAAGGAAGAAGCCAGAAACCGGATCAGAAGGCTTGGCAGCAACACCACGGGTACGAGCGTGGAGACGGAACGGATTCTTGGCATACCAACTGAAATAAGAATAGCCATACAGGGTTCCCTGATCGATCAGTATGGAAAAATCTACGTCTTATGCCAGTATGTCGTCATAGAAAATTTTGCCAAAGACATGATGCATATGTTTGGCGAGGCATTCATCGTGATCTATGAAATAACGTTTGCCATTTTCGCGATTATTTGCTTCCTTTCCTACAACCGGAAGAAATACAAATATGAATCGGAAAACTATCGTAAGATGCTGGTGAACGTGATGGCGCATGACCTGAAGACGCCGCTCACCGCAATGGAGGGCTATGCCGAGAGCCTAAAGGAAGGCGTAAACACGGACAAGAGGGAAGTCTATGCGGAAGAGATTGAGCGGAACGTCAAATACGTGAATGAGATCATCTCCGAAAATCTGGCGACGTCACAATATGAGTTTGAGAAAAAGAGGATCAAAAGGAAACCGGTAGAACTGACGGAGCTTTGCGCGGAATCCATCCGCAGATATCAGTCAAAGGCAGACGAAAAGAAACTGCGCTTTGTGACGGAGGGAAAGACGAGGGTTCGCGGGGACGCGGAGCTTTTGCAGAGAGTCTTTGACAATCTGATCGTGAATGCCGTGAAATATTCCGTCCCGGAAAGCGAGATCAAGATCCTTGGCGAGAACCATAAGATCCGGATCCAAAACGTTACGGATCAGAAGCCAGAGGGAAAATTAAAGAGATTGTGGCAGCCTTTTGTCCGCGGCAGTGAGAGCAGAAGCGGGGAAAAGGGTACGGGAATCGGCCTCTACGTTGCGGCAAAGATTCTTAACGACCATAAATGGAAGTATAAGCTTAAATTTGACGAGAAGAGCGGGACATTCGAATGTGAGATTAAAGTTCCATTGGGAATCCTTTTTTAGGACAAAAAACGAAAGCATGGGAACGTAATAAAAGCGCTGCGGGCACTGAAAAATGTCTGCGGCGCTTTTCTTACGTAAAAGTGAAAAAAAGCACAAAAAATAAGCACTTTTGAGACCTTGAAAATTGACGAATCCGGGGAGATTTGGTATAATCTGTGAAGATAGGGGTTCTATGCGATTTTTAAGGGGGAAATGAAGATGTTCACTTGGAATTTTCATTACGTTTCGAAAGCAAGACTTACGGAAACCTTAAATCAATTGATGCTAAATTCGCAAAAAGGGGACGTCCTGATCAGGATCCACACGGCAATCCACTATGAAGATGAAGCCGTGGAACTGGCCAAATACGTTAAAAGTCTTGTGCCCAATGCGCATATTATAGGGACAAGTACGGCTGCGATCATCCGTTGGGGAAAGATAGATCCTAACCAGTGCGTAATCTCCGTGACGCAAATGGATGAATGTAAGGTTCGCTCGGCATTATTGCCGACGCACTCCGGCGGAAAGCAAAAGAGACCGCTGAAGCCGGAAACGTTATGCAAAAAAGTAAAGGAAGCAGTGCTTTGCGAAGATTCAAAGCTGATGCTGGCTTTTCTGACGGCTGATTACGGCGACGTGGCCCACTTTGTAGAAAAGAGTAATGAAACATTCCCCGGCGTGCAAATGATTGGAGGCGTTCCCGGCAGGTCAGACTTGATCCGCGAAAAGCAAATGGTTGGCTACGTGTTTAATGAGAACGGGTGGTCTGCTGAAGCCATTCTCGTTGCTGCCATCAGTGGCAAGGAATTAAAGTCCTGCGCTTCTTATGCTACGGGAATACAGGCAGTTGGAGAAGTGATGGAGGTGACGGAAGCTGAAGGCAGGCACGTGATTTCCATTGACGGAGTCGATGCGGCAACGAAGTATCTGGCCGTTGCAAGGGTGGAAGACCGGTTGCGCTGGGATTTGACAAGCCTGCTTCCCTTTGTCTATTCAGAGCGCCGAAACGTTCCGCTGCAATTCCGCTTTGTCAAGGATCAGCTCTATGCGAATCACAACATTGTCGCAGGCTCAAAGGTCAGAAGGGCAATGATCTATGACCAGAAGATCATTTCAGATAATCGTGCGATGTTCCGTCGCATGGAGAATTTCGAATATGCAGAAACCATCTTCAGCTATTCAAGTACGGCCAGATACATGGGATTTCCCAACAGCGCGAAATGGGAGATTTCCGTCTATGAGAGTTCCAATGCCTGTGGGTGTCTTACTGATGGCGTCATTGTATGCGCTGACGGCAGAAACGTTTTTGCAAATTGCTCCTTTGCACTGGCTGCCTGTGGTGAAAAAAAGTACGTGCAGGAATATCATCCCTACGTATTTTCTTACGTAAACCCCTTGGCGGAGGACAATCAAAGACTTTTAAACTATTTGGTGGAACTGGAAGAACGGTTGGAAGAGGATAAAAATTATCCGGAGGACAACGAGCTGAGAAGCTTTCTTCGTGAGTGCGGCTCAAAGCTTTTGTATTCCGGAAATGAGGATCTTCCGAACGAGGCTGCGCTAAAGGTTGACCTGAATTTTAAGGGCTATGACAGAATCTGCGTGATCAACGTGCTGGACATTGCCAACATGAAGCTTGTTTTCTCGGAGCAGATGATTCAGGTCACGTATAAGAATTACGTGGAAAAATGTAAAAACTTTGCGAAGGAGAAGAATTACCGATTCTACGTGCTTGACCAGTGGCAGGTGGCCGTTGGCGCGCCGTCCTTTATGATTTCGCTGGCAGATTTTACAAAGGACGTGGAGAATCTGTACAGGAAGCTTTTTGAGACCTCAGGGGAATACGTTGCCATTATTCCGGTCGTTTGCGTTTTATACAACTGCACGGTGGATAACATTTCCTCTGCCTATAACTCTGCACGCGTGGAGATGGTGAACAAGAACGTTCAGTTTTTGGTTCATGACGCAAAAGAGGGACAGTTGGATGCAGAGAGCATCCGCACGAAATATCAGATGGTGAACGTGATCAATTACGCGCTGTCTCATGACACGCTGATTCCATATTATCAAGGTATCTATGACAACAGAAAGCAAACAATCCATCACTTTGAAGCGTTGATGCGTCTGGCAGATGAAAACGGCACGATCTATTATCCGGGAGATTTCCTGGAGGTGGCAAGATCCTACGGACTGATGTACGACCAGCTTTCCTTTACGATGATCAAAAAGGTGTTTGAACGGTTTAACAACGTCGAGGGGAAATCCGTAAGCATCAATATTGGCATGAGAGACGTGAAGAACCAGGAGATCGTAGACTATATCTATGATTTTCTTTCTACCACGGGGCATCCGGAAAACTTTACCTTCGAGCTATTGGAGAACGAAGACGTCGGAGATTACGGCATTCTATTAAACTTTGTGGATAAGATCCATGAATTGGGCGGTTTGATTGCCATCGATGATTTTGGAAGCGGATATTCAAACTTGCAGCACATCCTGAGCATTCAGTCTGATTTCATTAAGATCGACGGTTCGATCATCCGTAATTGCTGTGTTGACAAGGATGCAGAGAACCTGATCGCACTGATCACCGGGTGGAAGAATTTAAGCTCCCGCAACGTGAAGATCGTGGCAGAATTTGTGGAGAACGAAGAAATTCAAACTAAATTAACGATCTATGACGTGGACTATTCTCAGGGTTACCTGTTTTCTAAGCCTGCGCCTGACATTGACGACGGAAAGGCAAAGAAGGCAAAACAGAAGTAAGAAGGAGATCCGTGCATGAGAAGAAATAAGAACGAGTTGCGTTACGTCGGACTGATCATGGAAGACATCTTTACGGAGTTTGCGAAGGAAGTCATCCGCGGCGTCGTCAATGCCGCAAAAGAACAGGAGAACATCCGATTGGTGATTCTGGTCGGAAGACAGAATGAAAACAAAACCGTTGGTGAGAAACAATATATTTATAAAACTATCTATAATACGATCTATCACCTGGAGGAGAGCTGCAGGTTTGACGGGCTGATTCTGACGCTTCCAAACATGTGGGCCGTGGAGAAGGACTCCTTCGGGTTGGAAAGAGTGAGCAATTATTCCAAAATTCCCAAGGTGTTTGTTGCGACGCGCAAGGAGAATGAGACGACGGTCAATTATGACAATGAAGCCGGAATCCGCGAGACCATCGATTATCTGGTGAATAGTTGCGGCGTCAGAAGGATCTGTATGCTGGGAGGCCGTACGGACAATGTGGATGCCATGGAGCGAAAGCGTATTTTTATAAAATGCCTCGAGGACAATCAGATCCCGTTTGACGAGTCCATGTACGAAACGGCAGACATGTCGGCGGGATGTACTGCGGAAGCGGCCAGGCTTTTGGACAGAAATCCCAACGCACAGGCATTTTTTTGCGTAAATGATCCTACGGCGATTGCCCTGTATTCCGAAATGGAGCGAAGGGGACTGGTTCCCGGTAAGGACATTTACGTCTTTGGATTTGATAATACGCTTGCGTCCAGTTCGATGGTGCCACCGCTGGCATCCATTGGACCCAAGGATGAAACGCTGGGAAAAAGGGCACTGGAAGTATTGCTGGAAAAAATGGACGGAAAACAGGCTGAGTCCGTTACGTTAGACACCAGACTGTACGGAAGGGCTTCCTGCCCCTATGACAGATATGAATACACCACAAGAGAATTGCTTAACGTGGATGAAGCATTCATTTACCGGATGTTTGACGACTGCTTTTACAGGTATAAAAACGAGTACTTTGACAGTAAGGACATCAACCTGAAGCGTTTGTTTTATGAATTTATTTCCAAAATGCTCTTTTCCATGAAAAGACGTTACATGAGCACGGAAGATTTTGAGGAGATCGGAAGGCTGATCGACATCTTTTTTGACAGTGGGGCCATGGATTACACGGATGCCACGAAATTTCTGCAGTGCGTGGAAAGACTCCAAAACGCCATGAACGTTTTACACAAATCCAGTTCCACAAATCAAATGAATAACCGACTGTTTACGCGAATGAAGGATCAGGCCATTCTTTCTCTGTCCAACCTGCAAAACAAAAACACCAGCCACGTTAACGCGGGCCGCGGCGTCATGCAGGATTTCCAGATCGAAACGATGGATTTTTACCGATCAGGAAGCAATTCCATAGAAAACGTCATCCGTAATTTTGATAAACTTGGACTGAAAAATGCTGCCCTGTACCTCTATGACGAACCAGTGGATTTTAATCTGAGAGGCATGACGGTCTTTCCTGACCATTTGAATCTTCGATGCGTGATGAAGGCGGGAACGCTTTACGTCATACCGAGAGAACGGCAGTATTGCGCCGTTGAGAATATTTTTCAAAAAAAGGAAATTCCGACAAAGTGCTTAGGCTACGTGCCGTTTCCCGTATTTTTTGGCTCAAGAATCTATGGCTTGATGGTCTGTGAACTCACGCAGGATACTCCGGAACGCGGGGAATACATTGTCAGCATATTGAGCAGAGTGTTGTACTTAAACGACATGGAAGTCATCAACTCTCCGGCTGAGACGGAGCAGATGAAAAAAGCCAGGCAGGAAAAGAAGAAGCAAGAGATCTTTAGCCAGATTGCTGAAGGGCTTGCTTCTCATTATGACATTATTTATTACGTCAATTCCGAAAGCGCAAAATACATGGAGTTTAAGGCGAACAATCTCTATGGGAATCTTGTGGTACAGGAGGAGGGAAGGGATTTCTTTGAAGAAACAAGGATCAACGCCAGAAAGATCGTACACGCTGAGGACCGGGACCGCATCTTAACGATCATGAGCCGGGATCACATGATCACGGCACTGGAAGATCGCAAACAATATCAGGCAGACTATCGCTTGGTAATCGAAGGAAAAACGCAGTACGCAAGACTGACCGTCACGTGGGGGAGCGATCGCGTACACTTTATCATTGGCGTGGAGAACGTGAACGAAGAAGTGCGCAGGGAAGAAGAACGCGTGAGGGCCCTGCAGATGGCGAACGATCTCGCGCGGCGGGACGGACTTACCGGCGCCAAGAACATCACGGCGTACCACGAGATGGAGGAAGCGCTTCAAAGAGATTTGGATGCCGGTGCGAATGATTTGGCTTTTGCCATCTGCATCTGCGACATCAATTATCTGAAGTTTGTCAATGATACGTATGGTTATAAGGCGGGTGATGAATACATTCGTTCTGCCTGCAAAATGATTTTCGAGATTTTCGCGCACAGTCCCGTATTCCGCGTGGGCGGTGATGAATTTGCCGTCATCATGAGGGGGGCGGATTATGAGAACAGGAACAAGCTCTTGAAAAAAGTACGCGCGAAGGCTCTGGAAAATCAACGAAAAGATTCGGGACCGGTGGTGGCGTCCGGCATTGCGACGTTTGCGAAGAAGACGGACCATAAGGTTTCGGAAGTGTTTGAGCGTGCCGACGGTATCATGTATGAAAATAAGAATTACCTAAAAAAATTAAAGGCAACGGAGGGGAAATAAGACAATGGGATTTTGGGACGGATTGGCGAGCTTTAACGACGCCGTAAACGGATTTGTATGGACAACGGTGGGAGTTTGGCTCCTTCTTGCAACGGGCATTCTGATGACCGTGCTGACGAAGTTTTTCCAGGTAACGCACGTGGGCCATTGGATGAAAAAGACGGTTGGTTCCATGTTTGACAAAAAGGTTATGGGACATACCGGGGAGAAGGCGTCAATTTCGCAGTTCCAGGCACTCTGTACGGCGCTTGCGGCAACCGTGGGCGTAGGCAACATTGCGGGCGTGTCCGCGGCGATCATGACTGGCGGTCCCGGAGCGGTCTTTTGGATGTGGATGGCGGCGTTCTTCGGAATGATGACGAATTATTCTGAGAACATTCTTGGAATTTATTACCGGAGAAAAAATCACGTCGGCGAGTGGTCCGGCGGTGCCATGTATTATCTGCAGGACGGCCTGGGCGGATACAAGGGTATGAAGAAAGTCGGAAAGGTTCTCGCCATTATCTTTGCCATTTGTGCGGTCCTGGCATCCTTTGGCATTGGCAACATGGGACAGGTAAACAAGATCGTCATGAACTTTACCTCTGCCTTTAATATAAGGGCTTTGTCGGATCAAGTGCTCTATACCTCCGGCGGCACGGACGTAACGCTCTACATGCTGATCGTCGGCATCGTGATCATGATCCTGGTTGGCGTCGTGGTCATTGGCGGTCTGCAGAGAATCGCAATCGTTGCGGAGAAGATCATTCCCTTCATGGTTGTAACCTACGTGATTGGCGCCCTTGTCATCATCATCGCCAATGCGGGGCAGATTGGAACCGCGTTTGGACATGTTTTTAGCATGGCCTTCTCAAAGCAGGCGGCCTGGGGCGGCGCAACGGGCGTGGCCTTTAAGACCATTATCACCCAGGGCTGTAAGAGAGGCGTTTTCTCGAATGAGGCTGGTCTCGGAAGTTCCGTTATGGTGCATTCCAATTCCAACGTGAAGGAGCCCGTGAAGCAGGGCCTTTGGGGCATCTTTGAGGTGTTTGCCGACACGATCATCGTATGTACCATGACTGCTTTGGTGATCCTGACCTCCGGCGTGATCGACTTGACGACTGGCGTGGCAAAGGCTGAGACGGATGCAACGCTTGTGGCGGAAGCCTTTAACACGATCTTTAAGGTGGGAAACGTGGAGTATGGCCGGTATTTTGTAGCCATCGCCATTTTGCTGTTTGCGTTTACGACGATCCTTGGCTGGTCCCATTACGGCACGAAAGCAGTGGAATACTTGGCAGGCAAGAATGCTCCCGTGGTGACAAAGGTCTACAAGTTCATTTTTGTGATCATGATCCTTTCCGGCGCACTCATGACGTCCTCCATCGCATGGGATATCTCCGATACCTTTAACGGCATGATGATGATCCCGAACCTCATTGGCGTTCTTGCCATGAGTCCCTTGGTTATGAAACTGACAAAGAATTACGTGGCGCGAAGATTAAATAAGCAGGACGTGGAACCAATCCTGTCCTATGATCCGGCCATTGAAAAAGAGAATGCAAAGATTATAAAGGAGACGGGGGAGGACTAAAAATGAAGACAACAAAAAGAGAAAGAGACTATGCGCTTTCGCATTTCGGCGAGGTGCATCACACGACGTTAAATCCAGAGGGACCAGGCGTTGTGAGAATTCATTTGGTTCCGCCCGTGATCAAGGATGGCGAGGTGGGGGACAGCGTTGCCATCATCAACGGACAGGACGTGATTCCCGTGAGCCGTTCCTGGAGCATTTTGCTCACGGAATTCATTGAGGAAGTGAATAAGTACGCAGGTCGTGAGATTACGGACGAAGAGGCGAAGACCATCGTCGACAACACCTGCGCTCACGTGAAAAAAGTATATCCGATCATACTGAAAAGCAGATTGAGAAAAGACATCCAGACGATGATGGAAACCTTCAAACAGGTGGCGTACGGCGAGCAGGTGAAGGAACCGATCGCTTACGTCAGCATGGGAGAGTATGCACCATACATGCGCGCCCCTCACAGAATGGATCTGATGGTGAGCGCCATGACCAAGGAAGGCAGATGGCACTGCAATCAAAACTGCGTGCACTGCTATGCAGCCGGTCAGGAGCAATCCGCGGAGAAGGAATTGTCCACGGAGGAATGGAAGGCCATTATTGACAAGTGCCGCGAGGTCGGCATCCCGCAGGTGACGTTTACGGGCGGAGAACCGACGATGCGCGAGGATCTCTTTGAACTGATCGATCACGCTAAATGGTTTATCACGAGGCTCAACACCAATGGCATCAAGCTGACAAAGGAATATTGCGAGGAGTTAAAGAAAGCGTCGCTTGACAGCGCGCAGATCACGTTCTATTCCTGCGACGAGGAAATCCATAATCAACTGGTCGGCGCCCCTAAGTATCAGGATACCGTTGCCGGCATTGAGAACGCGCTGGCAGCAGGCATAAACCTTAGCATCAATACGCCGCTGTGCACGCTGAACCGCGATTACGTAAAGACCTTAAAATTCCTGCATGAAAAAGGCGTTTTATACGTCACCTGCTCCGGACTCATCACCACCGGCAATGCGGCGAAGGAGGCATCGGAAAACCTTCAACTGACCCTTCCCGAGATCCGCGAGATCTTAAAGGAGGCCGTGGAATACTGCTTTGCAAATGGCATGGAGATCAGCTTTACGTCTCCGGGATGGGTGGATGACAAGTTCTGCAAGGAGCTTGGAATCAGCACGCCAAACTGCGGCGCATGTCTTAGCAACATGGCCATTACGCCCGGAGGCAACGTAGTTCCCTGTCAGAGCTGGCTGAATGACGCACCTTTGGGGAATTTCCTTAAGGATGACTGGGAAAAGATTTGGAACGGAGAAACGTGTAAGACTCGCAGGGCTTACTCTGCCACCATGCGCAGTGAATGCCCGCTTAAGATTGTTCGCGGAAAGGCAGGTATGGAGAAATGAAAAACATGAGGAAAGCTTTGATTTTTGCCATACTGCTACTTGTAATGATCCCCTTCTTTGGGGCTACCGTAAAGGCGGCTGACCTGGACCAGATTGAGGACTATGAGATTACCATCGACGTAAATAAAGACGGAACCTTAAACATGCTTTATCATATCGAGTGGAGGGTTTTGGATTCCACGTCCGAGGGTCCCTTGGAATGGGTGAAGATCGGAATTCCGAACAAAAGATACGTCTCCATGAAAAAGTTGACGAGTAATATCAAGAAGATCGCTTACTATTCCGACGGCGGAAGCTACGTAAGGATCGACTTTGACAAGAAGTACAAGAAGGGTGACGTTGTTTCCTTTGAGTTTCAATTGGTTCAGGACTATACGTACCAGATGAATCAGTTTGTGGACGGTGAGACGGTGTACGGCTTTACGCCGGGCTGGTTTAATGAGATCAAGATCGATAAGCTGGTGATCCGTTGGAACGCTGACAAAGTAAAAAGCATTGATCCCAACGCTGAGAAATTAAGCTACGGCAACGGCACGTATTATGTGTGGACTAAGGAAAGCTTAAAGCACGGCGAGAAATTCCCCGTGCAGGTAATCTATCCCAACAGCGCATTTAATTTTGATCCGGAGAAGACCAACATTGACGGTCACAAGGGGAGCGTTTCCGGTGCCATTGCGGGAGCCATTGCTTTTGTGCTAGTTATGGTCGTAAGCACTTTAATCGTTATCAGCGCCTTGATCTACGACAGAAATGCAAGACTTGGAACGACGAAGATCACGCGTACGAAGATTGTTTATCATGAGACCTGTCCCGGTTGTGGAGAGCCGAGGAAGGACGGAGAGAACAATTGTCCATACTGCGGTCAGAGCTTTATCAAGAGTGAAGAGATCATCAAGGAAGAAGAGATCCCGAAGGAAGAAAAAGCACTTCGCAAGATCAAAACGGATGGCACCTACCCTTACGCATCCATGCCTCATACCTACATGCACGTACACGTAACGCACGTGCCGCCTACTACGACCACTAGGTCTTCCAGCGGCTGCGCGCACAGCAGCTGTGCCTGCGCCTGTGCATGTGCCTGCGCTTGTGCCGGCGGCGGCAGGGCCGGATGCAGCACCAAGGATTTCTATAACACGAACCTGAAGCTCCGTCAGCTGGAGATGAAGAAGAGAGCGAAATAGGCTGGAACCGCAGCATAACGAGAAAAGACTGGAGAGAATAAACATGAGTGAAAAGGCGAAGATTGCCCCCATGGGGTGGAACAGCTGGGATTGCTACGGCGCTGCCGTGACGGAAGACATTGTCAGGCAGAATGCGAAATTCATGGCTGAGAATTTGAAACAGTATGGCTGGGAGTACGTTGTCGTTGACATCCAGTGGTATGAGCCCCTGGCAACGAGCCATATGTACCATCCCTTTACGGATCTGTGCATGGACGAGTATTCCAGGCTGATCCCTGCCCCTAACCGTTTCCCCTCGTCGGCGGACGGAAAGGGCTTTGGGCCTTTGGCGGAGTACGTACACTCCCTGGGATTGAAGTTTGGCATTCATATCATGAGAGGAATTCCGAGGCAGGCCGTACATCAAAATGCGAAGATCCTCGGAACGGACAAGACGGCCCGAGAGGTCGCAAAGACGGCCAGCATCTGTGTTTGGAACAGCGACATGTATGGCGTGGATCCTCACAGGGAGGGCGCGAGGGCATATTATGACAGTATCTTCAAGCTCTATGCATCCTGGGGCGTTGACTTTATCAAGTGCGATGACATCGCCAGGGAAATGCCTCAGTGCGAGGAGGAGCTTGTCATGCTCAGCGAGGCGTTAAAGAACTGCGGACGGGAAATGGTGCTCAGCATTTCGCCCGGACCTGCGCCCCTTGACAAGGCAGAGCTCTTTAAGCAGACCTGTAACATGTGGCGCATCACGGATGACTTCTGGGATAAATGGGAACTCCTGTATGACATGTTCCAGAGGGCGGAAAAGTGGTGTACCCATACCGGTGCCGGACATTGGCCGGATGCCGACATGCTTCCCGTGGGCCCGATCAATCAGGTTTACGGAAAGGAAAACTGGACGAAGTTCACGGAGGATGAGCAGGTCACGATGTTGACGCTCTGGAGCATTTTCCGTTCTCCGCTGATGATCGGCGGCGAAATGACGGGCTTTGACGATTTCACGATGAAGCTTCTCACCAATGAAGATATTCTGAAGATGCATCGTAACGCAAGACACTCCCATCAGATCTTCCGCAGGGTTGTCGGCAACGCGGAGTATATCGTGTGGATGGCAGTCTCCGCTGAAGGCGGAAATTACCTTGCCGTGTTCAATGCGGGAGAAGAGGACGGAACGCTTGCCCTTGACCTGGCAGAGCTTGAGATCTGTCGCGGGATCCAGGTGAAGGAGCTTTGGTCGGGAGAGGAAGGAAGCGCGGAGAGCGTGCTGTCCGTTCCCGTAAGAAAGCATTCCGCCAAGGCATTTTTCTTCGCATAAAACATTGCCTTGGGGAAGGCGAAATGACTTAAAATGACGGAAAAAAAGAGGCATAAGACGTTATGGCTTGGTATGACGAGGCTGTATTTTATCATATTTACCCACTGGGGCTTACGGGGGCGCCGGAGCATAATCCGTATACTCAGCCGGTGCCAAGGCTCCGTGAGATTTTTCCATGGATCGCGCACGTAAAGGAAATCGGATGTAACGCGATCTATATTGGTCCCTTGTTTGAGTCCGAAGGGCACGGATATGAGACGACGGACTACAAAAAGCTGGACGGACGGCTTGGAACCAATGAAGACCTAAAGGAATTTGTCAAGCTCTCCCATGAGCAGGGCATCAGAGTGATCTTTGACGGCGTGTTTAATCACACGGGAAGAAACTTTTTTGCCATGCGGGACGTACGGGAGAAACGCGAGCAGTCCCCCTACCGTGATTGGTATCAGAACGTGAATTTCTGGGGGAACAATGAATTTAATGACGGTTTTTCTTATGATAACTGGGGCGGCTACAACATCATGGCAAAGCTGAACCAGAAAAATCCTGCCGTACGCGATTTTATCTGTGACGTGATCCAGTTCTGGGTCAAAGAATTTGACGTGGACGGCATCCGGCTGGATGCGGCGGACGTGCTGGATTTTGAATTCATGAAGGCGCTTCGCCGTACCGCAAACGAGGTGAAGCCGGAGTTTTGGCTGATGGGAGAGGTGATCCACGGGGATTATACCCGCTGGGTAAACGAGGGAACCCTGCATTCAGTGACCAATTATCATCTTCACAAGGCCCTGTACTCCGGACACAATGAGCATAATTACTTCGAGATTGCCCACACGGTAAAGAGACTTTACGCCATGGGAGGAAACAGCCCGGAGGGCTTAAAGCTCTATAATTTTGTGGATAATCACGACGTGGAACGAATATACACAAAGCTCTGGAATAAGGCACATTTTATGCCGGTTCACGTGCTGCTGTACACCCTGCCGGGCATTCCATCGATCTATTACGGATCGGAGTTTGGCATTGAGGGGAAAAAGACCTATGGAACGGACGCACCGCTTCGGCCAAAGCTTGATCTGGCTGATTTTGGTGATTGCGTAGCGGAGAATCCCTGCACGAAACTGATCGCGGCACTGGGGCGGATCCATAAGGAGCATCCCGCCTTATCTTATGGGGACTATCAGGAGCTTGTGCTCACAAACAGACAATATGCATTTGCGAGAAGCGGATGCGGGGAATGCGTTTACGTTGCGGTCAACAATGATGACAATGAGACGACGATCCGGATTCCCGTCCGGGAAGGCGGAACCTATCTGGGACTTTTGACGGGGAACCGGATGGACGCAGCGGACGGATGGATCGAAGTTCGGCTTCCCGGCTGCGGCGGGGACGTGATCGCACTGGAAGGAGCGTGCGTAAACCACACAGAGCCCGTTGATTTTGCTGCGGTGAATGAGACGCCCTGCGAGGAAGAATTTCTCGAGCCTGTAAAAGAGACGGTATGCGAGACGACCTCTGAGGTGGCTTGCGCCGGGGAATTGATTCCGCTGCGGGAACGAAAGACGGGCTTTGTCGACAAGGCAGCGTCGGAAGGAAAGGCATATGAATGCATGACCATCGAGGAATTGCAGGAGGCCATTCTTTCAAAGATGGAGAAAAACGGACCGGTGACGGAGCAGATGCTTCGTTCGGTTTGGGAGAATAACCACCAGGGATCTTTATTAAACTGGGTAAGGAGCTTCCGCTAGCGAAACGGAAAGTGAGGTGTTTGACGTGATATTGCTGATTTCCATACATGAGCAGGCCAGACGGGAACTGCGGGAAATCTTGGGAAAAGAATATGACGTTCTTGCCTTGCCTGACGCCGGGGAAGCCCTGAAGCGGATGGAAGAACGATACGAAGACGTATCCGTGGTGATCACGGATCTGTTGGAGACGGAAAAGAGTAATTATGAATTACTGCATAAAATGCAGGAAAGCGAGAAACTTAGGGACATACCGGTCATGGTGGTCTGTGACAGGAACATGGACGGAAATCTGCAGATCCAGGCGGAAGGAAAATGCCTGGAGGCCGGTGCAGCCGACTTTGTGCGTGAGCCCTTTGTTCCGGGAACCGTCCAGAACCGCGTGAAGGGGCTCATCAGGCTGCGTGAGTCCACGGCCATGCTGAACATTTTGGAGCGCGATCCCCTCACGGGGCTGTATGCAAAGGAATTCTTTTTTAAGAAGGTGGAAGAGTATCTTTCGGAACATGCGGATCAAAGGTTTGTGTTTTTGGTATCTGACATCCAGGGCTTAAAGGTGATCAATGAAAAGTACGGCTTCGACATGGGAGACGTTGTCCTGAATACCATGGCAAGCCACGGGATCAAGCATATCGATGGATTCATCTTTGGAGGCAGGATTGAGGGTGACAAGCTGGCTGGACTCGTGAATGCCCATGGGATTGACGAGATCATGAAAAACCTTGCTGAAAATGACGCAGGTACGCCGTATCCCATTCCGAACGTCATTGTCAAACACGGAATTTACTGGATTGAACCGAGACTGAACGTGAAGCCCAAGGGAATGTATGACCGCGCCATGCTTGCCCTGCAAAAGATCAAGAGCCAGTATGGCGTCTACGTCGCTGAGTACAATGACGAGCTTCGGAAGGACCTTTTGCTTAAACAGATGATCCTGGGGAGCGCGGATGATGCATTAAAGGATCATCAATTTAAGGTATTCTATCAGCCCAAGCATGATTTCCGCACAAACCGCACCTGCGGCGCGGAAGGATTGGTGCGTTGGCTTCATCCGGACATTGGATTCATGAATCCCATACTGTTTATCTCATTGTTTGAACAAAACGGTTTCATCACAAAAATGGATTTCTTTGTTTGGGAGGAAATCTGCAAAACAATAAAGAAATGGGAGAGGGAAGGCGTTCCCCTTGTACCGGTCTCCATCAACGTATCAAGAAGGGATTTTGAGATCCCGGATCTTGCGGATCGGATCACGGCGCTGGTAGACAGTTACGACATCTCTCACGATATGGTGCACGTGGAGGTGACGGAGTCAGCCTACTCCGATGACCCGGAGCGCATCACGGAGACGGTGCGAAGGCTCCATGACAATGGTTTTGTGATCGAGATGGATGACTTTGGAACGGGATATTCTTCTTTGATCGCTCTGAGCAGCATGGATCTTGACGTGCTAAAGCTCGACCGGAGCATTATTGAAAATGACAAGCCTGGTTCTGAAAAGAACATCCTGGAGTTTTCCATGCAACTTGCCAAGATGCTGAATTTAAAGACCGTGGCGGAAGGCGTGGAGACGAAGGAGCAGATGGAGAGGATCTCCCAGCTTGGCGGCGACTATATTCAGGGATATTATTATTCCAAGCCGTTGCCGGAGGAAGAGTTCGCGAAGTATCTGATCCAAAGAAATGCAAAACCTGCAGAAGACTAAGCGCAGGTAATGGACGCGCATCTTGTGGGAAAATGAGAAGCACGGGATAGAAAATGATTGGTGCAGGAAATAGTTACGTGTTATAATTTGATCACGGGGGGATATTGCGGATAAGGAGGCATGGTGAATGCAATATCGCAAGGATAAATACGGAAACGATGTTTCCATTTTGGGCTTTGGCTGCATGCGCTTTACCAGAAAAGGCGGAAACATAGATCATGAAAAGGCGGAGAAAGAGATTTTGGCCGCTTTTAAGCAAGGCGTAAACTATTACGACACCGCCTATTTATATCCGGGAAGCGAAGCTTGCCTGGGGAAGGTCTTGGAGGACAATCAGATCAGGGAGCAGGTAAAGATCGCGACGAAGCTTCCGCAGTACATGGTAAAGAATCCGGCGAATATCGATAAGTTTTTTGATGAGGAACTGAAACGCCTTCGCACAGACTACGTGGACTATTACCTGATGCACATGCTGACGGACCTGGTTTCCTGGGAAAACTTAAAGAAAAATGGGATCGAGGATTGGATCAGGCGTAAAAAAGAATCGGGAGCCATCAGACAGGTTGGCTTTTCCTTCCACGGCAATACGGAGACGTTCCTGAAAATCCTGGAGGATTACGATTGGGATTTCTGTCAGATCCAGTATAATTATCTTGACGAGAACATACAGGCAGGGCGAAAGGGATTAAAGGCTGCCGCGGCAAAGGGGATTCCCGTGATCATCATGGAGCCGCTGCGCGGAGGCAAGCTGGTAAATCTTTTGCCGGCAGAGGCGAAAAAGCTCATCGCGGAGCATGACAAGAAGAGATCCGCGGCAGAATGGGCATTCCGGTGGCTTTGGGATCAGCCGGAGGTGACCTGCGTGTTGTCCGGCATGAATTCCCTGGAGATGGTGGAGGAGAATTGCAGGATCGCGTCAGAGGTACAGGCCGGAGAGTTTGATGAGGGCGACTTTGAGATGATCGCAGGGATCAAGGCGGCCATCGAGAGGACAACAAAGGTGGGATGCACGGGTTGCGGTTATTGCATGCCATGTCCGAAAGGAGTGGACATTCCGGCGACCTTCCGGTGCTACAACGCCATGTATGCAGAGGGAAAGAGCAGCGGCAGGTTCGAGTACGTACAGGTGGTAGGACTTCGCAAGGAACCGGCGTTTGCAGACCTTTGCGTGCAGTGTGGAAAGTGCGAGCAGCATTGCCCTCAGCATCTTGAGATACGGAAGTATTTGAAGGAAGCAGACAAAAATCTGCGGCCCTGGCCATACAAGATCGCGATCAAGTTTGTCAGAAAGTTCATGATCAAAAAATAAAAAGTTTCATATAGGGAATAAAAAGGAGGATAAAGGTGATAGTATCCAGCGTTTCAGTATCGGTAATCGTTATCGTGGTTTTGCTTTTGCTATTATTCTAAAGAAAAATAGGACAAGTTTAGGAGGGTTGCGATGAGATTAATTACGCGTTCTGATTTTGACGGTTTGGCATGCGGCGCGCTTCTTTTGGAAGCGGGCGTGATCGATTCCTGGAAGTTTGCACATCCCAAGGATCTGCAGGACGGATTGATTCCCGTGACGGAGGATGACTGCCTTGCGAACGTTCCTTTTGTGGAAGGCTGCGGACTATGGTTTGATCATCATTCCAGTGAATATGAAAGGTTGCAGCTTGCGGGAAAGTATAAGGGTGAGAGCAGGATCGCACCCTCCTGTGCAAGAATCATTTATGAGTATTATGGCGGAAGGCAGCGCTTCCCTCAATATGACGATCTGATGGTGGCAGTGGACAAGGTGGATTCCGGAAATCTTACCATTGATGAGATTCAAAATCCGAAGGGGTGGATTTTGGTAGGCTTCCTCATGGATCCCAGAACTGGCCTTGGCAGATGGAGAGAATTCACCATCTCCAACTATCAGCTGATGGAAAAACTGATGCATGCCTGCAGAACCATGTCTACGGAAGAAATCTTGAACCTTCCTGACGTGCAGGAGCGCATCGTGGTTTACAAGGAGCAGGACGAGAAGTTCCGCGAGATGGTGAAGGCTCACACGGTGACGTACGGAAATCTGTTGGTTTCTGACCTGAGAGGCGTAAATCCCATTTATTCCGGAAACCGATTTCTGATCTACGGCATGTATCCCGAGCAGAATATTTCCGTTTGGATCGTAAACGGAAAGGGCGGCGTAGGTTGCAGCGCTGCCGTTGGCTACAGTATTTTGAACAAAACCTGTACCATTGACGTAGGCAGCCTTATGCTGAAATATGGCGGAGGTGGTCATAAGAAGGTTGGTACCTGCCAGTTCTCAGACGAGACGATGGCAGAAGGACTTCCGAAGCTTCTGGAAGAATTGAAGGAAATGGTAAATGAATAAAGCATTTGAAAATGGCCCGTCGAAAACGACGGGCTATTTTTTAGCTAAATTTAGCCTGTGATAAATCAGAGTGGGATATTGGAGATAATCAACAAAAGGCTGTTTGATTAATTGGGGAAATCAACCAAAAGAAAGAAAAAAACAAAAAGAGGGATTGCAAAAAGAATAAAAAGGGAGTAGGATATACATGAAAGCTAAAATAAGCTAAATTAACTTAAATTAACCAAAGCAAAATGATAAAATTTTAGGAGGAGTAAAATGAGCATTCAAATGATCGCACCTGAAGTGAAAAACGTTCCCTGGCAGGATCGTCCCGCGAATCTTGTGGGCGCACCCGTATGGCGTTATACGGAGAATCCCATCATTAATCGCAATCCCATCCCCGGTGTTGCAAGAATCTTTAATTCCGCAGTTGTGCCTTATGAAGACGGTTTTATCGGCGTGTTCCGAGGCGAGCAGACCAACGGCGTGCCCTATGTATACCTTGGAAGAAGCAAGGATGGCATTCACTGGGAGTTCGAGAAGGACAAGGTTCAGTTCGTGGATGAACAGGGGGAACCATTCATGCCCGTATACGCTTATGATCCCAGACTGGTAAAAGTGGAAGATACGTATTATATTATATGGTGTGGAGATTTTTACGGCGCAGCCATCGGCATTGCAAAGACGCAGGATTTCAAGAAATTTGTCAGGATCGAGAATCCCTTCCTGCCCTTTAACAGAAATGCCGTATTGTTCCCGAGAAAGCTGCATGGCAATTTTGTAATGCTGAGCAGACCTTCTGACAGCGGACACACGCCTTTTGGAGACATCTTTGTCAGCGAGAGTCCCGACCTGACCTATTGGGGAAAGCACCGTCACGTGATGGGCAGGGGCTATGAATGGTGGGAGTCCTTAAAAATCGGCGGAGGCGCCGCTCCCATTGAGACGAGTGAGGGCTGGCTCATGTTCTATCACGGCGTGAGCGGGACCTGTAACGGTTACGTGTACAGCATCGGCGGCGCCATTTTGGACTTGGAGAATCCTTCAATCGTGAAGTATCGTTGCGAGACCTTCCTGCTGACGCCGGAAGAGTGGTATGAGGAGCGCGGATTTGTGCCCAACGTAACCTTCCCCTGCGCAACCATTCATGATCCCAAGACCGGCAGGATCGCGATCTATTACGGATGTGCGGACAGCTATGTAAGCCTTGCCTTCTGTCAGTTTGAAGAGATCGTGGATTATATCAAAGAGCACAGCGTTGTCCGGAATGATGATACGGAGATCGGACGCAGATAATCTGACTTCGCGCTTAAGTATGGGCGCGCAGGTAAGGAGGACGTAGCAAAATGCAGACGGAAATTTATAAGCTGGCGTCAGAAATGACGTGGCACGCTCCAACGGATCAGGCTTTTTCCTACGAGGGAAGAATTGATTTCGAATGCCCGGAGGCGCCAATGTTTGTCAATCCGTGCAGTTACGTAAGGTTTCGCCTTGGCGGGCGGCGGGCAACTCTGGCACTGGAAAACCAACGCGCCTACTTTGAAAATGCGCTGGGCGTGTTGGTGGACGGGGAATACCGAGGAAAGATCCTTTTGCATGACGGCACTTCTTTGCAGGGAGAGACGGCGGAGCAGTTTTTGCTTCGCCTTTTGCCCGTTGAAGAAGAAAGGCTTTCCGCGATAAAAGGCTTAAAGGAGAAAGTCAGGTTTTATGACCTTGCGCCGTTTCTGGACGGAAAAGAGCATGAACTGACGATCTTTAAGCGCATGGATGGTTGTCACTACTTTAGCTTTTGCGGATTAGTAGCGGAAAAAGGTATGCTTGGCAGGGCTGACGCGCCCCGGCAGGAAAGAAGGATCGAGGTCTATGGGGATTCCATTTCCTGCGGCGAGGTGAGTGAGGCCGTGGGACGAGTTGGCTCAGACGATCCAGAAGGGCATAACGGGATTTATTCCAACAGCTTTTATTCCTACCCGTGGATCCTGGCAAGAAGCCTTAACGCAAGGCTTCACGACGTTTCGCAGGGCGGGATCGCGCTGCAGGACGGCATGGGTTGGTTCAATCTTCCTGACGCAGTGGGAATGCTGAGCTGTTATGACAAGATACAAAACAACCCTTCCCTCGGGGAGAGAAAACCGTGGGACTTTGGGGCCTACGTGCCCCACGTCGTGATCGTTGCCATCGGGCAAAATGACGCGCATCCGGAGAATTACATGGCGGAAGCCTATGACGGGGAGAAGGCCCTGCGCTGGAGGGAAGACTATCGCAGATTCCTTGGGCTTCTCCGGGAAAAATATCCGAAAGCGCTAATTGTTCTTACAACAACGATCTTGGGACATGACCCGGCTTGGGATAAGGCGATCGGGCAGGTTTGCAACGAAATGCGGGATCCCAAGATCAGACAATTTTTGTATGAGAAAAATGGCTGCGGAACCAGCGGCCACGTGCGCATTCCCGAAGCGGAAAAGATGGCGGCAGAGATGCAAGGTTTCCTAGAGAGCCTGGGAGATGAAATCTGGGAGGATTGAGGTAAGAGAAATGGCAAAGGGCAGAAAAGCAGTTACCATGTCTGACATCGCAAAAAAAGTAAACGTGAGCACGGTCACCGTTTCCAAGGCGCTCTCCGGACAAAAGGGCGTCAGCGAGGAGATGCGGGAACAGATCCTGCGTCTTGCAAGACAGATGGGTTACAAGGCCGTTCACGGCGGAAAGGAACCTGGCACGGGTTTCCGGATCGGCGTTTTGATGCCGCCTGGGGCCTTGGCTTCGTTTGATTCCTTTTATTGGCGGCTCTATCAGGCAACTTCGGAGAAGGCAATGGAAAAGAATTGCTTTACGGGGTATGAAAGCCTGACGGAGGAAATGACGAAACAGGGCGTGCTTCCGAGACTTGTCACGGACAGCATGGTGGACGGACTCATTGTGATCGGCCGTCCGAAGGAAAAATACCTGGCTCTGTTAAAGGAGCGTGCGGGCATGCCCATGGTGTTCCTGGATTTTTATGACAATTCCCTGGACGTGGACTGCTTTATTTCTGACAGCTTTTACGGATCATATCTTCTCACGGAATATCTGTTGGACCGGGGTCATAAAGATATTGCTTTTGTAGGAACGCTTTATGCAACGAACAGCATTACGGATAGATTCCTTGGCTTCCAAAAGGCGATGATGGAGCGGGGGCTTTCCGTGCCAGAGTCGCACGTGATCCCAGACCGTGCGCGGGAAAAGGGGACGGATGAAAACTATGACACCTTTACTTTCCCCAAGAAGATGCCCACGGCTTTTGTCTGTAACTGTGATCACGTTGCGGGAATTTTGATCAGGAACCTTGAGGAGATGGGCTTTCGCGTTCCAGAGGATGTTTCCGTGACGGGCTTTGACAATTATCCCAGTGAAAAGGAGCTTGGGGTGGCAGTTACGACTTATGCGGTGGACCTGCAGGCCATGGCTAGGGCAGCGGTGAAGTCGCTGATCCGGCAGATGAACGGGGAGAACGTAAGACGTGGGATCCACGTCGTGGAAGGGCAGCTCGTGATCAAGAACAGCGTTCGCATCATAAAGCGGTGAGTAATTCTGTTTAATCTGGCGCAAGACAAATGCAAACAAAAGGAGCGGAAAAGAGCATGGATGAGACAACGTACCGGGATGGCCTGACGGTTGCCGGAGATGATTCCAGAATTGTAAAATGCATGCAAAGGGCTTTGGCCGGGGAAAAGCTTACGGTGGCTTTTTTGGGCGGTTCCATTACGCAGGGATGCCTTGCCAGTGAACCAAAG
The DNA here is from genome assembly GCA_946414885.1 of uncultured Lachnospiraceae bacterium. Taxonomy (GTDB): domain Bacteria; phylum Bacillota; class Clostridia; order Lachnospirales; family Lachnospiraceae; genus Acetatifactor. Next base: position 41,901 of record CAMKQH010000011.1, read on the forward strand.
CTTTGTTATGCATACAGAACCTATGACTGGTGGGAGCGCAATTTCCCGGAAGCGGAAATCTCCTATTGGAATGCAGGCATTGGCGCGACAACGTCGCATCTTGGCGTTGCCAGACTGCAGGAGGACGTGCTGTCACAAAGACCGGATTTTGTGATCGTTGAGTTTTCCGTAAACGACGAGGACGAAAGCCCGCATTTTAAGGAGACGTACGAGAGTCTAGTGCGCAGAATCCTTTTGGCTCCTTGGAAACCTGCGCTCATGCTGGTGCACAACGTCCGTTATGATGACGGGGGAAATGCGGAGGCGATCCACAGACCCGTCGGGGAGCGTTACCGCGTGCCGAGCGTAAGCATGAAGCCTTCGATCTATGCGAGGGTGGCTCAGGGACAGATCGAGAAACGCAGCATCACGCAGGATGACCTGCATCCAAATGACTTGGGGCATGAATACGTGGCAGGCGTGATCACCACGTTTCTGGAGGACGTAAGGAAGAAGGCGTTGATGTTTGGGGCGGATGCGAATGCCGGCGGCGAGGCGGATTCTTCGGACTCGTTTTTGCCTCTTCCAATCCCGCTCACGCGAAGCAGCTACGAAAACGTAACGCGCTATCGCAATTATCAGATCTCGCCGGTTGAAAATGATGGCTTCAAACAGGATAACAAGCCGCAGCAGGCAATCGCGGATTGCTTTAAGCGGGGCTGGAAGGCATCGGATCTGGGAGACCGCATCAAATTCCGGGTCCGGGGCGGAAACATCGCGGTTCAGTACCGGAAAACGGTGAGAAAGCCTGCGCCGGTTGCCACACTGTATCTTGACGGGGACCGGAGCAGGGGGATTACTCTCGATGCTAATTTCACGGAAGACTGGGGGGATTGCATCTACCTGCAGACGGTTTTGGAACACGGAAATTTCGCTGACCATACGGTTGAGATAGAGATTACGGAAGCCGGACCTGGGGACGCGGAGTGCTTTTACCTCGTATCCCTGATCGCTGGCTGACAAAGGAGGACTTCATGAGCATACAATACTTGGAAAAGGAACGAATTTTCTGTTTACATACGCCGAATACTTCGTATTTGCTTGGCATCGTGGCCCAGGAAGGTTTTTTGGGGCATCTCTATTACGGGAAAAGATTATTGGACGTAAGCGGCGCACAGTATCTTTTAAAGCTGGAGGAGCCGCCCTTTGTGCCGGAGAAAAACGACAGGGACAGGAGCTCCTTCATGGACTGCTTTCCCTTCGAATATTCCTCGCACGGCGTGGGGGATTTCCGGGAGAGCAGCATTAAGATCCGCACGGCAAAGGGTCATGCAGCCGTAAACCCGGTTTACGTAAGTCACGAGATCAAAAAGGGAAAAGGAAAGCTTGCAGGTTTACCGGCAACCTTTGGCAATGAGGGAGAGGTGACGACGCTTGTGATCACCTGTACGGATCCCGTGACGAAGCTGAACGTGGAACTGTCATATTCCACCTTCGAAAACGTGGACGTCATTGCCAGGAGTGTCAGGGTGATCAATGCCTCCGGAGAAGCCCTGTGGCTGGAAAAGGTCATGAGCGCTTGTCTGGATCTGGAGGCAAGGGAATATGACGTATTAACGCTACACGGTTCCTGGGCGAGGGAGCGTCATAAGGAGAGAAGGCCGCTGGGATTTGGAAAAACCAGTGTTTCTTCCCTGCGAGGGGAAAGCAGTCATCAAGAGCATCCGTTTCTTGCGCTGCTGTCGAAAAACGCGAGTCAGACGGAGGGTGAGGTTTACGGATTGCATTTTGCGTATTCCGGAAACTTTTTGGCGCAGGCAGAGCGCAGCCAGTTTGGACAGATCCGCGTTGTCATGGGAATTCATCCGGAAGAGTTTTCCTGGAAACTGGAGCCCGGTGAGAGCTTTCAGGCGCCGGAGGTGTTGATAACCTATTCTGCCAAGGGACTTGGAGGCATGAGCAGAAGCTATCATGACCTCTACAGAAACCATTTGATCCGGAGCCCTTGGCTGCATAAAAAGCGTCCCATACTAATCAACAACTGGGAGGCTACCTATTTTGATTTCAATGCGGAAAAGATCCTGGACATTGCGAAGGAAAGCGCAAAGCTTGGAATAGAAATGCTGGTGCTGGATGACGGCTGGTTTGGGAACCGGTTTGACGACAACCGCTCTCTCGGCGACTGGCAGGTAAATGAGACGAAGCTTCCAGGCGGTCTTGGAAAGCTGGTTTCCGAGATCAACGCCCTGGGATTAAAGTTTGGCATCTGGTTTGAGCCGGAGATGATCTCGCCGGAGTCAAAGCTGTTTGAAGAACATCCTGACTGGGCCATCCAGATTTCCGGAAGAAGACCTTGCAGGGCCCGAAACCAGTACGTGCTTGATGTTGGACGAAAGGAAGTCAGGGATTATATTTTAAAGCAAATGTTTGACGTATTGCATTCCGCCAACGTAGAATACGTAAAATGGGACATGAACAGACCGCTTACGGATCTTGGAAGCGCTGCGCTCCCGGCAGACAGACAGGGAGAAATCTGCCACAGGTTCGTGCTTGGTATGTATGAAATGCAGGAGCGCCTTTTGCAAGAGTTTCCCAATTTGCTTTTGGAAAATTGTTCCGGCGGGGGCGGCCGGTTTGATCCGGGCATGCTATATTACAGTCCCCAGATCTGGTGCTCGGATGACACGGATGCGGTAGAGCGTCTTGCGATCCAGGAAGGGACGGCACTTCTGTATCCCCTTTGCTCGATGGGAGCCCACGTGAGCGTCTGCCCGAACCATACCGTTGGGAGAAGCACGCCATTTGCGACGAGAGCCATGGTTGCATTGGCGGGAACCTTTGGGTATGAGCTTGACGTCACCAAGCTGTCAGATGCGGAGAAGGAAGAGATCCCCAGTCAGATCCGGGCGTACCACGCATTTCATGATCTGATCCGGGAAGGCACCTATTACCGGAATGCCTCCTATCAGGAGAATCATGACTATGATTGTTTCCAGGTTGTCGGAAAGGGCGGGAAGAGGTCTTTGGTCTTCTTTACGCAGGTTCTGGCAACACCCAATGAACACAGCCGCTGCATACGGCTTCAAGGACTGCGGGAGAACGTGAAATATAAGGTCATCCAGGTAAATCTAAACAAAAAGGAGCTTCTTACGGATACTGGGAAAGTGGTCAGCGGCAGCATTTTGATGAATGCGGGAATGATCATGGACAGACCTTGGGGAGATTTTCAGGGAAGGCTCTACTGGCTGGAGGAATGCTAGGAAGCATTAGGTTGGGTTTATGTTTTGAATGGGCTTGAAAAGTGCTTCGAAAGGAAGGATAACGGTGGGCATACACAAAAAGTATTATGAACTGGCAGAAGAACAGGAAAAGCTTCTGAGCAGAAAGAATGAGATTGACGAAAACTTTTATAACGGGATCTACGAAAGGTATCGGTATCCAGTTCTGACGCGGGAACATGCGCCGGTCATCTGGCAGTATGATCTGGACGAAGATGCGAATCCATATTTTGAAAAACGGTTGGGGATCAATGCGACGTTTAATTCTGGAGCATTGGAACTGAACGGAAAATATTATCTGGTGGCGCGCGTGGAAGGAGATGACAGGAAATCGTTCTTCGCCGTGGCGGAGTCGGACAGCCCCGTGGACGGGTTCCGGTTTTGGGATTATCCGGTCCAGCTCCCGGATACCTGCCCGGAGGAAACTAACGTCTATGACATGCGTCTTACGAAGCATGAGGATGGGTATATATACGGTGTTTTTTGCTCGGAGAGCAAGGATACGGAGAGCCCTGACCTGTCAGCAGCCGTGGCGGCGGCAGGGATCGTGCGCACAAAGGATCTAAAGACCTGGGAGAGACTTCCGAACCTGCGGACGCTCCATTCCCCGCAGCAGAGAAACGTGGTGCTCCATCCTGAATTTGTGAACGGGAAATATGCTTTCTACACGCGGCCCATGGATGATTTCATCGACACGGGGAGCGGAGGCGGCATAGGCTTTGGACTTTGTGATGACGTGACGAATGCCGTGATCGATGAGGAAATCATCACCAGCAAGAGAAAGTATCACACCGTCACGGAGGTAAAGAACGGCGCGGGTGCCGTTCCGATCAAGACGGATCTGGGATGGATCCATATTGCGCACGGCGTACGTAACACTGCAGCAGGCCTTCGCTACGTCATCTATGCCTTTGCAACGGCATTGGATGATCCGGCGAGAGTGATCGCAGAGCCGTCGGGTTTGTTGATCGGACCGCGCGGGGAGGAGCGCGTCGGGGACGTGTCCAACGTAACTTTCACGAATGGCGCGATCACGTTGCCGGACGGAACGGTATATATTTATTATGCATCCTCTGACACCAGGCTGCACGTGGCGAGGACAAGCATTGAAAGGCTTAAGGATTATGTGTTCCATGCGCCGGAGGATCCGCTCAGAAGCGCGGACTGCGTGGCACAAAGGTGCGAACTGGTGAGGAAAAACCTGGAATTGTTGAATCGTTAGGATTCGGTAAGGTGACGAATGAAGAAACTAGACGCCTGGGAGGAATAATTTAAGTGACGGATAAAAACAGGGAAATCATTTTTTTGGAGCCCGAACTCAAGGAAAACGTATGGGGAGGAAACCGACTCGTGACGGAATTTCATTATCGGGACGAGGGCGACGGCATCGGAGAGTGTTGGGGAATCAGCGCCCATCCCCACGGGGATTGTAAGATCGCGGAGGGAACGTGGAAGGGAAAAACCTTGTCATGGCTGTACCGGGAACACAGGGAGCTTTTCGGCAACGTAAAAGCTCCGGAGTTTCCTCTTTTGGTGAAGATCATCGACGCAAAGGAAAAGCTGAGCATACAAGTGCATCCGGATGACGCATACGCAAAAGAGCATGAGAACGGGAGCCTTGGAAAGACGGAATGCTGGTACGTGCTGGATTGCCCGGAGGATGCGGAACTTGTCATAGGACATAACGCGAAAACCAGGGAAGAACTGGCAGACATGGTGCATGCGGGAAGATATGAGGAATTGATCCGCAGGGTTCCCGTTAAGAAAGGCGATTGCGTGCAGATCATTCCCGGCACCATTCACGCCATCACGCCTGGAATGCTGATCTTGGAGACGCAGCAGAGCAGCGACGTGACGTATCGCGTTTACGATTACGGAAGGCTTGTGAACGGAAAGCCGAGACCGATCCACGTGGAACAGAGCATAGAGGTGACGAACGTCCCTGACCTGTCTGACAAGACGGGAATAAAACACTTTGCAAACCTGTCACCGAACGAGTTGCATGAGTTGGTTTCCTGTGAGTTTTACCGCATGTGGAAGCTTGACGTGGACGGAAGCTTCGAAATGGAGCAAAGCCATCCCTTCTTGCTTGTCAGTGTCTTAAGCGGGGAGGGAAGACTGGACGGCAGACCCATTCATAAAGGAATGCATATGATCCTTCCGGACGGATATGGAAATGTTTACGTTAACGGAAGGGTTGAATTGATGCTCACAACCGTGAACTGTACAAAGTGACTAAAAAAACGATTTACATTTGGCCTTAATTTCTTCAAAAAATCGAAGAAAATCGATTTATACAGGGGTATTTCTAACAAAAACGTTAGAATGCTATTGGAAATTTGTACATGTTGTTGTATAGTAAAACAAATGTGAAAAACAAGGTTAAGGAGTTAATAAAATGACGCTGAAGGAAAACATCAGACATTTCTTTCACAACATCTGGAAGCATAGAGTGCACGTGCTCATGGCACTTCCGACCTTCCTGATCATGTTCTTTTTCTTGTACGTACCGATGGCCGGTCTTGTAATGGCTTTCAAAAACTTTAACTACAACGACGGTATTTGGGGAAGTCCCTGGAAGGAACCCATTCTCGGTAACTTTGATTTCCTGACGGCATCGAAGGAATTGTTTGTCAACATGACGACAAACACTTTAATGTATTACGTAATCTTCACCCTTCTGGGCACGTTCCTGAACGTGGTGTTGGCAATTTGCATCGACCAGCTGGTGTTTAAGAAGCTTGGCGGCGCCCTGCAGTCCATTTTGATTATCCCAATCTTTATCTCTTATGCGGCAGTGCAGTTTATCGTGTATGCATACTTGGACAGAGATACCGGAATGATCAATCATCTGTTTGGCACCAGCATCCGCTGGTATGCAGAGGCAAAGTACTGGCCGGTGATCCTAACCATTGTGAAGATGTGGAACAGCGTGGGTTATGGTTCCGTGCTTTACATGTCCGTGCTTGCGGGCGTGGACCAGCAGCTCTATGAGGCAGCCCAGATTGACGGCGCAAACAAGTGGAAGCAGATCAGACACATTACGATTCCTTCCCTGATCCCCATGATCACGGTTATGTTGCTTTTGTCCGTTGGTAACATCATGAGATCTGATACCGGTTTGTTTTATCAGGTAACCAGAAACAGCGGTGCGCTGAATCCTACCACCCGCGTTATCGATTCCTATGTATTGAACTCCATTTTGCACAGTTCAAACTTCGGATTTACTGCAGCCGCATCCTTCTTCCAGTCCATCGTGGGCCTGATCCTGATCATCATAGCCAACTTTGTGGTTCGTAAGCTCGAGCCCGAGAATGCATTGTTTTAAGGGAGGGTACAGGCGATGGAACAAAAAGTGGAACAAAACGTGGAAGAAGTTAAGAGGCTTTCCAGAAAAGAACAAAAGAAGCTTGATAAATTATATGACCTTCAGTATGGCGTGAAGGCAAAAAAGGGCGTTGGACAGTATATTCTGGCCGCATGCCTAATTCTCTACACGATAATCGTGGCCATGCCCATTCTCCTTGTGTTTATCTCCGCATTTGCGGATGAGGAAACGCTTGCAACAAACGGTTTTAGTTATTTCCCTGCAAAATGGTCCTTAAGCGGCATGAATGCGGTTCTCCGATATGGAAAGCAGTTGGCTACGTCTTATGCGGTGACCATCCTGATCACCGTGGGAGGAACGCTGATCGGTCTTTTGTGCATGAGCCTTTTTGCTTATGCCATCAGCCGCAGGGACTTTAGACTGCGCGGATTCCTGGCAATCTATGCCATGATCCCGATGCTGTTCAACGGCGGTCAGCTTTCCGGATACATTGTGTTCACTTCCATGTATGGCATGAAGGACAGCCTTTGGCTTTTAATGCTGCCGATCTGTTGTACGACGATGAACATCATCATCTTAAGGACTTACATCCAAAACAGCGTGCCTGAGGAACTTATGGATTCCGCAAGGATCGACGGTGCGGGAGAGTGGAGAACCTTCTTCCAGATCACCCTGCCGCTGATGAAGCCGACGCTGGCAGCCGTAGGTTTCATGATGGCTACCACGTATTGGAATGACTGGCAGAATGCGTTGCTCTATATTCAAAGCGACTCCAAGAAGCCTTTGCAGCTCCTTTTGGTCAACATTCAGAAGAACATTGAAACTCTGCTGAATGCAAGAAACATTCCCTCTGCGGCACTTGCGGCCATGCAGGGAAAAGTTCCCCAGTATTCCGCAACCATGGCAACCGTGGTAATGGTTATCGGCCCTATCATGATCCTGTATCCCTTCTTCCAGAAGTACTTTGCAAAGGGCTTGACCATGGGTTCCGTAAAGGGTTAACTTGGACCCGGACGTAAATCAGATATTCAAAGGATTTATGGCGAATCCTTATAGAATATACACATCACATTATTTATTTTTAAGGGAGGATTCAGAGAAATGAAAAAGAAGAAATTTATTTCCGTAGCATTGGTTGCAGCAATGTCTGCAAGTCTTCTTGCAGGATGCGGAACCGGAAGCAGTGACGGCGGCAACGGCGGTAACGGCGGCGGAAAAACTAACGGAAAGACCACCATCAGATTGTTCAGAGACTGCTTTAACCTTGGTACCCCTGATTCTGCAGCGGTAAAGAAGGTTGAGGATGCCATCAACAAGTATCTTGGGGAGAAGGGTAAGGATTACGTTGTAGCCATTACCGAGGTTGGTTCCGGAGAATATTCCGAGAAGGCAAACCTGGCTCTGGCTAACAAGGAGATCGATCTTCTTTGGACCGCTTCCTGGATGGGCACCGTTGGTACCAACGATCTGGTTCCTGCAAACGCAGTAAAGGATCTGACCAGCCTTCTTCAGGGCACCGCTCTTTATGATTCCATGGACGCAGGACAGTGGGAAGCTACCAAGTATAACGGAAAGAATTATTTCATTCCCGTATATAAGGACAACGTAGAAGGTTATGACTTTATGTTCCGTCAGGACCTGATCGACAAGCACGGCTGGAACATTTCCAACGTTAAGAAGCTTGCTGACCTTGAGCCCATGCTGAAGGACGCTAAGGCTGATGGCCTTAAGTATCCTTTCCTGACCCAGAAGACCGCAATGTTCTACAGATGGTACATCGATAGCTTTGATTTCTTCGCTGGCGACGTTGCAGCTAACTGGGTTGCAGTTGACAGAAAGACCAACAGCGTAGTAAATACCGTTGCTACCCCTGAGTACAAGGAGTTCTGCAAGTTGATGGCTGATTGGGCTGAAAAGGGTTACATCTCCGAGGACGACGCTACCAAGACGACCAACGATCAGACCACGCAGTCCAAGGATTGGGCTATTTCCTGGTGGACTGACATCCCTGTAAATGATGAGGCAGACGAGCGTTATCATCAGGACGTTACCATGCAGCACGCTACCCAGAGATGGGCACACAGCACTTCCGCACTTGGTTCCTGCTACTGCATCACCTCTAATGCAAGCGATGACGTGGCTAAGGCAGCCATCGACTTCATGGGTCTGCTTTACACCGATTCCAAGCTGGCTGACATGTACACCTTCGGTATTGAGGGTGAGCATTTCAACTACAATGCAGACAAGAAGGTTGAGCAGGTTGAGAATGCAAACTACAACCACTCCATGTGGGAGTCCGCAAGTGCAACGGTTGTAACTCCTCTGCACAACGAGCCTGACAACAAGGCTGAACTGTACAAGAGCTTCAATGGCGGCGCTAACACCTCCTGCGCAGCAGGCTTCCGTTTCGACAAGAGCCCTGTAGAGGCAGAGTTCACTGCTTGTACCGCTCTGTTCGATGATTACGGATTCCAGCTTGAGAACGGCGGTTTCGCTGCAAGCGACGTTGACGCTAAGATCGACGAGTATCTGAAGAAGCTTGATGCAGCTGGATATCAGAAGGTTCTTGCTGAGTTCCAGAAGCAGTATGACGCATGGAAGAAGTAATTTCGGCAACGCGCTGAGGTTACCATTCTGAAGTTAGAGACCGGCGCGGAATTATCCGCGCCGGTTTTTTGAAGGAGGAGCGCATGCCAACGGTAATCGTTTTGCTTTGCCTGGCAGGCATCGTTGTTTTGATCCTGCGGAGCATGAGAAAAGCAAAGAAGGAAGGAAAATCCCTGCAGTGTTGCATGGATTGCAGCAAATGCAATGGTCCGTGTCACCTTGGGGAATTAGAAAAATCGAATAAGAAGGAATGAAAACGTGTCAGGAGAATCGTCCCCGTGACACGTTTTTTGTTGCATATTTTTGGGACGTGTTCATATATTGTGGAGAAGGATGGACAAGGGAAAGAGAGGGAGGATGTGGGAGCTGGTCAGGATATTTCCGAAGGAAGAACAAGGCTTTTGGGGCAGGGTGTTGACGAATGACCTGACGGAGCTTAGGCTTCGGGCGATGAAGCCTGCCATGGAAAGCAGAGGCGGAAGGGAATGGTACGTGGATGATGCGGGGAGGGCGACGGATGAGAAGGAAAGAGCAAAGTGTTTTACGAGGGAGGAATTGTCGAAACTCATACTGCATTTGTGTAAGTATTCCCCATATGCGTATGAGGAGGAATTGCGGGAAGGATATCTGACGCTGGAGGGAGGGCACCGGCTAGGCGTTGCCGGGCAGGCCGTCATGGCAGGGGGAAGGCTTCAGACCATAAAGAACGTGGCTTTTTTGAACCTCCGTATCGCACGGGAGATCCGGGGCGCGGCAGATGAGGTGCTGCCTTTCTTGTATGAGGGGGGAGAACTCATGAATACGCTCATCGTTTCACCGCCAGGTTGCGGAAAGACAACGCTTCTGCGAGACCTCATACGGCAGATATCTGATGGAAGCGCTTACGACAGGGGAAGGACCGTTGGGGTAGTGGACGAGAGGTCGGAACTGGGCGGAGGACATCTCGGCGTACCGCGAAATGACTTAGGAGTGCGGACGGACGTGTTGGACGGTTGTCCCAAGGCCATTGGCATGAGGCTCATGATCAGATCCATGGGGCCGTATGCGCTGGCGGTGGACGAGATGGGAAAACCGGAGGACGTCTTGGAAATGCGGGAGGCGGCAAGGTGCGGCGTAAAGCTTTTGGCAACGCTTCACGGTGCGTCAAGGAGGGACGTGACAAAGCGTGGATTGGAGGATTTGTTTGAATGCATTCTTATATTGGGAAAGGGGGAGAGAGCCCCCGTGCTTGTGGATTGCTGGAAGAGGAAAGGGGCAGAAGCCTTAGCCTGGAAGGAAGGGAACGGTGAGATGGCTGGGCGTTGCATTGATATTGCTCGGGAGTCTTGGGATGGGCGTGCAGCACGTCCTGTGGAGAAGACGGGAGCTTGCCGAGACGGAGGAGATGCGAGACGTTTTGGAACTGATCGAAGGCGAGATCCAGTATGGAAGGGGATCCCTTCCTGAGTGCTTTGTCCGTGCGGGAATGCAGAGACAAACACAGATGGGAAAGCTCATTGAAGAGACGGGGAGAAGGGCCTTGTCAACACCTGAGGCGACGCTTCTTGACCTCATGGAGGAGATGCTTGGAGACGAGCTGGAAAGGTTTTTGCCGGCTACGGAATATCACGCGTTCCTCGGATTTGCGGCTCCGGAAGGCTATCAGGACGAGCGGATGCAACGTAGGGCGTTGGAACAAAGCAGGCACAGGGTGGAAGCGCTTGCAGAAAAAAGGAAGGAAAGGCTATTGGGAGAATGCCGCGTGGCCAGTTGCCTGGGGATCCTTGGAGGATTGTTTGTGATCCTGCTTCTTTGGTAGAAGCTTAAGACGGAGGGACGGGATGGAAGTAAATCTGATCTTCAAGATTGCTGCCGTGGGGATTCTGGTGACGATCCTGGGGCAGGTGCTAAAGCATAGCGGCAGGGAAGAGCATGCCTTTCTGATCAGTCTCGCCGGTCTGATCATTGTCATGTCATGGATCCTGCCATATATTTTTGAGCTGTTTGAATCCATGCAGACATTTTTTGCTTTGTGACGGGGGAGGAGCCATGGGAGACGTGATCAAGATCAGCGCCTGCGTGATCCTTGCGGTTTTGGCTTCGATGCTGATCAAAAATGAGAAGCCTGCGTACGGTTTTTTGATGGGACTGGCCATGGGAATCCTGGTCCTTGCCCTGTGCATGAAACGGATCGCCGGGATTACGCAGACGCTGGCGAAGTTAAAAGATTATCTGGGAGCCGGGAGTGATCAGCTTGGGATTATGCTGAAGGTGCTTGGCATCACCTACGTCTGTGAATTTGCGGCAGGGATCTGCAGGGATGCGGGGTATGGATTTTTGGCCGGGCAGATGGAGACGCTGGGAAAGCTTTGCGTCACACTGTCAGGGCTGGCGATCCTAGTGGCGTTGATCGATCAGATTTTGCTCCTGGGATAAGGATGGCGGGAGACGGAAGGATGGAACGGCATGGAACTGACGGATCTGTGGGAAGAGATGAGGATGGGGGAGCTTGGAGAGCGGATCAGCGAAGCGTTTCCGTCCCTGGAACTGTCATTGGATACAATGCTGGGACTTTTGATGCAAGGGCGGTTTTGGGAACTTTGGAAATACCTGTGGGAGAGGGGAATTGCAGGACTTACCATCGAGGGAAGCGGGGTACGGACGCTGTTTATAAGTCTGGTGTTGCTTGGCGCGTTTAGCGCGGCGCTGATGCGTTTTTCAGATATGTATGAAAAGTACCAGGTGAGCGAAATGAGCTTTTATCTGGCATATCTTTTGCAGGCAGCCATCCTGGCAAGATGCTTTTCTCAAATGTTAGGGATCGCGACGGCTGCGATAGAGCGAATCGTCGGATTTATCAAGCTGCTGATGCCTGCCTATCTGGTCTCCGTCAGCGTGGCGACGGGGAGCATGACCGCAGGGGCGAGCCATCAAATGACGGTATTGTTGCTCCTTGTGGTGGAGGAAACGTTAAGGAGGTGCTTTTTGCCGTTGACTTCCTGTTTTTTTCTGCTGACGGTGCTCGAGGGCGTCATGGGACAGGAGCGGTTGGAACGCATGACGGAGCTATTGAAAAAGGCAGTCAGTATTGGATTAAAGGGATTGCTTGGGGCAGTGGCTGGAATGGGATTTTTACAGAAGATGCTGGCACCGGCCTTAGACAAGCTGCAGGGTTCTGCACTTATGAAAGGGGTTTCAGTAATCCCGGGCGTCGGTGACGGCGTGGAGGGCGTTCTTGAGATCATTTTGGGCTCGGCGACCATAGTGAAAAACGCCGCCGGGATTGTTATGACGGTGCTCTTGTTTTTTCTGTGTCTGAAGTCGTTATGGGAACTACTTTTATTGGCGGTAACGCTTCGGTTTGCGGCCGCCGTCATGGGCATCATTTGTGACAAGAGGCTTGCAAAGACGGCAGACCGCGCCGGTGAGGCGGGAATGCTTCTTTTGGGGATCGCGGGCGTGACCATGCTCTTTTTTGAGATTTGTCTGGCTGTCGCCGTATCCTCGGTAAGATCATAAGCATGGGCAGGAGGAAGGATGTTTGAGGCGTTAACAAGGGATTTGGGCAGACTTGCAATTTTTATGATCTGCGCGCAGATGATCGTATTGTTCCGGCCGCGGGAGAGCTATGAAAAATATTTAAGACTATTGATGAGTGCATTGATCCTTCTGCAGTTTTTGACGCCCGTCAAGCGGATTCTTACGGGGGAAGCGCTGGATTCCCAGATATTGGAAAACTATGCGGAAGCATTGGAGATTACGTTTGACGGGTCTTGGAACGAAAGCGTGGGGGATGAAGAACCGGAACTTACGGAAGAACCTGGGATCGAAGTTGAGGTGGATGAAGTCACGGAGATCAAGACGAAAGAAATCATCTTGGGAGGCGGAAATGAATCATAAAACGGAAGAGTGGATTCAAACTAAACTGGCACCATGGCTGAAGAAAGACCGGCTCATGATCCTTTTGCTGTCAGGAATCCTGATTCTTGTCATTTCACTACCTACGGGGAAGCAAAAGAAATCAGCGGGATCATTCGGGGGAAAAACGGAGAACAATCTGGCAGCGGACGATATTGGTGAAGCCGGCATGGGAATCATGGCTGGGACGCGGGAGGACGGGGAGCAGCTTTCTGACGCAATTTATCTGGAGCAAATGGAGAAAGAACTGGAGGAATTGCTGGGACAGGTAGACGGGGCAGGGAAGGTAAAGGTGATGATCACGCTGGAGCAGTCCGAGGAATTGGTCGTGCTAACGAACGTGAAAGAGACACAGAGACAGACGGAGGAAAACGGAGCTGGAAATGCCGGGAAAAAGGGCCGGGAGACAGTCAGGGAAGAGAACGCGGTTTATGACGAGGCATCTAAGGGGAAAAGCCCATACGTCGTCAAAAAGCGTTATCCGCTGGTGCAGGGCGTGGTCGTGATCGCGCAGGGCGCGGGCACGGGACGCGTCTCGAAGGAATTAACGGAGGCCGTACAGGCGCTCTTTGGGCTGGAAGCGCATAAAATAAAAGTATTAACGCTTGGTCTATCCAAGTGAATGCGGGAATAGAATGAACTACCAAACATAGGGCAGGGAGGAAAAAGAAGTGAAAAGCATTTTCAAGAAAAACCAGCTGATGATCACGGCTCTCGCGATCATGATAGCCATTGCAGGGTATTTGCAATTTGCGGAGAATACCATAAAAGAGGAGCCGGGAGAGGCATTGAAGGCCGTGGATTCCGGTAAGGTCATCACGGAGAATTACGTGGCGGGAGATCTGAACAAAGGTACGCAAAAGGCAGAGAGTGCGGATACGATCTTGGAGCTTTCGGACGAAGATTTATTATTGCTGGGTCAGGCGACGGACGGTGGAGAGCTTTTGGAGTATCAAAGCTTAGACGGTGATGACGGGGAACTGACGCTGAATTATTTGGAAGACGGCATGGACCTTGTCTATGAGCGTCCGGGGAATGGCGGCGAGGAGGACGAACCGGCGACGGCGCAGCCATCGGAGGGCGAGATTCCGGGAGAGGCCGTTTTCACTTCCGCAGGCGCATGGATCGTCTCTGACGCCAAGCTCCTCAAAGAGCAAACCAGGGCAAAGAACAAGGCAACGCTTCTTGACGTGATCGGCAGCGAGCATTTGAGCGATGAGCAAAAGCAGCAGGCCGTCAATAGCATGGTGGAGATGACGCAGATCGCGGAGAAGGAGGCGGCAGCGGAAATCCTGTTGGAAGCAAAGGGCTTTTCCGACGTGGTGGTCAGCATTGCCGCAGGCGGCGTGGACGTGGTGGTCAACGCGGCGACCCTTACCGACGCCCAGCGCGCACAGATCGAAGACATCGTCCAGCGCAAGACGGGTGTCGCGCCTGAGAGCATCATCATCAGCACCGTCGTACGCGACTAACCACGCCATCACCCCACCGGTTCACGGGGACGTGTCTATTGACACATTAATAAACCCGATAGACTCGGGGCTGAGGCTTGATAGTATTCCTCAGGCACGCTCGCGCTATACTTGCAGCGTATCGGTACTAAGGTGCCGCAATAAAACCGAAGGAATCTTCCCACTTCGTGGGCCCCTCCTTCGGTATGCGCCACCTAAGTACCGACGCTTGGCAAATATGCCTGAGGGATACTATTCAAGCCATCCCCTCGAGCATGTCGCAAGCCGGGGCTCTCAATGTGTCAATAGACATGTCCCGTGGTCCAGGGGGATTTAGCAGAAAAAAGTATACAGGAGAGAAGATACGTGGTATAATATTTGCGAATTTGTACGCAAACAGGATGAGGAGTACCCATGAAGAGAGTATTTTTGATCGTTTTGGATAGCTTTGGAATTGGAGAAGAACCAGATGCAGCGGCTTTTGGGGACGTGGACGTCAACACATTGCGAAGTGTTGCGGGCAGTCCCTTTTTCCGCGTGCCGAACTTTCAAAAGCTGGGACTTTTTAACATAGACGGCGTGACCGTGGGGGAAAAGAGCGATGCGCCCATGGCGGCCGTTGCCAGGCTTCGCGAGAAGTCCATGGGGAAGGATACCACCATTGGACATTGGGAAATTGCAGGCGTGGTATCGCCCAAGCCTTTGCCAACATATCCTAACGGATTTCCGCAGGAAGTGCTGGATGAGTTTACCAGACGGACCGGCAGGGGCGTGCTTTGCAATAAACCCTATTCCGGCACGGCCGTGATCCAGGAATACGGCGAGGAGCATCTGAAAACGGGAGCACTTATTGTTTATACTTCCGCAGACAGCGTTTTCCAGATTGCAGCGCACGAGGAGCTTGTGCCTCCGGAGAAACTGTACGAGTATTGCCGCGTGGCAAGGGAGATTCTGCAGGGAGAGCATGGCGTGGGTCGCGTGATCGCCAGACCCTTCATCGGCCCCTTGGACGGTAAATTTGTTAGAACCTCCCACAGGCATGATTTCTCGTTGCTCCCTCCAAAGGAAACGATGCTGGATCACCTCAAGGCGGCAGGAAAAGAAGTGTTGGCAGTAGGAAAGATCCAGGACATTTTTGTCGGGCAGGGCATTACGGAATACGTTTACACCTCTGGCAATGAAGAGGGGATTGAGAAGACGCTTGAATGGATGGACCGGGATTTTGAAGGCCTTTGCTTTGTGAATTTGGTAGATTACGACATGCTGTACGGCCATCGCAGGGACGTGGACGGTTATGCGAAGGCCCTGACTTATTTTGACGAAAAACTCCCTGAGATCATGGAAAAGCTGCGCGAGGACGACGTGCTGATGCTGACGGCAGATCACGGCTGCGATCCCGCATATCTGGCGACGACGGATCACACGAGGGAGTATGTTCCGTTCCTTGCTTACGGACCTGGAATCCGCCCGGAAAATTATGGGACGAGAGAGACCTTTGCCGACGTTGCGGCGACGGTGCTGGATCTGTTGGGAGTCCCGGGCGAGACTGCCGGAAAAAGCATGTTCCATTTGTGACGACGCTATGAAATCTAAGGAACTTGCAAAAATCAAACAAATGGAAATGAGGTAAAGGAAAGTGAATAAAGAAGTACAAGAAATCAACAGGCGGAGAACTTTCGCCATTATATCCCACCCCGATGCGGGTAAAACGACCCTGACGGAGAAGTTTTTGCTTTACGGCGGCGCCATTAACCTGGCGGGCAGCGTTAAGGGAAAGGCGACGGCGAGACATGCGGTCTCTGACTGGATGGAAATTGAGAAGGAGAGAGGTATTTCCGTAACCTCCTCCGTGTTACAGTTTGAATATGACGGATATTGCATTAACATTTTGGACACGCCTGGACATCAGGATTTCTCGGAGGATACCTATCGTACCTTGATGGCTGCGGATTCCGCAGTCATGGTCATCGACGCGTCCAAGGGCGTGGAGGCCCAGACCAGAAAACTGTTCAAGGTCTGTGGCATGCGCGGCATTCCCATCTTTACGTTTATCAACAAGCTGGACAGGGATGCCAATGATACGTTTGATCTTTTGGATGACATTGAGAAAGAGCTTGGAATCGCAACCTGTCCCGTGAACTGGCCGATCGGTTCCGGTAAGGAATTTAAGGGTGTGTATGATCGCGAAAAACAGTGCGTGATCTCTTATTCCGATACGGAAAAGGGTACTAAGGAAGGCGTTGCGACGGAGATTCCCATTCAGGATGAAGAGCATCTTCGCGGACTCATCGGGGATGCGGCCGCAGATAAGCTCCTTGGAGAAATTGAACTTCTCGACGGCGCCAGCGCTGAGTTTGACCTGGAGGAGGTACGCGCGGGAAGATTGACTCCCGTGTGCTTTGGTTCCGCACTGACGAACTTTGGCGTGGAAATCTTTTTGAAGCATTTCCTTAACATGACGACGCCACCGCTCCCCAGAATGGCGGACATAGGTCTGATCAAACCCACGGAGCATGAGTTCTCTGCTTTTGTTTTTAAGATCCAGGCCAACATGAATAAGGCACATCGCGACAGGATCGCCTTTATGCGCATCTGTTCCGGTAAGTTTGACGCCCAGATGGAGGTGCGTCACGTGCAAGGCAATAAGGTGATGCGTCTTTCCCAGCCGCAGCAGATCATGGCGGATGAGAGAAAAATCCTTTCGGAGGCCTATGCGGGAGACATCATCGGCGTGTTCGATCCCGGCGTGTTCTCCATCGGTGACACGATCTGCATGCCTAAGGACAAGCTGGCATATGAGGGAATCCCCACGTTCGCGCCCGAGCACTTTGCCCGCGTCCGTCAGATCGACACCATGAAGAGAAAGCAATTTGTAAAAGGTATCGAGCAGATCGCCCAAGAGGGTGCCATCCAGATCTTTACGGAGATGACTGCCGGCATGGAGGAAGTCATCGTCGGCGTAGTGGGCGTGCTACAGTTTGACGTGTTGAAATACCGTCTGGAAAATGAATATAACGTGGAGATCCGTCTTGAGAACCTTCCCTATGAGCACATCCGTTGGATCGAGAATAAGGAAGAAGTGAATCTGGAGAAACTGATCGGAACCTCCGACATGAAGAAGGTAAAGGACATGAAGGGGAATCCGCTTCTTCTCTTTGTCAATTCCTGGAGCATCGGCATGACGCTGGACCGCAACAAGGGATTGGTTTTGACGGAGTTTAGCAGAAACTAAAGTCAAGTCTTGACTTAATGAAGTTCAAATGCGATGGAGAGGACTTGAAAATTGAGAGTACGAAAGAGCGGCATGCTGCTTTGGATCATAATGCTCGCGGCGGCGCTGACGTTTGGCGGGTGCGCGTCGCTGTCAGACGCGTTTCCGATCAGCAGGGAAGATGGCGAGTCTTACGGAGAAGGCAGTGGCAAAAAAGCGAAAGGAAAGAATCAAAAGGAATATGACGATCATTTCCTTCGAAAGGGCAGCAGGTATGCCCGTAAAAAACTGACCAGCGCGCAGAAGCTTTGGTATGACGACGTAGAACATATCCTGGGCAGCATGGAAGTGGACGGAGAGCTCTCCGCGGAAGGCATTGAAGAAGGACTGACGGAGAAGGACCTGGAACTTGTGTTTAACTGTGTTTGCATGGACCATCCCGAACTCTTCTACGTGGATGGATACAGTTACGTGACCCACGTGGTTGATGACTCCGTGGTTGGATACGTCTTTTCGGGAAGCTACGACGTTGACAAGGACGCGGCGCTTCGCAAGGAAAAAGAGATCCAACAAGCCGCGAAGGCGTTCCTTGATGGGCTTCCCAACGACGGAAAGAATCTTGATGACTATGAAAAGATCAAGTACGTATATGAAAAACTGATCCTGGAGACGGAGTATTCCCTGGATGCGCCGGACAATCAGACCATCTATTCCGCACTTGTGGGAAAGGAATCCGTGTGTCAGGGATACTCGAAGGCCCTACAGTACTTGTTAAACGAGCTGGGAGTGGAATGCACGCTGGTTCAGGGCGTGGCGCAGGGCCAGCCTCACGGATGGAATCTGGTGAAGGCAGACGGAGAATATTATTACGTCGACGTGACTTGGGGAGACAATTCCTATCATCCCAACGTAGGAGCCATGGCGGCGCCGGAGATTCTGTACGATTACCTGTTGGTGACAACGGATGAAATCTCCGTGGACAGGAAGATTGACGAGGTAGTTCCGCTGCCCGCTTGCACGGCAACGGCTGACAATTACTTTGTCCGGGAGGATGCCTATTTTGAATTTTTAGATCAGGCGGGGCTCCAAATGCTCTTTTCGACGGCAACCCCGGAGAATGCATGGCAGGTTTCCATCAAGTGCGCAGACAAGGAATGCTATGACGAATTAAAGGATTTCCTTTTGACGAAAAACAAGATTTTTGATTACTATCCGGTGGGCGGAAATCAGATTTCATACTATCAAAACGAAGAATTGCATTGCCTGACATTTTGGGTGACAAATTAATGCAGAAATGCTATAATAAGATTTAATCTGAGATTAGGAGGGACAGGACATGGAAAAAGAGCAGAATGCAGTTGTGCTAAAGGAAGAAGAATCCGTTGGATCGGTACGAATTGCCGATACGGTAGTGGCGAACGTGGCAACCATTGCGGCGGCTGAAGTAGAGGGCGCATCCATTCCGGCAGGAACCGTTTCCAAGGTGTCCAAGGGCGTTAAGGTAGAGATCAAGAACGGTACCGTTAAGGTTGACATTGCGGTAAACGTTAAGTATGGCTATAACATTCCGGAAGTGAGCCAGCAGCTTCAGAGCAAGGTGAAGAGTGCCATCGAGAACATGACCGGACTGACCTGCAGCAGCGTAAACGTTCGTTTTGCGAGCGTTATCATTAAGTAAAGGCAGAGAGAAAGATCAATGGGACGACACGAACAAAGAGAACAGCTATTTATGCTTTTGTTCCGGGTGGAGTTTAATTCGCTCGAAGACATGCCGGAGCAGGTAAAGCTCTTCTTTGAAGATGAAGAGAGAAGTGAAGCGGGCGAATTTGCCGCAGCCATCACGGAAAAATATGAAAAGATCGTGGAAAAGCTTCCGGAACTGGATGCTCTTCTGAACGAAAAGACGGAAAAATGGAATACCAAGCGAATTGGTAAGGTAGAGCTGACGGTGCTTCGCCTGGCTTTGTATGAGATTATGTTCGATGAGGAGATTCCCGAGGGCGTGGCCATTGACGAGGCAGTTACCATCGCAAAGAAATACGGACAGGACAGCTCCGGTGCTTTTGTCAACGGAGTGTTGGCTAAATTTGTAAAAAAGGGTGATCAAAATTCGTAGCGTATATACCGTTGGGCAGATCAATGCCTACGTTAAAAACATGTTCACGCAGGATTACCTCTTACAGTCCGTTTTTGTGAAGGGAGAGGTCAGTAACTGCAAGTATCACAGTTCGGGGCATATCTATTTCACTTTGAAGGATCCTAAAGGAACCATCAGCTGCGTTATGTTTGCGGGGAACCGGAAGGGTCTTTCTTTTCGTATGCAAGACGGTCAGCAGGTGATCGTTGGCGGAGCGGTTGACGTCTATGAGAGAGACGGAAAATACCAGCTTTACGCAAGACAGATCATCTTGGATGGCGCGGGCAGGCTCTATGAAGAGTATGAACGCCTAAAACGGGAATTGGAAGAATTGGGGATGTTTGCTAAGGAGTACAAGCAGCCAATCCCCAAGTACGTTAGGACCCTTGGCGTCGTGACGGCACGCACGGGTGCAGCCGTCAGGGACGTGATCCAGATTGCCAAGCGAAGAAATCCTTACGTCCAGATCATTCTCTATCCAGCGATCGTGCAGGGAGAGGATGCCGTCCCAAGCATTGTCAACGGCATTCACGCATTGGAGGCAATGGGCGTCGACGTAATGATCGTGGGACGGGGCGGTGGCTCCATTGAAGATTTGTGGGCCTTTAACGAAAGGGCGGTTGCGGAGGCGGTGTTTAACTGCAGCGTTCCCATTATTTCGGCCGTGGGACATGAGACGGATACCACGATCATCGACTTTGTGTCTGACCTTCGTGCACCGACGCCTTCCGCAGCGGCAGAGCTTGCGGTGTGGGACGTGCGGGAACTGACGGAGAAAATAGCATCCTACGGGATGGCGCTGAATTCGGGGATCAATCGAGCGATCGACAGAAAGCGAAGCGTGCTTGAAAGGCTAAAGCGCCAGATTGGCATGGTGAATCCCGCTGCAAGGATCCGTGGATACCGCCAGCATCACGCTCAGTTGCAGGACAGACTAAATGGCGAGATGAGAAAGCTTCTCACGGCGAAAAGACATACGCTGGAGTTGTACGTGACGAAAATGAAGGGGCTGTCCCCGCTAGAGAAGCTGTCAAGCGGTTATTCTTACGTGGAAAACGCTGAGGGCAGAAACGTGCGATCCGTCTCCCAAGTACAAAAGGGAGATCTGATCAGGATCAACGTCAGGGACGGAAATATCGAGGCCAAGGTGACGGACGTAGTGCCCGCCAGACTCTCAAATGAGAAGGCCTAAACCATAGGGAGATTGGTATGGAAGAAAAGAAAGAAGTCAGTCTGGAAGAGAATTTTGATAAATTGGAGGAACTGATCGGGGTTCTGGCGGACGCGGACGTCTCTTTGGAGGATGCCTTTCACGCCTACAGTGAGGGAGTAACGCTTCTAAAACAGTGCAACGACCAGATAGACCGCGTTGAAAAGAAGGTTCTGGTTCTTAGCGGAGACGGAGAGCTTGAGGAACTGGACGCAGACGACGTGGAGGCATAAAGGAATGGAAGAGAAAAGCTTTCAGGAAATGCTTGGGAAGAAAACGGCAGAAGTGCAACAAGTGATTTCCGGAACGTTAGAGCGATACTTAAAAGAAAAGGATGAGCTTCCTTACGTGCATACGATCTTGGAAGCCATGGAATATAGTTTTATGGCGGGAGGAAAACGCCTTCGCCCCCTGTTGATGCGGGAGACGTATCAGCTCCTTTGCGGGGAAGGGAAAAGCGGACAGACGTCCCTCGGGGAATTTATGACGGCGCTGGAAATGATCCACACTTATTCCCTGGTGCATGACGACCTGCCGGCGATGGACAATGACGAGTACCGCAGGGGAAAAGAGACCACTTGGAAGGTCTACGGAGACGGCATGGCGGTCCTGGCCGGTGACGCCCTGATGAACAGTGCGTTTGAAATTGCTTTTTCCGAGATCAGCCGGACTCTTTCTTCCGATAAATCCCTTGAGGAAAAAGGCAGGATCGCGGGATGCGGCGAGATGCTGGCAAAGAAGGCCGGCATAGACGGCATGCTTGGCGGACAGGTTGCGGACGTGGAGGCGGAGAAGAAAAATCTTCCAATGGACATGGACAAGATCCTGTTCATCCATGAGAGGAAAACCGCGGCCCTGATCGAAGCGGCCATGGGAATCGGCGCAATGCTTTCCGGCGCCGGCGAGGAAGAGATCAACAAGGTTCTGTGGATCGCAAGAAAGGTGGGCATTGCTTTCCAAATCCAGGATGACGTGCTTGACGTGATCGGGGACAGCAAGGAGCTTGGAAAGAGCGTGGGAAGCGACGCACAGAGCGGCAAGGAGACCTACGTAACGCTTTGCGGACTTGAAAAGTCAAAGCAGGAGGTCGCAAGACTCTCCGAGGAGGCAGCAGCGCTTTTGCATGAGCTTCCGGGTGATCACGCCTTTTTGGAGGAGCTGATCCTTCACTTGATCTACAGAAAAAAATAGTGTTGTAAAAGAGGTTTTTTGGTAATGTACCTGGAGAAAATAGAGAACGTCAATGACATAAAGAAGATCGATCCGGCGGATTATCCGGCGCTCGCGCAGGAAATCCGGGATTTCCTGATCCAAAAGATCAGCGTGACGGGCGGACACCTTGGTTCTAATCTTGGAGCCGTGGAGCTGACCATGGCGCTACATTTGGCTTTGGATCTGCCGCAGGATAAGATTATCTGGGACGTGGGCCATCAGGCATACACGCATAAGATCCTGTCAGGTCGGAAGGATGGATTTGACGCACTTAGACAATATCATGGAATGAGCGGATTCCCGAAGCGGAAGGAGAGCTGCTGTGACTGCTTTGACACGGGGCACAGTTCAACTTCCATCTCGGCAGGTCTGGGCCTTGTCATGGCGAGGGATCACAGGGGAGAGAAACAAACGATCGTTTCCGTGATTGGTGATGGATCCCTTACGGGAGGCATGGCGTATGAAGCGCTGAACAACGCAGCGAAGTTGGAGACGAACTTTATCGTCATCCTAAATGACAACAATATGTCCATCTCTGAGAACGTGGGTGGCGTGAGCAAATATTTAAACAACATCCGTACTGCAGATGGGTATCTTGACCTGAAGGAAGGCATATATAATGCATTACTCGGAAGTGCCAAGGGTAATCAGGTGATCAAGGGCATCCGGAGACTGAAAAGCAGTTTGAAAACGCTGGTGATCCCCGGCATGTTCTTTGAGGACATGGGCATCAAGTACCTTGGACCAGTGGACGGACACGACGTGCAGGCCATGGTGAACGTGATCCGCGCGGCCCAGAGGGTAGAAGGTCCGGTGCTCATTCACGCCATTACGAAAAAAGGCAAAGGATTCCTTCCTGCAGAAAAGCATCCTGCCAGATTTCACGGCACGGAGCCTTTTGACGTTGAAACGGGAAAGTTGTTGAAACAAAAGACTGAGCCTTGCTATACGGACGTATTTTCTACAATGATTTGTTCTCTCGCAGAGAAGCATTCCAACCTGGTGGCCATTACGGCAGCCATGCCGGACGGAACGGGACTGAAACGTTTTCGCTCGGAATTTCCGGATCGCTTTTATGACGTGGGAATCGCGGAGCAGCATGCGGTGACCTTTGCCGCAGGCCTTGCCGTAGGCGGCATGAAGCCCGTCGTCGCAGTGTATTCCTCATTCCTTCAGAGAGCCTATGATCAGATCCTGCACGACGTTTGCTTACAGAATCTGCCCGTTGTCTTTGCCATAGACCGCGCAGGTCTTGTGGGAAGTGACGGCGAGACGCATCAGGGCATTTTTGACTTGACTTATTTGACTGGCATTCCTAACATGCACGTGTGCGCACCCAAGAATAAATGGGAGCTCGCTGACATGATGCAGTTTGCCATGAATTTTGACGGTCCCATCGCGATCCGTTATCCGCGTGGTACGGCATACGCAGGGCTGGAAGAGCATCGCGCGCCAATCGAACTTGGTAAGGCGGAATGGATTTACCGTGAGGACGGCGTTGCCATCTTTGCACTGGGCGGCATGGTGGAAGAAGCCGTAAAGGTGCGGGAACTGTTGAAGGAACAGGGCGTACGGGTAAGCCTGATTAACGCAAGGTTTGCAAAGCCCATCGATGAAGAAGCGCTCCTGGAAGCGGCGAAGAATCATTCCCTGATCGTAACGATGGAGGAGAACGTCGCCTGCGGCGGCTTTGGAGAGAAAATCTTGGAGGCGGCAAACGCCCGGGGACTGAAGAACAAGATCTTGCCCATAGCGTTGCCGGATGCTTATGTGGAGCATGGAAACGTGGATATTTTGAAGGAGAAGCTTGGCGTAGATCCCAAAGGGATCAGCGATAAGATTTGGGAGGCATTGAACACATGAAGGAGCGACTTGACGTAATCCTGGTGGAGCAAGGTTACGCATCCTCAAGGGAAAAGGCGAAGGCCATTATCATGTCTGGCAACGTCTACGTCAATGGACAAAAGGAAGATAAGGCAGGCACGACCTTTGATCTTGCGAAGTGTAAGCTTGAGGTGCGAGGCAATACCCTGAAGTACGTAAGCCGCGGAGGCTTAAAACTTGAGAAGGCCATGCAGACATGGAAATTCCCGCTGGAGGGAAAGACCTGCATGGACGTAGGTGCATCCACGGGAGGCTTTACGGACTGTATGCTGCAAAATGGCGCAAGCCGCGTTTATTCCGTGGACGTGGGTCATGGACAGCTGGATTGGAAGCTTCGCAACGATGAACGGGTCGTCTGCATGGAACAGACCAACTTCCGTTACCTAAAGCCTGAAGACGTGCCGGAAAAACTTGATTTTGTCAGCGTAGACGTGAGCTTTATCTCGCTGACGAAGATCCTGATCCCCGCGCGGAATCTGTTGAAGGTCGGGGGAGAGATGGTCTGCCTGATCAAACCGCAGTTTGAGGCGGGACGCGAGAAGGTGGGAAAGAATGGCGTCGTCCGTGAACTTTCCACGCATCGCGAGGTGATCGAAAAGGTGATCGACTTTGCGGACCTGACGGGCTTTTCCGTCATGGGATTGGAGTATTCGCCCATCAAGGGACCGGAAGGTAACATAGAGTATCTGGTTTATCTGAAAAAAGAGGCGGAGCCGGAAGAAAGCGTCTCTTCGCTCACGGAGCGCGAGGCGGAGGAGCTTCTTGCTACGGTGATCTCAGAGAAAAAAGGTCTTTCCTCATCGGAGCAGTGGAAACAGACAATTGCCGGGATCGTGGAAAATTCGCACGCGCTATAGATAACGACTGGCGCAAGGACCGTGCGAAAAGGAGTGAACCATGGGAAAACGATTTCTGATCTATTCAAATAAATTTAAGGATCCGCAGCTTCGGGCGACCAACCGGATCAAGGACTATCTGGAATCCAAGGGTCAGGAGGTCAGTCTTCTGATCGTGGACAAAGACTGGAAAAGCGGGGAATGTCTGGAATCCTGCATCCCGGAAGATATTGACCTGATCCTTGTGCTTGGGGGAGACGGGACCGTTTTGCAGGCGGCCAGGGAAACCATTCACGTTCACGTGCCGCTGATCGGCGTGAATCTGGGAACGTTGGGTTTCATGACGCAGATTGAGATGGCAAGCTTTGAGCCGGCGCTGGACCGTTTGATCGAGGGAGATTTCCGGAAGGAGAGCCGCATGCTGCTCCAAGGGAAAGCAATGCTCCATGACGGAGAAGTCAGGGAAGGCTTGGCGTTAAATGACGTGGTGATCTCCAGAAGCGGTCCCCTGCGGGTGATCCTGCTTCGCATTTACGTTAACGGTTCTTTCTTGCATGAATATCAGGCGGACGGCATGATCGTTACGACGCCAACGGGATCTACGGGTTATAATTTGTCTGCGGGCGGACCGTTGGTGGAGCCGGGAGCCAAGCTTTTGATGCTCACGCCCATTTGTCCGCACTCGCTGAATCAAAGAAGCATTATTCTTTCTTCAGAAGATGAGATCGAGATTGAAATCCCGATGGGAAGGGAAGGAAAGGAACAAACGGTCATGGCGACCTTGGACGGTGCCAATTCCTTCTTTATGACGACGGGGGACCGCATCTCCATCCGTAAAAGCGCGGAGAGTGCGGAATTCATTCAGCTGAGCAAAGTAAGTTTTCTGGACGCACTGCATCAGAAGATGAAGGATTGAGGTGAACCAAGAGGAAAACATGAAAAAGATCAGACAACGAAGGATTTTGGAAATTATAGAGAAGTATGAGGTAGAAACCCAGGAGCAGCTTCGGGATTACCTCGCGCAGGAGGGAATCCAGGTCACGCAGGCGACGCTTTCCCGTGACATCCGGGAATTAAAGCTTTCCAAGCTTTCCGTGGACGGAATGGCGGGCGGAAAGCAGCGCTACGTTGCCTTTCACCGCGAGGGCGGGGAGCGGGCCAATGAGAAGTTTGTGAGGGTACTGAGGGATGGCTTTGTCTCCATGGACATGGCACAGAACATCCTTGTCATAAAAACGGTTTCGGGAATGGCCATGGCCGTAGCCATGGCGATCGACGCCCTGCAATTTCCGGAGGTGGTGGGATGCATCGCCGGGGATGACACCATCATGGTGGCAGTCAGGACCGTGGAAGAAACCAGGCAACTGATGAATCAGATGAACGAGATCATGGGTTAAGTTTTTAGGGGATTCAAAGAAGGCGGCAGAAGGAGGAAACATGTTACAAAGCTTACACGTGAAAAATCTGGCGCTGATGGAGGAAACGGAAGTGACCTTTGGAGAGGGACTCAACGTCCTGACCGGTGAAACCGGCGCGGGAAAGTCTCTGCTTCTTGGGTCCGTGAATCTCGCCCTGGGGGCGAAATTTGAGAAGGAAATGTTGCGCAAAGGCGCGGAGCAGGCCTTGGTGGAGCTCAGCTTTTCCGGCAATGAAAACGTGACGCGTCGGCTTCAGGACATGGAGCTGGAAACGCAGGAGGACGACAGCGTCCTGATCAGCCGCAAGATGCAGGTTGGAAAAAGCGTTTTCAGGATCAATGGCGAGGTGGTCACCGCAAAACAGGTGAAGGAACTGGCTGAGGTACTGATCGACGTACACGGGCAACATGAGCATCAATCCCTGCTCCATAAGAAAAAGCATTTAGAGATTTTGGACGCCTTTGGCGGTAAGGATGCCGAGGAGGCGGGAGCCGAGGTGGCAAAGGCTTATCAGGAATGGAAGACCACGGAGAAAAAGCTGGGCGAAGAAAACCTTGACGAGAAAGAGCGGGCCAGGGAGCAAGCACTTGCGGAATATGAGGTTCGTGAGATCGAGGATGCAAACCTTCGCATCGGGGAAGACGAAGAATTGGAAGAGAATTACCGCCGCATGGTCAACAGCCAAAAGATCATGGAGGCCTTGGGCGAGAGTTACTCCTTCACGGGAAGTGACGGCGCCGGGAGCGCGCTCAGCAGGGGACTTCGGGCCCTTAGCAGCGTTACGGGGTATGACAAGCGCCTTGCCGAACTGGAGGAGCAGCTTGCGGAGGTGGACAGCCTTCTGGCAGATTATAACAGGGATCTGGCGGACTACATGGAGGATGCCACCTTCGACGAGGAAGCCTTTCATGAGACGGAGGAGAGACTGAATCTGATCAACCGTCTCAAGGAAAAATACGGGAATTCCTTGGAGGACGTGATCGCGTACGGCGCGAAGAGACGGGAATATTTAGATAAACTGGCAGATTATGATGCCTATCTGGCCGGACTCACTGCAAAGCTTGCTGCGGAGCGTAAAAAGCTCGGGGAAGCCTGCGAGAAGCTTACAAAAATCCGCAAAAGGAACGCCAAGACCCTGACTGGCCTTCTCACGGAAGCCTTGGAGCAATTGAATTTCCTTAAGGTGGATTTTGAGATTCATTTGGAAGCATTGGAAGAGCCGACCCAGAAGGGCAGCGATGACGTGGAGTTTTTGATCTCCACGAATCCAGGAGAGGAGAGACGTCCCCTTGGCATGGTGGCAAGCGGCGGCGAGCTTTCCAGGATCATGCTTGCAATCAAAACCGTTCTGGCAAAACGGGACGAGGTAGATGCACTGATCTTTGATGAGATTGATGCGGGAATCAGCGGCAGGACGGCATGGCAGGTGTCAAAACAGCTCGGAAAGGTATCGGGTGCACATCAGGTGATCTGCATCACGCATCTTCCGCAGATCGCTGCCATGGCGGATTCACACTATCTGATCGAAAAGAATACGGACGGAAACAGCACGGTGACGGACGTACGGCTCCTTACGGATCAAGAAGCCATCGGGGAACTGGCAAGGCTCCTTGGCAGTGACGGGCTTTCCGAAGCGGCGGTTTCCAACGCGGTTGAAATGCGGAAACAGGCAATGGAACAAAAAGAAGAAAAGTGATTTTCTTGGGTGAATAAAAACGAAGGATACGGTAATACTGAGAAGGACGCGAATACGGCGTCCTTCTTTTTTATTGCATGGATGGGAGGATTGGGATGAGAAAGCTTTTTACGGGTATTTTGTTGTTTACGGCGCTGTCGCTGGCCTGCGCCATGCTATGGAACGTTACTGCGCGCATCCCTTCAACCCTTTACTTTCGCGCTGATCAAATCCAAAGGATTGATCTGGGGGTTCCGGCAACGGGAGAGGTGAGGGCAGCTTTTTTTGGATGGAATGAAAGTGAGGATTCGGAGGATATCGTGGCATTGGATCTTTCAAGACCCGTTACGATGCGTCCGGCGGGGCAAGACAGGTATGACATGGAGGTAAGACTTTTTGGATTTATTCCATTAAAGAAAGTCGACCTTCGCGTCATAGGCGATGAGGAAGTGATCCCCATGGGAATCCCGATCGGGGTGTACCTGCAGGGAAAGGGCGTGCTTGTTGTGGGAACGGCAGAATTTATTACGGAAAATGACGAGAAGGCGGAACCGGCGAAAGACCTTGTGAAAGCGGGAGATTACCTAATGGCGATTGACGGCGTGGCATTGAAGGGGAAAGACGATCTGATCAAACGGATCGAAGAATCTGGCGGCAAAACGTTAACCATCACCGTTGAGAGTGATGGAAATACGCGGAAAGTGGAGATCACCCCCGTCCGAAACCAGGCGCATAAATATAAGGTGGGAATCTGGGTGAAGGATAACCTTCAGGGCGTCGGAACGTTGACTTACGTCGATGCGGACGGGAAATTTGGGGCGTTGGGGCACGGCATAGCGGACGTGGATACGGGCACGGTCATGCAGGTCACGGGAGGAACGCTCTACCAGACAAAGATTGTAAAGCTTCGCAGAGGAAAGCACGGCGATCCCGGTGAAATAACGGGAAGGATTATCTATGACGAAGGATTTGCGCTGGGAGAGATCAGTGAAAACAGTGACCTGGGAGTATACGGCGTCTGTAATGACGCGGGGAAAAGTCTGGCAACGGCAGATGCCGTTCCCATAGGCTTAAAGCAAGAAATTGAACTTGGCCCCGCACAAGTTCTTTGTACCTTAGAGGATCACGTCGAAACCTTTGAGATTGAAATCACAAAGGTGCGCCTAAAGCAGGATGGCAAGGGACGCGGCATAGAATTAAGAGTGACGGATCCGGAGCTTCTTCGTCGCACGGGCGGGATCATACAGGGAATGAGTGGATCGCCTATTTTACAAAACGGGAAGATCATCGGTGCCGTGACGCACGTTCTGGTAAGTTCTCCGGAAAAGGGATACGGAATCTTTATAGAAAGCATGTTGGAAGAGGGAAGCTCATAATGGAGAGTTTCCCTCATTTTCATTGACTTATGAATGGAATGAAACTACAATAGAGGAAGAATGGGGGATAAAAATGAAACGATATCAAGTATCAAAATATTTTACCCTGACGTTAATCGCATTTATGATTTCCTTAGGGTTTTGGACGGTATATTTTATTGGGGACGTGCATCTTCGTTTGGCGAGACCACTGCTTGGACAGGATTATGGCACGCTGAAGGACGGAACCTATGTAAGAATCGACGTGGACACGTATCTGACAGGCGAGTATGGTAACGTGTGCGCAGCCAGCGGACGCGGTCTTAAAACCTATCAATATTATACCGTTTTGATCGGAAAAAATCAGTGGGTCAGATTTGGCGCGTCGGAGAAGGATACGCTCGAGAAATTGGGAAAATACGTGCATGGGAAGGGAAAAGAAATGCATTTAACCGCACGGGTTGACCGGGACTTGATCATGGGACTGGATTGGTATCAAAAAAACGCAAAAAATTTTGATACAAATGCGCTGATTAAGGATTTTGTGCTTAGCGAGGCGTCCATTCATGATTATGCCACGGTACAGATTCTTGCGAACGTATTTTTGATCGCGGCGGCGATTCTGTTTATCACAATTGGCGGAATCCGCAGAGTTTACGTACGGCCCTTTGAAGATACCCAAAGATATAAGGACTGCTTTTTCGGAAGGGGATTTGACTTGGATAAGCAGTTGGAAAAGGAGAAGGAAAACCTAAAGCGCTATCAGGAGGAACAGAAAAATTCCTGGAAGTCTTACGGAATTGGAGCTGCGCTTTTGCTGGGAGGCATCTTTCTCATTGGATTTAGCGTTCTTTTATCAATGTTTACCATGATCCAAGTCTTATTTATTGGAGGCCCCCTGGGAATCTACATGATTTCCATGAGCTTCTATTGGTTTGTGAGCGGGTTCGTCAATTCGGATTCTGAATTTGCCCATAAGATATCGGATACGTTCCTGCTTCGAACGACGTCCGTAAAGATCGAGGAATGCTATAAAATGATTCATGTCTTGAAGAAACACGTTGAGAAGAATGAGACTGCGCAGGAAAAGGTAAAAATGTGGTATGGCCCAGGTGCCTGGGAAGAAGAGGAGGGTGACTCCGGCAATGAGAGTGACGCTGCTGAATGATTCGTTTCCGCCCGTGATTGACGGGGTGGTGAACGTTGTAATGAATTATGCCAGGATTATGAAGGAACAAGGGCTGGCGGAGCCCATGGTGGGCACGCCGCGATATCCCAATGAAACCTATGACAAGTATCCTTACCCGGTTATTCCGTACCAGAGCATTGATACCACGGGCATTGTCAGCGGATATCGCGCGGGAAATCCTTTTGCCTCCGGTGCGGTGGAGGACATGAAGGCGTTCCGCCCTGACGTGATCCACAGTCACTGCCCGGTTTCCTCAACTTTGATGGCCAGAATGCTGCGGGAGGAGACGGATGCTCCCATCATTTTCACGTATCACACGAAATTTGACGTGGACATCGCCAGGGCAGTCAAGGCGAAGTTTATCCAGAAAGAGAGCATCAAAACACTGGTGGACAATATTTCCGCCTGTGATGAAATATGGGTGGTGAGTAACGGTGCCGGAGAGAATCTGAAGTCTCTTGGCTATGAGGGACGCTATCGCGTCATGCCAAACGGCGTGGATTTCGAGAAGGGAAGAGTCGATGACGCGGGCGTGCGAGAGGCGACAAAAGAATATGATCTGCCGGAGGGCGTGCCGGTCTTTTTGTTTGTCGGAAGGATCATAAAATATAAGGGACTGCCGCTGATCCTGGATTGCATGAAGCTTCTAAAGGAGGAAGGCATGGACTTTCGCATGGTCTTCGTGGGAAGCGGTCCGGACGAGGAGGAATTAAAGGAAAAGACAAAGGAACTCGGGTTGGAAAAACAGATATTCTTTACCGGGGCCATCTATGACAGAAACGTGCTTCGTGCCTGGAATACGAGGGCAGACTTATTTCTTTTTCCGTCCACGTATGACACGAATGGCCTTGTTGTCCGCGAGGCGGCGGCCTGCGGGATCGCGAGCGTGCTGATCAAGGGTTCCTGCGCCGCAGAGGGTATCACGGATCTGCGGAACGGATATTTGATTGATGAAAATGCCGAGAACATGGCAGGATGTCTTCGCGAGGCATGCAAGGATCTGGACCGCGTGCGTCAGGTGGGTCAGAATGCCATGGATGAGATTTATCTTTCGTGGGAGAGCGCGGTGAGAATGGCCGTGGCACGATACGGAGAGGTGATCGAGCTCCATAAGAGCTGTTCCATGACGGAGCGCAAGTACCAGACGTCAGATCATTTCCTGAACGTGGCAGCAGGGCTCGTCGCCACGACGGAAAAGGCATTCCATGCGCCGAAACGCTGGTATGAAGGCATGTTGGAGAACGTGTCGGAGGCGAAGGAAAACGTCACGGAGACGAAGGACATGTTGGTCGCCGGCGTCAGAGAGACGAAGGAGAGCATCGTGGACCGGGTGCAGGAAGCGAAGGAAAGCTTTACGGACCGGGTACAGGAGGCAAAAGATAATTTCGCTGACCGCGTACAGGAGGCGAAGGACAGCCTGGCGGATCAGCTGCATGAAGCGAAGGAGAACGTAAAGTCCTGGATGCAGGACGTTACCAAATAAATTCAAAAGAAGGTGTTTGAAATGAATAGCGATTGGTATAAGGAGAAGTCCTTTTATCAAATCTGGATCAGAAGCTTTAAGGATGGGAACGGAGACGGGATCGGAGACCTGTACGGCGTTTACGAGAAGCTGGAATATATTAAGTCCCTCGGCGTGGACGGCATATGGTTCTCGCCTATTTATCCCTCGCCCAACGCTGATTTTGGCTACGACATTTCTGATTACAAAAACATCCATCCGGACTACGGCGACCTGGACCAGTTTAAAAAGGTGTTGGCCAGGGCGCATGAATTGGGACTCAAGGTGATCATGGATCTGGTGGTGAACCACACGTCCGACGAACATCCCTGGTTCCAGGAGAGTCGCAAGGGGAAGGATAATCCCTACAGTGACTATTACATTTGGCGTGACAAGCCTAACAATTGGGACTCCCTGTTTGAAGGGAAGGCATGGGAGTATGACAAGGTCAGAAAGCAATATTATCTTCACATTTTTGCAAAAAAACAGCCAGACCTTAACATGGATAACCCGAAGGTCCGCGAGGAAGTAAAAAGCATTCTGAGGTTTTGGCTGGACATGGGCGTGGACGGCTTCCGCGAGGACGTGATCAATTTCATTTCCAAGCATGAGAAGCTGCCAAACGGACTGCCGTTTTTGCCGGCGGTAAACGGACTGCCGTATTATAAGGACGGTCCGCATATTTATGAGTACATGGAGGAATTCCGCGAGGTTTGCAGCCAGTATGACTGCTTCCAGCTCGGCGAAGGTCCGCTCACCACGGTGAAGTCTGCACTAAAATATCTTACGGGACCCAAGAAGAGCCTCGACATGATGTTTTCCTTTGATCACATGATGGCGGACTGCATTTATACGGAATACGTGCACAGGCCATTTTCGCTTGTGAAACTGAAAAAGGCCTTTACAAAATGGCAGAAAGCCTTAAACGGGAGGGCTTGGAATGCCTTATATTTGGAGAATCACGATCATCCCAGGGTGATCAGCCGTTACGGGGATGAAAAGTATTGGCGCGCCAGCGGCACGATGCTGGCCATGAGCTATCTTTTCCAACAGGGAACTCCCTTTGTGTATCAGGGGCAGGAAATCGGTATGATGAACATCCGGCTGAAATCCATCAGTGATTATGTGGACGTAAGTTCACTGACGAATTTTAACCGTTACCACCTGAAGGATTCCATTGAGAAAAGACTGGAGCGCATATGGCATTCCAGCAGGGATTCATCCCGGACGCCCATGCAGTGGACTGGCGGTCGTTATGCCGGATTTTCCAAGAAAGAGCCATGGTTTTACGTCAATCCCAATTATGAGAATGGCGTGAACGTGGAGGCAGAGGAGAAGGATCCCTACAGCATCTTGAATTTCTATCGAAAGTGTTTGAAGCTTCGAAAGAGCAGCAACGTACTCCTGTGGGGGAGCTATCGGGAGTTTTTCCCAAACGATCCGCACGTCTACGTTTATGAGAGACGCTTGTGTGACGTTTCCTGCCTGATCATTTGTTCCTTCTCTGATAAGCCTGTCAGGGTAAAGCTACCCAAGGAGTATGCAGGGAGAAAGCGAAAGCTCCTTCTTTGCAATTATCCCCGCGGAAGTCATTCGTCCGGAAGGCTGGACGGTTTGCCGGAGGGCGAGCAGGGATGGTTTCGGCCTTACGAAGCGAGGATTTACCGGGTTCAATAAACTAAAGATGAATGCGGCAGACAAAATAGATTCATTATGGAGTAAATAATGTCAGAAAAAAGGAAGACCGGTACCGGGTCGGGAATTTCAAAACAACAATCATCGCAGCTCCAGGGCTTGGCAATCCTTCTGCTGATCTATCATCATTTTTTTAATGATCTTGCGATCTGCGGAGAAAGACTTGCCTTTTGGAATCCAGACTGGGTCGTTCGGTTTGCATGGTTTGGAAAGATCTGCGTGGGTATTTTTGCCTTTGTCACCGGTTATGGAATGGGTAGGGTGATGGAGAGGAAAGAAGGCCCGGCAATGGCGATTTGCCTAAGGCAGGTCCTGCAGTTTTTGATCCGTTATTGGGCCATCTTCCTGCTTTTCATGGGGTGTCTCTTTTCCCTGGGCAGGAGGACCTTTGAACTCGGGGAGTTCCTGCAGAATTTTTTCTGTATCAGCAGTACCTATAACGGTGCGTTCTGGTACGTGCAGCAGTACGTGCTGATGCTCTTGTTTTTAGCCATGGCGGAGGCTTTCTTGCGATTCCTGAAGGCAATCTGGAAAAGGGAGAAGGATGGAAGCGTGCTTGGCAAGGGATGGCAGGAGGCGGCGGAACGGATCGCTTCGGGGCTTTTGGCTTTGACCGGCTGTATCTTTGGCATCGCTGCCGCTGTTTCTCCAAGCGCGAGAACGGTCTTTCACCAGTTCCTTGACGTGATCCGGATCGCATTTGTGTTGACTTGTTTTATGGGATATTTTGCAGAAAAGTTGCACGTGTTTGAGTGGATCTTTGAGAGACTAAACTCCCTGCGATACGTGTTTAGGTTGCTTTTGGGCGTCCTATTGGTACTACTTGTGGGAGCCGTCAGAATATGGCTTGCGGATTCTCCGGCTTATGCAAAGCATGATTTTTTGTTTGTTCCCGTCTTTGTCACGGGCGTGCTCCTTTGCCTGAATGGCGTGAAATGGTTGGAAATGTCACTGGAGCGCCTGGGAAAGACGTCGGTATACGTTTGGTTAACTCATCTTTTTGTGTTTGAACTGACGAATGCATTTGTATTACGTTTTGTGCATTCCCATTTTCTGTTTTATCTTGTGGAGACGGTTCTCTGCATTTTCGTTGGAAGTACTTGTCTCTTTGCAGAGCGCGGCATCCGTAGATTCCCCCAATTTTTTATGAAAAACAAATAGGCCAGAGGATGATTCATCCTTTGGCCTATCCTATTTTACGTGTCAGTAGGCGCGTCACCGTGACCCATTATTTTTTGAAGCTTGCACGCTTGCGGAGCGTGGGATCCAGGATCTTCTTTCTGATCCGGAGGTTCTTGGGAGTTACCTCCAGCAGTTCGTCGGTGTCGATGAAGTCGAGTGCCTGCTCCAGGGAAAGGATCTTGGGAGGAACAAGGCGAAGGGCTTCGTCAGCGGAAGAGGAACGGGTGTTGGTGAGCTGCTTTTTCTTGCAGACGTTGATCTCGATGTCCTCGCTGCGTCCGGTCTGACCAACCACCATTCCGGAATACACCTTTTCTCCGGGGCCGATGAAGAGGAGACCACGCTCCTGTGCGTTAAAGAGTCCGTAGGTGATGGCTTCGCCTGCCTCGAAGGCGATCAGGCTGCCCTGTTTTCTGTACTGGATGTCACCCTTGTAAGGAGCATAACCGTCATACACGGTGTTCAAAATGCCGTTGCCCTTGGTATCGGTCAGGAATTCCCCGCGGTAGCCGATGAGGCCTCTTGCGGGAATGGAAAACTCAAGTCTGGTATAAGTGCCGCCGGTGATGCTTCCCATGTTACGAAGCTCACCTTTTCTCTGGCCAAGCTTTTCAATCACGGCGCCCGCATAGTCGTTCGGAACGTCAATGTAGGCTAGCTCCATGGGCTCAAGAAGCTTTCCCTTTTCATCCTGATGATAGAGAACCTCTGCCTTACTTACTGCGAATTCAAAGCCTTCACGGCGCATGTTTTCGATCAAAACGGACAGGTGAAGCTCACCGCGGCCACTCACCTTAAAGCAATCCGTATCCTCAGTTTCTTCCACACGAAGGGATACGTCGGTATTGAGCTCCTTGAAGAGACGCTCGCGAAGGTGACGGCTGGTAACGTACTTACCCTCCTGACCTGCCAGGGGAGAGTCATTTACCATGAAATGCATTGCGATGGTAGGCTCGCTGATCTTCTGGAAGGGGATGGGCAATACGCTTTCAGGAGAGCAGAGGGTATCACCGATGTGAATGTCGGAGATGCCGGAGATGGCAACGATGGATCCGATGCCTGCTTCCTTGACTTCCACCTTGTTCAGACCGTCAAACTCGTAGAGCTTGCTGACTTTCACCTTGATCTGCTTGTCAGGCTCATGGTGGTTACAGATGACAACCTCCTGGTTCACCTTGATGGAACCGTTGTCCACCTTGCCGACGCCGATGCGTCCAACGTATTCATTGTAATCAATGGTGCTGATGAGCACCTGGGTACCGGCGTCCGGATCTCCCTCTGGAGCCGGAATGTAGTTTAAGATGGTCTCAAACAGAGGCTCCATGCTGGTGCCGGGCGTTTCTGCCTCGAGGGAGGCGATGCCGGCCTTTGCGGAAGCGAAGACGAAGGGACAGTCAAGCTGTGAATCGTCCGCATCCAGTTCAAGGAAGAGTTCAAGTACTTCGTCCACAACCTCGTCGGGACGCGCCTCGGGACGGTCAATTTTATTAATGCAGACGATCACGGGAAGCTTTAATTCCAAAGCCTTGCGAAGCACGAACTTCGTCTGGGGCATGGCACCTTCAAAAGCATCCACCACAAGGATAACGCCGTTTACCATCTTCAATACGCGCTCCACCTCGCCGCCGAAATCCGCGTGGCCGGGGGTGTCAATGATGTTGATCTTGGTTCCCTTATAGGTAACTGCCGTGTTCTTTGACAGAATGGTGATGCCGCGCTCACGCTCGATGTCGTTGGAGTCCATGACGCGCTCGGCAACCTCTTGGCCGGCACGGAACACGCCGCTTTGCTTTAACAGCTCATCCACCAAAGTGGTCTTGCCGTGATCGACGTGGGCAATGATCGCTATGTTTCTGACGTCTTCTCTTTTTTGTTTCATAAAATCAAATCCTTTCATCTCCGGGCTCCCGGAAGGAGCTCACAAATCCCTAAAAATGGCACTTTTTTCAAACTGTATCAGTATAGCACTATTTTTTTTCGGATTCAAGCATGAAATATAGAAATTTTTCGGAAGGAGATTTTTGACGGCATCCGTCAAGATTTTCAAAAAGATGCGGGGAGAAGGAGACGTATTGGCGATTTACGTCAGGATAATGCGACGGGATTTAGTTTTATCGATGGGAAAAGTAGTGTATAAATAATATTGTGAAGCAGGAACGTAAAGAAACGATCCATAAAAAGCAATGCGAGGAAGAAGGGAGAAACAACGGTGACGGATAAGGTGATCGAAAATAACCAGGTGACGGTGATGGGGGAGATCGTAAGCGATTTTACCTTTAGCCATGAGATTTTTGGAGAAGGGTTCTACGTGATGGACGTGAAGGTACAAAGGTTAAGTGAAAGTTATGACGTGATTCCGGTGATGACTTCGGAAAGATTGATCGACGTAAATGCGGATTACAAGGGGGCACTCGTGTGTGTCTCGGGTCAGTTCCGGTCCTACAACAGACATGAGGAGAGAAGAAACAGACTGGTGCTTTCCGTGTTTGCAAGGGAAATGGAGTTTGTGGATGAAGTGGAGGAGAGCGCGAAAAGCAATCAGATCTTTCTGGATGGGTACGTATGCAAACCGCCCATCTACAGAAAAACACCGCTGGGAAGGGAGATTGCAGACGTGCTTCTGGCCGTGAACAGGCCATATGGAAAATCGGATTACATTCCCTGCATCTGTTGGGGGAGAAACGCAAGGTATGCAGGGGGCTTTCAGGTGGGCGACCGCTGCATGATCTGGGGGCGGATCCAGAGCAGGGAATACGTTAAAAAGTTGGATGAGGAAACCGTGGAAAAACGCGTGGCATTTGAAGTTTCCGTAAGTAAGCTTGAAATATGCGTGCGGGAGCAAGTTGACGGCGGGGAACTTTAATAAATCGTTTTT
Organism: uncultured Lachnospiraceae bacterium; assembly: GCA_946414885.1. Taxonomy (GTDB): domain Bacteria; phylum Bacillota; class Clostridia; order Lachnospirales; family Lachnospiraceae; genus Acetatifactor. The sequence continues at coordinate 79,821 of CAMKQH010000011.1, forward strand.
GGTTGCAAATCGTGAGATAGTTTGGTATAATGCTGACGTGCACGTTGTTGGAAATCTGATCGACGGTCAGTAGAATGTGAGGTTACATGAGTAAAGGTCTGGTAACGATATTTACGGGAGAAGGACGCGGGAAGACGTCGGCAGCCATTGGCAGGGCCATTCAGGCGGCTGATTCCGGTAAGCGCGTGGTGATCATACAGTTTTTGAAGGGCAAGGGGTTGAAGAGCTCACAGTTCGTAAAACGTCTTGAGCCGGAAGTTATGCTGTTTTGCTTCGAAAAATCGGACCAAAGCTTTGAAAACCTGTCAGAGGAGCAAAAGCAGGAGGAGTGCAGGAACATCCGGAACGGACTGAATTACGCCAAGAAGGTTCTGTGCACGGGCGAATGCGACTTGTTGATCCTAGACGAGGTGCTTGGCCTTGTGGAGAATGAGATCATTACCGCCGATGAATTGATCGCGCTGATCGACGCCAGGGAGGCAACCAGTATAATCCTGACGGGGATCAACCTCAAGGACGAGATCTGTTTTAAGGCGGATGAGGTATCCAAGATCGAGACCATCAAATTCAAGGTCTGGGAGTAAGAAATAGGTTGACGTAAGAAAAAGTTGGTGTTATGATACACGTGTATTGATGATAGAGGTTGCATTTTTTATCAGTAGCTCTTTGGATGCGGCAGGCGCAGATGAAGAAGAGGGAAAGGGAAAAATGCCGAAAGGGTGGATCTCCTGAGGGTCCAGGCCTTGGGCACGAGGTTAAGAGTCGCGTGACTGTCATCCGTGAAAACGGATGGGGCGCTATCGGGTAAAAAAGTAGATTTTTATTATGCTTTTATTTCACCTGTCGGCGCTTTTACGCCTACAGGTTTTTTGTTTTAAACCGTAAGCGCAAAGCATGACGAGCCATCATATAATACGAAAAGAAACGTTGTATGGCACAGATGCCTGAAGGATCAGGCAAGAAGGAGGAAGAAATGGCAATTTTTAAGGGAGCAGCAGTTGCAATCGTTACGCCCATGCATCAGGATGGAAGCGTAAATTATGAGGAATTCCGAAAGCTCATCGAGTTCCAGATCGAGAACGGTACGGATGCGATCGTCGTATGCGGTACCACGGGTGAGGCATCCACCCTTTCCCATGAGGAGCATCTGGACGTGATCAAGTACTGTGCGGAGGTTGTAAATCACCGTATTCCCGTGATTGCGGGAACCGGTTCTAACAGCACCGAGACGGCGATCTATCTTTCCACGGAGGCTGAGAAGTACGGCGTTGACGGACTTCTTCTGGTAACTCCTTATTACAATAAGGCGACGCAGAATGGCTTGTACGCACACTTCAAGGCAATCGCAGATACCGTAAAGATTCCCATTATTTTGTATAACGTTCCCGGAAGAACGGGCTGCAATCTGATGCCGGACACCATCGTTAGACTTTGCAAGGACGTGGAGAACATTGTGGGCGTGAAGGAAGCTAGCGGAAACATCAGCCAGATCGCACAGCTCGCCGCAAAGGCAAAGGGATGCGTTGACATTTATTCCGGCAATGACGATCAGATCGTTCCCATCATGGCATTGGGCGGACTTGGCGTTATCTCCGTTCTTTCCAACGTGGCACCCAGACAGACCCATGACATTTGCGCGAAGTTCCTGGAGGGCGACGTGAAGGAGAGCTGCAGACTTCAGCTGGAAGCGTTGGATCTCTGCGGATCCCTCTTCTGTGAGGTGAATCCCATCCCCGTAAAGAAGGCCGTTTCCATGATCGGTTTTGAGGCAGGTCCCCTGCGCATGCCGCTTTCTGAGATCGAGTCTAAGAACGAGGAGAGACTTCGCGAGTCCATGAAGAATTACGGACTGATCTAATTGTTTTCAGGGACGTCCCTGCGGGGATGCATTGTTACGAGAGAGAGGAATGAATATGGTACGAATCATAATGCGCGGCTGTAACGGCAAAATGGGTCAGAGCATCAGCGGCATTGTCGCTGCGGATCCGGAGACGGAAATGGTTGCGGGAATTGACGTTAGAGATGAAGGAAGAAATCCCTATCCGGTATTTACGGACCTGAGGGATTGCAACGCAGAGGCGGATTGCTTAATCGATTTTTCCAGCCCGAACGGCGTGGAGGATATGTTGGATTATTGCGTGGAGAAGAACCTTCCCTGCGTGCTCTGCACGACGGGACTTAGTCAGAGTCAGTTGGCAAAGGTGGAGGAAGCTTCCAAGAAGGTGGCGATCCTTAAGTCAGCAAACATGTCCCTTGGAATCAACCTGCTTTTGAAGATGCTGAAGGACGCGGCAAGTGTTCTTGCACCTGCAGGCTTCGACATTGAGATTGTGGAAAAACATCACAATTTGAAGCTGGACGCACCCAGCGGCACGGCACTTGCGCTGGCGGATTCCATCAACGAGGAGCTTAATAACGAGTATGAATACGTCTATGACAGAAGCTCCAGAAGACAAAAGCGCCCGCAGAAAGAGATCGGCATCAGTGCGGTTCGCGGCGGCACCATCGTTGGTGATCACGACGTGATCTTCGCGGGTGAGGATGAAGTCATTACGTTCTCCCATTCCGCTTATTCCAAGGCCGTGTTTGGAAAGGGAGCCGTACAGGCTGCTAAATTCCTGGCAGGTAAGGGCCCTGGTTTCTACAACATGGGCGACGTGATCGAAGGAATTCTTTCTTAAAGCGAATAATGACTTATAAAAGGAGGCTGGCATGAACTTGCGTGGCCTCCTTTTTTTTGGAGCCGGTCCCGCGAATGGCTAACGGGCGTTTGTACCCGCCGAATGACCGGTGGTACCGCCGAGACTATCAACGTCGTCAAAGGCATCACTGGCGTCATGAATCAGATCTTCGGCACCGCTTTTGAGGTCCTCGCCCAGGTCACTGATCGCACCGTCGTCGGTATCCGGCAAAAGGGTCTCTGAGGGTAGCGTTACGTCGGGATTGACAATGGAAATATTATCGGTGGGATTGGCACCGCCTTTGTCAAGATAGTCGTTCCCCGGCAGGGGAGAGTGCGTTCCTGCCAGGTCTCCGGAGGTTGTTCCGCCGTCTGCATCGCCAGTCGTGCATGCGCCTGCAAAGCACAAAAAGCATAACGTCAGACCAAGGATGAGTAATCTTTTCTTTTTCATAATCTGTTTTCCTCGTTTCTGCATCACTTTTCATGGACGTAAGTGAAACTGCGGCCTGCGAAAGTGATGCTGACGCAGGTCTTTATGCTAGTATGCAATGATTTACGTAAAGTATACGTAGATTTCGTTCTTTTCAAAAACGACGTTATTTGGTATAATAAAATCGTTTTATAAAAGGGAGGATCATTCAGTGGAATTTAGGCCATGCATTGACGTACATAACGGAAAGGTGAAGCAGATCGTAGGCTCGAGTCTGCAGGATCAGGGGGATCAGGCGGCGGAGAATTTTGTCGCCACGCAGGATGCGGATTATTACGCAAGGCTTTATCGGGAGGCGAACGTCCGGGGCGGACACGTGATCTTGTTAAATGCCGTTGGCAGCGAGTACTATGAGGCGACGAAGGCGCAGGCAAAGAAGGCGCTTTCCGCGTGGCCGGGAGGACTTCAGGTTGGCGGCGGCATCCGGAGCGACAATGCAAAAGAGTTTTTGGATGCGGGTGCATCCCACGTGATCGTAACCTCCTACGTTTTTCAGGACGGCGTGATCCGGTATGACAGGCTGGAGGAACTGAAAAAGGTCGTGGGAAAACAAAGACTGGTATTGGACGTCAGCTGTCGCAGGGTCGGGGACGAGTATTTTGTCGTGACGGACCGATGGCAGAAACTGACGAAAGAGAAGATTTCGACGGAGCTATTAGACCGGCTCTCTGCATATTGCGATGAGTTTTTGATCCACGCGGTTGACGTGGAAGGGAAAAACGGCGGAATTGAGCAGGAGCTGGTAAAGATGCTTGGACAGTATGAAGGGATTCCCATGACGTACGCGGGCGGCGTGCATTCCTATGAGGACGTCCGGCTGTTGGGGGAATTGGCGAAGGGCCGGCTGAACGTGACGGTTGGCAGCGCCTTGGATTTGTTTGGCGGGAAACTGTCATGGAAGAAAATACTAAAAGAATGTAAGAAATTTGCCGATATAAATTAGATGGGTTCATTTATCTTGATTGTCTGTCGGCAGGAGGAAAACAAATGGAAGGAAGTAAGCAGAAGAAAACGACGAACCACGTGATCATCGTGACTTCAGATGCCGTAGACGCAAACGTACGACAATTTAAGATCCGGACTTGGGTCCTGGGTTTGATCATGATCGTCCTTTTTGCGGCTTTTGGCGCATTACTTGGGTATTTGTTTTACGAGGAAAGAATCTGGCAGGCTGCCATCGATAAAAGTGATCAGCAGCTCCGTGCGATGGAAGAACTGACGGCGGAAAAGGACCGGGTGAAGGCTGCCATGGAACGTAAGGAGCAGCAGCTGAATCAGGAGATTCAGACTTTGGAGAATGAAGTCGAGGTTTTGTCCACGACTTTAAATGAAAAGGTGGAGAGTGAGAAGAAACTGATGGAAGAGCTAGAGAAGCTCAGCGTTCCCACGGGATTTCCCATCAATGGTTCAGCTACGGACATTGAAACGACCGGAATTGACAGGCCCTCCGCAAAGATCACCGCGCTTCCGGGCACCATGGTGATCGCTTCCGCAAGGGGAACCGTCATTGCAGTGAATGACGACGTTGAATACGGTCACAACGTTTGGGTGGATCACGGAAATGGATACGTTACCATTTACCGCAATCAGGGTACGCCCTTCGTAAAGCGCGGAGATGAGGTCTTTCTGGGTACGGCGCTCTTTTTGATCGATGAAAAAGGGACCAGCGTTGGATATCAGATCATGTTGGACGGAAATTACGTAAATCCGCTGGACTTGATCGAGATCAAAGGCTGATCCTTTCGGAAAAGGTATTATATAAAAGGTAGTAAATTCTTATTTCTGGGGCAGGCGGTTGAAAACGAGTTCATATCCGTCATTGCCATAGTTTAAGGAACGATTGACGCGGCTGATGGTTGCGGTGGAAGCGCCCGTCTTCTCGGCGATGTCCAAATAGGTCTTGTGATCCCGGAGCATGGATGCAACTTCGAAGCGCTGGGACAGGGAGAGTAATTCGTTCACCGTGCAAAGATCCTCAAAAAAGGCATAGCATTCGTTTCTGTCCTTTAAGGTTAAAATGGCATCAAATAAAGAATCAACGGCTTCCGTTTTGATTTTTTTATTCATGATTTTTCCTCCAAAGCTTCGCTTTGATACTGTAAAGTTTTACATAACTGTATTTTAGCATACTAAAGTCTGAAAGTAAAGACCCAACTGACGCGTAAAAGGGAAAAAAAGAGAAACAAAATTCTTGCCACGTCGTTTCGAATACTATATAATACAAGTGGGAGGTGCCCACTATGACAATCAATGGAGATGACCTGCTGGGCAGCATTCTTGCCAGCTTAGATAGAATTACGTTTATTGAACCGGAGGACATTCCGGGGATTGACCTATACATGGATCAGGTAACCAGCTTTATGGACAAGCGTCTTCGTGCCACGGTGAGAACGCCGGGAGAAGACAGGATCCTGACGAAGACCATGATCAACAATTACGCGAAGAATGATCTGATCCCGCCGCCGATCAAGAAGAAGTATTCGAAGGAACACATTCTTCTCTTGATCTTTATTTACTATTACAAAGGCATTCTTTCCATCGGCGACATTCAAAAGCTTTTAGAGCCCGTCACGAAGGAGTACTTTGCGTGTGGGGAAGAGTTTAACTTGGAGAGCGTGTACCGGGAGGTTTTGCGTCTTGAAAAAGGACAGCTGGACGGTCTGAAAGAGGACGTGATCCGTAAGTTCCACGAGGCGGAGACGACGTTTGGGGATGCCCCGGAGAGCGGAAAGGAATTCCTTCAGAAGTTTGCTTTTATCTGCATGCTGAGTTATGACGTCTACGTAAAGAAGCTTATGATCGAGAAGATGATCGATGAGATCTCGAAATCTGGGGAAACGAAAAAAGAAATGAAAAAAACAAAAGAGTGATCGCTAAGCGATCACTCTTTAATTTTGATGTTTTTCATGGCCCAGAGCTTTAATGCGTTGGCATTTGCGCTGATCTTGTCAAGGGAGTCGAGGATTCCCTGGAAATCTTTACGTTCCCATTCCTGAACGACGCCGTCTTCGGAAATGGAGATCAAAGTTGCGCGAATGTTTTCGATGTCCTTTAAGGAACCAAGTACCTTCAGGGCCAAACGGTCAAAGTCATCAATCTCGACTTCATGAACGGTTCCCTTGCCGAGGGGACATTCCCTGGCGCAGTAGGAATTGCAAAGTTCAGGCGTGTTATATGCTTCCGCCATGGCCTTCACCTCTTCAGGATAGGGCATGATCGCGTCAAGCTCGATCCTTGCAAGTCTGGTTCTGTCAATGCCGATCAGTTCCGCGGCCTTCTCGCGGCTGGAATAATCTTCATTCTTTTCGGCCGCTTCGCATCTGGCCTGATAGTACATGTTGTCAGCAGCTTTCGTAGCTTTCTTTCCCATTCTCCCTCGTAACCTCCGCCCATAAAACGATTTTTCAGTAATCACAATCACTTATCATTGTACCTTGAATTCGAAAACTTGTAAATACGTAATTAACATAATTTTAGGATTGTGCTACCTTGAAAAAAATGATAATATAATCTGTGATTTTGATAAAAAATCCAGGAGGAAATGACATTGGAAAATACGAAGGATACGCTGATAGAATTAAAGCACGTAAAAAAGGTGTTCGAGGATGGCGTGACGGTAATTGAGGATCTGAGCCTGGAGATCAAAAAGGGAGAGTTTGTAACCCTCCTTGGTCCTTCCGGCTGCGGCAAGACGACGATCCTTCGCATGATCGGCGGCTTTGAAAAACCGACCTCTGGCGAACTGTTGCTGAATGGAAAGGACATTAGCAATTTGCCGCCCAATGAAAGACCGATCAACACGGTCTTTCAAAAGTATGCCCTGTTTCCTCATCTGAACGTATATGACAACATTACCTTTGGCCTGAAGATCAAGGGCGTGGATAAGAAGACTCAGGATGAGAAGGTAAAGAAGGTTCTGGAGATGGTAGACCTGGAGGGCTTTGAAAAGCGCAGCATCAGCACTCTTTCCGGCGGCCAACAGCAAAGAATCGCCATTGCGCGCGCCATCGTCAATGAGCCTGAGGTGTTGCTTTTGGACGAGTCCCTGAGCGCCCTGGACGCCAAAATGCGCAAGGAGATGCAGATCGAACTGAAGGAGATGCACAAGAAGCTTGGCATCACGTTTATTTTTGTTACCCATGACCAGGAAGAGGCGCTGACCATGTCAGACAAGGTGGTGGTCATGTCTGACGGTGACGTGCAGCAGATCGGCACGCCAGAGGACATTTACAATGAACCCAAGAATCTGTTTGTCGCTGACTTTATCGGTGAGAGTAACATCTTCAACGGGAAGATGGTAGGAAAGAAGCTGGTGGAGTTTGGCGGCGCCGTATTCGAGTGCGTGGACGATTATGCGGTGGATACCGTGATCGACGCAGTCGTCCGCCCGGAGGACGTGGAGATCACGAAGGCCGGTGAGGGAAGAATCCAGGGCGAGGTTTTGTCCTGTGACTTCAAGGGGATTTTCTACGTGACGAACGTTAAGACGGATAAGGCGGAAATTGAAATCCATAACCTGAAATCTTATCAGATCGGTGAGAAGGTTGGACTTGACCTTGCGCCCGACAGCATTCACATTATTCCTTACGATACTTCCATCAATCATTATGAAGGCGAGATCACGGAATACGAGCCCGAGATCGGACTTCGGGTCGTGTTCGAGGACTTTTCCCTCAGAGTGCCCGCGGCTCAGATTTTCCAGGGATGCAAGACGGAAAACGGAAAGCTTTTGGATGCGGAAGGCAAGGAGATCGCATGGGAGGGCAGGAAGGTCATTGCTTCCTTCGCGCCCGAGGATGCCACGCTCAGTGATGATGCGGATGCAGGTTTTGTTGCCGGTGACATCTTTAACTTTATTTACATGGATGACCATTATCGTTACCGCGTTAGAAGTGAATCCGAGGAGGATTACATTGTCAACGATGAGTATCTGTGGAACAACGAGGATCACGTCAGCATCAGCGTTCCCATGGAGAAGTTTAGCTTTGAACTAAAGAAAGCGTAAGCCGGAGGATAATAGGTTGAAACAAAAACATGGTTTTCAAAGAAAACAATTGGCGATCCCATACGCCATATTCTTACTCCTTTTTGTGATCCTGCCGCTGTTGGTGGTAATATTTTATGCCTTCACAAATGAGGATGGTCATTTTTCCCTGGAAAATTACGTTGCGTTTTTCCGCAGCGGAAAGACGGTTGGCACGTTGCTTTACAGCATTGTCATTGCCCTGGTGACTACGGTGATCTGTCTTTTGATCGCGTATCCAACGGCATACGTATTGTCCAAGACGGGGCTGAAGTCGGGGGACGCGCTCCTTTTGCTCTTCGTGCTTCCCATGTGGATCAATTTCACCCTTAGGATCACGGCGCTGAAGGAAATACTGACGCTGATCGAGGGGAACCTGGCGTTCCATCCCTTTGCAAACACCATCATCTGCATGGTGTATGACTTTTTGCCCTTCATGATCATGCCCCTGTATAATACGCTCACGAAGCTGGATGACAGTTTTATTGAGGCGGCGCAGGACCTTGGCGCAAAGAAGCATCACGTTTTCCTGAAGGTGATCCTGCCTCTTTCCGTGCCTGGCATTGTCAGCGGCGTGACCATGGTGTTCCTGCCTTCCATGACTAACTACGTGGTGCTTGACATGGTATACAACAGCACGTTTATCATGGGCAGTCTGATCGGAAGCTATTTCAGCGCATATGACTGGCATAACGGATCCGTGATCTCCATCATTCTGTTACTGATCATCTGCCTGATCACCGCATTGTCGAGCCGCTACACGGAAGGGGAGACGGACGGCAGAGTGGGCGCGATGAAATAAGATGGAATGATTGGACTGACGAAGTATGGTTCGGAGGAAAAATAGATGAAAAAAGCGATTCGAAACATCTGGATCTGGTTGGTTTTGGCGTTTTTGTACGCGCCGATCCTGATCCTTGCATTTTATAGCTTTACCAGCGCGACCATGATCGGAACCGTCAGGGAGTTTTCCCTGGAGAATTACAAGACGCTCTTTACGACGCCGGAGCTGACGGGCATGATCATTGGGACGTTGATCCTGGCGGTTGGAGTGGCGCTTTTGTCCACACTCCTTGGAACGGTGGGAGCCATAGGAAGCTTTTACTCCCATAAGCGGGTTCGCAAGGCGATCGAGCTGAGTAATCAGGTGCCGGTGGTAAACGCGGACGTGGTGACGGGCTTTTCCGTATGCATTCTCATGATCGTGATCTTTCACGTAAGGAAGGATACCTTTCTTCCCCTGGTGATCGGCCAGACGGCGCTCTGCGTGCCCTTTGTGTATCTTTCCGTGATCCCCAGACTGAAAAAGATGGATCACAATCTGTACGAGGCAGCCATGGATCTGGGCTGTACGCAGGCACAGGCCCTGTGGAAGGTAACGATCCCGCAGATCGTGCCGGGAATTACGTCAGGCTTTATGACGGCGATCACGCTGTCCCTGGATGACTATTTCATCGCAACGTACACGAAGCCGGCAACCTTTGATACGATCAGTACCTACGTGGTGAATGCGACAAAGGGTTCGCAGACATCGATCAAGACGGCGCTCTGGGCGCTTTCCACCATTATTTTTGTGGTGGTGGTTTTGATCGTTGTTTTGGCAAACCGCGTGGGCAACAAGGAAGAGAGCCGATAGTAACGTATCGCCCTGGCGGCTGGATGCCGGCCGGGCTGATGGGAAGGATGAAACCGTGAAAAGAACAAAAGTTCATTTGATAAAGAGAATGCTGGGGACGGGCATTGCGCTCACGCTGGCAATGGGCATGACGGTTGGACTTTCGGGATGCGGCGGCGCAAGTGACGGAGACGTCGTGGTCTTGCGCGTGGCCAACTGGGAGGAATACATTGACGAGGGTGATTGGGACGAAGAGGACGGCATCGAGTTTTCCGACGGAACGATCCTTTGCCCCGAGAGCAGTCTTGTTGAGGATTTTGAGACTTGGTATTATGAAACCTACGGTCAAAAGGTGAAGGTGGAGTATTCGACCTTCGGCACGAACGAGGAATTGTATAATCAGATCACCATCGGCGACGTTTATGACCTGGTTTGTCCCTCGGAGTACATGATCATGAAGATGCTCAGGGAGGGAATGCTTGAGCCTTATTCTGAAGGATTTCATGACAAGGACAAGGAAGAGAATTATTATGAGAACGGCGTGTCACCGTTCATCGCGCAGGTTTATGACGGCCTTGCGATTGACGGACACAAGCTGAATGAATACGCGGCCGGTTACATGTGGGGAACCCTTGGCATCGTATATAATCCCGAGGAAGTGACGGAAGAACAGGCGTCCTCCTGGAAGATTTTGATGGATAAGAGTTTAGACAAGCGCATCACCATCAAGGACAGCGTCCGTGACGCGTTCTTTGCAGCGGTGAGCATCCAGTACTATGACGAGATCACCGCAGAGGATTTCCTTGAGAAAGAGAACTATTCAGATGCATTGTATGCCTGCTTAAACCGCACGGATCAGGAGACCGTGGATGCCACGGAAGAGATTCTAAGCGCCATCAAGCGTAACGTTTATTCCTTCGAGACTGACAGCGGTAAGGCGGACATGGTGACGGGGAAGGTAGTTGCCAACCAGCAGTGGTCCGGCGACGCCGTGTATACCATGGACCAGGCAGAGGAAGATGAGGTGGAACTGTGCTATGCCGTTCCAACAGAGTCCACAAACCTTTGGTTTGACGGCTGGGTGATGCTGAAGAAGGGAATCAGCGAGGATTCCAGAAAGCAGCAGGCAGCGGAGGCCTTCGTAAACTTTGTCTCCATGCCGGAGAACGCAGTCCGCAACATGACGTACATCGGTTATACCTCCGTGATCTCTGGAGGCGACAGCGACGTGATCCTTGAGTTCGTGGAGGATACCTACGGCGCGGATCCCGAGGAGGAAGATCCTGAGGATCTGGTGGAATATGACGTGACATATTTCTTCGGCGAGGATAAGGAGGCCGTGATCCTGACGACGGAGGATCAGACGCGCAGACAATTGTACGCCCAGTATCCCAGCCAGGACGTGGTGGATCGCAGCGCCGTCATGGCGTGCTTCGACAACGAAGGAAACGAGCGGATCAACCGCATGTGGACCAACGTCCGCTGCTTCGATCTCCAAAACTGGCTACACGAAACGTTCGATAAGTAACAAAGATAGGAAAGATTTAGAATGAGCATTTATGATACCTTAAATCCACAGCAGAAGGAGGCTGTCCAGACTACGGACGGCCCCCTTTTGATTCTGGCGGGTGCGGGCTCCGGAAAGACCCGCGTTTTGACGCACCGCATCGTATACCTCATCGAAGAGATGGGGGTGAATCCCTGGAACATTCTTGCCATAACGTTTACGAATAAGGCAGCGGGAGAGATGCGGGAGAGGGTTGACAAGTTGGTTGGCTTTGGCGCAGACCAGATCTGGGTTAGCACCTTTCACTCCACCTGCGTCCGGATCCTGCGCAGATTTGTTGACAGATTGGGTTTTGGCACGAATTTCACCATCTATGACGCGGATGATCAGAAGACGGTGATGAAGGGCATCTGCAAACGCCTAAACATCGATACAAAGCAACTTTCGGAAAAAACGCTCTTGAATTATATCTCTGCGGCGAAGGATGAGCTGATCAGCGTCAGGGAATATGAAACAACCTCCGTTGGAGATTTCCGGAAAACCACCATAGCAAAGGTTTACCGGGAATATCAGGAAAGCCTGAAGACGAGTAATGCGCTGGATTTTGACGACATTATCGTGATGACCGTGGAGCTGTTTAAAACGCAGCCTGACGTGCTGAAGTATTATCAGGACCGCTTTAAGTATATCATGGTCGACGAATACCAGGATACCAACACGGCGCAGTTTGAATTGATCAGACTCCTTGCGGACCGTGACAGTAATCTGTGCGTGGTGGGTGATGACGACCAAAGCATCTATAAGTTCCGTGGCGCGAACATCCGGAACATCTTGGATTTCGAATTCCATTATCCTGAGGCGACGGTCATCAAACTGGAGCAGAATTACCGTTCGACGCAGAATATTTTGGACGCGGCAAATGCCGTTATCCGCAATAACGTGGGAAGAAAGAGCAAGGCGCTTTGGACCAGCGAGGGACCGGGAGACCCGGTTCATTTCCGGCAGTTGGAAAACGCTTATGAGGAAGCGGAATTCATCGCGGACGACATTGCCCGGAGGATCCGGAAGGAAGGCGCGTCCTACGGCGATTTTGCAGTCCTTTACCGGACCAACGCCCAGTCGAGACTCTTGGAAGAGCGCATGGTGGTGGAGGGCATCCCCTATAACGTTGTTGGCGGCGTGAACTTTTATTCCAGGGCCGAGATCAAGGACGTATTGGCATATCTGAAAACTATCGATAACGGACGGGACGAGGTGGCACTGAGGCGAATCATCAACGTTCCCAAGAGGAGCATTGGCGCAGCCAGCCTGGAAAAGGTCGCAACCTATGCCCAGTCCATGGGGCTGACGCTTTTTGACGCCATGTGCGAGGCGGACAGGATCCCGGGACTTGGCAAGGCGGCCGTGAAGATCCGCGAGTTTGTAAACATGATCAAGGTGCTTCGCTCAGGGCAGGAATCCTATGGCATCGTTGACCTGATCAGCGCCGTCATGGAGCGGACGAATTATGCGGAATATCTGATGGAGCAGGATGAGGAGAGTGCCGAGGATCGTCTGGCCAACATTGACGAACTGATCTCAAAGGCGACGGGATATGAAGAGACCCATGACGAGATCCTGCTTTCGGAGTTCCTTGAGGAAATCGCGCTGGTGACGGATCTGGACAACGTGGAGGATGCGGAAAACCGCGTGCTGCTCATGACGCTGCACGGGGCAAAGGGACTGGAGTTCCCCTACGTGTACCTTGCGGGCATGGAGGATGGGCTTTTCCCCAGCTACATGACCATCACTTCGGATGACAATGAGGATCTGGAGGAGGAGAGGCGGCTTGCCTACGTGGGGATCACGCGTGCCATGCGGGAGTTGACTTTGACCTGCGCAAAATCCAGGATGATCCGCGGAGAGACGCAGTATAATCCGCTGAGCCGTTTCGTAAGAGAAATCCCTAAGGATCTCTTGGACCAGGATACGCCATCGGGTTCCAGACGCGTGGATCCTGAGATCTTCGGAATTTCCGTGGGCAGGGGAGGCCGCAGTGAACTATTTGGCGGTAACCGCTCCGGATATGGCGGAAGTCAGATTGGCGAGAGACCGTGGGCATCGTCAAAACCGAAAAAGACGCCTAACGAGGTGAAGCCTTTCATCGCGCAGCAGTCCAATAAATTAAGCGCTCTGTCGGGACTGAAGAAGGGCATGGATCCCGCCGCCAAGGAGGCGCCGGAATATGGTGTCGGAGACCGGGTGAAGCACGTGAAATACGGCGAGGGAACCGTAAAGGCGATCGTGGAAGAACCCAGGGATTACAAGGTTACCGTGGATTTTGACGGCGCGGGAGAGCGCGTCATGTACGCTTCTTTTGCAAAATTAAAGTTATCTTAAGAAATATATGGAATTTTTTTTGAAAACGTGTTAAAATATCTTTGATTGTGGGATTGCTATCATTTGGGGTGAGAATTAGCTTAGCGTTCTCTCCGGAAAAGAGAAAAATACAAGAAAGGACGAGAGTGTTATGAACAGATTTGAGAAATACGTTGACAAGCAGAAAATTGAAGCACTTCTTGCAAAGAAGGACGAAGAGCTTGCAAAGCTTTATAAGCTCCTTGGAAAGAAGGTAGCCGTGAAGGAGGAAGAAGAGGAGGAAAAGAAGTTTAACGTTTTGCTCTGGGTTCTTGCCATCATCGGCGTTGTTGCGGCCGTAGCAGGCATTTGCTATGCCATTTACCGTTATTTCACTCCCGATTATCTGGATGATTTTGATGACGATTTCGATGAGGAATTCGATGAGATCGAGGCAGAAGAAGACGAGGACGATGATTCCCTTTACGAGGACGAGGAGTAAGGAGAGCACGGCTTAGTTTTCGCGGCTAAGTTTTAGGTTTTGCGCGAAAAAGAAAGAAGCCTGATTTTGACCTTATGGCCGGAATCAGGCTTTTTAGTATGTAGGCAGGAGGAGTCAGGCTTGAAGAAGGGGACGATCTTTGAAGGAACCGTCGCGCGGGTAAAGTACCCCAATAAGGGCATTGTGAGAACGGAGGAAGGATTAGTTACGATCAAAAATGTCCTTCCCGGCCAGAAGGTACGGGGGAGCATCACGAAGTCCGGGAAGGACCGGATGGAAGGAAGGCTCTTGGAGGTCCTTGAGAGATCACCGCTAGAGACGGGAAAGGTTTGCGAGCGGTTTGGCATTTGCGGCGGATGTACCTATCTCTCTTTGGGATACGAATCCCAAAAGGCCATCAAGGAGGAGCAGGTAAAGAGTGCGCTGGATCAGGCGCTGGCAGGACAGGGCACGGAGTATTTGTTCGAAGGCGTGCAGGAAAGTCCTTGTCATTATGAGTACCGAAACAAGATGGAGTTTACCTTCGGAAATGAGTATAAGGATGGGCCGCTGACACTTGGCATGCATAAGCGGGGCAGCTTTTTTGACGTTGTACCCGTGGAGGACTGCCTCATCGTAGACGGGGATTATCGTTTGATACTTCGGACGGTCCGGGAATATTTCGCTGAGAAAGGGACGTCCTTTTTTCACCGCATGACGCATCAAGGTTGGCTAAGACATCTCCTGGTCAGGAAGAGTAAGGCGGAGAACGCCATTTTGGTAGCCCTTGTGACGACGACGCAGATTCCTGATGATCAAGAACTGATCCAGGGATTTACGAAGCGACTCTTGGCGTTGACCCAAAAGGAAGACGGAAAAGAATGCCTGGAGGGAAACTTTGCCGGCATTTTGCACGTTTTGAATGATTCTCCGGCGGACGTGGTAAAGTGCGACCGCATGGAGGTGTTATATGGCTCGGACGGTTTTGGGGAAAAGCTCTTGGGACTGGATTTCCAGGTGAGCACTTTTTCTTTCTTCCAGACAAATTCCGCAGGTGCCGAGGTAATCTATCGCACGGTGCAAAGATACGTGGAAGAGGCGGGATACTCCGCACGTGCTTTGGACGATGGCGATCGCGAAAGAATAGATAAGCCGGTCGTGTTTGACCTTTATTCGGGAACGGGGACCATCACGCAACTGATGGCGCCCGTGGCGAAAAAGGTGATCGGCGTTGAGATTGTGGAGGAAGCCGTGGAAGCGGCCAGAAAAAGCGCTGCGGCGAACCGTTTGGAGAATTGTGAGTTTATCGCGGGGGACATTTTGAAGGTGCTTCCGGAGATTGCAGAGAAGCCGGATTTTATCATATTAGATCCGCCGAGGGAGGGCATTCATCCCAAGGCACTTCCCAAGATTTTGGATTACGGCGTGGAGCATCTGGTCTATGTTTCCTGTAAGCTTTCGAGTCTGGTAAACGATCTCGCGTCGTTCCGCGCACGCGGTTACGAAGTTGAGCGGGCAACGGCCGTAGATCAATTTCCGTGGACGGCCAACGTGGAGACGATTTGCCTGATCAGTAAGAAAAAATAAATTCGAAACAGACCATAGGGCGCAGGGAAGCAGGCGCGAAGCAGGAGGAGAAAATGGTCGGAAATGAAATATTAAATCAGATTCAGACCATCCGGGATTTGAAAATGGTCAAGATTTACCCGCTGTTTGAGGGGGAGACGCCTCTCATGGGCCTGATGGTCTATTATGCGGACAAGACCATGAATTATTGCAGTGCGGACAGGTATTTTCCAGCATTGCTTGACCGGATCGCGAAGGTATATGAAGAGGAGTACGGATCCGGTGAGATCATTACGGATGACCAAACCAAACGAATTCTTGGGGAGGCAAATGATTTTTGCAGGGAAGACCTGATGGCTCGCTTGCCGGAGTATGAAGAAAATGACGCTCCAAAGTTTCTGCCAAAGGGGTTTACGTACGTCTACGTCATGCCGATCGTGACTTACGTCATGAAAGCCATGTATGACAGAAAGGACGGGAAAATTCAATTTGATGACTTTGTGCAGCAGTGGTTTGAAAAGGGAATCCTGAGCGGCGTGATCGACGACAGGAGGCAAAGATATCCCTACCGGATCAGCTTGATGGCCGGAGACGTCTATGACGTCACGGTCTGCAACGTGCTAAAGCCGGGAAACGTCTTAAAGGTCAACGTTTCTTTCGGAATGAGCGGGATCGCGGCGACGTATTACGATCAGTATTATTGTTATCAGGGTACCCTGAGGATTGACGTACGGGGAGATAAAATGACGTTCTCCCACGTGATGAAGGATCAAGATCAGACGGCGATCGAGATTCATCAGGAGCTGGAGGAAGCGCCATGGGGCGCACCGACGGAATGCGTCAGAAGGCTGACGGCCGGAGAAAACGCTGAATGGAAGGCGAGCACGATCCCATGGGGCGGATACGTCTATAAGGCGGTGGCAGACGGGAAAACATATCTGGTCTATTCGAATGACGGACTTGGCATCACGATCAGCCGCGGAGTTTGTGTTAAAAAGCTTTCGATTCAGGGCGGCGAAGACACGCTGTTTGGTCAATTTGCCTTTCGGTTCTATGAGAGGGAAGACGCCACGGAACTGCGGTTTCTTGACATGGAATATCCCAGATCGGCAAGGTACGCGGCGGAATATGCCGACAGATGTTACGTAAGAAAATTGGAATATGCAGGGGAATAAGAGAGATGGACAATTATTGGGAAAACAAAGCGGAAGCGCAAAGAAGACTGGGAAAAGTTATTGACGGTTTAAAGAGATATAAAAAGACGGAAGACATAGAAACGCTCCTCCTTGAATTGGACAGGATCAGAGACGGGAAGAGTACGCCGGAAGTAAAGCCGCTGATGCTGTACGTGGAGATGGTCGAGTCCATCCGGCAGGGCACGCGTCTTTTAAGTGCGTTGCCCGGGCTGATCCACAATGCGGAAGCAGTCTATAATGATCTTTTCATCTTGGGGGAAAAGACGCCGGATTTTGACAATACGGTGGCCATCTTTAAGGGATTGATCGGCATCGACGGCCTGATCGCAAAGGAACTGTTTGACCTGGCTCTTTATTCAACCTTTAGCGATAAGAAGAATTACTTGTGCATTGCGCAGGTCATCGGTAATCTGAAGAATTCCAAGCAAATCTTTGACAAGATCCGCGTCTATGGATTGGAAGCCAGGGAATACTTTGTGGAAGATACGGGCTATCTGGCCAATCTGTTGAAGGTGGTTGGCCGTTTGAACAAAACAAGGCTGAGCAGTTTTGACGCCGTCATGGAAGATGAATTGGCTAAGCTGCGTAAGAACAATGGAATCTATGACGTGGATCCCGTGAGACTGGCGGAGGTGGAGAAGAACGTCAGCAGGGCGGAGCTCACGATTGAAAACGGTAAGAACCTGTTGGAACTCTTGGATCGCAGGTGTCAGAAAATCAAGCGCATTACGGATGAACTGGACGATAAATCTAAAGTGATCCAGCAGAACATGACGGATTATCTGGATACAAAGACGGAGAATGCAAAGACTGCTTTGGAAGACGCCATGAGGGAATGCGAGGAGATCCAAAGAAAATCCATTTTGATGGAAAAGGATCTGTTCTTAAAGCAGATGTTCTCTGAGGCGGAATCAGAACTCACGAAGTACAAGTCCCAGGCGAAGGCGATCACGGCTACGGCATCGGCTGACATAGCTGCCATCGGAAGGGATGCGGACGGCGTGATCAAAAGACTTCGCAAGGTGGCGGAGGATGACGACAAGATCCAGAAATTTGTGGAAAACTCCCGCATGGACGAGGCCATCCTTCAAAAGATCGAGAAGCTGACCATGCTGAATGATTCCATGATCGAGAGATTGCAGAAGGAAGCCGTGAACGTTCAGGAAAACGAGGCACCGGCACGACAGGAGGCCGGACAGGCTCAGACTAAGAGCGCAAGGAGCCGCTCTGAAGAATACAAGGCGGCAGTCAGCGGGACGGGCGCGCAGGCATCCGTTCAAGTATCTTCCGCGGCCGCTGCAAAGAAGGAACACCGGATCATTCCGCCCGTGAATCCTCTTCTCGACAGAAGGATTCCGTTTACGGAGCGTTATGCCATGGTTCAGGCGGAGAAAAAGAGAAGGATGGAGGAGGGTGAAATTTTCCACGAAGCTTTCGATGACGTGATCACGGCGGTCATGGAAAACGTCAATCCTTATTTGATCGGACCCTCCGGCTGTGGAAAAACCTTTATGGTAAACCAGATCGGTGAAATCCTGAACTTGGATTGTTCTGATATCGGTTACATCAATGAAGAGTATGACATCCTTGGTTACGTGACGGCCATGGGGGATTACAGTGAGTCGAATTTCTATCAGTTGTATAAATACGGCGGCATCGCATTCTGCGATGAGCTGGACAATGGTAATGCCAAGGCAACCGTTAAGCTGAACTCCTTCCTGTCAAATCAGGAGCGTTCCAACTATTGCTTCCCGGGCGGTGAGCGCGTGGAAAGACATGCGAATTTCCGCGTGATCGCGGCAGGTAACACGGACGGAAGCGGAGCAGACGTCAATTACAGCACTCGTGAAAAGATCGAGGAGTCCGTTCAGCAGCGTATGATCCCCGTGTACGTCGATTATGACAACCGCGTGGAACAAGCCATTTTGGCCAACTATCCTGACTGGTTTGAGTTTGCCTGCGCCTTTCGTAAGGCGACGGACCGCTGGGAGGAAGCATGTGGCGTGCCCGCACAGGGTATTTTCACGACAAGAGACGCATTCAGAATCAAACGATATATGGATGATACGAGCTTTTCGCCGAACAAGATCATGAATTATGAGTTTGTTCAGACGAAGGAACCGGAATACCTTGGCTTCCTGAAGGAAGAGCTTGCAAAGCTGATCAAAAAAGGCGATTTGTCGTATGGCATCTATCAGATTTTTGCAGATGAAGTGGAACGCATTAGAAAAAGAGGTAAGAGAACGTAATGCAGGTAAGGCCTACGTATCCGTTTGTGGATGATACAAATGCATATAACGTATACCGCGTGGATTTTCATTCCCTGACGGAATTGGAGCTTTACTTAAAGTCGGATCCGCCGGTGAATGAGCGTATCTTTCCGTCACAGAAAAGTCTCTACATGCCGGAAAAATTTGCCGGAGCCCCGCTGGAGAAGGCAATTGCGTACTGCCACGGCGGATACGCGGAAGGTTTTCCTTTGTTCATGCAGTTGAAAAAGGATTTGGAGAAGACGAACGTTAAGGCAACGAACGTGCGAAGGTCAGTACCGGCCATCGTGGGTTCGAGGCCGAACGTGCCGAACTTTGTGGCGGGAACGCCGAAGACGATGTACCGGTTGGATAAGGCCAAGGAGAAGAAGTTTATTGACGTCTACATCAATTTGGCCTATAGCGGCGACACAACGGAGAATGAGATCCGCCACCGCGGCATATTGACGCTCAATCTGATCAGTTTGTTTGAACAGCACAGCATTGGCGTGAACCTGTACGCGTTTGAAGCCAGCAGTCTGTATAATGAGATCTTTATTGCAGACATCCAGCTGAAAAAGCCTGGAGAGGTGCTGAACGTGGGTAAATGCTATTATCCGCTCTGCGGTAAGGAATTTATCCGGCGACTTTTGGTCAGGGTAAAGGAATCTATGCCGTTCCATGAAAAATGGGGCGTGGGTTACGGCGGCGTCCTGCCGGAGAAGCTGGTGAGAAAGTGCTTAAACATTGGAGAAGACAAGATCCTGATCCAGTCACCGCATGAAATCGGGATCCGCGGAAGGGACTTATACAGGGATGCAGATGTATTTTTCGAATATTTGCATCTGACGAAAGAGATCAAGGTACCGAAATACTCGGATTATGCGAAGGAGTATAAATGAACGGCATTGACGTAAAGGACGTATCGTCCATATTAAATTATGGGCTCGGCGTACAACAAAAAATAGCGGACCTGAATAAGGTTTCGGCAGACATTATGAAGCAGAGGGATTTCACGGAGGTCTTTGGATTTTTTGATGAAATCCTTGCCATGGCGAGTGACGCGGACGTTCGCACCACGTTGCAGATGGAACAGCGTCTGGATGAGATCCGGCGGCGTTTTTTGGAAATCCGCATCGACCTGTTGAAGGAAGGCAATCTTCTCAAGGAGCTTCGTGAAGTCAACGAGGTCTATCTGTTGGAGATTGACGGAAAGATTCAGGATGCGGATGCTTTTTCCAAGACTGGTTTTAAAAAGGCGGATCTGGAAAAGGACGCGGGGGATGCCCTGGAGAATACTTTGAAAAAGAGAACGCAGGAGCTGAGAACGACCCAGGCCGTGGCGAGAAGCTTTTCACCGCAGCTTAAGCTGGCGGAAGACAACTGTTTTTCGATTGCCGAGAAAATCTGGAACGTGCAAATGAATCTGATCCCGCTGGTGAGCAATCGCATTTCCATGGATACGGGGCAAAAGACCGTAAACGAGACGAAGACGCTGATACGAAATAGCGTCAAGGAAATGGAAAAGCTATGTGACGGATGGGAAGACGCCGAAGATGAGCTCACGTTGGCTTTGCAGCCCGGAAACAAACGTGGTAGAATAAGTAATAATGGTTTTACCTCGCTGTTTACGGCGAGAAATCATACAAAATAGTATTGGGGGAAAACGAAGGATGAAAGATCTGAATCAGTTTACTTGTCCGTGCTGTGGTGCAAAATTGGTTTATGACGGCGAAAAGGAAATGATGAAATGTCCTTACTGTGAGAATACTTTCTCCATGGAGCAGATTATTGCCGAGGAGAAGGCGAAGGAAGAGATGGCTGGCGGATCGGACATGAACTGGCAGACTTCCAGTTCTTCCTCCTCCATGATCACGGATGAAGATGGCAAGATCACGGGCTACAGCTGTCCTGACTGTGGCGCGCAGATGGTGGCTGACGAGAACACGGCTGCCACGGAATGCCCGTATTGCGGCAATTTCTCCATTATCAAGACCTCGTTTGAAGGCATGTATCGTCCGGACGTAGTCCTGCCTTTTATCATCACCAAGGAAAAGGCGAAGAACGCGCTGAATGAGTTTACAAAGGGCAAGGTTCTTTTGCCGGACGCTTTCGTTGACAGAAACAGGATCGATTCCATCACTGGTCTGTACGTTCCTTTCTGGCTTTACAGCTGTCATGCGGACGGAACGATTTTCTATGAGGGCGTAAAGACGCAGAACTGGGAAGACGCACAATACAAATATGAGAAGAAGGATCATTATCGCATGATCCGCAGCGGTGCCATGGATTTCCAGAGGATTCCGGTGGACGCATCCACGAAGATGGATGACGCAGTCATGGATTCCATTGAGCCTTTTGACTTGAGCAAGGCAGTACAATATGACGCGGCATATTTTAGCGGATATCTTGCAGATCGTTACGACGTGCAGGAGGTGGACGCAAGGCCCAGAGCAAACGAGCGAGTTGAGAATTCATTCCGCGACAGGCTCCGCCAGGAGGTTTCGGAATATAAGGAGGTCAAGGCAACTTCCGAAAAGATCAATCTGTCCAATGCCAGGGCGGAATATGCAATGTTGCCCGTCTGGATGATGACGACGGAATATGAGGAAAAGAAATATGTCTTTGGAATCAACGGTCAGACGGGTAAGCTGGTTGGCGCCCTGCCCATTGACAAGAAGAAGGCCGTGATCCAGTTTGTCATCGCCATGGCGATCGCCCTTGTGGTTGCAAACGTAATCATTGCGATCGGCTTTGAGGGCGGAATCAACATAGTCCGCGAGATCGTAGGAATCCTGATCTCCGGCGTGATCGGAGGCATTCGCGTTGGAACCTTGGTGAGCGCCATGAATACGGTGCATCAGAAGACCACTGCAAGTGCATATATGGACAAGGATTCCGTAGTGCTCGGCAGACGCGAGGACAATTTCCTGTACAGCAAGACGGAAAAGCGGGAGAAGCCGAAGCAACAGTAAGAGGATTGGAAAATGAGTGGCAAAAACAAGAAGATTTTAGGGTCCGCGGTGACGGTCCTTTTGGTGCTCCTTCTGTTGTTTATCCGGTCGCCGTTGTTTGACCGGCTGACCGGAGGTGGGAGCGAATCGGACGTTGTCTCGCTTGAGACTGCGGAGCCGGACGTCGTTAACCTCGAAACCATGGAGCCTGACGCTACGCCGGAGGAGTTGGCGAAGGCGGCGACGCCCAAGCCGGAGAAGACGGAAAAGCCGACGCCAGAGCCGACTGCAACGGTAAAGCCGACGGAAAAGCCGACAGCCACGCCTAAGGCAACGGCGACGCCCAAGCCGGAGAAGACGGCAAAACCGACGTCCACGCCAAAGCCGACGTCCACGCCGAAGGTTACGACAACCCCGAAGCCGGAAAATACGGCAGCGGCAGAAACGACCTTAAAGTTTCGAAGCAAGAAATTGTTAGACCAGCATTATGAGAAGCACGGGAAGGACATGGGATTTGCCAATGCCAAGGATTATGAAGCGGCGGCTGCGGCAGTGGTCGCAAATCCGGACGCGCTTCACAAGATTGAAAAGGAAGACGGGGATGACATCTATTATCTGGAGGAGACCAATGAATTTGTGGTGGTCTCCACGGACGGATACCTGCGAACCTACTTTCTGCCAGACAGTGGCATAAAATATTATAATAAGCAATAAAAGAACAAAACGTGTCAAGAGACACGTCCCCATGACACAAAAAACGTGTCAGGAGACACGTCCCCGTGACACGTTTTTGTGGTAGAAGTGAAGTACGATGCGCTCCAGACGGCGCTTTAGTACGATCTGGATCTCTTCCTTAGGATGGATGGGCTTTACGAGGTAGGTTTCGATGCCAGCCTTTTTAGCACCCCATACGTCCGTGAAGAGCTGGTCGCCGACAAAGAGCGTGGTCGCAGGAGTGGAGCCGAGCTTTTGCATGGCGCGGAGGTAACCAGCCTGACCTGGCTTACCGGCTCTGTAAATATAAGTGCTGCCAACGGCGTCGCTGAAGGATTTTACGCGCGGTTCCTTATTGTTGGAGAGAAGGAGCGTGCGAAACCCTAAGGAGTGCAGGGTGGCAAACAGCGCCTTGGCCCTTTCGTCTGCCGGCGCGCCGTGGGGTACCAGCGTATTGTCTACGTCGTAAATGATGGCCCGCTTGCCGTCCGCATACTGGGCAGAATAGTCGATGGAATAAGCCGAATCCACTTCGTGATCCGGATAAAAACGTTCCAAAAACATGGAGAATTCCTCGCTTCTAAAGAAATATTGTAATAATCATAGCAAAAAACAGTTGAAATCGCAAGAACAACGTGTTACAATAACATTCGCTTATAGCGTAGGAGGTAAAAAATGGGCGCGATCAGAATTATCTTATCAATTTTATATATTATTGTGAGTGTTGCATTGGTTATTTTGGTTTTGATGCAGGAAGGCAAGGCGCAGGGACTTGGTTCCATCAGCGGCGCGGCAGAGAGCTACTGGGGCAAGAATAAGGGCCGTTCCATGGAAGGCATGCTCGTTAAGATCACAAAGATTTTGGCAGTTTGCTTCCTGGCGTTGACGGTGGCGTTAAACCTGAACGTGATTTGAGATCATGAAAACACTCTTGCAAAAGGGTGTTTTTTTTCGCGCTTTTTGTAGAAACATGGAGTTTGTAAAGTGAGTAGAATTAAGAACAACGAGTTGCTTACCGGAAAGTTTACCGCGCATTCCAAGGGATTTGGATTTGTGACGGTAGACGGATATCCGGAAGATTTTTATATTCCCGCCGACCAGACGGGAAATGCGTTTCATGAAGACGTGGTGGAGATCGTGCCAGACATGGGTGCCAAGCGTGGGCAGAGGCGAACGGCCAAGATCGTGCGGATCGTGAGCCACGGGATCACGCATCTGATCGGTACCTTTGATCAGGCGAAAAACACGCATTTTGGATTTGTCATTCCGGATGCCATAAGATTAAACCAGGACGTGTTTGTCCCGGGGGAGTTTTCCAAGGGGGCGGTCTCCGGGCATAAGGTTGTCGTTGAGATCACGGATTATGGCAGCCGGAATCCCGTTTCGGGCTTTCGGAGTCCTGAGGGGAGGATCACGGAGATCCTGGGGCACGTAAATGATCCGGGCGTAGATATCTTATCGATCGTCCGCGGACTTGACATCCCCATGGAGTTTGAGGAGACTGTTTTAAATCAGGCCGCCCGGGTGGCAAAGCCGGTTTCTGAAGCCGATTGCATGGGCAGGAGGGACCTGCGGGGACTTAGGATGGTCACCATTGACGGCGAGGACGCAAAGGACCTCGACGATGCCGTCAGCGTGTCTTATGACGGAACGTATTATCATTTGGGCGTACACATTGCGGACGTGTCCAATTACGTACAGGAGAACTCCGCGCTGGATAAGGAGGCAAAGCGCCGGGGAACCAGCGTTTATCTGGTGGACCGCGTGATCCCCATGCTACCCCACGTGCTCTGTAACGGCATTTGCTCCCTGAATGCCGGAGAGGACAGGCTGGCACTGAGCTGCCTGATGAAGATCAATGAAAAGGGTGAGATCGTGGATCATGAGATCACGGAATCCGTGATCAACGTGGACCAGAGAATGAGTTATGCGGTAGTGAAGGAGCTCCTTGCGGACGATCAGGCCGTTTTGAGGGAAGAATACCGGAAATATGAATGTTTGTTAGAGGATTTCCGCCTAATGGAAAAGCTTGCGGGACTACTTCGCGCGAGAAGGCGTGAGCGTGGCGGCATTGACTTTGACCTGCCGGAGTGCCAGATTTTGCTGGATGAGTCGGGAATGCCTTCCTACGTCGGACCTTATGACAGAAATGAGGCGACGAGGATCATAGAGGATTTCATGCTTGCGGCAAACGAAACCGTTGCGGAGCATTTTTACTGGATGGAGGTTCCCTTTGTCTATCGCGTGCACGGAGCGCCTGAGGAAGAGCGGTTTGCAAGACTCTCCGGCATGATCAGCAACATGGGATATTCCTTAAAAACGACGGACCGCTTTGGAAATAAGGTTGGTAGCGGGGAAATTCATCCCAAGGAGATCCAGAAGCTGTTGGATAAGATCCAGGGAACGCCGGAGGAAGCCATGATCAGCAGAATGGTCCTGCGAAGCATGCAACAGGCAAAGTACAGTGATTATTGCAGCGGGCATTTTGGGCTTGCATGCAAGTATTATTGTCATTTTACCTCACCGATCCGAAGGTATCCGGACCTGCAGATCCACCGCATTATCCGCGACCAGCTGCGTGGAAGGCTGACGGAAGAAAAAATGGCGCATTATCGCGAGATCCTGCCAGGCGTTGCGGAACAATCCTCCAAGATGGAGCGGAGGGCCGATGAGGCAGAGCGCGAGGTAGATAAGCTAAAGAAGGTACAGTATATGTCGCAGAGACTGGGAGAAGTCTTTGACGGCGTGATATCCGGGGTTACCGGATGGGGATTGTACGTGGAGCTCTTAAATACCGTTGAGGGCATGATCCACGTGGCAAAGCTTCCGGGAGATTATTATTTCTTTGAGGAAAAATCAGGTGACATGGTGGGAGAAGCGACCGGAAGGCGGTTTCAGCTTGGAATGCCCGTGAGGGTGATCGCGGATGCCTGCGACGAAGCGGCCAGGACCATTGATTTTTCTTTGTATGAAGGAGAAGGGAATGAGCAAGAAAGAGCCTAGAAAACTGATCGCAAATAATAAAAAGGCGTATCATGACTACTTTATCGATGAAAAATATGAGGCGGGCATTGCACTGCACGGCACGGAGGTGAAGTCCATGCGCCTTGGCAAGTGCAGCATTAAGGAGAGCTTTATCCGCATTGAGAACGGAGAGGTTTACGTTTACGGCATGCACGTAAGCCCTTATGAGAAGGGGAACCTGTTCAACAAGGATCCTCTCCGCGTTAAGAAGCTATTGCTGCACCGCGCCGAGATCAACAAATTAATGGGGCGCATAAAAGAAAAGGGGTATACCCTGGTGCCGTTGGAAGTATATTTTAACAACGGGAAAGTAAAGGTTGAGATTGGACTGGCGCGAGGCAAGAAGCTTTACGACAAGCGCGAGAGCATAGCCAAGAAGGATCAGCTCCGTGAGGCGGAGAAGGAATTTAAGGTCAAAATGAATGGATATTGACGAAAAGCAGAAAAAAAGTTATACTTAAATATGATAGAGGAAGTATGCCTATCAAAATTTCATATTCCAGGGCTAGTAAAGGTTTCGACAGGGGTCTTGCAGCTGGAGAAGCTATCCGCACGTCATGCGTTAAATGACAACCTAAATATAAACGCTGAAGATAATACTCAGTTAGCATTTGCAGCGTAAGCTGCGGATGACGTCGCCCTAGGGCGGCTTGTCCCGCCCATTGCACTCACACAGTGGGGCCGGGGCATCATGATTGTGAGAAACGACGCGCGCAAAGCTTTGAACGCGCGGGCGTAACATGAAGCTACCAAGCTTGGCAGATTGTTCATTTTCTGCCTTGGGAGGGAACGGGGAACTTCGGGTTCCAGAGAAAATGAACTATGATAGTAGAAGGACAGGGAATGGGCTTTTGGACACGGGTTCGACTCCCGTCTAGTCCACTGAAGATGAATCCATGAAAAAGGAGTGCCATGGATTTGTCTTGATGCTATTCACCAAAGATTCAATAAAGAAAGTAGGGGAGAAAAAATGTTCTGTTTAAATTGTGGAAAAGTAATTCCTGATGGAGCAAAGTTTTGTGCCGCCTGCGGAACGCCGATCCAGGCAGAGGGCGAGAATGCGCCGGAAGCGATCAAGATTTCCGAGCCCGTTGTAACGCCTGCTGAACCGGTAGTTCCGGCAGCACCCGTTGTTCCTGAAGCACCCGCGGCTACCTATGCCGCACCTGAAAACTATGCAGCACCTGAAAGCTATGCTGCACCTGAAAGCTATGCTGCACCCGTGCAGGAAGCGCCTGCACCGGCAGCACCCGTGCAACCTGCCCCCGTTGCTCCTTCATGGTCGCCCATTCCGGAGGAACCCCAGCAGGGTAAGAAGGGTGGCAAAGGCCTGGGCATCGTGATCGCGGCAGTTGCTGCAATTGTAGTGCTCATTGGCGGCATTGCCTTTATGGCACGTGACAAGGTTGGTCATGCGATCCATAAGGCATTTGACAAACCCAAGGATTATTATGCATACGTTGAAAAGAAGAACCTGACTGCCCTGACCAATGGTACCGGTGCAGAGGCGGTTACGAAGGTAATCGACCAGATCAAAAACGAGAACACTTCCATGACCGAGACCATTAAGGTCAGACTTGGTTCCCGCGGCAAGGATTTCACCGCTCTTGCAAAGTCTCAGGGCTTAGATCTTTCCTGGCTTGAGAGCGCAGGCATTTCTTATACCGTTTCTGCGAAGGAGATGCAGGCGAAGCTTACGGTTGCGCCGCTCCTGAACGACGTAACGCTTGCAAATGCCGTAGCGTTGCTTGACATGAAAGACGGTAAGGTATTCCTTTCCATTCCTGAGCTTTCCGAAAAGTATATTGGCTTTTCTTTTAGCGATACGTACAGCTATGAGCAGTTCTCAGAGCAGATGGAAAAGATTTACGGCGCTTTCGGAAAGATGGCCCAAGCTTGTCCCAGTACTGATGAAGTTGAAAAGCTGACGCTGAAGTACTACCAGATCATCATGGATCAGGTTGAGGAAATGCAGAAGGATAAGGCTAAGCTGGAAGCAGGCGACGTTACACAGGATTGCACGCAGCTTACCATGGAACTGAAGTCTAAGGACGTTCAGAAGATCCTTGGCGCAATCATCAAGGAGCTGAAGAAGGACAAGGACGTTAAGAAGATGCTGGAGAAGTTCTGTGATTCCATGCAGACCTACGACGAAAGCATTGACAGTGAAGAAGTATACAATGAATTCGTTGAGGGCTTGGAGAAACTTGAGGGATCCCTCGAGCAGATTGAGATCGACAAGCTTGTTCTTGAAATTTACGTTGACGGTGACGGCAAGATCATCGGAAGAACGATCACGGTTAAGAAAGACGGCGAGAGCCTTACCATGAAGTATGGCGTTGCACGTAAGGGCGACAAGGTAGGCGTTGAGCTTTCCGCTAAGACGCCTGAAGAGGATGCCAACTTTACCATCATTGGTAATGGTACCGAAAAGAGCAATAAGTTTAGCGGCGAATTTAAGTTTAAGGTTGCAGATCAGAACATTTTGAACGTTGACGTTGAAGATTATGACCTGAAGGCAGCTGAAAAAGGCGAGTTCGCAGGAAGCTTTACGTTTAAGGCAGGCAGTGACGTAGACCTGAAGCAGCAGCTCCAGCAGGCTATGAGAGGCGGCGAAGATTCACCCGTATATGCGTTACTTGTAAACTTAGAGCCTCGTATCCGCATCTCCGGTAACGTGACGACGGATTCTCACAAGATCTCTCTTACCGTTATGGATGCAGACAGCGACATCGTATCCTTGGAGTTTGAAGGTTCCACCGGCAAGGGTGAGGACATTTCCATGCCTGGCTCCTACATCGCCGTTTCCGCAGACGGAACCTACGATGAGAAGGAATTGGTAGATTACGTAAAGAACATGAATTATCAGTCCATCCTTGACAACCTTAGGAAGGCAAAGTTGCCCGAAGAGTGGGTTACCATGGCTGAGCAGTACCTTAAGCAGGCAATGGATGAGCTCGAGTTATACTAATAGTTTAGACTTCAGGATCGAACATGAAACTTGAGATCAAAGATCTTAAAAAAAAATACGGCAAGAAGCTGGTGCTTGACGGCATCAGCTTCAGTGCCGATGAAGGGACTTGCGTGGGAATTCTGGGTGGAAACGGATGCGGGAAATCAACCCTGTTATCCATCCTTGCCGGAATTGTCCGTGCGGATTCCGGGAGTTTTGAAGTGACGGGCGGGGAAAAGAGCTGCATAGGCTACGTTCCCCAGGGAACGCCTCTTTTTGAAGAGTTGTCCGCAAAGGATAATCTGAAGCTTTGGTATGATTCCCAAAGCATGAAGAAAGAACTTGAAAACGGCGTCCTAAAGCTTCTGGGCGTTGATGAATTCCTAAAAGTGCCTGTCCGGAAAATGTCGGGCGGCATGAAGAAACGATTATCGATCGGATGTGCCGTATCCGGTTCACCAAAGATCCTTTTGATGGACGAACCCACGGCTGCCCTTGACATAGCGTGCAAGGACAACATTTATGCATATCTTGAGGAATTTAAGAAAAATGGCGGGCTGATCTTGCTGGCCACGCATGACGTTCATGAGATCGAACTCTGTGACAAGCGTTACGTGATCAAGGACGGAAAACTAACGGAATGGCAGTATGACGGCGACTTACGTAAGCTCGCTCAGTGGATTAAATGAGATACGTAAAATATTTTAGCGTACAACTAAAGAGAACCTTAAAGCTTGCAGTAGGCGTATTCCCTACTGCAATGCTTTTATTTGCGTGTCTTGGCGCGGCGGCCTGGTTTCTTTTGAACCAGGGACCTTTGGCGGAGAGACAGCAAAAATACCAAATTGGCGTGGTCGGAAAGATTGATGACACTTATCTGGGATTTGGCATTTACGCCATCCAGACCTTGGACGTTTCCAGGTTTATGGTGGATTTTATTCCCATGACGGAGGAAGAGGCGCAACAGGCCTTCCGCAATGACTCAATTGCCGCATATGTCAAGGTACCGGAAGATTTTTTGGATTCCCTGATCTATGGCCGGAACGACGTGCCGATTTCCTACGTGGCTTCGGAAGGGCAGAAAGGAATCGGGGGATATTTGATGGATGAACTGGCAGTGGTGGTTTCAAGGCTGGTGACGAGTGCGCAGGGATCCATATATTCCTTTCAGGACGTGGTCTATGATTATGGCGACGCGTCGCAGCTTGGGGAGTGGACGGATGAGATCAATCTGCAGTTGATCGAGGAAGTGCTTGCGAGGACAAAGCTCGCAGAGCTTACGGAGCTGGGCTTGTCCAAAGGCTTGCTCATTCGCCAGTACTATTTCTGTGCAGTTGTCTTGTTGTTTTGTTTTTTGTTTGGCATTAGCAGTGCGTCCTTTTTCCTAAAGAGAAATGAAGATCTTGGGAAATGGATGAAGATGAGGGGAATTGGCGCCGCAGCGCAAGTGCTCTGTGAATACGGGGTTTATCTGCTTATGATGATGGCGTGCGTTTTCCTGCCTTTGACGGTTGTTGGCATTGCCACAAAAAGTTTTGCATTTTTGATGACAAAGATATATTTGGATGAGATCTTAATGGCCCTGGTGCCAATTTTGATCATGATCTCAGCCATGCATTTTATGATTTACGAAACAGTTCGCAATCCCGTGGCAAATCTGCTGCTTCAGTTCTTGGGCGTGATCGGCATGGGATACGTGTCAGGATATATTTACCCCGCCTCTTTTTTTCCGGAGGGCATAGCTTTTGTGGGAAGCATTTTACCAACGGGAGTGGCCCTGGAGAGATTTTCAAGCGCCATGCTGGATGAGCGGAGCGGGATGGCGTTTGGGCTGGGATGCCTTTACGTGATCGTATTTTTGGCATTGTCGGTATTGATGAGAAAACGCATGATCGAGAGGGAAAACGGATAGATGAGGCGAATGATGGTTTGGTGCCTTCTTACCGAAAAGAGGCTTCTGAAAAAAATAAGCTACGTCGCCGTGCTCCTGATCGTTCCGTTTCTGGTTTTTGGCCTTCGGCAGGCAGCTTCCCAGGAAGCTGGAATGGTGACCATTGGACTGTATACGCCTGCGGAGGAAGGGAGCCTTTCGGATGCTTTGCTTGATCGCTTTATGGAAGAAAAAAGCGTTCTTCGCTTTTTGCGTTACGAGACCGAGGACGAGGCGATAAAAGCCCTGACGGGGAAAACCGTGGATGCCGTCTGGATCCTTCCGGAGGATCTGGAAGGGGAGCTGGTAAAGCTGGCGGAAAAGGGGACGGTAAAGCCTGTTGCCAGGGTAGTGGAGAGGGAGGATGACGTGGCGCTGACGTTCACTCGCGAGGTGCTCTGCAGCAGGATCTTTCCTGAACTGGCGTATCAGACGTACGTAGAATACGTCAACAGAAAGATTGACGGGAACGTGCCGGAAAAAGAAGAACTACTGGAACGCTTTGAACGCATCCAACGGACAGGAAATCTTTTTCAGGCAGAATATCTGGATGGAACGGAAGACACAGGGGAGAATTACTTTATGGCGCCAATCCGCGGATTATTGGCCATATGGCTGGTGCTTTCGGGATTCGCGGGCATTCTGTATCAAAAGCAGGATGAGACCAATGGACTTTTTGATGCCATTCCCGGAAGAAAAAGAATCTTGTATTCTTTCGGCCTGCAGGCAGTCGTTTTGTTTAACGGCGGCGTGATCTATCTGACGGCATGCAAAATCTTGGGCGTGCTGGATCATTTTGGGCGGGAGTTAATGTTGTTACTGTTACTTCTAGTCATGATCGCTTTTTTCTGCAACGTAATTGGATTGCTTGTAAAGAGAATGGAAGGGATTGGCGTTTTGATTCCGGTCATGACGCTTCTCATGATCGCGTTTTGCCCTATTTTTATCAATCTTCGGAAGTATGGGGCGCTGCAGAGTCTGTTGCCGCCATATTTATATTTAAAAGCCCTGCATGGCGTAGGGTACTTAAAATACATGGGCATCTACGTTGTGGCAGGATTTTTTGCCTGTGTGCTTTTAAATCAAATCAAATATCGCCGATAGGAAGTTTACGTTTTCGGTGATGGGAATGGAATGGATCAATGATGACGCTAAGGGAACTAGAGATTGGAAGCTCTGCTGAGATTACGGAAGTTAAGGGAGAAGGTGCGCTGCGGCAGCATTTGCTGGACATGGGCCTTTTGCCTGGCACAAAGGTAACCGTGGTAAAATACGCGCCGATGGGTGACCCCGTTGAAGTAAGGATCCACGGATATGAACTCACGTTAAGACTTGCAGACGCGGAGCAGATCTCCGTTAGGGAGGAAACGACCGAAAATTCGCAGAAGCTGAATGAAAAGGAAGTCGGGCATCTGGGAAAAACGCGGAAAAAGAAGGTGGAGCATCCCGGCCTTGGCGAAGGCGGAAAGTATCACGTCAAGAAAGGCGAAACGCCGCTGCCGGAAGGAACCGTGCTGACGTTTGCCCTGGCGGGAAACCAGAACTGCGGTAAGACGACGCTGTTTAACCAGCTTACGGGTTCCAATCAGCACGTGGGAAATTTCCCCGGCGTGACCGTGGACCGGAAGAGCGGCGCGATCAAAGGCATGGCGAATACTGAGATCACGGATCTCCCGGGAATCTATTCCCTGTCGCCTTACAGCAGTGAGGAGATCGTAACCAGACAGTTTGTCATCCATGAAAAGCCCACCGGCATCATCAATATCGTGGATGCCACAAACATCGAAAGAAATCTTTACCTGACCATGCAGCTGATGGAACTTGAGGTTCCAATGGTGCTGGCCTTGAATATGATGGATGAGGTGCGGGGAAACGGAGGTTCCGTCGACGTAAACCGCATGGAAGCAGCACTGGGCATTCCCGTGGTGCCAATCTCGGCAGCAAAGAATGAGGGCGTGGATGAGCTGATAACGCATGCGCTCCATGTTGCAAAGTATCAGGAGAAGCCTGGACGTAATGACTTTTGTGACTCAGAGGACCACGGCGGAGCCGTACACAGATGCCTTCACGGCATCATTCATCTGATCGAGGATCACGCCAAAATGGCGGGGATTCCCGTGAGATTTGCCGCGACAAAGCTGGTGGAGGGCGACGAGCACGTCTTAAAGGCTTTGAAGCTCGACCAGAATGAAAAGGAAATGCTGGAGCATATTATCAGCCAGATGGAGCAGGAGCGCGGCTTGGACCGGGCGGCGGCCATCGCTGACATGCGATTTTTGTTCATAGAAAAACTCGTGAAGGAAACCGTGGTAAAGCCCAGGGAGAGTAAGGAACACGAGCGCAGTACGAAGATCGACAAGATCCTTACCGGAAAATATACGGGCATCCCTTCCTTTGCGCTGATCATGGCATTGGTGTTTTATCTGACGTTTAACGTCATTGGAGCCTTTTTCCAGGGGATTTTGGAAAACATGGTTGATTGGTTGACGGAGTTGACCGCGGGAGCCTTTGCGGCATGGAACGTCAATGAAACCGTGAGCTCGCTGGTGCTGGATGGCATCTTTGCCGGCGTCGGAAGCGTTCTTAGCTTTCTTCCCGTGATCGTGAC
This sequence comes from uncultured Lachnospiraceae bacterium, assembly GCA_946414885.1. Classification (GTDB taxonomy): domain Bacteria; phylum Bacillota; class Clostridia; order Lachnospirales; family Lachnospiraceae; genus Acetatifactor. The sequence continues at coordinate 113,151 of CAMKQH010000011.1, forward strand.
GTTGTTTTTCTTCCTGTCGCTCTTGGAGGATACGGGTTACATGGCGCGCGTTGCGTTTATTATGGATAAGCTTCTCCGAAAGATCGGACTTTCGGGACGAAGCATCGTGCCCATGCTGATCGGCTTTGGCTGTACGGTGCCTGGCGTGATGGCCACCAGGACACTTCCCTCGGAGCGCGACAGAAAGATGACCATCCTGCTTACGCCGTTTATGAGCTGCTCCGCAAAGCTTCCCATTTATGGATTCTTTACGGCAACGTTTTTCCCGAAGCATGCGGGCCTGATCATGGTGGGACTGTATTTCCTCGGGATTCTCATCGGCATTGTCACGGCGCTGGTGTTTAAGGGTACCCTGTTCCAAGGCGAGGCGGTGCCGTTCGTAATGGAGCTGCCAAATTACAGGCTGCCCGGTTGGAAGAACGTAATGCAGCTCCTATGGGAGAAGGCAAAAGACTTTTTACAGAGGGCGTTTACGGTGATCTTCCTTGCAACCATGGTGATCTGGTTCCTGCAGACGTTCAATCTGAGACTCAGCGTGGTGGCGGATTCCAAGGACAGCATTCTCGCGGGAATCGCCGGACTGATCGCTCCGCTGTTTGCACCTCTTGGATTTGGCGACTGGAGGATTTCCACGGCGCTGATCAGCGGATTTATGGCGAAGGAGAGCGTAGTATCCACGCTGACGGTGTTGTTTGGCTCGGCAGAGACGCTAAGAAATCTTTTGGCACCTTCCGCGGCGGGAGCGCTGCTTACGTTTTGCCTGCTGTACACGCCCTGCGTTGCGGCGGTTGCATCCGTGCGTAGGGAGCTTGGAAAGAAATGGGCGCTGTTCATGGTGCTGGCGCAGTGCGGCATCGCATGGGTCTGTGCGCTTTTGATCAGAGGGATCATGATGGCTTTATAAGGTGCTTGACGCTAGTTTTTGAATAAGGCTTTTGGGGCGAAAGGGGAATGGACAATGGCAGGATCAAATAAGTCACGCGTACAAACAAAAAATGCCAGGGAAAGGGTTTTTGACATTATCCAGATTGGAACGCAGGTGGACGTGGTAAGTAAGGCGTTTGATATTTTTATCGTCATCATGATCGTTGCCAGCATCACGGTTACGTTCATGCAGACCTTTGATGAGATGGACCCCTATGATCCGATCCTTCACGCGATCGAATTGTTTACGATCATTGTATTTATTGTGGAATATTTACTGCGTCTTTGGACGTGCGATTACCTGTACCCGGACAAGACGAAAGGAATGGCGGTCGTTAATTTCATTTTTTCCTTTTACGGATTGGTGGACCTTTTGACGATCCTCTCTTATTTTTCCGTGATGGATTCCAATGGTTTTGTAGCCTTTCGCATGATCCGTGCCGTGAGAATCTTGAAATTGTTTAAGGTCAATAATACGATCGACGCCTTTAACGTGGTGACGGAGGTACTGAGGGAGAGAAAGAATCAGATCCTGTCCTCCATTTTTATCATTGCCATGTTGCTCATGGCTTCTTCGCTTTGCATGTACGGGTTTGAACACGACGTGCAGCCAGATAAGTTTGACAATGCCTTTTCCGGGATCTGGTGGGCCATGTCAACGGTGCTTACCATTGGTTACGGAGACATTTATCCCATTACGATCGGCGGAAGGATCATAGCCATACTGATTGGGCTTTTGGGCGTATGCGTTGTCGCGATACCCACTGGCGTCATTAGTGCAGGCTTTGTGGATTATTATGCCAGACTTAAAAGACAACAGGGTGAGGTTCGGATTTCCCCTGACGTTAATGATTTTCTGACGCGGCAGGCGGCAAAGGCCGGTCTTCGCGCGGATACCTACGTAGAGCAGCTGATCCTGGAAAAGGAAAAAGAGCGGAAAGAAAAGAATGCGCTGGGGCGCACAAACAAAAAATAAAGAATGGATCTGAAATTGACGGAATATGGGGAGGCACGGCATGGAGAATTTGAAGATTCTTGTAGTGGATGATGAGAGCAGAATGAGAAAGCTGGTACACGATTATCTGCAACATGCGGGGTTTACCGTACTGGAGGCAGAGGACGGCGAGCAGGCCGTTGAGACGTTTTTTCGGGAGAAGGACGTGGCGCTGATCATTTTGGACGTTATGATGCCAAAGATGGACGGCTGGCAGGTATGCCGGGAGATCCGAGAGTATTCCAAGGTACCGATCATCCTGCTGACGGCGAGGTCTGACGAGCGGGATGAGTTGCTGGGATTCCAGCTCGGAGTGGATGAATACGTGACAAAGCCCTTCAGCCCGAAAATCTTGGTGGCGCGGGTGGAAGCGATCCTGCGCCGCACAAGCAAGCTGACGAAGGAAGAGACCCTTGTCTGCGGACCGATCAAGTTGGACAAGGTGGCACATCAGTGTTACGTGGACGGACAGGAGATTGAACTGAGCTTTAAGGAATATGAACTGCTCGCCTACTTTATGGAGAATCAGGGCGTTGCGTTGTCGCGCGAGACGATTTTGAATCACGTTTGGAATTATGATTATTACGGCGAGCCGCGCACCATTGACACGCACGTGAAGAAGCTGCGCAGCAAGATGGGAGCGGCAGGGGATCTGATCGTAACCATACGGGGCATGGGGTATAAGTTGGAGCAGGGGTGACAGGGTAAATGAAACACTCGATAAAAAGACAGTTTCCGCTGATATTCATACTGCTTATGACCAGCGTGATCTTCCTGTGCTGGATGGTCTACATGCTGTTTTTGGAAAAGTATTATTTAAGAACCAAAACGGAAGTTCTTTATCAGGCTTATCTGTCCATCAAGGAAGCAGGGGAAAGCAACAGCTATGCTTCTTATGAATTTCGAAAGCAATTGGAGGACGTTTGCAACAGGAACAACATCGCAGCATGCGTCATGGACGATGAATCCAAGATGCAATACGTGTCTACGAATGGCGGAGAACAGCTTCAGATGCGGCTATATGGTTACTTGTTGGGATACCATGATTATAAAAATGATAAGATCGTAAGGGAAAACGAGGATTATCGCATGCAGAGAAGCATGCAGGGCGAGAGCGGATATCTGGAGATTTACGGGCGCCTGAGCTCAGGCACAACCTTTATTATGAGCACGCCGCTCGAAAGCATAAAGGAGAATGCCTATCTGGCGAACAGATTCTTTTTTTACGTTGGCACGATTGGAACGATCATCGGCGGTATCATCATATGGTTGATCGCAAGAAGGATCACAAAGCCGATCCTCGGACTAAATGAGATTTCCGAAAGAATGGTGCATCTGGATTTTGATGCAAAGTATGAAGGAAATGACAAGAATGAGATTGGCATCTTAGGAGAGAACATGAATAAGCTCTCGCATTCCCTGGAGGAGACCATATCCGAACTGAAGTCCGCGAACAATGAGCTTCGGCGTGACATCGAGAAAAAGGATAAGATCGATGAAATGCGAAGGGAATTTCTCGCCAACGTATCGCATGAGCTGAAGACGCCCATTGCACTGATCCGGGGATATGCGGAAGGATTGCAGGAAGGGATTGGCGATGATCCCGAGAGTAAGGATTTTTATTGCAGCGTCATTGTGGATGAAGCGATCAAGATGAATCAGATCGTGCAAAAGCTTCTTTCCTTAAACCAGTTGGAGTTTGGGCGTGAAGTTGCACAAATGGAGCGGTTTGACCTGACGACGCTGATCGGGAATGCGCTTTCTCAGGGGAAGGTGCTTGCGCAAAAGGAAGGCATAACCATCGAGATGGAGGAGTACCCTCCATATCACGTATGGGCTGACGCATACATGACGGAGGAAGTGTTTCAGAATTATCTCTCGAATGCATTCCATTATTGTGAGGGGGAAAAGAAGATTCGCGTTACCTTGCAAAAGAGGGATGACAAGATTCGGATTTCGGTATTTAATACGGGAGATCCAATCCCGGAAGAGTCTCTCCCTTATCTTTGGGATAAATTTTATAAGGTTGACAAGGCGAGAACCAGAGAGTATGGCGGAAGCGGCGTGGGATTGTCCATCGTGAAGGCCATCATGGAGTCCATGAATCAACAATATGGCGTGGAGAATCTGAAGGATGGCGTGCTTTTTTGGTTTGAACTGGAATGCGCAGACAGAATAGACGGAGGAAATGAATGACGGAAGAATTTCAGGAGGAAAAGCCCAGAGTCGTCCTTGTGGGCTTGAATCTGGGAGAACGGGAAGAGGATTTTGACCGTTCCATGAAAGAATTAAAGAGTTTGGCTGAGGCCTGCGGAAAGCAGACGGTCGGGATCATCACGCAAAATGCGGAAACCGTGAATCAGGCGTTTTACGTGGGAACGGGCAAGGTGCGCGAGATCAAGGAGCTTGCAGACCTGCAGGAGGCCAGCGAGGTGGTTTTTGACGACGCGCTCTCGCCTTCCCAAATGCGGAACCTTGGGAAAGAATTGGACCGGCCCGTGATCGACAGAACAAATTTGATCTTGGACATTTTTGCGCTTCGTGCTAAGTCTAAGGAAGCGAAGCTGCAGGTGGAGTCTGCAAGACTTCAGTACATGCTGCCAAGGCTGATCGGCATGCGGGAGCAATTGGGCCGTCAGGGCGGCGCCAGCGGCAGCCTTAGTAACAAGGGTGCCGGTGAAACAAAGCTTGAGCTTGACAGAAGAAGGATCATGCACCGGATCAGTGAGCTTCGAAAGGAGCTTGCTGAGATTGAGGGGAACCGGGAGACCATGCGAAAACGCAGGGACGATTCCCATTTGCCTCAGGTTGCACTTGTCGGATATACAAATGCCGGGAAGTCGACGATCATGAACCGCATGATCAGTTTGTATGGCGCGAAGAAGGAAAAGACGGTCCTGGAACAAAACATGTTGTTTGCTACGCTTGACGTCACGGTGCGCAGTATGGAGTTCCCGGATCATAAATCCTTTTTGCTGACGGATACGGTTGGCTTTATCCATAAACTGCCGACAGATCTAGTGAAGGCGTTCCGTTCTACACTGGACGAGGTGAAATATGCGGACCTGCTTTTGCACGTGGTGGATGATTCCGATGAGAATCACAAGAAGCAGATGGAAGTGACGCAGAAAACCCTGCGGGAGATCGGTGCCGGCAGCATCCCTCAGATCGTGGTGTATAATAAGGCAGATCTCTTGAGAATGGAGGAGCTTCCCAGAGTGCAGGACGGAAAGATCTTTATGGCAGCGGCACCGGGAATTGGCATTGAGGAGCTGGCGGAGATGATCCGGGAGCAGCTGTATGCGGGAAACGTGGATGCGGAGTTCTTGTTCCCTTATGATAAAGGAGGAGATGCTTCGCGTCTCATGGCAAGCGCAGCGGTTCAGGACACGGAGTACCGGCCAGAGGGAATTTGGATCAAGGCGAGCTGTACAAAGAAGGAAGCTTTGAAGTATCAGAGATACGCCGTATAACGCGGTAATGCGGTAAAGGAAGCAGACTAGATTGTAAATTGAATATACAATTCAGAATATTTGAACGGAATTCTCTAAAAGATCCCGTTTGCACACTGTTGCAAAAGATAAGAAAAGCCTTGTTTTTAAGGCTTTTTTTGTTGAATACGTAAATTGTGATATTTCGTAGAAAAATTTTGAAATTGGGTGTTGACATTCTGATGGGTCGGTGATACAATCAAATTCGTCGCTGAGGCAGAGAGCTGATAGCGAGGCCGCAAAAAGCCTTTTAGACAATGAAAAATCGAGATGAAAAATTTCTTGAAAAAAGTTGTTGACAAGTGCTTGCAGCGGTGGTATTATAACAAAGCTGTCGCAAGAAACAAAGACAGCAACGCACCTTGATAAGTAAACAACAATGCAACCCTGAAAATTCCAGAGAAAAGGCTCTTAGGCAGCCTGATCTCCGAGATTTCAGAGAACAAATACCTAAACAAAACAGTAAAAGCCAGATTAACAAATATCGTTGATCCGGCCGGAAAAAACTTTTATTGAGAGTTTGATCCTGGCTCAGGATGAACGCTGGCGGCGTGCTTAACACATGCAAGTCGAACGGGACTTAATGAAACCTAGTGATTTAAGTTTAGTGGCGGACGGGTGAGTAACGCGTGG